>DATNAP010000087.1:0-17250 GCA_035572475.1 Conexibacter sp. | reverse complement strand
GCGCCGCGAGCCGCGCGCGGTCGCGCTGGACCGCGCGGATCTCGGCGACCGCGCCGCCGGCGAGCAGCGCGTAGGCCACGAGCCCGAGCACGTCGCCGGCGTAGAACCAGTTGACGTACAGCGACGGGACGAGCAGCGAGTTGAGCCACGCGAACGCGAGCAGTGCGGTCCCCCACGACAGCGGCACCGACAGTCCGTCGGGCGTGCGTCGCGCTCGCGCGGCGAAGCCGATCGCCGCGACCGCGACGAGCGCGAGGCAGGCACCCTTGAGCGCGATCGAGGCGGCGCTGCCCGCGAAGGGTCCGAAGGGCACGCCGTTCGCCGCGGCGCCCACGGCGATCGCCGGCGGCAGCTGCGGGTCGAGCGCCGCGAGCCCGAGCGCGAGCAGCGCGACCGCGGCGGCGCTTGCGAACGCGAGCAGGCGCGCCGTGTGCTGAGTACGGCGTACGGCGCGCGTCGCGCTGAGTGCGGCGACCGCAAGCAACGCCGCCGCCACGAGGCGACCGGAGACGGGCATCCATGCGAGCGCCCCGCGCGGGCTCTCGCCGGTCGCCCCCTGGATCGCGCTCGTGACGAGGTTCGAGACGCCCAGCACGCCGAAGGAGAGCGCGAGCAGCACGTCGGCGACGAGCGCGTCGCGGCGGTAGCGGCCGGCCGCCAGCAGCGCCACGAGCAGCGCGACGAGCGCCGCGGCGGTTGCGATCTGCGCGTGCAGCACCGGGCGCTGCGGGCCGTAGCGCAGGCTCGGGATCGTCGTCACGAGGACGGTCACGGCGACGCCGAGCGCCACGGCCGCGAGCAGGCCGAGCGCGTGCCGGCGCGGGTGCGCCGCGGATTGAGGCGCGGGCGGGCGCGCGCCGTCGCCATGGCGCGCGACCGCCGGCCCCGCAGGACGCCCGGACAGGGCGCGGCCGAGCGTCGGCATCGAGCTCACGGCGTGAGGTCCTCGCGCGGTCGCATGGCGTTCAGCCTTCTCATCGGCCGCTTGCGCCAATCGCTGGACCCCTGCACGGCGTCACTCTGACCCCGTCGAGAGGCGCGCGCATCGCTTCGGCGAGGACGGGTAGGTCTCAGCACGAACCCACACGAGCGAAGGAGGATCCCCGTGTCGACCGGAGCGATCGTCGCCATCGTCGTCGGAGCCCTGATCGTCCTCGCCCTGCTGGTCGCGCTCGCCTCGCGCGTGCGCGCGAGCAGCCGCCGGCGCAAGCTCGAAGCGCGCCGCGGCGAGCTGGCCGAGCAGCATCGGGAAGCCGCGAGCGAGCAGGCCGCGCGTGCGCGCGTGGCCGAGAGCGAGGCGAAGCACGCGCGGGCCGAAGCGGAGCTGCACGAGGCGCGCGCCGACCTGCACGAGCGCGGCCTCGCGGACGAGGAGCTGGAACGACGCGGCGGCGACGCGCCGACGCACGGCCGGCACGCGAGCTAGCTGGACGGACAGCGCCTGGCGATCAGGGTCTCGTGAGCTCCATCACGCCGGGTTCCACCCACCTCGGCCCCACGACATACCCGGCGCGAATGAGCAGCCGCAAATGGGCGCGCGGCGTTTCGCCCTCCTGCGCGACTCTGCGTCCGGGCATCGGCAGGAACACCTTGTGGACGTCCGCTCGGCGCAGCGCCGCAAGCAGCCGGTCCATCTGCCTCCGCGTGACGATCGCGTTCTCGAGCCCGTACGGCGTGACGTTTCTGAGTCTGAGGTCATATGCGATCCGAAAGCTCATCGGCAGGAGGATCGCGACCGTCTCCCCGCGTGGCACGTGGCCGCGTACGAACTGCTCCGCGAACGGCACGTAGCCGAAAGACGGTTCGGCGCTGCTGAGGCGCTGGATCTGGTGCTGCGGCCACGACTGCCTCGCGAGCGCGGTGACCGAGAGCGCGAACCCGAAGAGGACGAGCAGATGCGCGAGCTGCGGGCGCCCGCCGCGGCTCGAGGGCAGCGCGCGCACGCAGACGACCACGAGCGGCGTCAAGGCAAAGCTCCAGGCTGACACCATGGGCGTCAGCTTGTAGACGTCGGGCCGCGCGACGAAGTAGCCGCCCGCGGCCAGTCCGAACACGCCGCTCCACAGCAGCATGCCCGTGAGCAGCACGTCCTCGTCGCGCCGCGCGACGCGAACCGCCCCGGTGAGGAGCGCGGCGACGAACGTCACGTAGATCGCGAGATGGAGCCCGATGGCCGTGAGCGGAACCGAGAACCAGCCGAGATCGGCGAAGATCCTCGGCCACTCCAGCAAGAGGGCCGGATTCGGCAGCGCGCCGGCTCGCAGCAGCGTGAGCAGGCAGACCGCCGCGCCCGCGGCGAGCAGGCCCGCGGCCGCGGAGCCGGCAAGCCTCAGACCCTCCCGGCGCCACTGCGTCGGCCGCGCCGAGAGCAGCGCCACGACCGTCGCCGCGAGCGCACCCCCGCCGAACTCCAGATTGTCGATGGCCACCAGTCCGCCGACGAAAAAGAGCAGCCACAGATGTCGGGACAGGGGCCGCTCCAGGCGTCGCGCGGTCAACCACGCGAGCAGATACGCCCCGCCAAAGCGCATGGGCCACAATGCAGCCAGCGTCATGGGGCTCACTGCGCCGAACCGCGTGCGGGCGATGGTGATGTCGCTCACGGCCACGAACGGGAGGAACAGCGCGACGGCGAGCAGCGAGCTGCGTGCCAGACGTCGAAAGACGCCGTAGACGGCGACGAGGACGAGCCCGTCGAGGACCGCCATGAGCGTCGTGTAGACGATCGTGGTTGTGCCAAATACGGACAGCCCGAGCGCGGCCGGGTACGGCAGCAGCTTCGCGTATATCGCGTGGTAATCGACCAGCGGCGTCCGGCCGTCGAGCACGGCGAACGCGTCGTTCAGCGTCCACGCGAGGTTGTAGTAGGCCGTTTCTTCGACGGACCCGTCCGCCAACGGCACCTTGAGCAGCCAGATCGCCACGAAGCAGACAGCGATCGCGAGGCCCGCGACGCGGCGTCCAGTCGTCTCTCGGGCGATGGCGGCGACGCGCTCCGTGATTCCCCGCCGCCGCGACGCCATGCCCAGGGCGAGCGCGATCGCGACTGCTGCCGCGATCGACGCGACGCCGAAGACCGGCGGCCACGGCTGAGATGGGGCTTCCCCGACTATCGAGTGCTGGTGGATCAGCGCCGCAGCCACGACTGCGACGAGCAGCCCCTTCGTGGCGAGCGCGAGCGCACGCACGAGGCGCTGTGGCAGCAGCCCCGAGCGTCGCGCGCTCCACGGCACGATCGCCGCCAGGAGCAACGGCGAGGCCGCGGCAAGCAGATACCGCGCATGCTTGGCGGGTTCTGCGTGGCCACGCGTCTCCCACCATCCCGCCGGCCACAGCGGGTCGGAGCCGGCGCGGAACAGCAGATGGCCGAGCGACGGCCCGAGCGCGAACATCGCCGCGGCCGCGAGCACTGCCGCCGGAGCAGCTGCGGCCCATGCGAGCTCCTCCGGCGCGATGCGACGGACGCGCAGCTCCTCCCCCCGCCCGAAGACGCGCTGACGCAGTTGCTCTGCCACGGACCGACTGCGCGCGTTGCCCGGTAACGCATCGGCCGACGATGACCGGCTCATATCCCCTGCCCCGGTAGATCGGGGGACAAAATACCAAAGCGAGGTGTATTAGCCTCGCAGGAGCTTAGAGGATCTCGAGCACGCGCTCGACCGGACGCGCGAGCACGGCGCGGTCGCCGTTGACGACGATCGGTCGCTGGAGCAGCTCCGGCCGCTCGACCATCGCCGCGACGATCGCGTCCTCGTCGCCGGCCGCCGCCAACTCGGCGGCGCCGTCCTCGCGCATCCGCAGCGCGGCGCTCGCGGGGAGGCCGGCCTTCGCGAGCAGCTCGCGCAGCTCCGGCTCGGTCAGCCCCTCGACGTGGTACTCGACCGTGTCGAAGTCGATCCCGCGCTCGCGCAGCAGCTCCGCCAGCTTGCGGCACGTCGTGCAGGTGCGCTTCTCATAGACCGTGATCGCCATCGCGGCGGGAGCCTAGCTGTGCGAAGTTAGTCGCGTCTGTCAAGCATCCCGACCGGGAGGTTTCCATGGCCACCACCTTCGTCCAGCACCGCGTCGCCGACTACGACGCCTGGCGCCGCGCCTACGACGGCGTCGCCGACCTCCAGCGCGCCGGCGGCGTCGTCGAGGAGGCCGTCTACCGCGCCGCCGATGACCCCAGCAACGTGCTCGTGATGCACCGCTTCGGCAGCGCCGAGCAGGCGCGCGCGTTCTTCGCCGACCCCGACCTGAGAGCCGCGATGGCCGACGGCGGCGTCGACATGGCGTCGTTCCGGCTGGAGGTCTACGAGGAGGCCTGAGGGGCCTGCTGCGGCACCGCGATCTCGCGCTTGAGGATCTTGCCGGTCGGGCCCTTGGGCAGCTCGGGCACGAGCCACACGTGGCGCGGGTACTTGTAGGCGGCGAGCCGCTCCTTCACGAACGCCTGCAGCTCGTCCGGCGTCGCCTCTGCGCCCGCCTTCAGCGCGACGACGGCGCCGACCTCCTCGCCGAGCGCCGCGTCCTCGATCCCGACGACGGCGGCCTCGGCGACGGCCGGGTGCTCGTAGAGCACCTCCTCGACCTCGCGCGGGTAGACGTTGTAGCCGCCGCGGATGATGAGGTCCTTCTTGCGGTCGACGATGAAGAAGTAGCCGTCCTCGTCCATGCGCGCGAGGTCGCCGCTGTGGAACCAGCCGCCGCGCATCGCCTCGGCGGTCGCGTCGGGCTTGCGCCAGTAGCCCTTCATCACGTTCGGACCTCTGATGACGATCTCCCCCACCTCGCCGGGCGGCAGCTCGTTGTCGTGCTCGTCGAAGACCTGCATCTGCACGTCGCGGATCGGCGTCCCGATCGAGCCCGGCTTGCGCTCTTTGTCCGGGTGGTTGAACGAGGCGACGGGAGAGGTCTCGCTCAGCCCGTAGCCCTCCAGGATCGCGACGCCGAACTGCGCCTCGACCGCGCGCAGCACCTCGACCGGCAGCGACGCGCCGCCGGAGATGCAGGTGCGCAGCGAGGAGGTGTCGGGCCGCTCGCCGGCCGGCACCGCGAGCATCGCGAAGTACATCGTCGGCACCCCCAGGAACACGGTCACGCGGTCGCGCTCCATCATCTGCAGCGCCTTGAGGCCGTCGAAGCGCGGCAGCAGCGTGAGGCAGACGCCGGCCATCATGCCGGCGTTCATCGCGGCCGTCTGGCCGAAGCTGTGGAACAGCGGGAGCGCGCCGAGGATCACGTCGCCCTCGCGGAGCTGGATCAGCGTCTCGACCTTCGTCTTCGCGTTGCCGTACAGGTTCGCGTGCGTCAGCTCGGCGCCCTTCGGCGAGCCGGTCGTGCCCGACGTGTAGAGGATCACCGCGGTGTCCTCGTCGGCGACCTCCGCGAGCCCGGCGCGCGGCTCGGCCGCCATCACCTCCTCCATGAAGGCGCGCGGCGCGACCTCGACCAGCTCTGCGCCGGCGGCCGCCGCGCCGGGGCGCGCCTCCTCGCCGAACTCGGCCCACGCGAACAGCAGCCGCGCGCCGGAGTCCTCCAGGTAGTAGGCGATCTCGCGCTCCTTCAGCAGCACGTTCATCGGCACGACGACGCCACCGGCGCGCAGGATCCCGTAGTAGGCGACCGGGAAGTACGGCACGTTCGGCAGCATCACGCCGACGCGGTCGCCCGGCTGGAACCCGCGCGCGGCGAGCAGGCCGGCGAAGCGGGCGGAGGCGTCGTCGAGCTGCGCGAACGTCATCGTCGCGTCCTCGAGCTTGATCGCCGGGCGCTGCGGGCAGCGCGCGGCCGAGTCGGTCAGCAGGCTCGCGAGGTTGCGCCCCATGGCGGTGGCTCCTCCGTCGGTCGTTGGCTTGTCAGCCCACGTCCGCGACGAGCGTGCGCGCCGGGGCCTCGCCCCACAGCTGCTCCAGGCGATAGAACGCGCGTGTCTCGGGCGTGAAGACGTGGACGACCACGTCGAGATAATCCATCAGAACCCAGTGCGCTTGCGGCAGTCCCTCGACGCGGCGCGGCAGCACGCCGTGCTGCTTCTTCATCCCTTCGTGGACGCCGTCGTGGATCGCCTTCACCTGGCGGTCGCTGTTGCCCGAGCAGATCACGAAGTAGTCGGCGTAGCCGAGCACGCCGCGCAGGTCCAGCTCGACGATCTCCACGGCCTTCTTGTCGGCCGCGAAGCCGGCGATCGCCTCGGCCAGCTCGGCGCCCTGCAATTCGTCGCTCATGCCGCGTACCAGCCGTTCTGCGCGATCGCCTCGGCGACCGCATCGGGGACGAGGTAGCGGATCGGACGACCGGTCGCGACGCGCTCGCGCACCAGCGAGGAGGAGACCTCGATCCGCGGCATGTCGAAGAAGCGCACGTGCTCTCCGGCGGCGGCGCCCAGCCCGCGCAGCGCGCCGCGGATGTCCTCGCGCTCGGATCCGGCGCGCTCGGCGACGGCGAGCGTCGCCAGCTCGAGCACGGCCTCCGGCTCCCGCCACGTCGGCAGGCTGCGGGCCATGTCACCCCCTACGATGAAGGTCAGGTCATCCTGCGGTGTCTCGTCACGCAACGCCCTCAGGGTATCGACCGTCCAGGACTTCCCCGGCCGATCCAGCTCCAAGCGCGAGACCGCGAAGCGCTCGTCGCCGGCGACCGCGTGGCGGCACAGCTCGAAGCGCGCCTCCGCGCCCGGGTCGGCGGCCACGCGCTTGTGCGGCGGACGCGGCGCCGGCATCAGGACCACGCGGTCGAGCGCGAGCTGGGCGTGCGCCTCCTGCGCGCAGACGAGATGCCCGATGTGCGGCGGGTTGAACGTGCCGCCGAGGATCCCCAGCCTCAAATGCGCACCTGGCCGGTGCCCTCGATGAGGTACTTGAAGGTGCACAGCTCGCGCAGGCCGATCGGCCCGCGCGCGTGCAGCTTCTGCGTCGAGTTGCCGATCTCCGCGCCCATCCCGAACTCGCCGCCGTCGGTGAAGCGCGTCGAGGCGTTGACGTAGACGCAGGCGGCGTCGACGCCGAGCTGGAAGGCGCGCGCGATGCCGAGATCCTCCGTCACGACCGCCTCCGAATGGCCCGAGCCGTAGCGGTTGACGTGCGCGATCGCCTGCTCGGCGGAGTCGACGACCTTCACGGCGATGATCAGGTCGAGGTACTCGGTCGCCCAGTCCCGCTCGGTCGCGGGCACGACCGGGATCGCGCCCTCGTGGTCGCGCGCGTGCGCAGCGGCGCGCTCGTCGCAGCGCAGCTCGACGCCGACCGTGTGCAGCGTGCGCAGTACGCGGGGAAGGAAGTCCTCGGCGATGTGGGCGTGGACGAGCAGCGTCTCGGCCGCGTTGCAGACGCCGGGGCGGTGGACCTTCGCGTTGAGCGCGATCGCCTCGGCCGCGTCGAGGTCGGCGTCCGAGTCGACGTAGACGTGGCAGTTGCCTGACGCCGCGTAGATCACGGGCACCGTCGCGACCGCCTTGAGGGCATCCTTCAGGCCCTCGCCGCCACGCGGGAAGATCAGGTCGACGATCCCGTCCTGCCGCGCCAGCTCGGCCAGCTCCTCGCGCCCGCCGCCGGCCAGCAGCTGGATCGCGCCGGCCGGCACGCCGGCCTGGATCGCCGCCTCGGAGGCGATCGCCGCGAGCACCGCGTTCGAGTGCGCCGCGGTGCTCGATCCCCGCAGGACGATCGCGTTGCCCGACTTCAGGCACAGCGCCGCCGCGTCGATCGTCACGTTCGGGCGCGCCTCGTAGATCACGCCGACGACGCCGAAGGGGACGCGCACGCGCCGCACGTCGACGCCGTTGGGCAGCCTGTGGCCGTCGATCGTCTCGCCGACCGGATCGGGCAGCGCCGCGATCGCGCGCGCGCCGTCGGCGATCGCGGCGATGCGCGTGCGGTCGAGCGCGAGGCGGTCGAGCAGCGCCGAGCCGATCTCGTTCGCGCGACCGGCCTCGAGGTCGCGCTGGTTCGCCTCGAGGATCTCCGGCGCGCGCTCGACGAGCGCGTCCGCGATGGCGTGCAGCGCCGCATCCTTCACCCGCGTGTCGAGCGCAGCCAGCGGCGCCGCGGCCGCCTTCGCCGCGCGGCAGACGTCGGCGACCGGCGAGGTCGTGTCGATGGCCATGGCGGGAAGGGTACCGGCGGAGCCGCTGCAACTTGAACGTCGTAGAGACGTAGAGATTGCCGCGGCTCAGACCTTCTTGCCGGGGTTCATCAGGTTCTGCGGGTCGATCGCGGTCTTGACGGCGCGGTGCAGGCGCAGCGTGGCGTCGTTCCACTGGTGTCCGAGGTGGCCGCGTTTGACCCAGCCGAGGCCGTGCTCGCCGGAGATCGTGCCGCCCATCGCGGCGGCGGTCGCGAACAGCTCGGCCGCGGCGGCGCTCGCGCGCTTCAGCTCCTCGCGGTCGGCGGCGTCGACCATGAACGTCGCGTGCAGGTTGCCGTCGCCGGCGTGGCCCCAGCTGCAGGCCGGAAGCCGGTGGCGCGCGCCGATCTCCAGCGTCGCCTCGATCGCGTCGGCGAGTCGGTCGAGCGGGACCGCGACGTCCTCCGACATCTTGCCGCCGCGCTGCGCCGTCACCGCGATCGCGATGCCGTCGCGCCAGCGCCACAGCGCGGCGACGTCGGCGGCGCGCTCGGGCGCGTGCACGAGCAGCGCGTCGTCGGCGAGCGCCTCGCGCAGCGCCGCCGCGACCGCCGCGGTCTCCGCGGCCGACCCGTCCGCCTCGGCGATCACCGCGAACGCGCCGGACGGCACGTCGAAGGGCGCCGCCGGCCCGGCAGCCGCGAGCGTGCCGGCGTCGAGGTACTCGATCGCGGCGGCCTGGATGCCGGAGCCGAGCACGCGCTCGATCGCGCCGCAGCCGGTGCGCGCGTCGGGATACAAGGCGATCGCCGGCGCCGCCGCCTCCGGCGCCGGGATCAGCCGCAGCCACGCCGCGGTGACGATCCCCAGCGTCCCCTCCGAGCCGATCAGCAGCGACTTCAGGTCGTAGCCCGCGACGTCCTTGCGCAGCGGCCCGCCGACCGCGACCACCTCGCCGGGCGGCACGACGGCTTCCAACCCGGTCACCCAGCGGCCGGTCACGCCGTACTTGAAGGCGTGCGGACCGCCGGCGTTCGTCGCGATGTTGCCGCCGATCTGCGACTGCTCCGCGGCGCCCGGGTCGGGCGGGAACAGCAGCCCGCTCTCGCGCGCGATCCGCCGCAGCTCGCTCGTGCGCAGGCCGGCCTCGACGTGGATCCGCCACAGCAGCGGGTCGAAGCTGCGCACGCGCGCCATGCGGTCGAGCGCGACGACGACCCCGCCGTGCACGGGCACGGCGCCGCCGGCGAAGCCGCTGCCGCCGCCGCGCGGCACGATCGGCAGCGCGCGCTCGCAGCACCATGCCACGACCGCGCGCACCTCCTCCGTGCTCGCCGGCAGCACGACCGCGTCGGGCCGGCCCTCGACGCCCTGGGACTCGGTCGCGTCGCGCCCCCAGCGGCGGTCGGCGGGATCGCCGACGCCGGCGTCGCCGACGAGCGCGCGCAGGTCGGCGGTGAGGGCGGCGGTCATGCGCGCAACTCTAGGGCGGGGACGGCGGCCGGCCGCCGGCGCGCCGCTACGCCAGCACGAAGTGATCGCGGTGAATCGCCTCTTCGTCGCGGTTCGGGAGCAGCTCGCGCGCTTCCTCCGACTTCAGGCCCATCACGCGGCGCAGGTCAGCCGCCGAGCAGCTCGCGATCCCCTTCCCGACCGGGCCGCCGGCGTGCGTGACGTCGACCGCGTCGCCCGCGTCGAAGTCCCCGTCGACCGCCACGACGCCGACCGGCAACAGCGACGTGCCGCCCTCGCGCAGCGCGCGCGCGGCGCCCGCGTCGACGGCGAGCGTGCCGCGCGCCGGCTTCGCGTACTTGAGCCACAGCTTGAACGACGAGTAGCCGCCCGCCCGCGGCGGGAAGCGCGTGCCGACCGGCTCGCCCGCCACCGCCGCCGCGATCGCGCCTTCGGCGAGGCCGTTCGCGATCACCGCCGGGATCCCCGCCGCCGTCGCCATCTCGGCCGCGACGACCTTCGAGCGCATCCCGCCCGAGCCGTGCGTCGTCGTCGTCTGGCGGATGTCGAGCGCCTCCAGCGCCGCGAAGTCCGCCACCTCCCGCACCGGCCGCGCGTCCGGATCGAGCCGCGGGTCGCCGGTGTAGAGGCCGTCGGTGGACGTCAGCAGGATCAGCAGCTCCGCCCCGATCAGGATCGACACCTGCGCAGCGAGGAAGTCGTTGTCGCCGAACGTGATCTCGTCGGTCGCGGTCGTGTCGTTCTCGTTGACGACCGGCACGACGCGCCAGTCGAGCAGCTTGCGCAGCGTCTGGCGGGCGTTGAGGTAGTGCCGGCGCTCGCCGCTGAGGTCGTGGAAGGTCAGCAGCACCTGCGCGCTCGCGATCCCGTGGCCGCGCAGCAGCTCGTCGTAGACGGCGTAGAGCTTGCCCTGCCCGACCGCGCTGGCCGCCTGCAGCTCGTCGATCGCGCGCGGCCGCTCGGTGAAGCCCAGCGCGCCCATCCCGCGCGCGATCGCGCCGCTGGTGACGATCGCGACGTCGTGGCCGGCACGGTGCAGCGCAGCCGCCTCCTCGCACACGTGCGCGAGGACATCGGCGCGCGGCTGACCGGCGTCGTCGGCGACGATCGAGGAGCCGAGCTTGAGGACGACGGGACCCATCCCGCCGCAGCTTATTCGCGCTCGCGGGCGGCGGTCCCTCCGGCGGGGCGCCGCCGCGCCTGCGCTGGAGCCCGCCCGCCGCTACGACGGGTCGAGCTCGAACTCGACGCCGCCGATCTCGACGTCGTCGCCGGGGGCGAAGCCGGCGTCCTCGAGCGCCTGGATCACGCCGATGCGCTTGAGGCGGCGCTCGAGGTGGGCCATCGCCTCCTCGTTCTCGACGTCGTACCGCAGCACGAGCCGGTCGATCCCCTGTCCGGCGACGCGGAAGCGGCCGTCGTCCAGGCGCTCGACCTGGAACCCGCGGGCCGCGGCCGGCCGGAAGACCTGGTGCTCGGCGAGGCCCGCGACCTCGGGCACCTCCGGCGGCGGCGCGAGCGGGACGCGCTCCAGCAGCGCGCGGCGCAGGTCGTCCAGCCCCTCGCCGGTCGCGCTGGAGGTCGGCAAGACCGGCACGTCCTCCCCCAGCCGCTCGCGCCACGCCGCGGCCGCGCGCGCCGCGTCCGCAGGCGGGACCAGGTCGACCTTCGAGAGTGCGAGGATCCGCGGCAGGGCCGCGAGACGCGCGTCGTGCGCGGCCAGCTCGCGCTCGATCGTCGCGTGGTTCCCGACCGGGTCGGAGCCGTCGATCGGCGCGAGGTCGAGCACGTGCACGAGCAGCCGCGTGCGCTCGACGTGCGCGAGGAAGTCGTGCCCGAGCCCGGCGCCCTCGTGCGCGCCCTCGATCAGGCCGGGGATGTCGGCCAGCACGAGCTGGCGGTCGTCGGCGTCGATCGTGCCGAGCACCGGTTCGAGCGTCGTGAACGGGTAGTCGGCGATCTTCGGCTGCGCGCGCGTGAGGCGGGAGAGCAGCGAGGACTTGCCGGCGTTTGGCAAGCCGACGAGGCCGACGTCGGCCAGCAGCTTCAGGCGCAGCTCGACCCAGCCCTCCTCGCCCGGCAGGCCGCGCTCGGCGAAGCGTGGCGCCTGGCGCGTCGGCGTCGCGAAGTGCTTGTTGCCGCGCCCCGGCGAGCCGCCGCGCGCGACGACCGCGCGCTGGCCGGGCGCGACGAGGTCGTGGCGCGTGCCGTCCTCCAGCAGCGCGCCCGTCCCTGGTGGCACGCGCACTTCGAGCAACTCCCCATCTGCGCCCTGGCGCAGAGCCCCTCTGCCATGGCCGCCACGTCTGGCCTTGAAGTGCGCGGTGCGGCGGAAGAACTGCAGGTCGCGCAGCGAGTCGTCGCAGACGAGCGCGACGTCGCCGCCGCGCCCGCCGTCGCCGCCGTCCGGGCCGCCCTTGGGCACGCGCGACTCGCGGCGGAACGACATGCAGCCGTCCCCGCCGCCGCCGGCCTGGACGTGGATGCGCGCTCTGTCGGACAGCACGCGGCCATCGTGACAGCCATGAGCCGAGGGACTCCGCTCACACAGGTCGTTTCTAACGGTTTCTAAAACGAGTTTTAGAAATCCCCGGCGCCGCACGCCATTTCTAAAGGGCAGAACTGCGGTTTAGAAAGTGCGAGAATCGCCCACGTGCACAAGCGCGAGAACCCCTACACGCCGGGCGCCGGACGCAAGCCCGCCACGCTCGCCGGACGCGACGGAGAGCTGGAGCGCTTCCAGGCCCTGGTCGAGCGCCTCGCCACCGGCCGCTACGAGCGAAGCCTCATCTACTCCGGCCTGCGCGGCGTGGGAAAGACCGTGTTGCTGATGGAGCTCGACGTGCTCGCGACCGAGGCCGGCTGGGCGACCACCGACGTCCAGGAGGTCGGCTCGCACCCCGACTTCCGCGTGACCTTCACACGCATGGTCATGCGGCTGCTGCGCGAGACAAGCCGTCGCCATCGCGTCAAAGAACGCGTCGACCACGCGTTGCGCGTGGTCAAGGCGTTCAGCGTCGCCGTCCCGTCCGGGCTTCAGGTGAAGCTCGACGTCGAGGCGGCGACCGGCGTCGCCGACTCCGGCGACATCGAGCAGGACCTGACCGATCTGCTCGTCGAGATGGGCGAGGTCGCCCAGAGCGCGCAGACCGGCGCCCTGTTCCTGATCGACGAGATGCACAACCTCGACGAGCCGTCGCTGGCCGCGATCTGCATCGCGTTCCAGGCGATCAGCCGACGCGGCCTGCCGGTGGCGCTCGCCGGCGCGGGCCTCCCCGACCTGCAGGTTCGGCTGATGGCGGCGAAGCCCTATGCCGATCGGCTGTTCACCTACCGAGAGCTGGGGCGGCTCACCGACGCCTCTGCTCGTGCCGCGCTCGTGGGACCGGCTGCCGCGCTCGGCGTGCAGTATGAGGAGGACGCCGTGCGCGCCGTCGTGAAGCAGGCCGCCGGATATCCGTACTTCCTCCAGGAATACGGTCTGGAGCTGTGGAATCACGCGGAGGAATCGCCGATCGCGATGGACGATGTCGAGGCGGCGCGCGAGATCGTGCGAGAGTCGCTGGCGGTGAACTTCTTCGAGCCGCGCATGGAGCTGGCCACCGACGCCGAGCAGCGCTACCTGGCCGCGATGGCGACGGTCCCGGCGCTCCCGTGCCGGACGGCCCAAGTCGCCGAGCTCTTCGGCGCAAGCGACCAGCGAGGCGTCTCGGTCTATCGCAACGGACTGATCCGCAAGGGGCTGATCTGGAGCCCGCGCCGGGGGCTCGTCGACTTCACCGTTCCGCTGTTCGCGGAGTTCCTGCGCGAACGCCACCCGCTTGCGACCTTCGAGAGCTGAAAGGCAGGAGCAGATGCCCGACCCCGTCTTCCTCATCACCGGCGCCTCCAGCGGCATCGGCGCCGCGACGGCGCGCGCGGCCGCGCAGGCCTGCTACCGCGTCGTGCTCGCGGCGCGCTCGACCGACAAGCTGGAAGTGCTGGCGGCGGAGCTCGGCGGCGCGGAGCGGGCGCTTGCGGTCGCCTGCGACGTGACCGAGTGGGAGCAGCAGCAGGCGATGGTCTCGGCGGCGCTCGACGCGTTCGGCCGGCTCGACGTGGTCTTCGTCAACGCCGGCTTCGGCGCGAAGCGCGGCTTCCTGGAGGAGTCGCCCGACTACTGGAAGTCGATGGTGCTGACGAACGTCTACGGCGCCGCGCTGACGATCCGCGCGACGATCGAGCACGTGCGCGCCGCGCGCGGGCACCTGCTGCTGACCGGCTCGGTCGCCGGCCGCGTCGCGCTGCCCGGCTCGCTCTACTCGTGCACGAAGTGGGCCGTGACCGCGATGGCGCAGGCGGCCCGCGGCGAGCTCGACGACAACAGCGGCGTGCGCGTCACGCTGATCGAGCCCGGCATGGTCGCGACGCCGTTCTTCGAGAACGACATCTCCGCCTGGGCGCTGTCGCCGGAGGCGATCGCCGACGCCGTCATGTATGCCGTCAGCCGACCGAACACGGTCGACGTGAGCGACATCATGGTCCGCCCGCTCCTCCAGCCGGAGTGAGGTGCAAGTTCCGGGTCGTATGGACCCGGAACTTGCAGGTCAGGCGGCGTCGTCCGGGGCGACGCTGATGACGCGGCCGCGGCGGCCGGTCGTGAAGGCGACCGTGCCGGCCGCCTTCGCGTAGATCGTGTCGTCCTTGCCGATGCCGACCCCGGTGCCCGGCTTGAAGCGGGTGCCGCGCTGGCGCACGATGATCTCGCCGCCGGTGACCGTCTGGCCGGCGAAGACCTTCACGCCGAGGCGCTTGGCGTTCGAGTCGCGGCCGTTGCGGGAGGAGCCGAGCCCCTTCTTATGCGCCATTGCTCGTCCCCTCCTCGCTGGCCGCCGCAGCGGCGGGCTCGTCGCCCGCTCTCGCCGCCGCTCTTCTGGCCGCGCCGAATCTGATGCTCGTGACCTCGATGCGCGTCAAGTCCTGGCGGTGGCCGGTGCGGCGCTTGTAGCCGCGCTTCGGCTTGAACTTCACGATGCGCAGCTTGGGGCCGCGCTCGTGGCTCAGGATTCTGGCTTCGACCTTGACCTTCGACAGGTCGGCGCCGTCGACGATCTCTCTGTCGCCGCGGTAGAGCAGCGGCTCGAGCGCGACCTTCGCGCCCTCGTCGGCGGCCAGCTTCTCGACGAGCAGGGACTGGCCCTCCTCGACCCGGTACTGCTTGCCGCCTGTCTTGACGATTGCGTACATGGCTTTCTTCTACGACTCCGACGTGGCACGGGAACGGCGCCGTCCGCCTCGCCGGCCGCGGCGCCGAGCGGGCGATTCTACGCCATCCTCGCCCTCCGGCGCGGCGTCCTCCTCGTCGCCGGCGCTCACCGGACCGTTTCCGTTCCCCACGAGCGTCGCGACGGCGGCGGTGCGCCCGACCTCGTCGATCCGCACGAGCCGCTTCTCGCCGACATGGCGCCCGCCGCCCGTCACCGACACGATGTAGCCGTCGATCTTCGCGACCGCGTCGTCGACGTTGTACATGTGCGGCTCGACGATCGTGACGAGCACCTCGTCGCCTTC
Source organism: Conexibacter sp. (assembly GCA_035572475.1). Taxonomy (GTDB): domain Bacteria; phylum Actinomycetota; class Thermoleophilia; order Solirubrobacterales; family Solirubrobacteraceae; genus Conexibacter. Next base: position 2,181 of record DATNAP010000087.1, on the reverse strand, counting down.
GCGGAACGGCAGCGCGCGCTCGGCGACCCGCTCGCGCGTGCCCTCCATCGTGATCGCGAAGTGGTCGAGCGGCAGCCCCTCGGAGCCCTCGAAGTGGAACCACTTGCCCGTCTGCTCCTCCAGCTGGCGCAGGATCCGCGCGCCGTCGCGCGTGAAGACGGCAGACACCCGCGGGTTGATCTGCAGCAGCAGCGCCTCCGCCTCGACGGTTCTCGTCAGCTCGCGCAGTCTGCGCTCGAACGCGATCGCGATCGTCTCCTCCGAGCGGATCACGCCCTCGCCCTCGCACGTCGGGCAATGCCGGGTCATGATCTCGCGCACGCCCTCGGTCACGTTCTGGCGCGTCATCTCGACCAGCCCGAGCGGCGAGATCTCGACGACGAACGTCTTCGTGCGGTCCTCGTCAAGCGATCTGCGCAGCGTCTTCAGCACGGCGTCGCGGTTCTTCGCGCGCGCCATGTCGATGAAGTCGATGACGATGATCCCGCCGATGTCGCGCAGCCGCAGCTGGCGCACGGCCTCCTCGGCCGCCTCCAGGTTCGTTCTCGTGATCGTGTCCTCCAGGCGCGCGCCTCTGCCGCGCCCGATGAACGAGCCGGTGTTGACGTCGATGACGGTCAGCGCCTCGGCGTAGTCGATCATCAGGTAGCCGCCGCTGGTCAGGTCGACGCGGCGCGAGAGCGTTCCTTCGATCTCTCTCTCGACGTCGTAGCGCTCGAACAGCGAGGCGTCCTCCTCCCACAGCTCGACGCGGTCGACCAGCTCCGGCGCCGTGCGGGTGAAGAACGAGACGAGCCGCTGGTGCTGCTTCTCGTCGTCCACGATCGCGCGCTCGAAGTGCTCGGAGAAGACGTCGCGCACGACGCGCACCGACAGGTCCGCCTCCTGGAAGACGAGGTCGGGCGCCTGCGTGGCCTCGACGCGCTTGTCGAGCACCTCGTGGAGCTTGAAGAGGTACTGCAGCTCGCGCTCGAAGTCCTCGCGTCTGGCGCCGAAGGCGGCCGTGCGGATGATCGCCCCGCCGCCCTGCAGATCCAGTCTCGCGGCCTCCCTGCGCAGGCGGTCGCGCTCCTTGTCGGGCAGTCTGCGCGAGACGCCGACGCCCTCCCCCTGCGGCGAGTAGACCATGTAGCGGCCGGGGATCGCGAGCTCCATCGAGAGCCGCGCGCCCTTCGTCTTGAGCGGGTCCTTGACGACCTGCACCGTGATCTCCTGCCCCGGTCTGAGCAGGTCGTGGATCTTCTGGCCGTCTCTGCCGCCGGACCCGCGACCGCGCCTGGGCGTCTCGACGCCCGGCAGCACGATCTCGTCGACGTGCAGGAAGCCGTTCTTCTCCAGGCCGATGTCGACGAAGGCGGCCTCCAGGCCCGCCAGCACGTTGTCGACCTTGCCCTTGTAGATGTTGCCGACGATCGAGCGACCGCCGCGGCGCTCCAGGTACAGCTCGGCGACGCGATAGCCGGCGGCCGGGTTTCCGGCTCTTCTGCGGCGGCGTCTGCCGGGTCTGGGCGCGGGGGCGACCTGTCCGGTCGCCTCGAGCAGCGCGACGCGGGTCTCCCCGCGATCGACGCTGACCAGCACTTGCTTCTTCATGGCTTGAGTGTGCCTTCTTTAAGAGAGGACGAGCGCCCGACCCTTCGACCCCTGCGCGATCCGTCCTTGGACGTGGATCGACTGCAGGAGCCCGAGCGCGAGGAACGTGGTCAGATACGAGGCGCCGCCGAAGCTCATCAGCGGCAGGGTCACACCGGTGATCGGCATGATCCCGATCGTCATCCCGACGTTGACGAAGAGCTGGAACATCAGCATCGCGAGGATGCCGCCGGCGATCAGCGCGCCGAACAGGTTCTTCGCCAACGTGACGATGCGCAGGGTGCGCCAGATCAGCAGTGCGTAGAGCGACAGCACGAGCGCGGCGCCGGCGAAGCCGAACGTCTCCCCCACCACGCTGAACACGAAGTCCGTGTGGTGCTCGGGAAGGAAGTTGAGCCCCGTCTGCGTCGCATGCTCGACGCCCCGGCCGGTCTTCTCGCCGGAGCCGATCGCGATCAGCGACTGGTTGACCTGGTAGGTCGCGTTTCTCGGGTCGTGTGAAGGGTTCACGAAGCCCGTGAGACGCTCGACCTGATACGGCTTGAGCACGTGCACGCCGACCGCCGGGGCGGCGACGAGCACGAGCAC
>DATNAP010000086.1:0-5152 GCA_035572475.1 Conexibacter sp. | reverse complement strand
CGGAGTTCTCGCTGCCCGGGATGATCGCGTTCGAGGCGGGCTTCATCGCCGTCGGCGCGCTGCTGATCATGGGCAAGCGGATCGGCGCGCCCGACCACCACCACGGCGTCATGCTCGGCGCCGCCGCCGGCCTGCTGTTCGGCGTCTCCGACGTCGCGATCAAGGCGATCACGGGTCTCGTCGGCACGCACGGGCTGCTCTCCGCGCTGCTCTCGCCCTGGACGCTGGTCACGGTCGTCGCGTCGATCACCGCCTTCTACGCCTCGGCCAAGGGGCTGCAGGACGGCGAGGCGGTGCCCGTGATCGCGCTCACCGGCGCGGCCGCCAACGTCTCCGGGATCCTTGGCGGGATCATCGTGTTCGGCGATCCGCTCCCCGGCAGCGCGCTCGGGATCGTGCTGCAGGGCTTCGCGTTCGCGCTCGTCGTCGTCGCCGCCGCGCTCACGCCGGCGCCCGTGCGCGCCGCCGCCTCGCCCGCCGCGGCGCGCTGACAGTCGCGCCGGCTGGCCGTTTCGTACAACCGCCTGGCCGCGCATCTGCCGAGGCGATGGTTGCCTGGCAGCCCAAACGGGGAGTACCGTTGTACAACTAGGCGCATACGGACGAGGAGATCGCGCGCATGGCGATGACCGAGCAGCCCGCGACGGGCGCCACGGCCACGCTCCAGGAGCTGGCGAAGCGGCATCTGTGGATGGCCTTCACCCGCATGGGCGCCTACGCCGACTCCGAGGTCCCGATCATCGTCCGCGGAGATGGCTGCTACGTGTGGGACGAGCACGGCAACCGCTATCTCGACGGGCTCTCCTCGCTGTTCTGCGCGAACCTCGGTCACGGCCGTGCCGACATCGCTCGCGCGGGCGCCGAGCAGGCCGAGCAGATCGACTTCTTCTCGACCTGGTCCTACGCGCACCCGCCCGCGATCGAGCTGGCGGCGAAGCTCGCCTCGCTCGCGCCCGGTGATCTCAACCGTGTCTTCTTCACGAGTGGCGGCAGCGAGTCGGTCGAGTCGGCGCTGAAGCTCGCGCGCAGCTACCACAAGCTCACCGGCAACCCGAACAAGACGAAGGTCGTCGCGCGCGAGATCGCCTATCACGGCGCCTCGCTCGGCGCCCTCTCGGCGACCGGCATCCCGGCGCTGCGCACGCCGTTCGAGCCGTTCACGCCCGGCGGCGTCCACGTGCCGAACACGAACCTCTACCGCCTGCCCGACGGCATCGACCCGTCCTCGCTCGCGGAGGCGGTGCGCGACCGCATCCTGTTCGAGGGCCCGGAGACGGTCGCCGCCGTGATCATGGAGCCGGTCCAGAACGCCGGCGGCTGCTTCACGCCTCCGGAGGGCTACTTCCAGCGGGTCCGGGAGATCTGCGACGAGTTCGACGCGCTGCTGATCTCCGACGACGTCATCTGCTCGTTCGGGCGCCTGGGGACCTGGTTCGGGGCGCAGCGCTACGACTACCAGCCCGACATCATCACCACCGCGAAGGGCATCACCGGCGCGATCGCCCCGCTCGGCGGGCTGATCGTCTCCGATCGCGTCGCCGCGCCGTTCATGGAAGGCGCCGAGATGTTCCTGCACGGCTTCACCTTCGCCGGCCATCCGATTTGCTCAGCGGTCGCGCTCGCTGCGATCGAGGCCTATGAGCGCGAGGAGATCCTCGAGCATGTGCGCGCGAACGAGGCGCCGTTCCGCGCCATGCTCGAGTCGCTGCGCGACATCCCGATCGTCGGCGACGTGCGCGGGGCCGGCTACTTCCAGGCGATCGAGCTGGTCAAGGACCGCGACACGAAGGAGACGTTCGACGACGACGAGGCCGAGACGCTGCTGCGCGGCTTCCTGTCCGGCGAGCTGTTCCGCCGCGGCCTCATCTGCCGCGCCGACGACCGTGGCGACCCGGTGATCCAGCTCTCGCCGCCGCTGATCGCCGGGCCCGAGCAGTTCGAGGAGATCGAGGCGGTGCTGCGGCCTGTGCTGGAGGAGGCGACGCGGCGGATGCACGTGCGTGGCGGGGCCGAGCGCGTCGGGGTGCGGAGAGAGTGATGAACGAGGAGGCGCGACGATGCTGACGATCGGGGAGCTCCTGCGAAGCCTCGACCTGCGCCTGCTCGCGGGGGAGGCGAACCTCGAGGTGCCGGTCCGCTGGGTCCACATCTCCGAGCTGGAGGACCCGACGCCGTGGATGTCCGGCGGCGAGCTGCTGCTGACGACGGGCCTTCAGCTCGACATGCCGCGACGCCAGCGCGCGTTCGTCGACCGGCTCGCCGATCACCAGCTTGCCGGCCTCGGCTTCGGCACCGGCTTCTCGCACGCGCACGTTCCCGACGCGATCGTCGCGGCGGCGCGCGAGCGCGACCTGCCGCTCGTCGAGGTGCCCTACGAGGTGCCGTTCATCGCCGTCACGGAGGCGGCCTTCAGCCGGCTCGTCAACGAGCAGTACGCCGTCCTGCGGCGCGCGATCGCCGCGCACGAGCGGCTCGAGCGGATCGTGCTCGCCGAGCGCGGGCTCGACGCCGTCGTCGGCGCGCTCGCGACGCTGATCGGCGGGAGCGTGCTCGCCTACGACGCGCGCGGCACGCTGCTCGTGCGCCGCGCGTTCCGCCAGGAGCTCGACGACGCGGCGCTCGGGCAGCTCGGTGCCGAGCTGGCTGAGCGCGCTCGTGCCGGCGAGCGCCAGAGCTTCGCCCTGGGCGTCCCCGCGCTCGCCGGCCGCGCGTTGGTACTGCCGGTGCGCGCGAGCGGCGCGCGCGAGCTCGGCGAGGCCGAGAGCGGCGCGCCGCTGCAGGCATGGCTCGTCGCCGTCAAGGATGACGAGGGCTTCTCCGAGCTCGACCGCCTCACGCTCCATCAGGCGGTCACGATCGTCGCGCTCGAGCTGCTGCGCAGGCGCATCGCGGAGGACACCGAGCGCCGCCTCGCCGGCGACGTGCTCAACGCGGTCGTCAGCGGCGATCTCGCCGGTCCGGAGCTCGTGCGGCGGCTGGAGCCGTTCGGGCTCTCCGAGCAGGTCGGCGCGATCGTGCTGGCTGCGCCGCGTCCTGGCGGCGCCGCGCTCGCGGAGGCCGAGACGGCGCTCGCGGGCGCGCTGCGCACCGAGGCGACGCAGGCGCTCGTCGCGCGCTCGGAAGGGCTCGCGTGCGCGCTCGTGCCGGGACTCGACGAGGAGGACCTGTTCGCGCTCGCCGAGCGCGCCGGCGCCCGCGTCGCGCGGACGCTCGACGCGCGCGTGCGGCTCGGCGCCGGGCGCGCGGTCACGGGCGCGCAGGCGCGCCGCTCCTTCCACGAGGCGCGCTGCGCGCTGGAGGCGCGCGCGCTCGCGGGCGTCGACGGCGCCGGCCCCGACCTGAACGGGGGCAACGGCAGCGGCCCGGACGCTCCCGCCGACGGGCCGGCGGCGACGGTGGCGACCTATCGCGACCTCGGCTCGTTCCAGCTGCTGCTCGCGCTGCAGGACGACGACGCGCTGCGCCTCTTCTGCGACTCGATCCTCGCGCCGATCGAGCAGAGCGAGGGCGCCTACGGCGGCGAGCTGATGCGCTCGCTGGAGGCGTTCATCGAGGAGAACGGCCAGTGGGAGCGCGCCGCCAAGCGGCTCTACTGCCACCGCCACACGCTCCGCTACCGCATGCGGCGCGTCGAGGAGCTGACGGGGCGTTCGCTCGCGAACGCGCGCGACCGGATCGAGTTCTGGCTCGCTCTTCGCGGTCGCGAGCTGGTGCACTGAGCCCCGACCGCCCGACCGCCCGACCGCCCGCGCTCCGCTCGCGCGTCGTCGGCGGCCGCTGCAGTGCCGCCACCGTCCGCGCGCTCTACCGTCACCGCTTTCCGCAAATCGCGCGGCGGATTGCGCAGAGCGCGCGAGCGCTGGTGCAAAGCCGGGCGGCGCCGCCCGCGAGGCGCCAGCAGCGCTCGCGCCACCGCCACCTGCTCAGCCCCCTCCCCAGCCAATCAGCGGACGCGGCGAGTGCGAGCAGCGCAAGAGCGGAACGCCACGGCACCCCCACCCGCGCCGCGCTGCTACGATCTCGCGCCACATGCCTACGACCAGCCAGCTCGTCCGCAAGGGACGCAAGACGCCGAAGAAAAAGCTCGCGACCCCGGGCCTCAAGTCCGGCAAGGGCCGCAAGAAGAAGGTCGCCGCGCCGCAGCGCCGCGGCGTCTGCACGCGCGTCTACACGACCACGCCGAAGAAGCCGAACTCGGCTCTGCGGAAGGTGGCCCGCGTCCGGCTGACGCACGGCATGGAGGTCACGGTGTACATCCCGGGCGAGGGTCACAACCTGCAGGAGCACTCCGTGGTGCTCGTGCGCGGTGGCCGCGTCAAGGACCTGCCGGGCGTGCGCTACAAGGTCGTGCGCGGGACGCTCGACGCCGCCGGCGTCAGCGACCGCAAGAAGGCCCGCTCCCAGTACGGCGTGAAGGCCAAGTAAATGCCGCGTCGCGCAGCCGCCTCCGTCCGGCCGATCGAGCCGGACGCCATCCACCGCTCCCGCCTCGTCCAGCAGGTCGTCAACCGCGTGATGCTCGACGGCAAGAAGTCAACCGCCGAGCGGATCGTCTACGACGCGCTCGCGATCATCGGCGAGCGCACCGGGAAGGACCCGGTCGAGCAGCTCGAGGCGTCGATCAAGGCGCTCACGCCGCAGCTCGAGGTCCGCTCCCGCCGCGTCGGCGGTGCCACCTACCAGGTGCCCGTCGAGGTTCCGGCGCGCCGCGCGCGCACGCTCGCCGTCCGCTGGCTCGTCCAGTTCGCCCGCCAGCGGCGCGAGAAGACGATGGCCCAGCGGCTCGCGCACGAGCTGCTCGACGCGCAGTCCCAGCAGGGCGCCGCGTACAAGCGCAAGGACGACATCTACCGCATGGCGCAGGCCAACAAGGCGTTCGCTCACTACCGCTGGTAGCCCGACTGCGCCCTGCAGCCTCACTGTGAAGCGCCGCTCCCGAGCGGCGCTTCGTCGTTCCGGGAGGCCCGTCGCGACGGGCGATGCGCGGCCGGGCAGATCGCGGAGGAACTGCTATATTCCCTCGCCGCCTCCGGCGAGTGCGCGCAGCGGTGCGCAACTCGTCACAAGGAGGTCACGAGCCATGGAGACTTCCACGCGATAACACGCAGCCCCGGGACGACATTCCACGTCACGACCGGGCCCACTGGGCCCG
>DATNAP010000085.1:0-48407 GCA_035572475.1 Conexibacter sp. | reverse complement strand
TCGCCCGCTGCAGGTTGTCGTCGATCGACGCCAGGAACTCCTGCGTGGTCTGGTAGGCCTGATCGCCGCCGACGAGCAGCGCCAGGTCTTTGGTCATCTTGCCTTCTTCGACCGTCTCGATGCAGACGCGCTCGAGGGTCTCGGCGAACCCGCTGACCGCCGGCGTGCCGTCCATGCGGCCGCGGGCGGCGAGCCCGCGCGTCCAGGCGAAGATCGAGGCGATCGGGTTGGTGGAAGTCGGGTTGCCCTGCTGGTGCTGGCGGTAGTGACGGGTGACGGTGCCGTGCGCGGCCTCCGCCTCGACCGTCTTGCCGTCGGCGGTCATCAGCACGCTGGTCATCAGGCCGAGCGAGCCGAACCCCTGCGCGACGGTGTCGGACTGGACGTCGCCGTCGTAGTTTTTGCAGGCCCACACGTAGCCGCCTTCCCACTTCAGGGCGGCGGCCACCATGTCGTCGATCAGCCGGTGTTCGTAGATGATCCCGGCGGTCTCGAAGTCGGCCTTGAACTCGGTCTCGTACACCTCGGCGAAGATGTCTTTGAAGCGGCCGTCGTAGCGCTTCAAGATGGTGTTCTTGGTCGACATGTACACCGGGTAACCGCGGTCGAGGCCGTAGCGCATCGAGGCGCGGGCAAAGTCCCGGATCGACGCGTCGAGGTTGTACATCGACATCGCGATGCCGCCGCCAGGGAAGTCGTAGACGTCGAGCTCGACCGGCTCGGAGCCGTCCTTGGGGGTGAAGGTCATGGTCAGCGAGCCCTCGCCCGGCACCACCAGGTCGGTGGCCCGGTACTGGTCGCCGAAGGCGTGACGGCCGATCACGATCGGCTTGGTCCAGCCCGGCACCAGGCGCGGCACGTTGGCGATCACGATCGGCTCGCGGAAGATGACGCCGCCGAGGATGTTGCGGATCGTCCCGTTCGGCGAGCGGTACATCTCCTGCAGGCCGAACTCGTCGACCCGCGCCTCGTCCGGGGTGATCGTCGCGCACTTCACACCGACCCCGTACTGCTTGATCGCGTTGGCAGCGTCGACGGTGATCTGGTCTTCGGTCGCGTCGCGCGCCTCGATCCCGAGGTCGAAGTACTTCAGGTCGACATCGAGGTAAGGGAGGATCAACTGCTCTTTGATGAACGACCAGATGATCCTGGTCATCTCGTCGCCGTCGAGCTCGACGACGGGGTTCTTCACCTTGATCTTGCTCATGGGTGTCTGGTTCCTCTTGGGGAGCCTTCGGAAGGGCGGGTTGTAGCATCGCCCGCCGATCCGCCGCATAGAGGAGATGACCACGTGACGAACAAGACACCAGTCCGCGTCGCCGTGACCGGCGCCGCCGGCCAGATCGGCTACAGCCTGCTGTTCCGCATCGCGAGCGGCCAGCTGCTCGGCCCCGACCAGCCGGTGCAGCTGCGGCTGCTGGAGATCACCCCCGCGCTCAGAGCGGTCGAGGGCGTGATCATGGAGCTCGACGACTGCGCCTTCCCGCTGCTCGCCGGCGTCGAGGCGACCGACGACCCGAACGTCGCGTTCGACGGCGCGAACATCGGCCTGCTCGTCGGGGCGCGCCCGCGCAGCAGAGGCATGGAGCGGGCCGACCTGCTGGAGGCCAACGGCGGGATCTTCAAGCCGCAGGGCCAGGCGATCAACAACCACGCCGCGGACGACGTCAAGGTGCTCGTCGTCGGAAACCCGGCGAACACGAACGCGCTGATCGCCGCAAGCAACGCGCCCGACGTGCCGCGCGAGCGCTTCCACGCGATGGTGCGGCTCGACCACAACCGCGCGATCAGCCAGCTCGCGGCGAAGACCGGCGCCGCCGTCGCCGACATCCGGAGAGTCACGATCTGGGGCAACCACTCGGCGACGCAGTACCCGGACGTCTTCCATGCGACGGTCGCCGGCAGGCCGGCCGCGGAGCTGGTCGACGAGAGCTGGCTGGCGGATGCGTTCATCCCGACCGTGCAGAAGCGCGGCGCGGCGATCATCGACGCGCGCGGCGCCTCAAGCGCGGCCTCGGCCGCCAACGCCGCCGTCGACCACGTGCGCGACTGGGTGCTCGGCACGTCCGACGGCGACTGGGTCTCGATGGGCGTCCCGTCGGATGGGTCCTACGGGATCGAGCCGGGGATCATCACGGGCCTGCCGTGTACCACGAAGGACGGCGAGTACACGGTCGTCGAGGGCCTGGAGGTCAACGCCTTCTCGCAGGCGCGGATCGACGCGACGGTCGCGGAGCTGCGCGAGGAGCGCGCCGCGGTCGAGCAGCTCGGGCTGGTCTAGCGGCCGCTCGCACAGCCGGCCGGGTGGCGTCAGGCGCCGCCCGGCCGGCGTGCGACGTCGATCAGGCCGGGTACCAGCCCTTGCCGTCGCGGCGGACCTTGCCCTCGTCTGCCAGCTGCGGCAGCACGCGGTAGAGGTAGTTGGGCTTGATGCCCATGTGAACCGCGAGCTCGGGGATCGTGACGCCCGGCCGCGTGCGCACAAGCTCGACGGTCTGCGCCGCGCGCGTATTGCTCCCGCTGCGGCCGCGAGGCCGCCCGCGCCGGGCGCCGCCGCCGTTCACGCTCGCGGTCGCGCGACGACGCGGAGCGCCGACCTCGACCCGCGCGACGCCGTCGAGCGCGGCCGACGCGGCCTCCAGCCGGTGGAACTCCTCGATGAGCGGGTGAAGCTCCTGCAACCGCTCCTCGATCTCCCGCACTTTTGCATCAAGAAAGTCCGCCACGTATGCCTCCGGTCCCCAGTGGTTCGCCGCTGTTGAATCCATACCCTAACTGGAGGCCGGGACGTTTGCTCGTCCGCTGACGAATATATGAACGTTCAGCGAGTGAATGGCGTGATGCGAATTGGTGTTCATCTCGTCGTTAGGCCCCCATCGGCGCCGCGTGACCGGCACCGTGACGTTTGGCATCCTAGCGGAGCATCGTGCTGGTGCAAGGGGTCCGGGGTGCGCGCTTACGTCCGCTCCACCAGTTGCTTGAGTCGCTGAAGCGATCGTTGCGCCTCACGCTGCGACAGCCCGCCGACGAGCACCCGCCCGGCGACGGCGCCGAGCGCTCCGCCCGGCGGCTTGAATTCGTTGGTGTAGTCGAAGATCGTTCTGCCCTCACCGTCGCGGCGCAGCTCGTAGACGATCGAGGCGCGCGAGTGAGCCGGTCCCTGCCCCTCCCATGCCGCGCGGTGCGGGGGATCGACGTCGACGACCGTCCAGACGACATGGAGATGCGCACCGCGCAGATTCAGCGTCTGCTCGAACGTCGAGCCGCGCCGCAGCTCGGCGGGCACGCGCTCGACGCGTCGATGGATCGTCACCCAGTCGCCGAGGCGGCGCGGATCCATCACCACCTCCCACACCCGCTCCGGCGGCGCGTCGATCTCTATCGCGGTGTGCACCAGTGACATATGACCGCACCCTATCCGGCGCTCACCGTGCGGCGAGCGGCTCGCTTCGCTCCCATTCGCCGAGCGCGTGCTCGATCGCCGCGTCGAGCGGATGCAGGCGCGCGCCGAGCAGCGCGGCGCTCGCGTCCGCGCGCGGCAGCAGGTCGGTCGTCAGCCCCGCCATCAGCGGCCCGACCAGCTCGCGCCGCTCGCCGGCGATCGCGGCTGCGATCGCGCTCGTGACCGCGTCCGGCGGCAGCGCGCCCGCGCGCCCCACGCGCACGAGCGGGCGCCTGAGGAGCATCGCGTCGCGGATTCGCTCGATCAGCCCGCCGTAGCTGACGACGTCCGGGCCGGCGACGTCGAGCGAGCGGCCGGCCGCGGCCGGCGCGGTCGCTGCGCGCGCGAGCGCCTCGATCACGTCGCGCTCGTCGACCGGCTGCGTGCGATGGCTGTGCCATGCCGGCAGCGCGACGAGCGGCATCCGCTCGATCAGCCGCACGAGGAAGCGGAACGAGCGCGAGTCGGCGCCGATCACGATCGAGGCGCGCAGCGCCGTCGAGGCGGGCAGCGCGTCGAGCAGGGTCCGCTCGACGGCGAGCCGGCTCGCGAGATGCGGGGAGGCGGCCGCGTCGACCGGCACGAGGCCGCCCAGGTAGACGATCCGCGGCACGCCGGCCGCCTGCGCGGCGGCGGCGAAGCGCTCGGCCGCCGTGCGCTCGCGCGCGCCGAAGTCGGCGTCGGTCGCCGGCTCCATCGAGTGGATCAGGTAGTAGGCGAGGTCGATCCCGTCGAGCGCCTCCGCGAGCCCGGCGCCGCTGACCGCGTCGCCGACGACGAGCGGCAGCGCGAGGCCCGGCGGAACGCGCGCGGGGTCGCGCACGAGTCCGCGCAGCTCGTGCCCGTCGCGTCGCAGGCGCGGCGCGAGTCGTGCGCCGACGAAGCCGCTGACGCCGGTGACGAGGATCCGCATCGGCCTCGTAGCATGCCAGCGGCCGGCGCCGCGGCCGCCGCTGGGAAAGCGCCGCAAAATGCGGGGCGTTTCCGATCGGACGCCGAAGAAAGCGAGGATTTGCAGGCATTTCTTGCGCTCGCCGAAAGTTCCTGCGATTTGCGGAAAACGCCGTTGCGGGCGCTCGCCGGCATCGCTTTCATTGCCGCCTCCTGAAACGCGGAACGAACGATCGAGGAGCGAGCGGCGGGATGGCAAAGGGTCGGGGCGGGGCGCGCAAGGTCGGATGCGAAGAGTGCTTCTTTCGCAAGAACCTCCTGTGCGCGTTGCCGGACACCGAACCGTGCGCGACCTTCCGCCCGGCGCATCCGGACGGTCTGCGCCCGCCGCGCCAGCTCCGCTTCCAGTTCCGCCAGGAGCGGCGCACGCAGTCGGTGTGGGCGTTCCCGACCGCTCAGGAACAAGCCGCGCTGCACACCTGAACGTCGTTTCGCCGGATCCGGGGGCCGGCTGGCGGCGTCCTCGGGTCTCGAAGTACGAAGTACTCCTTCGACCCTGCGTCCTCGACACTCGCGCGCTCGCGTGGAAGCGACCACGATCTCGCGAAACGACGTTCAGGAGCGCTCCTGGTCGTACACGGTTACGATCCCGCGCGTCGTGGGAGCTCCACGCTCATGAGGATCACCGTGCTCGGCAAGTCGCCGGCCTGGCAGGACGCGGGCGGCGCGTGCAGCGGATACCTCGTCGAGGCCGGCGGCCGCTGCCTGCTGCTCGACTGCGGCAACGGCGTGTTCGCGAAGCTGCGCGCCGCGCGCGCGTTCACGGACATCTCCGCGGTCGTGATCTCGCACCTGCACGCCGACCACTTCTTCGACCTCGTGCCGTACGCGTACGCGCTCGCCTACTCGCACGAGGCGAGAGCGGCCGGCTGCCGGCCGCTGCTGTACGCGCCCCCGGGCGCGTGCGAGACGTTCCGCCGCGTGACGAGCGCGTGGCATGCGCCGGAGCTGATCGAGCAGTCGTTCGAGCTGCGCGAGTACGACGCGGCGCGCGAGCTGGAGCTCGACCCGCTGCGCCTGCGCTTCCACGAGGTCCCGCACTTCATCCGCACGCACGCGGTGCGGGTGGGCGAGGGCGACCGCAGCTTCACGTACGGCGCCGACTGCAGCCCGAACGACGAGATCGTCTTGTTCGGGCGCGACACCGACCTGTTGATGTTGGAGGCGACGCTCGAGCAGCCGGACGAGGGCGGCGCGCGCGGCCACCTCACGCCCGCCGAGGCCGGCGAGCATGCGCGGCGTGCCGGCGCGCGCCGGCTCGTGCTCACGCACGTCTCGGCCGATCACGACGCCGCGCTGCTGCGCGCCGAGGCCGAGGGCGCGTTCGGCGCCCCGGTCGAGCTCGCCGGCGAGGGCGCCGTCTACGACGTCTGAGCGTCCGGCCGGCGCCCCGCGCCCGCGGCCGCGAACGGGATAGATTCCAGCCGTGCCTTCGGAGCGGGATCTGTTCGCGAACTTCGAGCGCATGCGGCGCGAGATGGACGAGCTGTTCGGCGACGTCTTCCAGCGCTCGGCGTTCGCGCCGCGCAAGCGCGCCGGCTTCACGCCCGCGGTCGACGTCTCCTACGCCGACGACCCGCCCCGCGCGATCGTGACCGCCGAGCTGGCCGGGATCGACGCGGACCGGCTCGGGCTCGAGATCCAGGGACGCGAGCTCGTGCTGACCGGCGAGCGGCACGCGACCGAGCGCGAGGGCCGCGTCTACCAGCAGGTCGAGATCGAGCACGGCCCCTTCCGCCGCGTCGTGCAGCTCGGCGCCGACGTGCGCGCGGAGGACGCGAAGGCGGTCTACGAGGACGGGCTGCTGCGCGTCGAGCTGCCGCTGGCGCAGCCGGAGATCCACCGGCACAGCGTGCCGATCGAAATCCAGCACCCGAGCGACGATCCGGACGCCGCCTCGTGATCGAGGTCGGCAGACCGGGCGGCGCACGCGAGATCGAGGTGCCCACGCAGCGCGGGCTTCCGGCGACGCTGCCGGTCCTGCCGCTGCGCGAGACCGTCACGTTCCCGGAGACGCTCGTCCCGCTCGCCGTCGGCCAGGAGCGCTCGATGGCGCTCATCAACGACGTGCTCGGCGGCGACCGCATGATCGCGATGGTCGCCGGCCGCGATCCGGAGGTCGAGGCGCCCGGCCCCGAGCAGCTCTACGACGTCGGCGTCGCGGGGGTCGTCGCGCGTATGCTGAAGGTGCCCGACGGCACGCTGCGGATCCTCGTGCAGGCGACGCAGCGGATCCGCGTCACCGGCTTCGAGCGCACCGATCCCTACCTCGTCGCCCAGGTCGAGGAGCTGCCCGACATATCGACGAGCGAGACGCCCGAGCTGCTCGCGCTCGTGCGCAACGTGCAGGCGACCTTCACGAACATCGTCGAGCAGGTCCCATATCTGCCGGAGGAGCTGCACGTCGCGGTCGCGAACCTCGACGACCCGAGCGCGCTGTCGCACCTGATCGCCGGCGCGCTGCGGCTGAGAACCGAGGAGAAGCAGGCGCTGCTCGAGGAGCGCGACGTGGCACGGCGGCTGCGGCGGCTCTCGGAGCTGCTCGCAAGCGAGCTCGAGGTCGTCGCGCTCGGCTCGAAGATCCAGTCGCAGGTCCAGTCCGAGCTCGACAGATCGCAGCGCGAGTGGTTCCTGCGCCAGCAGCTCAGAGCGATCCAGGACGAGCTCGGCGAGGGCGACGAGATGCAGGCCGAGGCGAACGAGCTGCGCGAGCAGCTCGACGCGCTCGCACTGCCCGAGGAGGCGCGCAAGCAGGTCGACCGCGAGCTGGCGCGGTTGGAGCGCCTGCCGGCGGCCGCCGCCGAGCACGGCGTGATCCGCAACTACCTGGAGTGGATCGCCTCCCTGCCGTGGAGCGCGCGCACGAAGGACAACCTCAATCTGCGGCACGCGCGCAGAGTGCTCGACGAGGATCACTACGACATCGAGCAGGTGAAGGACCGCATCCTGGAGTTCCTCGCCGTGCGCAAGCTGACGGCCGAGAGAGCGGATCTCCCGACGCGCTCCTCGATCCTCTGCCTCGTCGGGCCGCCGGGCGTCGGCAAGACGTCGCTCGGCAGATCGATCGCGCGCGCGCTCGGGCGCAGATTCGAGCGCATCAGCGTCGGCGGCGTGCGCGACGAGGCGGAGATCCGCGGCCACCGCCGCACCTACATCGGCGCGATGCCCGGCGTGATCGTGCGCGCGCTGCGCGACGCCGGCACGAAGAACCCGCTCTTCATGATCGACGAGATCGACAAGCTGGGCGCGGACTTCCGCGGCGATCCGGCGAGCGCGATGCTGGAGGTGCTCGACCCCGAGCAGAACGCGACCTTCCGCGACCACTACCTCGACCTGCCGTTCGACCTCTCCGAGGCGATGTTCGTGACGACCGCGAACACGCTGGAGACGATCCCGGGCCCGCTGCGCGACCGCATGGAGACGATCCAGCTCGCCGGCTACACGGAGGCGGAGAAGCTGGAGATCGCGCGCCGCTACCTCGTGCCGCGACAGATCGAGCGCAACGGCCTGCGGCCGAGCCAGATCGCGTTCGGCGACGCCGCGCTCAAGGTCGTCATCTCCGAGTACACGCGCGAGGCCGGCGTCCGCGGGCTCGAGCGCGAGATCGGCTCGATCTGCCGCAAGGTCGCGCGGCGGGTCGCCGAGAGCCGCAGACCGCAGAGACGGACGACGATCTCCGCCGCGCGGGCGCGCGAGCTGCTCGGCAAGCGCAGAGTCTTCAGCGAGACGCGCCGGCGCACGTCCGAGCCCGGCGTCGCGACCGGCTTGGCGTGGACGCCGGCCGGCGGCGACGTGCTGTTCGTCGAGGCGACCGCGATGCCGGGCGCCGGCAAGCTGACGATCACCGGCCAGCTCGGCGACGTGATGCGCGAGTCGGCGCAGGCGGCGCTGTCATACGTCCGCTCGCATCCGCCCGACGGCATCGGAGACGACTGGTTCGCCAGGCACGACATCCACATCCACGTGCCGGCGGGCGCGATCCCGAAGGACGGGCCGAGCGCGGGCGTGACGATGGCGACGGCGCTCTGCTCGCTGCTGAGCGGGCGAGCGGTGCGCTCCGACGTCGCGATGACGGGGGAGATCACGCTCACCGGCCAGGTGCTGCCGATCGGCGGGCTGAAGGAGAAGGCGCTCGCCGCGCAGCGCAGCGGGATCCGCCACGTGATCGCACCGGCGCGCAACGCGCAGGACGCCGACGAGATCCCGGCGCACCTGCGCAGGGATCTCGAGCTGCACTTCGTCTCGCGCATCGACGAGGTGCTCGAGATCGCGCTCTCGCCGCGGCGGGCGCGCCGGCGCGTCGCCGCCTGAGAGCGAGCCCGACGCGGCGATTCCAACCGGAGCTGTCGTTTCTCCGCCTATACGTGGAAAGTTTCAAGCTCTATCTGGTAGATCGCCGCTCGTAGCACGCCGAGAATTTCGGTGCGATGCGGGACGCACCCACGAGCGTGTTCGGGCAGGTCCTGCGTCGGGTTCGTCGCGAGCGCGACCTCAGCCAGGAAGCGCTCGCCGACATGGCGCAGCTCGCGCGCAACCACGTGAGCGAGCTCGAGCGCGGCAGGAGAGACCCCGGCCTGACGACGCTCGTCCAAATCGCCGACGCGCTCGGCCTCGGCCTGGGGGAGCTGTTCGCGCTGTTCGACGAGGAGCGCGGACGTCTGGCAAGCGCCTAAGCAGGCGCGTCTGATGGCGCTGTGGGCGGGGTATGCTCGGCGCACACCCGAGCAAGCGAGCGCAAGGAGCACCCCGCATGGCAGTACGCAGCAAGCAGGCGAGGAAGGCGGCCAGCGCCGCGGCGGCGACGACGAGCCCATGGGTCCAGCGGCTCGCCGAGGACGAGGAGCTGCGCGACAACTTCCGCGTCGCCTTCGAGGCGGCGAAGGACGCCTACGAACGCATCACCGACAGCAAGCACCCGCGCGACGCCGTCCACGACAAGAAGGTCCAGAAGGACATCAAGCAGGCGGCCGACGCGCTCAAGGACGCCGGCAGCGCCCTCAAGGAGGGGCCGAAGAAGCGCAAGGCGCGCAGGAAGGGCGGCGTGGGTCGGATGATGCTCGTGCTGCTCGTCGGGGCCGCCGTCGCGCTCGTCGTGAGCGAAGACCTGCGCACGAAGGTGCTCGACGCGCTGTTCGGCAAGGAGGAGGAGTTCGACTACGGCTCGACCGCGCCCAGCACGCCGCCGGGCGGAGAGTCCTGACCAGAATCGGAGCGCCGCGACGCCGGCCGGCCTCGGTGCCGGCCGGCCGGCGAACCGACTACGATCGGTTCTCGATGGCCGTCACCACTCCAGCCACCGCTGCGGGCGAGACCGCGCCGAGCGGTCGGCAGCTCGAGAGCGACAAGGCGAAGCGCATCGTCGACGCGATGCGCGCGAGCGTCGCGGCGCGCGGCGCCGCCGGCTCGACGTTCGACCACGTCGCGCGCGAGGCGGGCGTCTCGCGCGGGCTGCTGCACTACTACTTCGGCACGAAGGAGCGCCTGCTCGTCGAGGTCGTGCGGCGCGACGCGGAGATCCGCCTCGCGGCGCTCGCCGCCTCGCTCGGCGACGCGCAGACCGCCGACGACTTCATCGACGCGATGGTGCGCAGCCTCGAGGCGCTGGTCGGCCGCGATCCCGGATTCGTCGTGCTGATGCACGAGCTGTTCACGCTGTCGCGCCGCAACGAGGAGATCGCGGGCGAGCTGGCGGCGCTCGCGCGCGCCGCGCGCGGCGACCTCGCCGCCTCGCTGAAGGCCAAGCAGGACGAGGGCGTCGTGCGGCTCGGCGACGATCCGGACGCGGTCGCCGGGGTGCTGCTCGCGCTCGCGGACGGGTTGGCGCTGCGCTTCCTCACCGAGCCCGAGCTCGACCCGCGCCCGATGCTCGCGGCTGCGGTCGCCGCCGCGCACGCGCTGATCGCCGACGCGAGCTGAGGCGCCGGCCGGCTACGCCGTCTCGCCGGCGGCGAGCTTCGGCGTCGTCCACGGCGCGCGCAGGCGCCGCTCGAGCTCGTCGCCGAGCTCGGCGATCGGGATGCGCACCTGCTCGAGCGTGTCGCGGTCGCGGAGGGTGACGGTGCTGTCCTCGAGCGTCTGGTGGTCGACGGTCACCCCCCACGGCGTGCCGATCTCGTCCTGGCGGCGGTAGCGCTTGCCGATCGAGCCGCCCTCGTCGTACTCGGCCTGCATGCGCCGGCGCAGGTCGGCCCACACCTCGCGCGCGACCTCCGGCTGGCCGTCCTTCTTGACGAGCGGCAGGATCGCGACCTTCACCGGCGCCAGGCGCGGGTGCAGCCGCAGCAGCGTGCGCGTCTCGCCCTCGACCTGCTCCTCGTCGTAGGCGTCGACGAGGAACGCGAGCGTCGCGCGGTCGGCGCCGGC
The DNA here is from genome assembly GCA_035572475.1 of Conexibacter sp. Classification (GTDB taxonomy): domain Bacteria; phylum Actinomycetota; class Thermoleophilia; order Solirubrobacterales; family Solirubrobacteraceae; genus Conexibacter. The sequence continues at coordinate 37,651 of DATNAP010000085.1, read as the reverse complement.
GGCCGGCTCGATCACGTGCGGGACGTAGCGGTCTCTCGTCGCGGTGTCGACGTATTCGAGCTTCTCGTTCGCGTGCTCGGCGTGTCTGGTGAGGTCGAAGTCGCCGCGGTTGGCGATCCCCTCCAGCTCGCTCCACCCGATCGGGAACAGATACTCGACGTCGCTCGTCCCGCTCGAGTAGTGGGACAGCTCGTCGGCGTCGTGCGCGCGCAGGCGCAGGTGGTCGGGGCGGATCCCCAGCTCGACGTACCAGCGCTCGCGCTCCGCCAGCCAGTGCGCGAACCATCTGTCCGCATCGTCCGGAGGCACGAAGAACTCCATCTCCATCTGCTCGAACTCGCGCGTGCGGAAGACGAAGTTGCCGGGCGTGATCTCGTTGCGGAACGACTTGCCGATCTGCGCGATCCCGAACGGCGGCTTTCTGCGGCTGAACTGCAGGACGTTCTTGAAGTTGATGAAGATGCCCTGGGCCGTCTCGGGGCGCAGGTAGACGGTTGCGCCCGCGTCCTTCACCGGCCCGACCGTCGTCTCGAACATCAGGTTGAAGTCGCGCGCCTCGGTCAGGTCGCAGTCCGGGCCCTCGCCCGGGTGTTTGGAGGGCTTCAGCCCGCACTCCAACTGGTCGAGATGGTCCGCGCGGAAGCGCTTCTTGCAGGTGCGGCAGTCGACGAGCGGGTCGGTGAAGCCGGCGAGATGGCCGCTCGCCTCCCACACGTGCGGATGCTGGATGATCGCGCTGTCGAGCGCGACGACGTCGTCGCGGTCCTGCAGCATCGCGCGCCACCACTCGTTCTTGACGTTCGTCTTGAGCAGGACGCCGTAGTGGCCGTAGTCGTACGTCGACCCGACCCCGCCGTAGATCTCGGAGGAGGGGAAGATGAAGCCGCGCCGCTTGCACAGCGAGACGATCTTGTCCATGGTCACCAAGTCGCCCATCGCAGTCGGACTCTATCCTTCCTTCGCACGATGCCGATCTACGAGTACCGCTGCGATAAGGGGCACACGTTCGAGGTGCTCCAGCGCATGAGCGACGACGCGCTCGAAAGCTGCGAGGTCTGCGACGCGCCGGCCGCGCGCGTGCTGCACGCGCCCGCCGTCCACTTCAAAGGCTCGGGCTTCTACAACACCGACTACGGCACGAAGAAGCGCGCGCGAGAGAGAAGCGCCGCTGACGGCGACGGCAAGGGCAAGAGCGGCGGCAAGGGGGACAGCGGTGACAGCAGCGGCAGAAGCAGCGCGCCGTCGGGGTCCGACGGCGGCGCCAAGAAGGCCGACGCGGGCGCTGCGAGCAGCGCGGCGTAGCGGCGCGCTGGCGCTGCTCGCGCTCGCCGCGGTGCCTGTCTGCGCGGGCGCCGCGGGCGATCGCTACACCGGCGAGGTGACCGACGCGCTGCGCACCCCGACGCACCGCGTCGCCGCGGGGCCGAACGGCCGCGCGATCGCCGACCTGCTGTTCGCCGACGCGCAGCGCGCCCACACGACCGCGCGCGCCTGCGTGCGCCGCCGCGACGCCGCCGCCGTGCGCACGTGCTTCGGCGTCACCACCGAGGGCGCCGGCGTCGCGACGGTCACGCCGCTGCGCTTCCGCCGTGGCGGCTACCTCGTGACGTGGCGCGTGGGCGACACGACAGTCGCCCACTGGCGCTTCAAGGTGGTCTAGCGGTCAGCCGTTCAGGAACCGTTGCACCGCCGCCTGCTTCTCGGCGGGCGAGACCTGCAGCGCCGACTCGCCGTCGGGCAGCGTCACGAACGCCGAGGGTCTGAGCACCTCGACCGGCGGCGAGCCGCTCGCCGCGGCGGCGGCGAAGAAGCCGAGCAGCGTCGCGCCGCCCATGTCGGTCTGCATCGCCTTCGGCGCGTACCACGAGATCCACGGCAGGCGGAAGAACGACGTCGGCGAGAGCAGGCTACCCTTCATCGCCGAGAGGATCTGCTGCTGGCGCTTCGCACGCGTCAGATCGTTCTCGGCCGGGTTGCAGGAGTTCTTGCGCGTGCGCGCGAGCACGAGCGCGTCGCGGCCGTCGAGGTGGTGGGTGCCCGGCTGGAGGTTCAGCGTCCAGCCGCCGTTCCGCGCGCCGCCGCTGATCTCCGAGCAGACGCGGCCGGTCGTCACGTCGACCCCGCCGAGCGCGTCGATCAGCTTTGGGAAGTTCTCGAAGCTCACTTCGATCAGATGGTTGACCGGGATGCCGAGGTACTGCTCGATCGTTCGGATCGACAGCGCCGCACCGCCGTACGCATAGGCCGCGTTGATCTTCGCCAGCCCGTGGCCGGGGATGTTTACGACCGTGTCGCGCGGGATCGACAGACGCGCCGCGTGTCCGCCGCCGACGCGCCACAGCATGATCGTGTCCGAGCGGCTCGGGCCGCCGACGTCCGCGCCCGGCTCCTTCGAGCCCTGCGGACGCGCGTCGGAGCCGAGCAGCAGGATCGTGTTGGCGGATGTGACTGGGAAGCCGGCCGATCTCAGCTCGGCCTTCGCGGCGCTCGAGACCTTGCCCTGCTCGATCTGCGCGCTGACGAGGAACAGCACGAGCGACAGCGCCAGCCAGGCGACGACCGCGAGCACGACCCACTTGAGGACGCGGCGTGGCGTGAGCGCGGCCCGGCCGCGCCCCGAGCGCCCGAGGCGCAGCCGCCGCCGCGGGCCACCCGGCTCGCCCGAGCCGCCTTCGCGCAGCTCGTCGAGGTCGGCGTCCTCGCCGCGCAGCCGTTCGCGCAGGCCGCGCGGCTTCGAGCGATAGAGCGTGTATGCCGGGCGCTCGCCGCGCCGCGAGACGTCGTCATGGTCGTCGGCCATGCCGGTCTATAGTGGCCGAGATGCCGCCGGAGTGCGTTATAGGTGTCGATCTCGGCGGCACGAAGCTGCTCGCCGGGGTCGTCGACGCCGACCTCAACGTCCATCACCGCGTCCACCGGCCGGTGCACGGCCTCGACCAGCGGCAGCTCCTGGAGGTTGCCGTCGAAGCGGTCGAGGAGGCGCGCGCCGCCGCCGGAGGCGACGTCGCGGCGGTTGGCTTCGGGATCCCCTGCCTGATCGACCAGCGCCGCGGGATGGCGACGATGGCGGTCAACCTGCCGCTCAGAGACGTGCCGTTCCGCGACCTGATGGCCGAGCGGCTCGGCCTGCCGGTCGAGGTCGACAACGACGCGAACGTCGCTGCGATCGCCGAGTGGCGCGCGGGCGCGGCGCGGGGTGCGAACCACGCGATCGTGCTGACGATCGGGACCGGCGTCGGCGGCGGCCTGATCCTCGGCGGCGCGCCGTACCGCGGCGCGATCGGCGCCGGCGCGGAGCTGGGCCACATCACGATCGACGCCGACGGGCCGTCGTGTCAGGGGCATTGCCCGAACAACGGCTGTCTGGAGACGCTCGCCTCCGGCACCGCGCTCGCACGCGAAGGGCGGCGGATCGCGGGCGAGCGGCCCGACTCGGCGCTCGGCCGCGCCCTCGCCGACGGGCGCGAGATCACCGGTGCGCTGATCACGGAGCTGGCGCACGACGGCGACGCCGCCGCGGTCGACGCGCTCGCGCTGATCGGGACGAACCTCGGCATCGGGATCGCGTCGTTCATGAACGTCTTCAACCCCGACGTCGTCGTGATCGGTGGCGGTGTCATCGCCGCCGGCGAGCTGCTGCTCGGGCCGGCGCGGGCCGAGGCGGTGCGGCGCGGGCTGCCGACGATGGCGCAGCACGCGCAGATCGTCCCGGCGCAGTTCGGCACCGAGGCGGGCCTCGTCGGCGCCGCCGCGCTCGTGCTCGAGCGCGCGCCCCGGAGCGTCGCGTGACGCGGCCCCGCTCGGCCCGTCCTCACGCGGGAAGGCGCCGATGGCCGGCCGCCTGATCGTCTGCCCGACGCCGATCGGCAACCTCGAGGACGTCACGCTGCGCGTCCTCGCGGCGCTGCGCGAGGCCGACCTGATCGCCTGCGAGGACACGCGCCGCACGCGCACGCTGCTCGACCGCTACGGCGTCTCCAGCGAGCTGCTCAGCTACCACGAGCACAACGAGCGCGAGCGCGCGACCGAGCTGGTGAGACGGATGCAGGCCGGCGCGAACGTCGCGCTGGTCTCGGACGCCGGCATGCCGCTCGTCTCCGACCCCGGCTTCGTGCTCGTGCAGGCGTGCGTCGCCGCGGGCCTCGCGGTCGAGGTGCTGCCCGGGCCGAGCGCGGCCCTCGCGGCGCTCGTCGCGAGCGCGCTGCCGGCCGAGCGCTGGCGCTTCGCCGGCTTCCTGCCGCGCAAGCGCGGCGAGCTGGAGCGCGCCTTCGGCACGCCCGAGACGCTCGTTGCGTTCGAGTCGCCGCACCGCGTCGCGGCGTCGCTCGCGGTGCTCGCGGAGCTGGACGCGGCGCGGCCGGTCGCCGTATGCCGCGAGCTGACGAAGCTGCACGAGGAGGTCGTGCGCGGCACGGCCGCCGAGCTGGCGGCGCGCTACGCGGAGGAGGCGCCGAAGGGCGAGGTCGTGCTCGTCGTCGGCGCGGCGCCGGCGGCGGAGGCGCCGCTCGGGCCGGCGCTCGACGCGCTGCGCCGCCTCGTCGACGCGGGCGCCAAGCCGCGGCCGGCCGCGGGCGTCGTCGCGGAGTTGACGGGCGTGCCCGCGAACGCGCTGTACAGGGCGCTGACGGACGCGGCAGCCGACTAGGCTTCTGCTCCGCCGTGAGCTACTACGTCACCACCCCGATCTACTACGTCAACGCCCAGCCTCACCTGGGTCATGCGTACACGACCATCGCGGCCGACGTGCTCGCGCGGCACATGCGCCAGCGCGGGGAGGACGTCTTCTTCCTCACCGGCACCGACGAGCACGGCGAGCCGGTCGCGCTCGCGGCCGAGCGGGAGGGCGTGACGCCGAAGGAGCTGTCCGACCGCAACGCCGCCCGCTTCGAGGCGCTGATGCCGCAGCTGGAGGCGAGCAACGACTTCTTCATCCGCACCTCCGACCCGCGCCACGGCGCGCGCGTGCAGGAGGTGATGCAGCGTGTGCACGACAACGGATACACGTACCTCGGGACCTACGAGGGCTGGTACTGCCCGCGCTGCGCCGACTTCAAGTCCGAGAACGAGATCGCGGAGGGCAACACCTGCCCGATCCATCACATCCCGCTCGATCGCGAGCAGGAGGAGAACTGGTTCTTCCGCCTGTCCGCTTTCCAGGAGCCGCTCGAACGGCTGCTCGCCGAGGGGTCCGGCTTCGTCGCGCCGGTCGCGCGGCTCAACGAGGCGCGCGCGTTCGTCGAGCAAGGGCTGCGCGACGTCTCGCTCTCGCGCGGCAAGCTGACGTGGGGCGTTCCCGTGCCGTGGGATCCCGACCACGTCTTCTACGTGTGGTTCGACGCCCTGCTCAACTACGTGACAGCGCTCGGGTTCGGCAGCCGCGACGGCCGCGACGTGACGGACACGTTCTGGCCGGCGGACGTCCATCTGATCGGCAAGGACATCCTCAAGTTCCACGCGGTCTACTGGCCGGCGCTGCTGCTGGCGGCAGGGCTGGAGCTGCCGAGACGGCTGTTCGTGCACGGCTTCCTGCTGATGGACGGGGAGAAGATGAGCAAGTCGCTCGGCAACGTCCTCGACCCGTTCGCGGTGATGGAGCGCTTCGGGACCGACGCGCTGCGCTTCTACTGCTTCCGCGAGGTCTCGTTCGGGCAGGACGGCTCGGTCTCGACAGCCGGCTTCGAGGCGCGCTACGAGTCCGAGCTGGCAAACGACTACGGCAACCTCGCGTCGCGCACGCTCGCGATGATCGCCCGCTACCGCGACGGCGTCGTGCCGCAGGCGGCGGTCGATCCGGAGCTGGCGGCGGCGTTCGGCGGGCTCGCGCAGGAGGTCGCGGCGCTGCTCGACCGCGTCGAGCTGTCGCAGACGCTGGAGCTGATCTGGCAGCGCGTGCGGCGGCTCAACCGGTACGTCGAGGAGCGCGCGCCGTGGGCGCTCGCGAAGGATCCGGCGCAGGCCGACGCGTTGGATCGGACGCTCGCCTCGCTCGCCGAGGGGCTGCGCGCCGTGACGGTGCTGCTGCATCCGTACATGCCGGCGAGCACGCGCAAGCTGCTCGACGCGCTCGGGCGGCCGGAGCTGAGCTACGACGGCGCGTCGCTCGCCGCGCACGGGTGGGACGGCGCGGTGGCGAAGCTGGAGCCGCTGTTTCCGAAGGCACAGTGATCGACAGCCACACCCATCTCACGTCGTGCGAGCCGCCGCCGGAGGAGCTGGTGGCCGAGGCGGAGCGCGCGGGCGTACGGCGGATGCTGACGGTCGGGACCGACGGCGAGTCGTGCCGCGCCGCCCTGCAGCTCGCCGAGGACTTCCCGCAGGTATACGTCGCGGTCGGCCGCCACCCGAACAACGCGACCGGCTTCGACGCCGGCGATCTGGCCGAGCTGGAGGCGCTCGCCGCGCACCCGCGCTGCCGTGCGATCGGCGAGACCGGCCTGGACTTCCACCGCGATTGGGCCCCGGCGAGCGATCAGGCGCGCGCGTTCAGCGCGCAGATCTCGCTCGCGCGCGCCACGGGCAAGCCGCTCGTGATCCACGCGCGCGCGGCCGACCAGGAGACGCTCGACCAGCTCGCCGCCGAGGCCGACGGCGGCGGCGTGCGCGTGATCCTGCACTGCTTCTCGATGCCGGACCGGCTCGACGAGTGCGTCGCGCGCGGGTACTGGATCTCGTTCGCCGGCAACGTCACCTACCCGCCGAACGGCGCGCTGCGCGCGGCCGCCGCGCGCGTGCCCGACGAGCGGATCCTGGTGGAGACCGATGCGCCGTACCTGACCCCGCAGGCGGTGCGCAAGGAGCGCAACCAGCCGGCGCGCGTCGTGCTGACGGCCGAGGCGGTCGCGGCGGAGCGGAGCGTATCCTACGCGGAGCTGGAGGCGCAGGTCGAGCGCAACGCCGCCGAGCTGTTCGGGTGGTGAATCCCACCCCGCCCACCCATCGCGAGTCCGCCCCGGCGGGCACCGGCCTCCCGGCCCAGCCCTCGCTGCGCCGTCTGCGCGCGTTCGGCGTGCGTCCCAAGCGCGACCTCGGCCAGAACTTCCTGATCGACTCGAACATCCTGGACGTGATCGCGCGGGCGGCGGACGTCGACGCCGGGGACGTTGTGCTGGAGATCGGTGGCGGGCTCGGCGTGCTGTCCGAACATCTCGCGGAGCGGGTTGCCCACGTCCATGTCGTGGAGGTCGACCGCTCGCTGGAGCGGGCGCTGCGCGACGCGCTCGACCCGTTCGGCGCGCGCGCGACGCTGTGGCTCGCCGACGCGATGGCGCTGGATCTGGGCGCCCTGGATCCCAAGCCAACGAAAGTCGTCGCGAACCTGCCGTACGGGATCGCCGCCGGCGCGATCCTGCGCACGGTCGAGGAGCTGCCGAGCGTGACGCGCTGGGTCGCGATGGTGCAGAAGGAGGTCGGCGAGCGCCTCGCCGCGCGCGCAGGGACGTCCGCGTACGGCGTCCCGTCGGTGCTCGCCCAGCTCGCGTGCGAGGTGCGCGTGCTGCGCCCGATCTCACGGCAGGTGTTCTTCCCGGTGCCGAACGTCGACTCGGTGCTGGTAGGACTGGAGCGGCGGGCGCCAGCCGCGCCGCCGCCGCTGCGCGCGTTCGTCCAGGGCGCGTTCGCGCACCGGCGCAAGGCGCTCGCCCGCTCGGCCGCGCTCGCCGGCGTCGCCGACCGCGAGGCTGTCAGGGGCGCGCTGGAAGCGCTCGGCGAGCCGGCGGACGTGCGCGCCGAGCGGCTCTCGCCCGAGCGGCTGCGCAAGCTGTGGGAGACGGTCGAGGCATGACGCTTTACGCGCGAGCCCCCGGCAAGACGAACCTCTGCCTGTTCCTCGGCGGCATCCGCGCCGACGGGCTGCACGAGCTGGTGAGCGTGATCGAGCCGCTGTCGCTCGCCGACGAGCTGACGCTGGAGCCGCTGCCCGGTGGGGCGCTCGTGGCTGCGGCGCCCGGAGCCGGCGACATGGGCTGCGCCGCGGGCGCGGACGAGGTCGTCTGTGCCGGCGTCGAGGGGCCGAACCTCGCCGGCGAGGCGCTCGCCGCCTACCGCGCGGCGAGCGGCTGGGAGGGGGCGCCGCTGCGGCTCGCGATCGTCAAGCGCGTGCCGGTCGCCGCCGGGATGGGCGGCGGCTCGGGCGACGCGGCCGCCGCGCTGCGGCTCGTCGCGCACGCCGCCGGCCGGTCCGCCGGCGACCCGCTGATCGCGCGGCTCGCGCCGCAGCTCGGCGCCGACGTGCCATCGCAGATCAAGCCCGGCCCGGTGCTCGCCGGCGGGGCGGGCGAGGACGTGCGGCCGCTGGCGCCGCTGCCGCCGCACGGCGTGCTCGTACTGCCCTCGCCGCACGCGCTCTCCACGCCCGACGTGTTCCGCGAGGCCGATCGGCTCGGCCTCGCGCGCGACGCCGCCGACCTCGCCGAGCGCCGCGCCGCCGCCGAGGCGGCGCTCGGGCGCGGCGAGCTGCCGCCGGCGGTCAATGACCTCGAGCCGGCCGCGCGCTCGCTGTGCCCGTGGATCGACGGCGCGCTCGCGGCGGCGCGCGGCGCGGGCGCCGACCACGCGCTCGTGTCCGGCTCCGGACCGACCGTCGTCGGCATCTTCGACGGCGCGGAAGGGGCGGCCGCCGCCGAGGTCGCCGCCCGCGCGCTGGCGGCGCGTGTCCCCGGCGCGACCGGCGCCCGCCCGGTCGACGCGGCCTTCGCGGCGGTCCGCGGGGTGTGGGACGATGAGGCGCAGGCATGACGCACAACGCGGTCACCGAGCTCGTCGCGATCTGCGCCGCCGTCGCAGGCCTCGCGACGTTCGTGGGGCTGGTGATGGTCCCAGTCGTCTCGTCCTACCAGCGCGCCTGGGAGCGCGTCGCCGCCGGACTCCTCTCCCTGTGGGTGCTCGGCGCGTTCATCGGCGTCGGCGTGCTCGTCGGCGGCCTGCTCGTCTACGAGTGGCCGCGCCTGTTCTGAGCCTCGCAACCACCGTGTGCGGTGGCGGGGGACCGCGCAAGGTCTCCGTACAATCGGGCGATGGCACCCCACGCGCGCGACACGGCGTCGGCGCCCGACCTGCGGGCGCTCGAGGCGATCACAGAGGCGGTCGCGGCTGGCGCGGGGCTGCCGGAGATCGTGCGTGCGGCGGCCAGAGCGCTCGACGCGAGCCTCGCGCTGATCGACCGCACGAGCGTCGTGCTCGCCGTCGCCGCGCGCTCGCCGGCGGAGGAGGGCGCGCTGCTGCGCGAGGCGGACGGCGTCGAGCGCGTCGAGCTGCGCGTCGCCGACGCGGTCGTCGGCCAGCTGCGGCTGCGCGGCCGCGAGGGCGGGCGGGCGGGGGTCGATTCCTCGCTGCTGCGGCTCGTCACGACGCTGATCGCCTCCGAGGTGGAGCGCGTGCGCGGACCCGAGCGCGCCTCCGAGGCGGCCGCCGCGGAATTCGTGCACGCGGTGCTCGCGCGTGAGGTCCGCGACCGCGACGATCTCGTCGCGCGCGGCAAGGAGCTCGGCATCGCGCTCGACCGCGGCGGCAGTGTGATCATCGTGCGCGCCCACCCGCGCGCGCCCGGCGAGGACGATTGGCGCGCGCGCCTGCTCGCGCTCGCCGAGCGCGCCGCGCGCTCGATCGCCCCCGGCGCGATCGCCACCGCGACGCGCGCCGGCGACGGCGACGAGGTCGCCGTGCTCGCGCCTGATCCCGACGGCGAGGCCGGCCGGCGCGTGGCCGCGACGCTGCTGCGCGAGCTGGAGGCGAACCTCAGCGGCTTTGCGTTCGCGGTCGGACGCAGCCGCGCCGCGCGCGACCCGGTCGACCTGCACCGCGCCGGCAACGAGGCGCTGCTGGCTGCGAACGTCGTCGAGGGCGACCCCGACGAGTCGCTGCTGTCCTACGACGACACGGGCACCTACCAGCTGCTGCTCCCGCATATGAGCGACCCGGCGGAACTGAAGCGCTTCTACGACGAGACCGTGTCGAAGCTCGTCGCCTACGACGAGCAGTACGAGACCTCCGACCTCGTCGGGACGTTGGAGACGTTCCTCGAGTGCGACGGGAACGTCAACGCGACCGCGGCGCGGCTGATCACGCACCGCCACACGGTCCGCTATCGCTTCGAGCGCGTGCGCGAGATCACTGGGCTCGACGTCAACTCGACCGACGGGCGCGAGAAGCTGTCGTTCGGGCTCAAGGCGATGCGCGTGCTGGGCGTCGCGGCGCCCCGCGGGCCGGCGTCCGAGCGCGGCGTCGCCGCGGGCCGAGTACGCCGTGAGACGGCGGCCGAGCGCCCGGCGACACCCCGCCGCCCGAGCCGGTGAGCTCCACGCCCGCCGCGCAGCTGGTCGACCGCCGCGGACGCTGCCGGCTCGTCTACGAGCCGATCGCCGACCTCGCGCGCGGGTCGATCTGCGGCTACGAGGCGGTCGAGCGCTTCCCCGGCGCGATCGCCCCGGAGGACTGGCGGACGGCGGCGCTGCGGCGCGGGCTCGAGCCGGACTTCGATGCGTTCGTGATCGACGCGGTCGTGCACGCCTGCGAGAGCCTGCCGGACGGTTGCTTCCTGTCGTTCAACGCCCGTCCGGCGACGCTGCTGCGCGAGCCGGTACGGCGCGTGCTCGCGCGCGCGGAGGCGCTCGACCGGCTGGTGATCGAGCTGGTGCCGCGCCTCACGCGGCGCGACCAGGCGCGCTTCCTCGCATGCGCCGCCGACCTGCGCGCGGCGGGTGTCCGCTTCGCAGTCGACCACGTCGGCGGCGACGACGGCGTCCTGCGCTTCACGGGCGTCGTGCGACCGGTCTTGGCCAAGCTCGACCCCGTGCTCGTCGCCGACGTGGACCGCCTCCCGCCCAAACGGGCGCTGTTGTACGAGCTGGAGCGGATGGCAGGGCGCTTCGGCATCACGCTCGTCGCCCTGGGCGTGCGCCGGGTCGAGGAGGTCGACGCGCTGATGCGGCTGCGCGTGCCGCTCATGCAGGGGCCCTTGATCGGTGTGCGCGCAAAGACGCTCACGCCCGTCGCGTTCGCACTGAGCCGCTACACGCGGGAGCGTGCCGCCGCGATGGACCAACCCGGGTCGCTTGCCGCGCTCGTCGAGGTCGCCTCCGAGCCGCCCGGGCGCGAGCCGGCGCGCCGGGCGGAGTCGTTTCACCTGACCGATGGGCTTGCCGCGGCGGCGCAGCGGGCGCTGCTGCGCCCGCGCGAGCGGCGCTTCGACCCGCTCGTCTGCCGTGACGCGAGCGGCGATCACGCCGGGATCGTCCCGTTCGAGCGGCTCGTCGAGGCACTCGCGCGCGCCGCGGACCGGCCGCCGCCGTCCGGCGTCGTCGAGTAGACGCCCTACTCGACGTCGGCGATGTGCGCTCGCACCTCGTCGAGCACGTCGTGCGGCACGTGCTCCATCCCGTGGTCGTCGCGCGCGTGGCGCACGACCTGCGCGAGGATCCCGGCCTCGCTCTGGTCCTCGAAGCGCGCGGCGCACCCTGGGACGACAGCCGCACAGCGGAACTCCTTCATCCTGCCCTCCTCTCGGCGGGAGCGGTGGATCCTACGCGTCCGCGGTCATGTGCGTGCGGGTTGCCTGCGAGGCGGCGGCGGGGTCTGTCGTGACCGTTGAGGCCGTCATCTCCACATCGTCGTCGAGCTTAGGGAGCCGTCTGCGGCCAGGATCATGTGTCGGAGGGGTCTGACGGGCAGTGCCGTTCTGGCCGAGGCCGAGGATCTCGAGGTCTGAACGGTCGATGCCCGCTGGCGCTCCGGTCAGCGGGTCTGCGCCGCTGGCGAGCTTGGGGAAGGCGATGACGTCGCGAATCGACCGGCGGTTTGCGAGCAGCATCACGATGCGGTCGATGCCAAGCGCGATTCCGCCCTGCGGGGGTGCTCCGTAGCGCAGAGCGTCGAGAAAGAAGCCGAAGCGTTCATGTGCCCGCGCGGCATCCATCCCGACGATCTCGAACACCCGCTCCTGGACTGCGGGATCGTTGATGCAGATCGCCCCGCCCCCAATCTCGATGCCGTCCAGCACGAGGTCGAAGGCGCGCGACGTCAGCGTCCCCGGTTCGGCGTCGAGGTCGCCGACTGGCGTGGTGAACGGGTGGTGCTGCGCCTGCCACCGGCTCTGCGTCTCGTTCCACTCGAACATCGGGAATCCGACCACCCAGAGCGGCGCATGAACGCCGGCGGGGATCAGGTCGAGCAGTCGTCCCAACTCGGTTCGCACCGCTCCGAGGCCACGCGACACCGCCTGCGCCGGACCTGTCGCGACTACCAGCAAGTCTCCGGGCCGAGCGTCGAGACGCTGCGACGCGAGGGAGGCGTCCGCGTGGGACAGGCGCGGTCCGGCCAGAGCGACCAGCGATCCGTTGCCCGTGACCGATGCCCACGACACCGTGTCGGCTCCTCGCTCGACCGCCCGCAACGTCAGCGCCTCGAGATCGGCGGCTGGCAGCTCGTGGCGGCCGGCGTTCAGCCCGCGCAGCGTGCCGCCAAGCTCTACGAGCTCGAGCTCGAAGCGCGTGTCGGGCGAGTCGTCGCCGAAGCGGGCCATCGCCTCGTCGTAGGGTATCCGCGGCCAGGGCGGCGCCGGAACGCTGTAGCCGGTGATCTCGAAGACGCTCGCCATGATCGCCTCGGTGACCTCGATCACGTCGTTCTCGTCGACAAACGCGAGCTCCATGTCGAGCTGCGTGAATTCCGGCTGCCGATCGGCGCGCGTGTCCTCGTCGCGAAAGCAACGGGCGACTTGGTAGTAGCGCTCGATGCCGCCCAGGACCACCAACTGCTTGATCGGCTGCGGTGACTGCGGGAGCGCGTAGAAAGCGCCCGGAGCTATCCGGGCGGGAACGACGTAATCGCGAGCGCCCTCGGGGGTCGACCGGGTGAGCACCGGCGTCTCGACCTCTACGAACGAGCGCGCGTCGAGCACCCGGCGCATCGTCGAGATGACTCGGTGGCGCAGCAGCAGCGCTTCCTGGAGCGGACGCCGGCGCAGATCGAGCGGACGGTGGCGCAGCCGCAGGGGCTCGTCGATCGAGCCCTCCTCGCCGATCGGGAACGGAGGAGTGGCGGCACGGGCGAGCACGACGACCTCGGTCGCGAGCAGCTGGATCGCTCCGGTCGGAAGCCTCAGATTCGGTATGGGCCGCCCAACGATTGAGCCCTTGACGCTCACGACGTCCTCGTGGCGAAGCGTCTGCGCGACGGCGTACGCCGTCGCGCTACAGGCCGGTTCGAACACCAGTTGCAGCACCCCGGATGCGTCGCGCAGGTCGATGAAGACCAAGCCGCCGTGATCGCGGCAGGCGTGTGCCCACCCGGCTACGCGCAGCAATCGGCCGGCATCGTCGCCCCTAAGTGTTCCGCACCACGCGTCGCGGTATGCGTTGACGTGAGCGCGCTGGCTCATCGCTGTCCCACCGACCGCACCATTACGAAGCAGTGTCCGGCGTGCAGCACCTCGCCCGGCGGCGGCGTCGAGCAGCACCAGCTCTGGGCCGACCCGCTGCGCGATTCCACGACATGAGAGTGTGAGCGCGCTTCGATCATTAGGAACAGATTGAACCCGCCCGACGGGAATCGAACCCGCATCTGCGGCTTGATAGACCGCTGCTCTTGGGATTGATCGTTAACTGTGCAGGAGCCGCCCGGCGGTCTCGCGACGAAGAGCCACCGGAAGAGTGTCACGTCTCCCCGGCTCGAGCGGCTCGCACCGAAGTTTTCCCCCCAGCCTCCGGGCAATCTCCGTAACCATTGAGCTACGAGCGGAAGCGGCCACATGGTAGCACGGACTCGTCGGCAGAGCAACAGCACACCAAAACGAAGAGCATCAAAAGCGCCCTAAGTTGCCTTCCTGTCTTGGCGGCATATATGATGTCCACGGGCACGTCGCTGTTCTGGCGCGTGCGATCGGGGGAGAGAAGATGCACCACCTCGGGGTGTGCGGCGCCGCCACGTGCGGGCGCATGCGTCAACTGGGCGATCTGACGTGCGAATCGTGGGACGGTGATGAACCAGGGTTACCGCGCAACGTGATCTTTGGAGCTGGCTCGCGCGCTCGAGTTGCGAGTACCTTGGCCAGGCTCCTGCCCGCGAAGGTGCTGCTCTCGCTGAGTCGCGGATCGGTTCGTCACCCGTGGAGTGCGGAGATCGCGGCGGGCGGGCAGAGGTAGCCGCGATGCGCGTCGCGTATACCGACCCGTCGTGGGCGCTCGACGAGAACGGAGACGTCGATAGGTCGGCCGCCGATATCGAGGCTTCGGTCTACGGCGACGACATCGCCGTCGAACTGGGGGTGCGTGCAGACGGGCGCTTCCTGACGGAGGGGCGCGCGCTGGCCGATTACGTCCGCGGCGCGGACGCGGTCGTCGTGTCGCGCTGCGTCGTGACGCCCGAGTTGCTCGAGGCCGTCGGCCCGGCCTGCCGGGTGGTCGCGCGGCAGGGCGTCGGGCTGGACAACCTGAACGCGGACCTGCTCCGCGACTCCGGGATCTTCGGGTTCCACGTGCCCGACTACTGCGGCGATGAGGTCAGCACGCACACGCTTGCGCTGCTGCTGGCACTCGAGCGCCGCGTCTGCGTGCAGGACGTGCTCGTCAAGTCGGGTCGCTGGCGGATCCACGGCGGGGGAATGCCGCGCCGCACCTGCACCCTGACGGCGGGGATCGTCGGCTTCGGACGGATCGGGCGAGCGACCAGCCGCAAGCTGCAGCCGATCTATCGGGAGGTGATCGCCTGCGATCCGAACGTGTCCGCCGACCTGATGGCGAGCTACGGGGTGGGCAAGTGCAAGCTGCCGGAGCTGCTGGCGCGCGCCGACGCCATATGCGTGCATGCGGAGCTGCTGTCCGAGACCGTGGACCTGGTCGACGCAGAGGCGCTGCGGCACGTGCGTCACGGGGCGCTCCTGGTGAACGCCGCGCGCGGGCGGCTGGTCGATCCGGTCGCGGTGCGCGCCGCGCTCGAGGACGGCGCGCTCGGCGGCTTCGCCTCCGATGTCTTCTCGCCTGAGGATCCGAACGACAGCGAGGAGACCCGCGCGCTGCTGCAGCGTGACGACGTCGTCGTCTCGTCGCACCGCGGGTTCCTGTCCGTGCAATCCGAGATCAGCCTGCGCCGACGGGTTGCCGAGGGTGTCGCGCACGTGCTGCGATCGGGCGAGCCGCCTCCGCTGGGACGGGTGGCATGAGGCACGGGCTCAGCTGCGACGGTTGCCAACGCCACGCGCTACGGCCTGCAGGCGGGAGTGGTCACCGCGACCCGGCCCCTCCCAACTTTGGGCTGAGGTTTGCGCAGCTGAGCGGACGTGCCAGCCCGCAGCGCGGGTTGGAGTGGTCCGGTCGAGCCGGCCGACCATGACCGGGAATGAATCCGGAGCTGGGGGGCCGGGACTCGAACCCGGATAGCCGGCTCCAAAGGCCGGAGTCTTGCCATTAGACGACCCCCCAACGGGTCGAGCCGATTCTAGGGGGCGTCCCAAGCTCGCCCCGCATCCTTGCGGCGCCGCGGCTACGATGCGCGCGTGACCGCGCCGGTCGTCGTCATCCTCGCCGCCGGGCAGGGAACGCGGATGCGCTCCGCGACGCCAAAGCTGCTGCACCCGCTCTGCGGCCCACCCGTCATCGCGTGGGCGATCGCGGCGGCGCGCGCGGCCGATGCGCAGAAGGTCGTGGTGGTGGGCGGCCCGGACCGTGCGCTGGCGCCGGCGGTCGAGGCGGGCGGGGATCGAGCCGATGGCGTCGCGGACGTCGTGCTCGCCGTCCAGCAGGAGCCGCGCGGAACCGCCGACGCGGTGGCGAGCGCGCGCGAGCACATCGACCGCGACGCTCCCGTGATCGTCGTCTGCGGCGACGTGCCGCTGATGACCGGCGAGGCGCTGCACGCGCTCGCGCAGACGCACGCCGAGCGCGGAGCGAGCGCGACGATGCTGACGATGCTCCTCGACGATCCGACCGGCTACGGTCGCGTCGTGCGCGGCCTGGACGGCGCGGTCGAGCGCGTCGTGGAGACGAAGAAGCCGGGCGACGCGACTCCCGGCGAGCTGGAGATCCGCGAGGTCAACGGCGGCGTCTACGCGTTCGCCGGCGGCGACCTGCTCGACGCGCTCGCGCAGGTCAGAGCCGACAACGCGCAAGGCGAGCTGTACCTCCCGGACGTCCTGCCGATCCTGCGCGCGCAGGACAAGGTCGTGGCCGCGCACACGGTCGACGACCCGGCGCTCGCGCTCGGCATCAACGACCGCGGCGATCTCGCGAAGGTTCGCGCGATCGCCCAGCAGCGCATCCACGCCCGGCACATGGCGAATGGCGTGACGATCGTCGATCCCGCCTCGACGGTGATCGACGCCGGCGTCGAGATCGCGAACGACACGACGATCGCCCCCTTCACCTCGCTGCACGGCGCCACGCGGATCGGCTCCGGTTGCCACGTCGGTCCGCTTACGACGCTGATCGACGTCACGCTCGGCGACGACGTCCAGATCCCCCACTCCTATGCGAGCGGCGCCGAGGTGCGTGCCGGCGCGAGCGTCGGCCCGTTCGCCTATCTGCGTCCCGGTACGCTGCTGCACGAGGGTGCCAAGGCCGGCACGTTCGTCGAGATCAAGAACTCGGAGATCGGCGAGGGCGCGAAGGTGCCGCACCTCTCCTACATCGGCGACGCCGAGGTCGGCGCCGGCACGAACCTCGGCGCGAGCACGATCACCGCCAACTACGACGGCCGCAGCAAGCACCGCACGACGATCGGCGAAGGGGTCCACGGCGGCGTCCACACCTCGCTCGTCGCGCCCGTGGCGGTCGGCGACGACGCCTGGATCGGGGCCGGCTCGGTCATCACCCACGAGGTGCCGCCGGGCGCGCTCGGGATCGCGCGCGCGCGCCAGCGCAACCTCGAGGGCTACGACGAGCGGCTGAAGGAGCGCGACGCCAGATGAGCCCTGTCTCGTCGCCCCCGAGGCGTACACTGGCGCCCGAGATGAGCGCTGCCGAGCCGCAGGAGCGTCCGAGCACCCAGCTCGACATCGGCTACGACAAGCGGCTCATGCTGTTCGGCGGCCGCGCGCACCAGCAGCTGGCGGCCGACATCGCCGGCAAGCTGGGGATCGAGCTGGGCGGCGTCACGCTCAAGACGTTCTCCAACGGAGAGGTCTACTGCCGCTACGAGGAGTCGATTCGCGGCGCCGACATCTTCATCGTGCAGCCGATCTGCGGCAACCCGCGCACGGGGCTGACCGCGAACGACGCGCTGATGGAGCTGCTGGAGATGGTCGACGCGGCCGTCGGCGGCTCGGCCCACCGCGTGATCGCGGTCTGTCCCTGGTACGGCTACTCGCGCCAGGACAAGAAGTCCGCGCCGCGCGAGCCGATCAGCGCCCGCCTCGTCGCGCGCATGCTGGAGACCGCGGGGATCGACCGGATCCTCACGATGGACCTCCACTCCGGTCAGATCCAGGGCTTCTTCCAGAAGCCGTGCGACCACATGACGGCGATGTGGATGCTGACGAAGTACTTCGCCGATCAGGGCCTCGAGGACCTGGTCGTCGTCTCGCCGGACGCCGGCCGCGTGAAGCTGAACAAGAAGTTCGCCGCCACGATCGGCGCCGAGCTGGCGATCCTCAACAAGGAGCGCCCGGCGCAGCAGGTCGCTGAGATCGGCTACGTGATCGGCGACGTGAAGGGCAAGACGGCCGTGCTCGTCGACGACATCATCGACACCGCCGGCACGCTGAAGGCCGCCGCGCAGACCGTGCGCGACGCGGGCGCGACGCGCGTGCTCGCCGCCGCGACGCACGCCGTCTTCTCCGGCAACGCCTGGGAGAACCTCGCCGCCGCGGCGTTCGACGAGATCGTCGTGACGGACACGATCCCGCTGCGCGACGGCGCGCCGGACAACATCACCGTGCTGCCGTGCGCGGAGCTGCTCACCAGCTCGATCCGCCAGATCTTCACGGACGGCTCGGTGTCCGAGGTCTTCCGCGGCGAGAATCAGCTCTTCTGAATCCGATCCCGCCGCCCACCTCCGACGCCGACTCCGCAGCCCGCCTGATGGACCTGCTCGGCCTGACCGAGGAGGAGCTGTGCGCGACGCTCGCCGCCGGCCCGCTCGAGCTGCTGTCGGGACAGCTCGACCACCGGCCGGAGCTGGCGATCCTGCTCGACCTGCTGGCCGAGGCGCAGGAGCGCGCCGGCGCGCCGGCGCTGCGCCGCTGGGTGCGGATCGAAGGACCGTCGGGCCGTCCGCTCGACGCGCTGCTGGCGCGCGACTTCGCGGCCTTCGAGGATCGACTCGCGCTGCTCGCCGAGCGCGGCTTCATCGTGCGCGGCGGCGGCGCCTGACGCCCCCGAGCAGCAGTCCCGCCCAGGCGAGCGCGGCGGCGAGGCCGAGTGCGCTGAGCGCGGCGCCGAGTGCGAGTCCGGGCACGCGATAGCGCCACACGATCGCGTGGGTGCCTGCGGGTGCGACGACGCCGCGCAGGACCGCGTTGGCCTGCACCGGTCGCGCGGCGCGGCCGTCGACGGTGACGGACCAGCCCGGTCCCCATGTGTCGTCGAGCACGACGAGCCCGCGCCGGCGCAGCGAGGCGCGCAGTGTCACCGACGCGTTCGTCTCGCGCACGACGCGCGCGGTGCCGGCGTTCGCGGCGGCGGGCGGCGCGCCGCGCAGCTCGGGCGCTCGGAGGGTCGCCTCGCGCCGCGGGTCGAAGGCCGGGCCGCCGAGCGTGGCGTACTCGTCGTCTGCGGTCGAGACGACGTGGACGGCGCTCGGCACGAACGCGCGCGGCGCGGCGAGGTCGTCCTCGAACACCGTCGCTTCGCGTCCCTGGTACACGGGCCGCATGTCTTTGAAGCCGAGGCGCGTGCCCGGCGGCGTCAGCACGTAGCGTGCGCCAAGCAGGCCGAGGATGCGCGGACTCAGTGGGGTGAAGCTCGATAGGTCTTCTGGGGTGACCGCCGGGTCCATCGTCTGCCACAAACGCATCCACCGCAGCGTCGGCAGCGGCACGTCGGCGCCGCGCACGTCGCGCAGGCCGTAGAGCGTCGTCCAGTCCGCGCTCACCGAGAGAACGCCGCTTATGCGCGCGCTGCCCTGGTGGCGCTGCAGGAACGCGATCGCCGGCACGCGCTGCGGGATCACGGCCGACGGCGGTCCCATCGGGTTGAAGCCGGCGGCGAAGTGCAGCATGTCGGCCGCGACGAGCAGCACGACGAGCGTCGCGACGAGGGCGGCCCGCCGCGGGCGCGCGCGCAGCATCCACAGGAGCGCGGCGAGCGCGCCCGCGAGCGCCGACCACAGCAGCACGCTGGCGAGCGACAGTGCCGCGGGCGCGTGCCCGCCGCTGCGACGGTCGACCAGATGGTGCAGCGCGGTCCCCCACGCAGCGCCTTCGGCGCTCAGCGCGACGGCAGCCACGACGCCTACGAGCAGGGGGGCGAGCGGCGCGATCCAGCCGCGCCCGAGTTGCCCGCGCGCGTCGAGCACGTGTTGGAGGCCGAAGCCGGCGAGCAGTGCCGCGGCGAACACGAACCACAGGTAGATGCGCGAGTTCTGGATCTGGTCGAAGCCGGGCGTGTGAATCACGAGGTCGTAGAGGCCGGGCAGGCGCAGCGCGATCGCGAGCCCGAGAGCGCCGAGCAGCGCGAACGGCGCCTTGCGGCGCCAGCCGCGCGGCGCGCTCAGCGCGATCAGCCCCAGCACGAGCGTCGCGGCTCCCGCATAGAAGGTGCGCTCGCGGTAGGCCGCCGGCCCGAGGGCGATGCCCTCGCTCGGGCGTCCCCACCAATCCGGGAAGAGCGCTGTCCGCAGCACTTCGAACGGCATCCTCGAGCCGCGGAAGGCGGACGCGCCGTTCCTGCGCGCGGCCGCGCCGAAGGTTTCGATCGCAGTGCGCTGGGCGGGCACTAGGACGACGGCGGCGGCGAGCACCGCGACCGCGACGCCGGCGCCGACGAGTCCGAGCCGCCGCACGCGCTCGCGCCGCGCGAGCTCGCCGCTCATCGCGACGCGCATGAGTGCGTAGAGGCCGGTTGCCGCCACTATGTGCAGCTCGGTGCCGGGGTGCCCGCTCGTCAGCGCGACGGTCAGCGCGCCGGCCAGCAGCAGCCCGTCGAGCGGGCGGCCGCGGCGCACGATCTGCTCCACCAGCCACAGCGCCCACGGCAGCAGCGCCGCGACCGACACGAAGATCCCGTAGCTGAGCCAGACGACGTTGAACGAGCAGAGCGCGAACGCGATCGCGGCGAGCAGCGCCGGCAGGAAGCTCAGCCGCAGCTCGCGTGCGAGCAGATAGGTGCCGAAGCCGGCGAGCCACAGCTTCAGCGCGGCCGCGACGCCGAACGCGTAGTTGAGCGGCAGGATCCACAGCGGCAGGCTGAAGGGGCTCAGCCACGCGATCTCCGAGTTGGCGAACAGCGGCGTGCCGCCGAACGCGTACGGGTTCCAGGCCGGGAACGTGCCGGCGTGGATCAGATGGCGCGCGAGCACGGCCCACGGGTAGTAGAGGTACGGCACGTCGCCGAGGTCGCCGTTCATCCAGCGCCCGACGCTGGTGGGCGCGATCGCGTTCCACGGCGCCTGCGCGTACACGAGCGCCGTCGGCGACAGCAGGCGGCCCTCCACGAGCGCCGGCCACAGGTAGGCGAGCACGAGGAGTCCGAGCAGCAGCGCCGCCGACCGATGCTCGTGGGCGCGGAATGCGCGGACGATCGAGCCTAAGCGCGCCGGCGCGCTGTCTCCGTCCCCCGACGGCATCGAGACGGCCGCCGCCCGACTCCCCCGTTGGGAGCGGCTGGCCATGCGCCATTGTTACCAGAACTGCGCGCGACGGCGGACGCGCAGTCGGCGACGCGGAGGAGCGTCCCGGCTAGCGGCGATCCGGGTCGCGCTCGCCCGGCCAGACGCCGAACAGGTGCTCGAACGTTCTCGCACCGGCGCGGTCGACCGCCGCGCGCGTCACCGAGAAGGTCACGCCCTGGATCGCCGCGGCGGCGAGGACGCGCGCCCAGCTCGCCCGCTCGGTCTTCGCCTTGGGCGGCTCCTGCTCGTCGAGCACGCCCCACAGCGCGGTGAACAGCCGCCGCGCGAGCCGGCCGCCGACGATCCCGGCGAGCAGCCCGAACGGCTTGTAGAGCAGCTTCATCGCCGCGAAGCGTACCCGCCCCGCGCGTGCGCATGCCGGCTTGCCAGGCGCGGGAAGATCTTTCGAGAGTGAGATGAGCGAGCCGGACCGCATCGAGGACGACGGCGCAGCCGAGGAGCTGCTGCGCCGGGCGCTGCTCGACGCCTCCGACGCGGCGGCCGTCTCGCTCGCGGTCGGCGGCCTTCCGGTCAGCGAGTCGGTCACCGTCGTCTTCCACGGCCGCCGCGATCTCGGCACGATCCAGACGTACGTCACGCCGGGCCGCCGCGGTGCGGGGGAGACGATCGCCGCGCGCGAGCTGCTGCGCGTCCCGTGCGACCTCGACCTGGGCGCCGCCGAGGATCGCGCGGAGGCTGCGCAGCTCTACCTCGAGCAGGCGACTGCGCTGCGCGACGCGCTCGTGGGCGCCGACACGGTCCTCGACGTCTGGCGCGACCCGCTCGAAGCGCTCGCCGAAGGCGACGTCGAGGTCGAGCGCACGCTCGAGCTGCGCACGCCGCTCCCCGCCTTCCGCCTGCTGCCGGTGGCGCTCGTCGCGCCCGATCGCCGCATCGTCGTCGCGCCCGTCTGCGGCGCGCGGACGCTCGCGGAGGGCAAGCCGCCGCTCGGGATCGCCTGCGCGCAGCAGGACCTCGCGCGCATCTATCCGCTGCCGGACGACCCGGCGCGCTGCCTCGCCGAGTTCGCCGAGCTGGCGGCCGAGCACGCGCGCGAGCTGGCGGCACGGCTCGAGCGCCAGGAGGCGTCGGTCGAGCGCTTCCTGGAGCTGAGCGGCGAGGACCCGCCGGCGCCGCTCTGAGCGGCCGCCCGATCAGCGATGATCCCGCCGCGATGCGGCGCCCCGCCCGGATCCTCCTGCTGCTGAGCGGCGTGCTCGCGTTCGTGGCGATCAGTCTCGGCCTCGGGCGCGTCTTGAGCGCGAACGGCGCGGAGCGCGACGCGATCCTCACGTTGCTGGGAGCGCAGGCGCGCGGCGACGCGGCCGCGATGGTCGCGCAGGTCGACGGCTGCGCGCGGCGGCCGAGCTGCGTCGCGCTCGCCCATGCGAACGCGTCGCGCCTGCGCGCCCCCGGAAAGGTGGTGCTGGTGCGGCTCGACCCGTCGACCAGCTTCTCGCTCGGCGGCACGAGCGGCATCGCGCGCGTCGTGTGGAAGACGCCGGCGCACGAGACGGTCGTGCAGTGCGTCAACGTCCATCGCGGCGGGAACGTGCTCGGTGGGCTGTCGGTCCAGTTGCGCGCGCTCAGCGGGCCGATCGGGCACGAGTCCAACTGCCCGTCAGCCCTCTGACAGAAACCGCACGGGGGCCCGCCTCGCCGGCCACGTGGCCGGCTCCGGCACCCCAGGCACCACGGCACTGTCGTACTCTGCCGCACGGATGCGCTGCCGTCTGCCGTTCCTTCCCCCGCTCGCGCTGGTGCTCGCGCTGCTCGTTCCGGGAGTCGGCGTCGCGGCGGCGCCGACTCCCGGCGCGCCGGTCCCGTACACCGCCGAGACGCCGACGGGCAGACCGCACAAGATCGAGGGGCAGGACCGGCGCTACCTGCTCGGCGGCACGTGGCTGATGCGGACGGATCCGGCCGACGCGGGCCTTGCGCAGCGCCTCTACGCGCAGACGAGCACCGACGGCTGGAGCCCGACGGCCGTCCCGAGCGCCTGGAACGCCGCCGACGACAGCTCGGCGAGCTTCCTCGGCTCGGTTGCCTGGTACCGCAAAGACTTCCGCCTGCCCGCGAGCGCGAAGGCGCTGGCCTGGATCATGCGCTTCGAGTCGGTCAACTTCCGCGCGACCGTCTGGCTCAACGGCCGCCAGCTCGGCACGCACGTCGGCGGCTACGTGCCGTTCGAGCTGGACCTGCCGAGCCTGAGCCGGCGCGGCGTCAACCGCCTCGTGGTGCGCGTCGACGACCGCCGCGCGCAGAACGACCCGAGCGGCGCGCCCGGCGAGACGCCGCAGCCGCCGGGCGGCTGGTGGAACTACGGCGGCCTGCTGCGCGAGGTCTCGATCCGCGCGGTCGACCGCGTGGACGTCGAGAACGTGCAGGTGCAGCCGCAGCTCCCGTGCCCGCGCTGCGCGGCGACGATCCTCATGTCGGCCGACGCGCGCAACCTCTCACGCGCCACGCAGCTCGTCCACCTGACCGGCCGCTTCGGCGGCGCCTCGCTCGATCTCGGCACGCAGTCGATCCGCGCCGGCGCGACCGCGACGTTCGCGCGGGCGCTCGTCGTCCGCCATCCGAAGCTGTGGTCGCCCGTGCATCCGACGCTCTACCCGGTGCGGCTCGCCGCGACCGCCGCGCAGGGCAAGCACCACGCGACCGCGGCCGCCGGCTACTCGCTGCGGACCGGCATCCGCACGCTCGCCGTCGACAGTCGCGGGCGGCTGATCCTCAACGGCAACAGCGTCGTGCACTTCCGCGGCGTCGCCCTGCACGAGGACACGCTCACGGATGGGCCGGTGCAGAGCCATGCGGACCGCGTGCGCCTGATCGGACTGCTGAAGCAGACGCACTCGACGTTCGTGCGCGCCCATTACCCGCTCGACCCCGACTTCGAGGACCTCGCGGACCAGAACGGCATCCTGCTGTGGTCGGAGATCCCGGCGACGTACCAGCTCCCGGACGCCGACCTCGGCCGGTCCGCCTTCCGCAGCCTCGCGCTGGACGAGCTGAGAGCGAACGTGCTCGCCAATCGCAACCGGCCGTCGATCGCGGCGTGGTCGCTCGGCAACGAGATGCCGAGCGCGGCCGGGCCGAACCAGAAGGCCTACCTCGCGGCCGGCGCGGCGCTCGTCAGAGCGCTCGATCCGACGCGGCCGGTCGCGCTCGCGTTCGCCGGTCATCCGGAGACCGCCTGCCAGGCGGCGTACGCGCCGATCCAGCTGCTCGGCATGAACGACTACTTCGGCTGGTACACGGGCTTCGGCGGCAACATCGCCGACCGCGACCTGCTGCCGAGCTTCCTCGACCAGCTGCGCCGCTGCTATCCGCACAAGGCGATCGCCGTGACCGAGTACGGCGCGGAGGCGAATCGCGACGGCCCGGTCGAGGAGAAGGGCACCTACGCCTTCCAGTCGGACTTCATCAGATACCAGCTCGGCGTTTTCGCCTCGAAGGCGTGGCTCACCGGCAGCACCTACTTCACGCTGCAGGAGTTCCGCGTGCGACCCGGCTGGGGCGGCGGCAACCCGTGGGGCTCGCCGCCGTTCCACACCAAGGCACTCGTGCGGCTCGACTGGTCCGAGAAGCCGGGATTCGCGGCGCTGGCCGCAGGCCAGGCGAAGGTGCGCCAGTACGTGCCGCTGGGCTGAGCTGCGGGCCGTGCGTCAGGGCCGCGCCGGCGTGCGCACGGGCGCCGGGGCGTGCTCGCGGCGGCGGCGTGGCGGGAGCAGGTCGGCCAACCGTCCCGGCTCGCGCAGGCGCACGCGCGCGGGGACGGCGTCGGGCAGCGGGATTCCGCCGCCGCGCGGGCCCTTCGGCGCGAGCGGCCCGAGCCGGTCGTTGCCGCCTCCACCGTCGTCCTCTTCGTCGCCGCGGCGCGCGACCGGGACGATCCGTTCGTCGCGCAGCAGCGGCAGCAGCAGCACGGCCGCGAAGGCGAAGCCGAGCAGATGCAGGCCTCCCAGAAGTGCGACGAGCAGCGTCTCGTCCGCCATTGGGTGAGCGTACCCCGCATCGGCCGCCTCCTGCAGGAATTCGCGGGCGGTGCGCCGCGGCGCGTGCGCTGTGGCTGCGGCGGTGCGCGCGCCTGCGCTAAGCTCCCTCGCCGCTCATGGCTGACGAGACGACAACGCTCACCGTCGCGCCGCGCGCCGCCGAGGGGTCGCGCGCGAACCGCCGCCTGCGCCGCACCGGGCTCGTCCCCGGCGTGGTGTACGGAGGCGACGGCGACCCGATCGCCTTCCAGGTCGACGCACGCGCGCTGCGCCAGGCGCTCGCGCACGGCGGCGCCGTCATCTCGCTCGCCGTCGAGGGCGCCGGCGAGACGCCGGTCGTGCTCAAGGACCAGCAGCGTCACCCGGTCACGGGCCACACGCTGCACGTCGACCTGCTGCGCGTCGACCTCAGACAGAGAATCACCGCGACGGTCGTACTCGAGCTGACCGGCGGCGACGACGCGCCCGGCGTCAAGGCCGGCGGCGTGCTCGAGCAGGTCACGCGCGAGCTGAGCATCGAGGCACTCCCGACCGAGATCCCGGACGGGATCCAGCTCGACGTGTCGGCGGCCGAGATCGGCGACACGATCACGCTCGCGGCGGTCAGCGCGCCGGCCGGCGTGCTGCTGCTCGACGACCCCGAGACGGTCGTCGCGACGATAACCCCGCCGCGGCTCTCAGTTGAGCCGACCGAGGAGATCGAGACGGAGACCGAGGTCGTCGGCGAGGCCGGCGCCGAGGGCGAGGCCGCCGCCGAGGGCGAGTCCTCGGACGGCGAATAGCGGCGTCGCGCCCGTGCGCCTCCCTGGCGCGCGCACTGACTGGCTGATCGTCGGGCTCGGGAACCCGGGCGCCGAGTACGCCGGCACGCGCCACAACATCGGCTTCGAGGTCGCGAACGTGCTCGCCGCACGCTGGGGGCTGCCGCGCGCGAAGCAGAAGTTCGCGGGGTTGCTGACGGAGGGGCGGGCCGGCGCTCCGGAGCCCGGCGCCGACCCGCCGCGCGTCGCGGTGCTGCTGCCGCAGACGTACATGAACGAGGCCGGCCGCTCCGTCGGGCCGGCCCGGGGCGTGCTGAGAGTCCCGCTGGAGCGCGTGCTCGTGCTGCACGACGAGATCGACCTGCCGTTCGGGGAGATCCGCACGCGGATTGGCGGCGGGCTGGCGGGCCACAACGGGCTGAAGTCGTTGAAGCGCGAGCTCGGCTCGCCCGACTTCGCGCGCGTGCGGATCGGGGTGGACCGGCCGCCGAGCACCGACCCCGACCGGGTTGCCGCGTACGTCCTGGGGCGGTTCCGGGAGCCGGCTGCCGACGTCGAGGCGCTCGTCTACGCCGCCGCCGACGCTGCCGTGGCGATCGTGCGCGGCGAGCGCGAGCTCGCGTAGCTCCGCGCGGCCGGGGCTGCAGGCTTGGCCCCCGCCGCGGGCATCGAGGGGGAGGGAGCGGTGGCGCCGCCGCGCGTGCGCTCCCCCGTTGCGTTCCACGCGCCCGTCTGCGCAAAGCCAACGTACACTCAGACGCAGAGGCCGCGCAGCCCTGCGCGGCCGTTCTGCGTGCCCTCAACGTGCTCAGCGCCCTCCTTGCATACGCCGCCGACGACCCGGCCACCACCGCGCTGGCAAGCAGAGGCGGCCGCGCGTTCGTCAGCGCCTCGCTGAAGCCGTACGTGATCGCGGCGCTCGCGCACGAGGATCCGCACGCGCCCCTGCTCGTCGTCGCCGGAGACGATCGGCACGCGCGCGATCTCGCGGCCGACCTCAGGACCTGGCTCGCGCCGCGCGCCGTGCGCTTCTATCCGAGCCGCGGCGTCGCCTACGAGTCGCATCTGGCGCCCCCGCCGCACCTCGTCGGCCTGCGCGTCGCCGCGCTCGACGCGCTGCTCGAAGAGGACGCGAGCGCGCGCGAGCACGGTGCGCCGGTGGTGGTGGTCAGCGCGGTCGCGCTGTCGGAGAAGGTTCCCGACCCGAGCCTGCGCCCGCGCGGCTTCGCGCTCGCGAGAGGCGGCCTGCTCGACCTCGACGAGTGCGCCGCGGACCTCGTCGCCGCCGGCTACGAGCGCGTCGAGCAGGTCGAGGATCGCGGGCAGTTCGCGATCCGCGGCGGCTTGCTCGACGTCTTCCCCGCGACGGAGGACCACGCGATCCGCGTCGAGCTGTTCGACGTCGAGATCGAGTCGCTGCGCTGGTTCTCGACGTTCACGCAGCGTTCGCTCGGCGACGTCGAGCGGGTCGAGATCGCGCCGGCGGCCGAGCTGGCGGCCGAGCACCGCGAGCTGGCCGAGGCGGCCGCGCTCAACGACGAGGCCGAACGCCCGGACGTCGCCGAGCTGCTGCCGGTCGAGCAGTTCCGCGCGATGCTCGACCTCGCGCCGGATGCGGCCGTGCTGATCGCGGCCGAGGAGGAGATCGCGCCCGCGCTTGTCGATCACTGGCAGGACGTCACGAACGCCTTCCACGACGACGACGCGCACCACCTCTACATCGCGCCGGGCGCGATCGAGACCGCCCTCGACGCACGGGCGCGCGTGCGTCTCTCCGCGATCGACCAGGACCAGCCGTTCCAGTTCCGCGGGCAGGCGGCCGACGTCGCCGCGCGCAGCGTGAGAGACGCCGAGCCGGAGCTGGAGAGACTTGTGCGCTCGGGCTACCGCACCGTCGTCGCGTTCGGCGCGCGGGGCGAGGGCGAGCGCGCCGCCTACAACCTCGGACGCCTGAAGGTCCGCTGGGTGGACGGGCGGGCGCCGAGCGGAGCGGACCTCGCCTTCGCCGAGGCGCGCCTGCGGGACGGCTTCGTCGCGCCCGGCTTCAGACTCGCGGTGATCCCGGAGCACCGGCTGTTCCGCCGCCGCGCCGCGCGCACGGGAGGACAGGCCCCCGGCGGCCGCCGCCGCGGCGCGCTGCGCTCCTTCACCGACCTGCGAACGGGCGACATCGTCGTCCACGAGGACCACGGCCTCGCGCGCTTCGCCGGCTTCGACACCAAGACGGTTGCGGGCGTCACGCGCGACTACCTGAACCTCGAGTACGCCGGCACGGACAAGGTCTTCCTGCCGGTCGACCAGTTCGCGAAGATCAGCCGCTACGTCGGCGCCGACGGCGCGCACCCGCCGCTCTCGAAGCTCGGCGGCACGCGCTGGGAGACGATCAAGTCGCGCGCCCGCCGGGCGGCGCAGGAGCTGGCCGGCGAGCTGCTCAACCTCTACGCCGAGCGGCGCCGGCGCGAAGGCCACGCGTTCCCGCCCGACGGCGACTGGCAGCGCGACTTCGAGGACGCGTGGCCCTACCGCGAGACGGCCGACCAGCGCGAGGCGATCGAGCAGGTCAAGGCCGACATGGAGACGGGCCGCCCGATGGACCGCCTGATCTGCGGCGACGTCGGCTACGGCAAGACCGAGGTCGCGCTGCGCGCCGCCTTCAAGGCCGCTGCCGACGGCAGACAGGTGATGGTGCTCGTGCCGACCACGATCCTCGCGCAGCAGCACTACGGCACCTTCACCGAGCGCCTGAAGGACTACCCCTTCACGATCGAGCACGTCTCGCGCTTCCGCCCGGCGGCCGAGCAGAGAGCGGCGATCAGAGCATTCGCGGAGGCCAAGGTCGACATCCTGATCGGCACGCACCGGCTGCTCTCGCGCGACGTGCGCGCCAAGGACCTCGGCCTCCTTATCGTCGACGAGGAGCAGCGCTTCGGCGTCAAGCAGAAGGAGCTGCTGCGCCAGCTGAAGCTGAAGGTCGACGTGCTCGCGATGAGCGCGACGCCGATCCCGCGCACGCTGCAGATGTCGATCGCAGGAATCCGCGACCTGTCGGTGATCGAGACGCCGCCGGAGGGCCGCCGACCGGTCAAGACGTACGTCGGCGAGTATGACGAGCAGCTCGTGAAGGCCGCGATCGAGCGCGAGCTCGCGCGCAGAGGGCAGGCGTTCTTCCTGCACAACCGCGTTGAGACGATCGACGAGACGGCCGAGCGCCTGCGCGGGCTGGTACCGCAGGCGCGCTTCGTCGTCGCGCACGGCCAGCTCGACGAGCACGCGCTGGAGGAGCGGATGCTGTCGTTCCTGCGCGGCGAGGTCGACGTGCTCGTCGCGACGAGCATCATCGAGTCGGGGATCGACATCCCGCAGGCGAACACGCTGATCGTCGAGCGCGCCGACCACTTCGGGCTCGCGCAGCTCTACCAGATCCGCGGACGCGTGGGGCGGAGCAGAGAGCGCGCCTACGCGTACCTGCTCTATCCGTCCGCGGCGGCGTTGACGCCCGAAGCGGCGCAGCGGCTCTCGGCGCTGTCGGACTACACCGAGCTGGGCGCGGGCTTCAAGGTCGCGATGCGGGACCTGGAGCTGCGCGGGGCCGGCAACCTGCTCGGCGACGAGCAGTCCGGCCACGTCGCCGCGCTCGGCTTCGAGCTGTACATGCAGATGCTCGACGAAGCGGTCGCGGAGCTTGGCGGGGAGGACGGCGTCGGTCCGGCCGAGGAGTGGGAGCCGGTCAGACTCGACGTCAACGTCGACGCCTACGTGCCGGCCGACTACGTCCCCTACGAGCAGGCGAAGATCGACGTCCACCGGCGCATCGCCGGCGCGCGCGAGGTGGCCGAGCTGCACGAGCTGCGCGCCGAGCTGGAGGACCGCTTCGGCAAGCTGCCGCCGCCGCTCGAGAACCTGCTGCTGCTCCAGCAGGCGCGCATCAAGCTCGGCGAAGCGGGCGCGCGCGCGGTCAGCTTCCGCAGCGGCCGGCTCGCGGTCACGCCGATCGAGCTCGACTCGCGCCGCGCCAAGCGGATCCGCGAGGAGATCCCCGAGGCGCTCTACGAGTCGGGCAAGTCGCAGCTCTCGATGCGCGTCCCGGAGGACCCCGCAGCGCGCTTCCCGGCCGTCGTGCGCGCGGCCGACGTGCTGCTCGCGGTCAAGCGCGAGGCGGCGTAATCCCTGCAAATTGCCGATATCGCAGTCGCTCGATCGCGACCGCGCGCTAAAAGTTGGATAACGATTCGGCCAACTGACGCACGCCCTGTCGTGGGTTCGCTAGAGTGGCCATCTCGTGAGGACATCACTTCGCATCGTTCTGGCGCTGAGCGCCTTTTTTGTGGCCGCGGCCGCGCTTTCCGCCTGTGGAAGCAGCGGCAACAGCGTGCCCAGCAACGCGGTTGCCAGCGTCGACGGCACGCCGATCACGAAGACCGACTACACGAAGTGGGCGGCGATCACCGCGAAGGGCTCAGCTCAGAACGGCGCCCCTGTCGTCGTGCCGGACCCGCCGACGTACACGAACTGCATCGCCACGCTGCGCAAGCAGACGAGACCGGCGAGAGGGCAGCCCGCGCCGACGGACGTCACGCTGCGCGCCCAGTGCAGACAGCAGAACGACCAACTCGTGAATCAGACGATGAACACGCTGATCCAGAACGTGTGGGTCGAAAAGGAAGCCAAGGCGCAGGGCATCAGCGCGTCGGACTCCGAAGTCCAGAGACAGCTTGCGCTCACGAGGAGACAGTCCTTCCCGACCGCTGCGGCCTACAACAGATTCCTGACGCAGTCGGGCATGACGCAGGCCGACGTCCTCGACCGGATCCGCCTCCAGGTCCTGGCGACGAAGCTGACCAGAAAGGTCCAGGCCAGCGCCGCGCCGGTCACCGACGCGCAGATCCAGAGCTACTACTCGAGAAACAGAACGCAGTTCGCGGTGCCCGAGCGGCGCGACGTCGAGCTGATCCTGACGAGAGACAAGGGCCAGGCGAACGCCGCGAAGGCCGCTGTCCAGGGCGGGATGAGCTGGGCCGCGGCGGCGAAGAAGTACTCGACCGACGCCGCATCGAAAGCGGCCGGCGGCATCCTGCGCGGCGTCAGCGCGGGTCAGCAGGACAGAGCGTTCGACCAGGCTGCGTTCACCTCCAAGAAGGGCGTGATCGTCGGGCCGGTCAAGGGTCAGTTCGGCTACTACGTCGTGCGTGTCGTGAACATCACGCCCGCGCAGCAGACCTCGCTGGCGGCCGCGAGAGCGCAGATCCAGACGATGCTGCAGCAGCAGAACCAGCAGCAGAAGATGGGCTCGTTCATCAGAGACTTCGAGACGCGCTGGAGGGACAAGACGAACTGCCGCAGCGGCTACGTCGTCGGGCTCTGCCACAACGCTCCGCCGCCGAGAACCACGCCCACGACGGGCGCCACGACCTCGTCCGGTTCGGGCACCAGCACGAGCGGCAAGTAGTCTCCGCGCGTGAGCGCGAGCCGGCCGGAGATCCAGGAGGCGCTGGTGCGCCTCGACGAGCTCACACGGCGCCTGCGGCGCGAATGCCCCTGGGATCGCGAGCAGGACGAGCGCACGATCGTGCCGCACACGCTCGAGGAGGCGTACGAGCTCGCCGACGCAGCGCACCGTCGCGACGACGCCAAGCTGCTCGACGAGCTCGGCGACGTGCTCTTCCAGGTCCACTTCCTCTCCCTGCTGCTGGAGGAGCGCGGCGCCGGCGATCTCGCCGCGGTCGCCGAGCACTGCCGCCAGAAGCTGATCCGCCGCCACCCGCACGTGTTCGGCTCCGTGGAGGTCGAGAGCGCGGCGGAGGTGCTGCGCAACTGGGACCAGATCAAGCAAGGCGAGGAAGGCCGCGAGCGGGGAGTCTTCGCCGAGGTGCCGGAGAATCTGCCGTCGCTGCTGCACGCGCGCAAGGTGCAGCGGCGCGCGGCCAGCAGCGGGTTCGACTTTCCCGGTGTCGAGGGGCCGCTCCAATCGGTGCGCGACGAGCTGGAGGAGCTGGAGGCGGTCGTCGCGGGCGAGGGGGACGCTGCGCGCGACGCGCGCTTCCACGAGCTGGGCGACGTGCTGTTCGCCGCGGTGAACGTCGCGCGCAAGCTGAAGATCGATCCCGAGCTGGCGCTGCGGGCCGCCGGCGAGCGCTTTCGCGGGCGCGTCCAGGCGGGCGTCGAGCTGGCGGCGCATGACGGCCGCGCCTGGGAGGATCTGCGCCCTGACGAGCAACTCGCGTATTACGCCCGCGGGCGCCTGACCGCGGATCCCCCGTCCCAGGAGAGCGAATGAGCCAGATCGAGCACGTCCACGCCCGCCAGATCCTCGACAGCCGGGGCAACCCGACCGTCGAGGTCGAGCTGTCCCTGCGCTCGGGCGCATGGGGCCGCGCGGCCGTGCCGTCTGGCGCGTCGACGGGCGAGTACGAGGCGACGGAGCTGCGGGACGGCGGCGACGCATACCTCGGCAAGGGCGTTGCGCAGGCGGTCGGGAACGTCAACGGCGAGATCGCGAACGCCGTGCACGGTGCGGACGCGACGAACCAGGCCGGGGTCGACCGGCTTCTGATCGAGCTTGACGGCACGCCGAGCAAGTCGCGCCTCGGCGCGAACGCGATCCTCGCCGTGTCGCTCGCGGCCGCTCACGCGGCCGCGGCGGAGGAGCGCCAGCCGCTGTGGCGCTATCTCGGCGGCGACGCCGCGCACATCCTGCCGGTGCCGATGATGAACGTGCTCAACGGCGGCGCGCACGCCGACAACAAGGTCGACTTCCAGGAGTTCATGGTCGTGCCGTGGGGCGCCAGCTCGTTCAGAGACTGCCTGCGGATGGGCGCGGAGGTCTTTCACAACCTCAAGAAGACGCTGCATGACCGGGGGCTCGGCACGGCCGTCGGTGACGAGGGCGGCTTCGCGCCCGACCTCGCGTCGAACGAGGCGGCGCTGGAAGTCCTGATGGCCGGCATCAGAGCAGCCGGCTACACGCCGGGCGAGGACGTCGCGATCGCGCTCGACCCCGCCACGAGCGAGATCTACGACGGCGGTCGCTACGTGCTGGAGCATGAGGGCCGCTCGCTGTCGGCCGCCGAGCTGGCCGACTACTGGGCCGACCTCGCCGCGCGCTACCCGATCGTCTCGATCGAGGACGGCATGGACGAGAGCGACTGGGACGGCTGGGGCACGCTCACGCAGCGTCTCGGCGAGAAGGTCCAGCTCGTCGGCGACGACCTGTTCGTCACCAACGCCCAGCGACTTCGGCGCGGCATCGAGCAGAGAGTCGCCAACTCGATCCTCGTCAAGGTCAACCAGATCGGCACGCTCACCGAGACGCTCGAGGCGATCAAGCTGGCGCGCGAGAGCGGCTACACCGCGGTCATGTCGCACCGCTCCGGCGAGACGGAGGACGTCACGATCGCCGACCTCGCCGTCGCGACCGGCTGCGGGCAGATCAAGACCGGCGCGCCCTCGCGCTCGGATCGCGTGGCGAAGTACAACCAGCTGCTGCGGATCGAGGAGGCCTTGGGCTCGGACGCGGCGTTCCCGGGGCGCGCCGCGTTCAGACGCGCCGGCTGACGAGGGCTTGCAGGAATCCGCGGGCGGCCCGCGAATGGGTCGCAATGCCGCCCGCCGGATCCGCCGCCGCCCGCCGTCCGGCCGCCCGCCGTCCGGCGGCTCGGCCGGCCACGCCGCTCGGCGCCGCGGCGCTGCGGGTTCGGTGGGACCGTGTCGGGCGTGTGGCGCTGCTCGTCGTGCTCGCGGCGGTCGCGCTGGCGTACGTCGGTCCGGCGCGGTCGCTCGTGTCGACCTGGCGCTCCTCGAATGCGAAGCAGGCGCAGTTGCATGCGCTGCAGCGTGAGCATGCCCTGCTGCTGCAGCGCGCGCGGCAGCTCCGCGACCCGCGCACGGTGCAGGCGGAGGCGCGGCGGCTCGGCATGGTGAGACCGGGCGAGCGCTCGTACGTCATCCAGGACCTGCCGCGGGACTGAGCTGCGCGCGCAGGCGGGTACCCTGCGCGGCGATGCACGTCGACACCGCCCTGCAGCTGTGGAGCGACGGCCAGCGCCGGCTGAGCGCCGCCGAGCCGGCCGAGCGCCGGCTGCTCGAACGCGTCAGCGACCGCATCGTCGACGAGTTGCGCCGACGGCTCGGCGGGCCGTTCACGACGCGCGAGCTGGCGGCGTTGTACTCCGCGGGCACGGACTGGTGCCTCGACGTCGCGCTCGCGACGGTCCCGAGCGACCCGCGCGGCTGGGACGCGCAGACCGCCGGCGACGCCGCCTTCGCCCGCTACGTCCGCGAGGCGTCCGACTGGTCAGGCGGCCGGCGGCGCGAAGCGGACGAGATCGAGCACCAACCCCAACCTCTGGATCAGGACTGACGCGCGGCGACCGCGCGCAGCGCCGCAGCTACTCGTCGGTCTCCACTCGACGAATGACGATCTGGTCTTCCTCGATCGTGATCTCGACAGGCCGGTGGCCGGCCCAGTGTTCGGCGTAGATCGGGTCGTCCTGGACGGCTGGATCGAGCCACAGGCCGTAGCCCTCGTCGCCGTGGTCGAACGTGCCCTCGAGCGGACCGCCGGCGCGCGCCTTGCGGCGGCGGCCGCCGCGGCGGCCGCGGCGACGGGAGGGGCGATCGTCCTCGTCCTCCTCCACCTCGCCGTCCTCCTCGGCGGCTCTGCGGGAGCGTCTGCGGGCGGCGGCGGCCTCGGCCTTCTTGGCGGCCTCGGCCTCCTTGCGCTCGCGCTCCTTCTGCGCGGCCTCGAGCTCGGCGGCGATCAACGCGTCGTCTTCGGCGCGCAGATCGATCTCGTCGTCGAAGTCGACGGCGCCGTTCGGCTCCGCCTCGTCGGCCACGAGCTCGTTCTCGCGCTTGAAGGCGGCGATCTGCTGCGTCGTGACCTCGAGCTGGTGTGCGATCCATGCGTCCGTGCGTCCCTGGCGGACCCACGTGCGGATCTGGTTCAGTTGGGGGCGAAGCGATCTGCGTGCCATCGGCCGGGCAGACTAGCGAAAGTGGACCGGCGGCGATTCGCCGGGAAATGCGGATGACCGCGGGGCCGGCGGCTATGCTTCCCTTCGGGCGTTCGGCATTGCACCGCCTCGCCGTCCGATCGCTCATCCGGCCACCATGGACAGCAGGGAGGCAGCGGCGCAATGTTGGTCCTGACGCGCAAGTCCAACCAGAGCATCATGATCGGGGACGACATCGAGGTCTCTGTCCTCGCGATCATGGGGGAGAAGGTGCGGATCGGCATTCAGGCGCCGCGCGACGTGCCGGTCTTCCGCAAAGAGGTCTACCTGGAGATCCAGCAGGAAGCGGCGGGCGAGGGTAGCGCGCGCGACGAGGTCGACGCCGCGCTGCGCGACATCGGCTCCGAGGGCTGAGCCGGGCGTCAGCCCATCACGTAGTACAGCGTCTCGAACATCGCGACCGTCACCACGACGGCGGTCACGATGATCGAGAAGGCGAGGAACGCGAAGCGCATCGAGCCGTGCTTGTGCACCCGCTCGAGCTGCCGTCTGCGCGTGCGCTGCACCGCTGTCTCGCGCAGTCGCTGGCGCCGCAGGCGATCCTGCGCGGTCTCTTCGAAGAAGGCCTGCTCGAGCTGAGCGAGGCTCTGTCGCATCTTCATAGGGGAGGAGACCTTACCAGCGCGTCGAGCGTGCGCGGGCCGGGCGCGCCGCCGCTCAGCAGGCGCTCCACAGGCCGCGGCCGCCGGCGCGGGCGGCCTGCGCCAGCGCGCCGAGCTGCGCGACGTGCGCGGTGTTCGGCGCGATCGTGAGCGTGCGGGCGACGCCCGCGCCGACGAGCTGAGCGTTGACGAACAGGCCGTCGCGCGCGCGGTAGACGTACGCCAGCAGGCGGCCGTAGCGGTCGCGCAGCTCGCGGTCGAAGCGCAGCGTCAGTGACGTGCCCGGCGCGCCGAGCAGGCGCGCGTTGAGATCGTGCGCCTGCGGCCCGAAGCACTGCACGGGCGTGTTCGGCTTGACCGTCTCGGGCGTGTCGATGCCGATGTAGCGGACGCGCTCGTCATGGCCGCCGACGCGCGCCACGATCGTGTCGCCGTCGATCACGCGCTCCAGACGCGCGCTCGCCGTCCCGCCGGCGCTCACGGCGGTGGCCCGACCGCCGCCGAGCCACGCCGGCGCGTGCACGTCGCCGAGCACGAGGCCGGCGAGCAGCAGCACGACGATCCAGGGCAGCGCGCGGGGCCAGCTCATCGGTCGACCCTACGACGCACGCGTGCGACAGCGCAGCCCCGCTTCGCGACGATTCGCCGCAGCCACGCGCGCAACGCCGCCGCCCGGCGCAGTGTCTACGCGACCGCCTGCTGCTCGTAGACGCGGATGAAGCGCAGGTAGTTGTCGGCGATCTGCGATGCCGCGTCCGCGCGTGCGACCGAGCCGTCGAGGAAGCCTCTGAGCGCGTCCCACCAGATCGAGCGGCCGATCGCGAAGCCGACGAAGCCCTCGACCGGCGCGGCCTCGCGCAGCCACTGGTCCACCTTGGCGTCGCTCGCGCCGCGGCCGAGCAGCACGCAGACGACGTTCTCGCGGCCCTCGCCCGAGCGCGTCTGCTCGGCGAGCATCTGCGCGTCGGCCTGCTCCTCGACGCCCTCGATCTTCCAGATGTCGACCTCGATGCCGAAGTCCTGGATGTTGCGGATCGCGCGGTGCATCAGCGCCGGGCGCAGCTCGCTGTCATAGCGGTCGACGTCGCCGCCGGCGGCCTCGAGCTGCGCGGGCTCGGCCGGCACCAGCAGCTCGAACAGGAACTTGCGCCCGTTCGCGTGCAGCCAGTCGGCGAGCGTCTTCAAGCGGCCGAGCTGGCGCTCGTTCATCGCCGCGTCGCCCTCGGGGTTGTAGCGCACGAGGACCTTGCTGAAGCTCGGGTCGAACGACTCGATGTGCGCGCCGAAGTCCGCGCCGAACTGGAAGTCGAACTCGTCCTGGCCGCTCTTCTCGACCGGCATCGCGAGCTTGAGGCCCGCGGCCTTCGCGCGGGCCGGCACGTCGCTGCCGAACTGCTCGTCGACCAGCACGCCGGTCGCGCCGGCCTCGGCGCCGCGCTCCACCGCCAGCTCCATGCCCTCGAAGATCAGCCGCTTGGCGTCGGCGATCGTCGCGGTCTCCTCCGGGTTCGGGTCGCCGGCGATCCCGAACATCTTCTTCTGGAACGAGCCGCGGTGGTCGAACGCGAGGATGAAGAGCTTGCCGTCATAGCCGAGTGTCATGAATTTCGTCCTTCGTCGGGGGCGTGCTTGGCGGAGCTGCGCTGCGGGCGAGTCTACCCCCGTACGGGAGTGCACAGCGCGTGCATGGCCGGCTGGTCGGCCGGTTAGGCTGGCGGCGCGTGGACGAGAACTTCGCCGGACCCAACTACACGGTCGGCATCGAGGAGGAGCTGATGATCCTCGACGCCGAGACGCTGGAGCTGGTGAACGCGATCGAGTCGCTGCTGGAGGGCCAGCAGGACGACCGTGTGAAGCCCGAGCTGATGGAGTCGGTGCTGGAGATCGCCACCACGCCGCAGCCGGGCACGGCGGCCGCCGCCGTCGAGCTGCGTGCGCTGCGTGCCCAGGTCGCGGGCACCGCCGCCGCGAGAGGGCTGACGATCGGCGCGGCCGGTACGCACCCGTTCGCGATGTGGGAGGAGCAGCGGATCGTGGCGCGGCCGCGCTACCGCGACCTCGTCAGCGACCTGCGCTTCGTGGCGCGCCAGGAGCTGCTGTTCGGCCAGCACGTCCACGTCGGCCTCGACGACCGCGAGAAGGCCATCCACGTCGCCAACGGCATGCGCGTGCACCTGCCGGTGCTGCTCGCGTTGAGCGCCAACTCGCCCTTCTGGCGCGCGGACGCGACCGGCCTGGCGTCGACGCGCACGCCGATCTTCCGCGCCTTCCCGCGCGTCGGCATCCCGCCGACGTACGAGAGCTGGGACGACTACGCGGCGAAGATTGGGTTCATGGTCGAGAGCCGCGTGATCGACGACTACACCTACCTCTGGTACGACGTGCGCCCGCATCCGCGGCTCGGGACGGTCGAGGTGCGCGTGATGGACGCGCAGACGCGGGTCGAGCACACGCTCGGGCTGGCGGCGCTGATCCAGGCGATGGTGAAGGAGCTGGCCGAGCACTTCGAGGCCGGCAAGCGGCTC
>DATNAP010000084.1:0-5683 GCA_035572475.1 Conexibacter sp. | reverse complement strand
GCCGGCGCCTCGGCGTCGGGGGTGCGCTGCTCGTCCTCTGGCTGCTCGACGTCGGTCACGAGGCTTCGATCTCCATGGGTTGCGGCTGCTGGGCGACGTGCGGATGCTCCGGGCCGGCGTACACCTTCAGCTTCGTGAGCTGTCTGCGCGCGAGGCGGTTGCGGGGAAGCATGCCCTTGACGGCGAGGCGGATGACCTCTTCCGGCCGGCGGTCGAGCATCTCCTCGAGCGTGCGCGAGCGCAGCCCGCCCGGGTAGCCCGAGTGGCGGTAGTAGCGCTTGTCGGTGCGCTTCTTCCCCGAGACCGAGATCTTCTCGGCGTTGACGACGACGACGAAGTCGCCCGTGTCGATGTGGGGCGTGTACGTGGGCTTGTTCTTCCCGCGGAGCGCGTCGGCGATCTGGGTCGCGAGGCGCCCGAGCGTGAGCCCGGTGGCATCGACGAGCAGCCAGTTGCGCTCGCGGTCGGCTGGAGTGGCGACGTAGGTCTTCATGGCATGAGAGAAGCCACGCCTCGTTGGCGCGGCGGTCGCCCATGATAGGGAATCCGTCAGGGGCACGCCGAGCGACCCACCGGAGTCCGTCCGGAGGCCGGGGCTATACTGCCGCCCGTTCCATAAGCAAGCGCCGAGTTCCTCCTGTCGCCGGAGGGAGCGGGGAACCCAAGGACGTCGCCGCCGGTGACGTCGAGGGGCGAATCCGAGCACTGCCGCTCGGTAGCGCGGACCTTTCAAGCGCGAGCCCGTCAGCTAACCCCGTAGGCCGCGACGAAAGGGCATCGCCCCACGATGCTGCGCGGACTGCGGGGTTACCCCGCGACGATGACGATCCTTGCCGCCGCCGTGCTGCTCGCGGGCGTCGCCACGGCCGCTCGCGCCGCGACGACCGGTGGTGCCGGCCTCTCCGCCCCGGCCCCCGCCGCGCGTACCGCTCCGGCGGTCGCTGCACCGCCCGTCCTGCTTCCCGTCCCCTCGATCCCGCAGCTCTCGGCCGGCATCGCGCTGCGCAAGGTCTCGCGCCGCGCAGCCAGCGCCGCGACGCTCGCCTACGTCTCGCACGCACGCGGTCCGGTGGCGGTGCGCGTCGACGTCGTGCGACTCGCCGACGGCATGTCCGTCTACACCGACCAGCGCACCGTCGCTCCAGGCGTGCAGCAGACGGTGCGCTGGACCGGCCGGGCGAGCGGCGGGCTGGCGCTCGACGGCCGCTACCAGCTGCGGATCGCGTTCGGCGCCGCGGCCGACGCGAGCAGCGCGCCCGCGGCCGCGCCCGGCGGCGCCTCCGCCGAGGTGGCCGGGCCGCCGCCCGGCTCAGCCGGGGTCGGCACGTTCACGTTCGTCGGCGCGATCTTCCCTGTGCGCGGACGCCACACGTTCGGCATGGGCGGCGACGCGTTCGGCGCCGGCCGCACCGGCCACGTCCACCAGGGCCAGGACGTGCTGGCGAGATGCGGCACCCCGCTCGTGGCGGCGCGCGGCGGCACCGTGATCCAGCGCGCCTACCAGTCGCTCGCGGGCAACTACCTCGTGATCCAGGACCCGATCACCGGCGAAAGCAACGTCTACGCGCATCTGCGCAAGCCCGCGAGCGTCAGAAGAGGCCAGCGCGTCGACACTGGCCAGCCGATCGGCGTCGTCGGCGAGACGGGCGACGCAACCGCCTGCCACCTCCACTTCGAGCTCTGGACCGCCCCCGGCTGGTATCACGGCGGGCAGCCGATCGACCCCCTCCCCACGCTGCAGGCGTGGGACAAGCTCGGCTGAGCGCCGCAGGCGTAGCCTGCACCCATGTCCGCCATCGCGATCGTCGGCCTCATCGTCCTCGCCGCCGCACTGATCGTCCTGCTGATCTCCCTGCTCCACCCCGAGGGACGCAAACGCCCCGGCGGCTACCTCGACGGACAGGAGCCGCGGCCACGCGACGGCGACGGCAGCGCCGACTGAGCGGCGCCGTCGGCTACTCCCACTCGATCGTGCCGGGGGGCTTGGAAGTGATGTCCAAAACCACCCGGTTGACCTCGCGGATCTCGTTGATCATGCGCGAGGCGATCTGCTCGAGCAGGTCGTAGGGCAGGCGCGCCCAGTCGGCCGTCATCGCGTCGTCGCTCGTGACCGCGCGGATCACGACGACGTAGCCGTACGTGCGCTCATCGCCCTGCACGCCCACCGTGCGCACGTCGGGCAGCACGCAGAAGGACTGCCACAGCTCGCGGTAGAGCCCGGCTCTGCGGATCTCGTCCTGGAGGATCGCGTCGGCGTCGCGCAGCGTGTCGAGCCGCTCCTTCGTCGCCTCGCCGCCGACGACGCGGATCGCGAGGCCCGGGCCCGGGAACGGCTGGCGCCAGACGAGCCGCTCGGGCAGGCCCAGCTCGGCGCCGACCGCGCGCACCTCGTCCTTGAACAGCGCGCGCAGCGGCTCGACCAGCTCGAAGTCGAGGTCCTCGGGCAGGCCGCCGACGTTGTGGTGCGACTTGATCGTTGCGGCGCCCGTGCCCCCGCCCGACTCGATCACGTCGGAGTAGAGCGTGCCCTGCACGAGGTAGCGAGCACCGCCACCCCCCTCCGCAGCCAGCTTCGCGGCCTCTTCCTCGAAGACGCGGATGAACTCCTCGCCGATCGCCTTGCGCTTCGCCTCCGGCTCGGTGACGCCCTTCAGCTTCGTCAGGAAGCGGTCCTCCGCGTCGACCGCGACGAGCGGCACCTTGAAGTGATCGCGGAAGGCGGCGATCACCTGATCGCCCTCGTTCTTGCGCATCAAGCCGTGGTCGACGAACACGCAGGCGAGCTGGTCGCCGATCGCGCGGTGCACGAGCAGCGCCGCGACCGACGAGTCGACGCCGCCGGACAGGCCGCAGATGACGCGGCCGTCGCCGACCTGGGCGCGGATGCGCGCGATCTGGTCGTCGATCACCGACGCCGCGCTCCACGTGCGCTCGCAGCCGCAGATGTCCTCCAGGAAGCGCGTGATGATCTGCTGCCCATAGGGCGTGTGGACGACCTCCGGGTGGAACTGGATGCCGTAGATCCCGCGCTCGACCGACTCGAGCGCCGCGACGGGCGACTCGCTCGACGAGGCCAGCGCGGTGAACCCCGGCGGCGGCGCGAAGACGGTGTCGCGGTGCGACATCCAGCAGGTCTGCTCGGCCGGCAGCCCGGCGAGCAGGCGCCCGGGCTCGTTGACGGTGAGCTGCGAGCGGCCGAACTCCCCCACCTCGGCGCCCTGCACGTCGCCGCCCAGCTCGCGCGTCAGCAGCTGCATGCCGTAGCAGATGCCGAGCACGGGAATCCCGAGCTCCAGGAGGGCGGGGTCGAGTCGCGGCGCCTCGGGCGCGTAGACGGACGCCGGGCCGCCGGAGAGGATCAGCCCGCGCGGTCTGCGCCGTGCGACCTCGGCCGCGCCGACGTGATGGGGCAGCAGCTCCGAGAAGACGCCGCACTCGCGCACGCGGCGGGCGATCAGCTGCGAGTACTGGCCGCCGTAGTCGAGGACCACGACCTCTTCAGTCGCGAGAGTCGTGGGTGCCCCGTTCGCGGGCGCGTCAGCGGTGCGGATCGTCGTGTCTGGCAAGGAAGCAGCCGGTGCGGCGTGCTCAGGCACGCGAACCGGCGATGACGCCGCCAGACGGGACGAGGCGCTCCGCTGACGCGCCCGCGGAGCCCATCCCGACTTGCTGGTCGCGCTGGAGGTGCTTGCCCTCGGTCTGCAGCGCGGGCGCGACCATCAGCTCGGCGCGGTTGAATTCG
This sequence comes from Conexibacter sp., assembly GCA_035572475.1. Lineage (GTDB taxonomy): Bacteria > Actinomycetota > Thermoleophilia > Solirubrobacterales > Solirubrobacteraceae > Conexibacter. Next base: position 1,941 of record DATNAP010000084.1, on the reverse strand, counting down.
GCGATGTCGCGGTAGCCGCACGTCGCCATCGAGGTCTTCAGCGCGCCCATCAGGTTGAACATGCCGTCGTTCTCGCGCGCCGGGCCGAGGACGATCTCCTCGATCGAGGCGTTCTGCACCGTCCGCACCCGCGTGCCGCGCGGCAGCGTCGGGTGGAACGTCGCCATGCCCCAGTTGTAGCCGCGGCCGGGGGCCTCGTAGGCGCGCGCGAGCGCCGAGCCGAGCATCACAGCGTCCGCGCCGCAGGCGATCGCCTTCGCGATGTCGCCGCCGTTCTTCATGCCGCCGTCGGCGATCACGCGCACGTAGTCGCCCGTCTCCAGCATGTGCTGCGAGCGCGCGGCGGCGACGTCGGCGATCGCCGTCGCCTGCGGGACGCCGATCCCGAGCACGCCGCGCGTCGTGCAGATCGCGCCCGGGCCGACCCCGACCAGCACGCCGGCCGCGCCGGTCCGCATCAGGTGGAGGCCCGTGTGGTAGGAGGCGCAGCCGCCGACGATCACCGGTACCGGGATCTCGCGGATGAACTCCTTCAGGTTGAGCGGCTCGGCGACCGTCGAGACGTGCTCGGCGGAGACGACCGTGCCCTGGATCACGAGGATGTCGAGGCCCGCCTCGAGCGCGATCTCGTAGTGCTCGCGCACGCGCTGGGGCGTGAGCGACGCGGCGACGACGACGCCGTGCTCCTTGATCTCGCGGATGCGCTGCGAGATCAGCTCCGGCTTGACCGGCTCGCGGTAGATCTCCTGCATCTCGCGCGTGGCCTCGTCGCGGTCGAGCGACGCGATCCGCTCGAGCTGGGAGTCGACGTCCTCGTAGCGCGTGAAGATGCCCTCGAGGTTGAGCACCGCGAGGCCGCCGAGTCTGCCGATGATCCCGGCCGTCTCGGGCGAGACGACGCCGTCGAGCGCCGCGCCGAGCAGCGGCAGCTCGAAGCGGTACGGGCCCAGCGTCCAGGAGATGTCGACGTCTTCCGGGTCGCGCGTGCGCCGCGAGGGCACGATCGCGACGTCGTCGAAGCCGTAGGCGCGACGGGCCTTCTTACCGCGGCCGATCTCTATCTCCATTGCTGCACCGTATGGGTCGAGGGGAAGGTGACGCCGTCGGCGGGGACGGCGGCCACCGGGCGTTCGATGCTACCAGCGCGCCCGGCACATCCCCCGTCAGGAGACCTCGGCGGGCAGCGCGAGCGGCGTCGCCTCGACCGTCCCGAGCAGCCGCTCGACCGCGTGCGGGTCGATCACGCCGGCGCCGAAGTGCTGCGTCGACTCGGCGCCGCAGGCGACCCCGAAGCGCAGGCATTCCTCCGGCGTGCCGCCGTCGTAGCGCGCCGCCACATAGCCCGCGAGGAAGGCGTCGCCCGAGCCGACCGCCGCGCGTGCCTCCTGCTCGGCGACGCGCACGCGGAAGAGCTGCGGGCCGGTCTCACCCGCGACGTGCGCGTAGCAGCCGTCGGGCACGGTCATGATCGCCTCGCGCGCGCCCAGCTCGACGACCTCCGCGATCCCGAGCGCGCGCTCCTCCTCGTCGTTGAACTCGTGTCCGACGAGCTCCTCCGCCTCCGCCACATTCGGCGAGACGACGTCCGGCTCGGCCCGCACCGCGTGGCGCAGCGGCTCGCCGTCGGTGTCGACGATCGTCGCCACGCCGAGCTTGCGCAGCTCGCGGATCAACCCGCCGTAGACGTCGGGCTCGACGTTGCGCGGCAGGCTGCCGGCGAATACGCACAGCTTCGCGCCGCGCGCGAGGTAGAGCAGCTTGTCGCGGAACAGCTCCATCTCACGCTCCGTGATGGCGGGGCCGCGCTCGTTGATCTCGGTCTGCACGCCGGTCGTCGGATCGAGGACGGCGGTGTTCGTGCGCGATTCCTCGCCGATGCGGACGAAATCGGTCAGCACCGACTCGGCAGTGAGCGCGTCGACGATGCGCGTGCCGGTCGAG
>DATNAP010000083.1:0-46925 GCA_035572475.1 Conexibacter sp. | reverse complement strand
GCGGGGATCAGCGTCACCGCGGTCGCGCCGGAGCCGATCACGACGACGCGCTTGCCGGCGTAGTCGAGGCCCTCGGGCCAGTGCTGCGGATGGACGATCTCGCCCTCGAAGCGCTCGGCGCCCGCGAACTGCGGCGTGTAGCCCTCGTCATAGCGGTAGTAGCCGGTGCAGCCGTAGAGGAACGAGCAGGTCAGCCGCTCGCGCTCGCCCGTGTCGACGTGCTCGACGTCGACCGTCCAGCGCGCGTCCGCGCTCGACCACGCCGCGCGCACGACGCGGCGCGAGTAGCGGATGCGGCGCTCGACGCCGTGGTCGCGCGCCGTCTCGCGGATGTACCTGAGGATCGACGGGCCGTCGGCGATCGCTCTCGGCTCCGTCCACGGCTGGAATCTGTAGCCGAGCGTGAACATGTCGGAGTCCGAGCGGATCCCCGGGTAGCGGAACAGGTCCCACGTCCCGCCGCTCGTTTCGCGCGCCTCGAGGATCGCGTAGCGCTTGCCGGGGCACTCGGTCTGCAGGTGACACGCCGCGCCGATGCCGGACAGGCCGGCGCCGACGATCAGGACGTCGAGGTGCTCCGCGGATTCGGCCATGCGCGGCAGGCTAGCAGGGTTTGAACGAAAGTCAGCCGGTTGGGGCGCCCGCTCGCTCGGCGGCCGCGACGTGATCGCCGATCGCGTCGATCAGCTGCGGCCACAGCCGCTCGGGCAGGCCGTGCCCCATCCCGGGGACGATCATCAGCCGTGCGCCGGGGATCGCCTTGGCGGTGGCCTTCCCCCCTGAGGGGGTGATGAGCGGGTCGCGGTCGCCGTGGATCACGAGCGTCGGGGCGACGATGCCGCGCAGCGCTCCGGTGCGATCGCCGGAGGCGAGGATCGCGGCGAGCTGGCGGCCGGTGCCGCGCACGTCGGGGTCGCGATCGTGCGTGCCGGCGACGAACGCGCGGCCCTCGGGCGTGTCGAGCACCTCGCCGGGCGCGCCGATCGCGGCGAAGACCGCGAGCTGATGCGCGACGAACGCGTCGCGCTCGCGGGGCGCGGGCTTCAGCAGCAGCGGCAGGACGTGCGGCTTCGGCTGTCCGGCGCGGCGGCTGCCGGTGCTCGACATGACCGAGACGAGCGAGCGGACGCGCTGCGGCCTCGTCGCCGCGAGCGTCTGCGCGATCATCCCGCCCATCGAGACGCCGACGACGTGGACCGCGTCGAGCTCAAGCGCGTCGAGCAGGCCGGCGGTGTCGAGCGCCATGTCCTGCAGCGTGTACTGCTCCGGACCGAAGCGGCGCGTAAGCAGGCTCGTGCGCGACGGCGGCGGGAGCTGCGTGTGCGTCGAGCGCCCGCGGTCGCGGTTGTCGAAGCGGATCACGTGGAGGCCGCGCTCGACGAGCCCGGCGATCAGCGGCAGCGGCCAGTGGACCATCTGCATGCCGAGGCCCATGATCAGCAGCAGGGAAGGGTTGGAGCGGTCGCCGAACGTCTCCGCGCAGAGCTGGATCCCGCGCCCGACGTCGTAGAGCCGCTCGCCGTCGTTCGAGGCGATCGCCTCCGCGGCGTGGGAATCGGTGATCATCGGTCAGACGATAGAGGGCGGACGATGGATGCCCGCCGGCACTCCCGCGCCGCGTTCTGCGGCTACGCTGGCGTGGAGACCGGAACGGCGCCGGCCGATGCGACGCGGTTGCGCCCCAGCGACTTGGCGGCGTAGAGGGCGCGGTCGGCGGCGCGGACGAGCGTGTCGCCGTCGATTCCGTCCGCGCCGAGCACGGCCACGCCGACGCTCGTCGTCACCGGGCGATCGACGTTTGGGACCGCGACCGCGCCGACGGCGGCGCGGACCGCCTCGGCGCTGCGGAGCGCGCCCTCGCTGTCCGTGTCGGGCAGCAGCAGCAGGAACTCCTCGCCGCCGTAGCGGCCGACGAAGTCGCTCTCGCGCACGGCCGAGCGCATCGCCTCCGCGCTGGCCGCGAGCACCTCGTCGCCGCGACCGTGGCCGTAGGTGTCGTTGATCTGCTTGAAGTGGTCGAGGTCGAGGAGCAGGGCGGCCAGCGGCAGCTCGCTGCGGTTGGCCTGGGCGACCATGCGTTTGAGCGTCGCCCGCACGGAGCGGGCGTTCGGCAGGCCGGTGAGCGCGTCCGTCGACGCGCGCAGCTCCGCGATCGCGAGGTTGCGCAGGTTGGCGAGCACCGGCGCCGCCTGGCTGACCGAGTCGCGCAGGCGTTGGTCCTCTTGGGGCGCGAGCGCCGTGTCGTGCGCGACGAGCACCGATCCGATCACCTCGCCGCCGACGAGCAGCGGGTCGCACGTCGTCAGCGCCGGGACCTTGCCGCAGATCTGGCAGGGCAGCAGCGGGTCGGTCGCGCCCCCCTGCTGGTGACGGCGTCCGAAGCGCACGGCGAGACACGAGCGCGGCGTCGCCCCCTGCAGCGCCTCGGCAAGATCCGATCCGGCCGGCGGCGACGTCCTCGCCTCCAGGCGATCGTCGGAGTTGTTGCGATTGAGGACGACCACGACGCTGTCGCTCACGGAGCGTTCGACGTGGCGCTTGAGCAGATGATGCGCCTCGTCCTCGGACTCGGTCACCTGCATCGCGTCGACGAACTCCTGCTGCGTCGCCTGGTACGCGCGCTCGGTCTCCTGCCGGCTGACCATCTCGTCGAGCGTGCGGCCGAGCTCCGCCAGCTCGTCGTTGCCGGTCGGGGCGAGCCGCGTGCCGGCGTCGCCGCTCGCGACGCGCGCGGCGAAACGCGAGTAGTCACGCGTGCGCGGCACGACCGAGCGCACGAGCCACAGCACCATGCCGACGCCGAGCAGGAGCGCCGCCAGCATGACGGCGAGCACGTACGCGCGCGTGCGTGCGTAGTTGTCGTCGGCCCGCTTGAGCGTGGCGACCGCGTCGCCGAGATCGCGCACGGCCGTGGCGTCGGTGGCGGCGAGGACCGGTGCAAGCAGCGCCTCGGCCCGGTCCGCCGAGCGCGCCGCCGAGCGGCCCTCGAACGCGCCGGCGCGCCACAGCCCGACGACGGTGTCGAGCGCGACGAGCTGGTGCGGACTCAGCGTGTCCCGCACGTACGCGCCCGCGGCGTCGATGTCGCCGGCGACCCGGCCGCGCAGGAGCCGACGTCGAGCAGGGTCGCCCGCCGCAGCGGCATACAGCTCGACGCCGTTACGCAGATCCTCCAGGCGGAAGCGCCCGTCGTCCTTCCCAGCCGTCGTCTCCACGTGTCCCTGGAGCTCCTCCGCGCCGCGGTGGAGCTGCTCGAGGCCGACGAGCGCAGCCACGCCGATGCACGCCATCGCCCCGACCAGCACGGCGAGCACCAGCCAGAAGCGGGCAGCGATCGAGAGCCGGCGTTTCGCCATTGGAGCTAGATCGGCAGCCCGGCGCGGCCACTTGACACGTGCACGCTCCGCGGCCGGGGGGTCCCCAGCCTGACTCGCCTCCCGCAGTCTCGCGAAACCGCCGACTGCCTACGCCGAAGAGGCCATCCACATCCACGACCTCGGGCACCTGTCCGACCGTGAGATGGCCCGCGCGACGGGCGCGTCGCCGAGCACAGTGCGGGAGTGGCTTGCACGCCGAAGTGCGCCGAGCGGCGTCCGAGCGGAGCGGCTCGTCGAGTTGTCCTCGCTCGTCGAGCGTCTCGCGCGGGTGATCCGCCCGACGTACATCCCGGTGTGGCTGAACAAGCCGATCCCGCTGCTGGACGACGACAAGCCGATCGAGCGCATCGCCGCGGGCGACTACCGCTCCGTGGCGCGCCTGATCTCCGGTCTCGAGGATCCGGGCGCAAGCTGAGGTGGCGCTCAGCGTCGCGGCGGTCGTCGTTCGCGGCCGCTGGTTCACGCACGCCTACCCCGGCTCCCCGCCGCTGCCCGAGCGCGAGCCGCCGCCCGACAATCGCTGGCAGCGGGGCGAAGTCGTCGACGCGCTCTATCTGGCTGGCAGCGACGAGACCGCCTGGGCCGAGTGGTACCGCCATCTGGCCGAACGGATGATCCCGCCGCTCGCGCAGATGCCACGTGAGCTGTGGACCTGGAGAGGTGGAGGATGCGCAGATCAGATCCCGAGCAGGAGGCTGAGCGCTTCGTCGACGGCGCGAATCTCAGCGCCGTCGAGGCGCCCGGCCGAGGGCCCGAGCCGCTGCGGGTCGACGACGGTCGTCTGCTCGGCTAGCACACGCGTCTCCTGTCCACCGAGTTCGACGGTCGGGCGAAAGCTCGCCGGACGCGCACTCGCGGAGGTCGGCGCGACGAGGACAGTGCTCAACCCGAGGAACTCATCCGCTTGCACGACCACCGCATAGCGCGCCCCACGCTGCTCATGGCCGCGAGAACCCCGCGGCGCAGGCAGACGAAAGACCTCGCCCCGGACCATCAGTCCGACAGTGGCGGAGCCAGCTCCGCCATCTGCTCGCGAATCACGCGCATCTCCTCGCGGTCCTCCGAATCCGCCATCAGACCGCGGACCTCTTCGGCGATCGATGACCGCACGCGCCGTCGTGCCGCCGCCTCGCGCAACGCAGTCCGCACCGCCTCCGAATCACTCAGGCCACTCGAACGCACCACGTCGAGCGCCGCAGCAGCGCTGTCATCGAGACGGACGTGGAGGGAACGAGCAGCCACGCACAGAGCGTAGCGCGAATCGTGCTACGAAGCTACGCAGCCCTGACAAGGAACCGCGGAACTCGAGTAACTACCAGTGCGAAAGTCGGGGCGCCGGGATTTGAACCCGGGACCTCTTGCTCCCAAAGCAAGCGCGCTACCAGGCTGCGCCACGCCCCGCTGAGGCGAGTATACGGGCGGGCGGGTGGACCGCCGCGGGGATCGGGGCGTCTGGCTTAGGCTCGCGCACATGACCATGCGCATCACGCACATCGGCGGACCGACCGCGCTGATCGAGGTCGGCGGCTGGCGGCTGCTGACCGACCCGACGTTCGACGCCGCCGGACGCAGATACAGCTTCGGCTGGGGCACCTTCTCCCGCAAGCTCGCCGACCCGGCGCTCGCGGCGACCGACCTCGGGCCGATCGACGCGATCCTGCTCAGCCACGACCACCACGAGGACAACCTCGACCCGGCCGGCCGCGCATTGCTGCCGAGCGCGCAGACCGTCGTCACCACGGAGAGCGGCGCGCGACGGCTCAGAGCTGCGGGCGCGCGCAACGCGCGTGGCCTCGCGCCATGGGGCACGACCCGCCTGGACGGCGACGGCAGGACCCCGATCGAGATCACCGCCACGCCCTGCCGCCACGGCCCGCCGCTCAGCCGGCCGCTCGTCGGCGACGTGATCGGCTTCGCGCTCGGCTGGGCGGGGCAGGAGCACGGCGCCGTCTGGATCTCGGGCGACACCGTCCTCTACGACGGCGTGCGCGAGGTCGCGCAGCGGATCGACGTCGGCACCGCGATCCTGCACCTCGGCGGCGTCCGCTTCCCCGTCTCCGGCCCGTTCCGCTACACGATGACCGCACGCGACGCGATCGAGCTGACGCGCCTGACGCAGCCCCGCACCGCCATCCCGATCCACTACGAGGGCTGGAAGCACTTCCGCGAGGGCCGCGACGCGCTCGAGCGCGAGCTGGCCGCCGCCCCGGCCGAGCTCCGCGACCGCTTCCGCTGGCTGCCGATCGGCGAGCCGGTCGAGATCGCGACGTGACCGCCGCCGCCGACGGGCCCATCCACCGCTACTCCGCTCGCATTGCGTGGACCGGTTCGACGGCCGACGGCTACGACTCCTACACGCGCGCGCACGAGGCGACGTGCCCGCCGCTCACGAGCGCGATCGCGATCGAGCCGACCTTCCGCCGCGTCTCCGGCTGACCGACGCGCAGCCGCGCGACGGCCCGACGCCCCGCTACGATGGGCGCGCAAACGCCGAGAAGACTTCCGGAGCAGAGACACCCACGATGATGAAGGCGACCGCGCGACGCACCGGCACGTTCACGCACGAGATCGACATGCGCGAGCATCGGATCCTGGCCGACGAGGCGCAGGACGCAGGCGGCGACGACGAGGCGCCGAATCCGCAGGAGCTGCTCGCCGCGAGCCTCGCGTCCTGCACAGCGATCACGATCGAGATGTACGCCAAGCGCAAGGGTTGGGACATCGGGAAGATCGAGGTCGAAGCCGAGTACACGCCCGCCGAGCGCGGCGCCCCCACCCGCTTCAAGCTGCTGCTGCGCCTGCCGAGAGACCTCACGAGCGAGCAGGTGGAGCGCCTCTCGGTGATCGCGGCGAAGTGCCCGATCCACCGCACGCTCGACGGCGAGGTCATGTTCGACGAGCGCATCGAGCTCGTCGGCTGAGCGCGGCGTGAGGACGATCCGCGAGGAGCTGCGCGCGCGCCTCGCGGCGGGAGCCGACCCCAGCAGCCCGGTCCGCGAGCGGCAGCAGGGCGAGACCGAGGCCGCCGTGCTCGTCCCCCTCTACCTCCGCGACGACGAGCTGCACGCCGTCTTCACGAAGCGCCGCGAGGACCTGCGCCGCCACCCCGGCGAGATCTCGTTTCCCGGCGGCCGCCGCGACCACCCGAGCGAGCAGCTCGACGCGACCGCGCTGCGCGAGGCGGAGGAGGAGATCGGCCTCTCGCCGGAGGAGGTCGAGCTGCTCGGCACGCTCGTGCCGGTCAGCACGTTCGTGACCGGCTACCTGATCTATCCGCACGTCGGGCTGATCGAGCCGATCGCCTGGCGCCCGAGCCCGAACGAGGTCGAGCTGGTGCTGGAGCTGCCGCTCCACCAGCTCGTCGCCGGCTACGCGCTCCGCCCGATGACGCGCCGCGGCTTCACGTTCGAGACCGACACCTACGTCGTCGGCGACCACCTCATCTGGGGCGCCACCGCGCGCATCCTCGGCGACCTGCTGGAGCGCCTGGGGCCGCTCGCCGAGCGGCGGAGCGGCCCCGAAGCCTGACGCGCGCGGGCTACGCGCCCTTCTCGATCGGCACGTTGACGAGGTTCCCCCACTCGGTCCACGAGCCGTCGTAGTTTCTGACGTCCGCCTGACCGAGCAGCTCGTGCAGCACGAACCACGTGTGCGCCGAGCGCTCGCCGATGCGGCAGTAGGCGATGATCGGGTCGCCGCTCAGCACGCCCTTGCCGCCGTACAGCGCGCGCAGGTCGTCGGCGGACTTGAAGGTGCCGTCCTCGCGCACGGCCTGCGCCCACGGGATCGACGCGGCGCCGGGGATGTGCCCGCCGCGCTGCGCGCCCTCCTGCTCGTAGCCGGCCGGCGAGATGATCTCGCCCGCGAACTCCGCGGGCGAGCGCACGTCGACGAGCTTGCGGCCGTCGCCGAGCGCCGCCTGCACCTCGTCGCGCTTGGCGCGAATCTGGTCGTCGCCCGGCTGGGCGGCGAACGTCGCGGTCGCGTGCGACGGCACGTCGGTCGTCGTCGGGTGACCCTCGGCGATCCAGCGCTCGCGCGGGCCGTTGAGCAGCTTGACGTTGTCGTGCCCGTAGTACTTGAGGTACCAGTAGGTGTAGGCGGCGAACCAGTTGTTGCGATCGCCGTAGAGGACGATCAGGTGATCGTTCGAGATGCCGTGGTCGCCGAACAGCCGGCCGAAGTCCTCCGGCCCGAGGAAGTCGCGCTTGACCTGATCTTGGAGGTCCTTCTGCCAGTCGAACCCGATCGCCCCGGGGATGTGCGCCTCGGCGTACAGCGCCGGGTTCTCGTCGACCTCGACGATGCGGATGCCCTCATCGTCCAGGTGCTGCGCGAGCCACTCCGGCTCCACCAGCACGTCCTTCGCATACTCAGCCACGGGGGGACCTCCGAATTCCTGTCGCCTTTTGCCCTTTTATGGGCGAGTCTACCGCGCCGCGTCAAGCGCGCTCGAAGGCGAGCAGCTCGTCGACGGCGGCGAGCGCGGCGGCGAGCCATGCGTCGCGATCGGCCGGGTCGGCGCGCAGCAGGACGTGCGGGATCTCGGACTTCCCGCAGGCGGCGTGCACCGTCTCCCCCCCGGCGTGAAGCAGCGCCGGGTCGACGCTTCCGGCCGCCTCGTAGAGCAGCCCGCGCACGGTCGTGTCGATCGTGCGTTCGAGCAGCATCTGCAGCCGCGAGCCGTGGAGCGCGGCGAGCTGCTCGGGCGACCCGGACGCCGAGCCCATCAGCCAGCAGAGGACCGTCACGCCGTCGAGCGCGTAGTGGATCGTCGCGATCCGATCGGGGTCGCCGATCCACACCTCCGCGCCGGCCGCCTCGATCGCGGCGCGGCGCGCCTCCGACCGGGTCGTCCCGCGCACCGCATGACCGTCCGCCCGCAGCGCCCGCGCAAGCGCCTGCCCGCGACAGCCACAGCCGACGATCAGGACGCGCGCCATCGGCGCCGGAGCCTGTCACATGTAGCCGCGGCGCACGTCCTCGTCCGAGAGCAACCCGTCGATCGTCAGCTCCGACTCGCCGCGCGCGCGGCGGCGCGCGTTCGCCGCCTCGAGCATCTGCTCGAGATCCTCGGCGTCGCGGACCGACTGCGTGCGGTCGTGCTCGTGCGTCGTCTTCCAGCCGAGCTGCTCAGAGCCGGTCCCGGGCGACGTGAGGATGCCCAGCACGACGAAGGCGCCGAGCACGAGCGCGATGGAGCCGAGCACGATCGCGAGGAACGGGTCCATTCCCGGTCCGAGCATACCGCCGCAACTCAGCCGAGAAGCCGGTGTTCAAGCAGGCGTCACCACATCCCCGCCGGCCGAGCCGGACGGCACACGGAAGAGCCGTCAGCCGGGGGTCAGTCGCCTGTCAATGCCTGCACTGGAGGATCGCTTGCGCTCTCGCATCGTCATGCTCATGGTCGCCCTCGCCGCGCTCGCGCTTGCGCTGCCGGCGGCGGCGTCCGCGCGACGGCACCGCCCCCACCACCCGCCGCGTGCCGCCGCGACGATCACGCTCGACCAGCCGAGCGGAGCCCTCACCACCGCCACGCCGATCTCCTTCACCGGCACGGTCACGCCGGCGGGCGCGGGGCGGCGGATCCTGCTCCAGCGGCAGGCCGGCATCAACGGCGACCGCTGGATCACGATCGACGGCGGCTTCGCGCACGCCAACGGCACGTACGCGATCGTGCACCGCTTCCGCGTGCCGGGCGACCGCACGCTGCGCACGGTGCTGCAACCGAACCGCCGCACGCTGCGCACCGCCTCGACGCCGATCTCGATCACCGTCCAGCAGCTCCAGGTGGCCGGCTTCACGATCAACGCGAGCGCCGACCCGATCGACTTCGGCGCCGGCGTCACGATCACGGGCACGCTCGCGGGCGGTGCGAACACGTCGGTGACGCTGTTCGCGCGCGACGAGTGGCGCGGCCGGCTGCACGCGCTCGCCACCGGCATGACCGACGGCAGCGGCAACTACTCGTTCACGCAGAGCCCGCCGCGCAACACCGTCTACCAGGTGCGCGTCACGACGAGCCCGAGACAGCGCACGGCGCGGCTGTTCGAGGGCGTCAAGGACGTCGTCTCGCTGTCGGCGAGCGCGACGAGCGCGCCCGTCGGCACCGTCGTGACGTTCAGCGGAACCGTGCAGCCGAGCAAGCTCGGCCACATCGTGCTGCTGCAGCGCCTCGACAACGGCGTCTGGCAGACCGTCGCGTTCGCGCGCGTCGGCGTGGGCTCGGCCTACTCGATCCCCTACGCCCTGGCCGCCGCAGGCACCGCCAGCTACCGCACCGTCGTACCCGGCGGCCCCGTGAACCAGCGGGGCGTCTCGTCGGCCGTGCAGGTCACGGCGACCCCATCCTCGTGAGCGGACTCCGTACATCTGACTCACGGTCCGTGACCTAGTCCCAGCACGGCGCCCCCGGCCGGCCGGCACGCCGGCCGGGGACGACGGCCCGCCGACTCCCGGCCGCACAGCCCCCGCGGTCGGGAGTCGCGGCGAGGGCGCGGACTCGAACCGGCGAAGCGCGGCGGCGCGCGAGATAGCGTGCCGGCCATGGACTTCGACCTCACCGACGAGCAGCGCCTGATCCGCGACACCGCGCGCGAGTTCACCGACAACGAGATCGTCCCGCGCGCCCGCGAGAACGACCGCAACGCCCATTTCGACACCGACCTGGTCGCGAAGATGGCCGCCCAGGGCTATCTCGGCGCGATCGTCCCGCGCGAGTACGGCGGCGCCGGCCTCGACTACATCTCCTACGGGCTCGTGGTCGAGCAGATCGGGCGCGGCTGCTCCTCGATGCGCACCGTCGTCTCGGTCCAGACCTCGCTCGTCTGCTCGGCGATCCTCAAGTGGGGCACGGAGGAGCAGAAGCAGACCTACCTGCCGAAGCTGACCTCCGGCGAGTGGCTCGGCTGCTTCGGCCTGACCGAGCCCGACACCGGCTCCGACGCCGCCAACCAGAAGACGCGCGCGAAGAAGGTCGACGGCGGCTGGTCGATCTCCGGGTCGAAGATGTTCATCTCGCAGGGCTGCCACGCGAAGGTCGCGCTGATCTTCGCGCAGACCGATCCGTCGCTCGGCTACCGCGGGCTCGCCTGCTTCCTCGTCGACACCGACCACGCCGGCTATGCGGCGCAGCCGATCCACCACAAGCTCGGCCTGCGCGGGTCCGACACGGCCGAGCTGGCGCTCGACGAGGTCGAGGTTTCGGACGAGGCGATGCTCGGCGGGATCGGCGACGGCTTCAAGGTCGCGATGAGCGCGCTCGACTCCGGCCGCTACTCGGTCTCGTGCGGCTGCGTCGGCGTGATGCAGGGCTGCGTCGACGCGTGCGTCGCCTACGCGAAGGAGCGCGAGCAGTTCGGCAAGCCGCTCGCGAGCTTCCAGCTCGTGCAGCAGATGATCGCCGACATGATCGTCGACATGGAGGCCGCGCGCGGGCTCGCGTGGCGGGCGGGCGTGCTGAAGGACCAGGGCAAGCCGTCCACGACCGAGACGTCGATCGCGAAGCTGTTCGCGACCGAGGCGGCGGTGCGCACGGCGAACACCGCAATCCAGGTCCACGGCGGCTCCGGCTATGTGGACGATCACCCGGTCGAGCGATACTTCCGCGACGTGCGCGTCACGACCCTGTACGAGGGCACCTCGCAGATCCAGAAGCTGATCATCGGCCGCGCGGCGACCGGCGTCAACGCGCTGACCGGGTGAGTTCCGCCATCCCGCAGACCGTCGGCGTCGTCGGCGCCGGCACGATGGGCGGCGGGATCGCGCAGCTCGCCGCGCTCGCCGGCGCGCGCACGCTGCTGCACGACCCCATCCCGGCGGCGCTCGAACGCGGGACGGCGACGGTCCGCGCGAACCTCGCGAAGGGCGCCGAGCGCGGACGCTGGAGCGCCGAGGAGGCCGACGCGGCCGCAGCGCGGCTGGAGGTCGCCGAGACGCTCGACGCGCTCGCCCCCTGCGAGCTGATCATCGAGGCCGCGCCCGAGCGGCTCGACCTCAAGCGCGAGCTGTTCGCGCGCCTGGCGGAGATCGTCGCGCCCGACTGCGTGCTCGCGAGCAACACGTCCTCGATCCCGATCACCGCGATCGCGGGCGCCCTCGAGCACCCCGAGCGCGTCGTCGGCATGCACTTCTTCAACCCCGCGCCGCTGATGAGACTGCTCGAGGTCGTCGCCGGCGAGGACTCGGGCGAGGCGGCGCTCGCGCAGGCCCGCGCGCTCGGCGCCGCGATGGGCAAGGTCGTGATCGACGCGGCCGACGGCCCCGGCTTCCTCGTCAACCGCGCGAACCGCCCGTTCGGGCTGGAGGCGCTGCGGCTGGTCACCGAGCGGATCGCGACCGTCGAGCAGGTCGACCGCATCACCCGCCTGGGCGGCGGCTTCCGCATGGGCCCGTTCGAGCTGATGGACCTCGTCGGCGTCGACGTCGGCTTCGACGTCTCGAAGTCGTTCCACGAGTTGAGCTTCGGCGAGCCGCGCTGGCGCCCCTCGCCGCTGAGCGCGCGGATGGTCGCCGCCAGCCGCACCGGCCGCAAGTCCGGCCGCGGCTTCTACGACTACGCCGACGGCCCGCATCGCCCCGAGGACCCGGCCGAGCCGCCGCGCGGCGAGCTGCCGAGCGCGCCGGGCGGCCCGGTCGTCGTGGTCGCCGGCGAGATCCCGCTCGTGCACCTGCTGCTCGAACGCGCGAGCGACGCCGGCTGGGACGCGCGCACGCCCGCCGAGGCCGACGGCGAGGTGCCGTTCCTGATCCTCGACTGCGGCGCGGGCGAGGACGATCCGCCGCTGCAGGGCGGCCCGCAGGCGATCTGCCTGCACGAAGGGTCGCTTGCCGCTCTGGACCCGGGGGGCGCCGCGGTCGGCTTCCACGCGCTCCCGCCGCTCGCGCGCGGCGGCCTCGTCGAGCTGACGCGCGGGCCGGACTCGCTCGACGCCGCGGTCACCGCGACCGAGCGCTTCTTCGCGACGCTCGGCCTGCACGCCGAGTGGGTCGGCGACGCGCCCGGGCTCGTGCTCGGCCGGATCGTCTGCCAGCTCGTCAACGAGGCGGCCTTCGCGGTCGGCGAGGGCGTCGGCACGCCCGCCGACCTCGACGCCGGCATGGTCCACGGCCTCAACCACCCGCGCGGGCCGCTCGCGTGGGGGGACGCGATCGGCCTCGATCACGTCCTCGCGGTGCTGGACGCGCTGGCAGACGAGTACCGCGAGGAGCGCTACCGCGCCGCGCCGCTGCTGCGCCGGCTCGTGCTCTCGGGCCGGCTCGGGCGCTCGACCGGCGAGGGCTTCTTCACCTACAGCGACGAGGAGAGCGACTGATGCACGCCGTCACCTTCCAGGCTCCCGGCGAGGTCGCCGTCGCGGAGGTCCCCGAGCCGACCCTCAGCGCCCCCGACGACGCGATCGTCCGCATCGGCGCCAGCGGCATCTGCGGCTCGGATCTGCACATCTACCACGGGCGGGTGCCGGTGGAGCAGGGCTTCACGATCGGCCACGAGTTCGTCGGCACGGTGATCGACGCCGGCCCGCAGGTCGAGCGCGTCGCGGTCGGCGACCGTGTGCTGGGGACGTTCGTCACCGCCTGCGCGACCTGCACGCCCTGCATCCGCGGCGACTACCACCGCTGCGCGCACGGCCGCACGTTCGGCCACGGCGGCAAGCTCGGGAACCTCCAGGGCGCGCAGGCCGAGGCGCTGCTCGTCCCGCACGCGAACCTGACGCTGCGGCGCGTGCCGGAGGGCATGAGCGACGACGTCGCGCTGTTCGCGGGCGACGTGATGGGCACCGGCTATCACGCCGTCGCGCACGCGGGCGTGAGAGCCGGCGACACGGTCGCGGTGCTCGGGCTCGGCCCGGTCGGCCTGTGCGCGATCCAGGCCGCGCGCGCATCCGGGGCCTCGCAGATCTACGCAATCGACACGGTCGCCGACCGGCTCGCAATGGCGCAGCGCTTCGGCGCGACGCCGCTGCACCTGACCGACGACGACCCGAAGGGGACCGTGCGCAGGGCGACCGGCGGCGGCGTCGACGTGACCGTCGACGCGGTCGGCGACCCCGCCCCGCTCGCGCTCGCGATCAGCCTCACGCGCGACGCCGGGGTCGTGTCGGGGATCGGCGCCTACGCCGGCAAGGGCGAGGTCCCACTCGGTCTCGCGTGGCTGAAGGGCCTGCAACTGCGGCTCGGCCTCGCGAACGTGATCGCCCACGTCGACCGCGTCCTCGCCCTCATGCAGGCGGGGATCCTCGACCCCGCCCCGCTCGTCACCCGCCACATGCCGCTCGCCGACGCGCCCGAGGCCTACCGCGTCTACGACGCGCGCGAGGCGCTCAAGATCGTCCTCACGCCGTAGCCGCGTGGAAGAAACCGCGCCCGGCCGCGGTCTCCTTCATCGCATCTCTCCATTCACCTCATCGCGCTCATTGGGAGCGTAGGCGATCGTTGCCGGGGAGCGAGGGCAGAGATGCAAAGGATGCAATATGGAAATCCCAACAACAGACGAACTTGGGCTGGAGGCATTCGAGGCTGCCGAGGGGGCGCTGAGAACAGGCGCATATCGCCTGCAGTTCGGCGAGTCACTGACGAGCCCCGATCCCTCCGCACCCGTCCTCGACCACAACGCAGGAGGGCGTTACCGCTCCTTCAGCGTCGCGGCCGGACCGAAGCTGGTCCGCTCCGTGACGGTCATCTGGAGTGGCGGAGCCGAGCTCAAGGTCACGCTCCAAGAGCAGGCACCCAAGTACGGAGAGGCGAACCGGCGCTACGAGGCTCTGGTCCCTGTCTCGCTGCACCCCTGGGCCGGTCCCAGAAGTGTCGGAACCCTCATCGGGATGGCCGTGGCGGTCCTGCTGCTCCCCGAGCAGCCTGTTCCGTTCGACCAATGGGCTGTGGCAGTCAGCCAGCTTGAACGCGCGGTTGACAGCCTCAACAACCCGCGCAAGTCCTGAGCTCTGCCTGACCCAGCTTGTCCTCCGTCCCCAAACGGAGGACAAGCTGCTCCCTGCCCGGTCGCGGCAGCCGCGGCGGGAATAGGGCGCCGCCAGCGCCATCTACCCGGGTGAAATCTCTGTACCTCTCCTCATAGCGTCCCTTCGAGGGCGAGGCGAAGCGTTTGCCAGGGGAGCCAGAGACGGAGCGTTGTCGTTTAGCAGTAGTCACGGGCGCGAGCCTGTGAAGAAAGCAACAGGAAACACATGACTTACTATCAACCAATCGACCCACCCGGCTACGGCGCCAATCAGGCGCTCTCCGTGCTGGAGGCATACCAACAGGCCGTGTTTGACACGCTGAGCTTGGGCGACCGGGGTCCGGTGGACCCTTCGGCCACTCCGCTGTCCGACTACGAGCAGATCATGAAACCAGGACGGACGTCGCTGAGTCGCGCGGGAGCGGTCTTCACGGTCGCGTCAGTGTGGCTCGCGGATGACATCATGGATCCCGACACGATCCTGGTGACCATCGGCGATCCGGGGAAGCAGGGAAGCGTTCGCCGCTTCAGAATCAGCACCGGATACCTCAGCCCGCGACGTAAGGCCAACTGGCTCCACACCTGGATGCTGATGTACTTCCTCAACCCCAAGTTGTTCGAGTACATCTGCAACGGGCTCAGGACCATGCAGACCGGCCAGCAGCCGGGCCAGCCGGCCATCTGAGCAGACGCCTCGTCTCCAGCCGACCTGTCTCCTGCTCCGCAGGAGACAGGTCGTCCCCTGCCCGCGGGCCGTCAGACGCGCGCCCGCCCGCCGAGCACCGCCGGCAGTACCTTCAACGCCGACAGCCGCGCACGCGGACGCAGCTTGCCGCGCACGATCGCCGAGCCCGGGTTGACGCGGAAGCCGGCGATGTCGAGCCAGTCCTCCCAGCTCGTGCGCAGCGTGACGTCGGCCTTCGGCGCGGCGCCGCGCTCGACCGTCGGCTCGCCGCCGTTCAGGCGCAGCGTCCACGGCTCGACGTCGGTGAAGGCGAACTGCACCGTCAGCCGCGCCCCGTTCGTGGGCGGCAGCCCGCGGCGCAGCGCGTCCATCACCAGCTCGATCGACGCGGCGTCCTTCGGCGGCGCCGCCTGTCTCTCGCCCAGCAGCCCGGCCTGCACGAGCAGCGGCCCGCGCTCGGCCAGCTCGCGCGGCGTCTCGCCCTGGGGCAGGATCGCCGGGCCCGGCAGCTCGTCGATCGGCATGCCGGCGCTGCGCAGCTTCGTCGTCAGCGAGTTGACGCCCTCCTCGCCGATGTCCTCCAGACTGAAGCCGAACACCTCGGTGTAGCGGCGGTCCCAGCCCGGCGGCTGCAGGACGGCCGGCCCCCACGGCGTCACCTCGCGCAGCAGATCGGCGACCGCGCGCCGGCAGCGCTCGTCGTGGGAGGCGACGTCGTGCAGCAGCTTCACGCCGAAGGCGATGTGGCGCTGCTCGTCGCGCGCGATCTGCTGCATCCCCTCGCGGAACGCCGGGAGGATGTCGCGGTCCTCCAGGTAGGCGGTGATGAAGTGCTGGCCGGGCTGCGCGAGCGTCGCCTCGATCACCATGTGGTAGAGCGTCACGGCCGCCGACAGCCTCGCCGGCGAGCGGTCGCGGCGCAGCTCGTCGGCCATCGTGTCGAGGCGGTCGAAGACCTTGCGGAAGCCCCACGTCAGCTCGGGCCTGATCGCGTCGAGCCCGCCCTTCGCGCTGCCGTCGCCGAGGCCGCAGACCTCGTGCATGAAGCGCTTGAAGAAGACCGCGTGGCGCGCCTCGTCGACCTGCTGCGTGGTGAAGAAGTACTTCTGCTCCTCGAGCGGCGCGGCGTCGATGTAGGGCGAGAGGTTGTCGGCGACGGCGTCCTCGCCCCAGAAGAACAGCGCGTAGTTCCACAGCGCGGCCTTGCGCTCGAAGTCGGTGAGCTGCTCGCGCCACTGGCGCGCGTCCTCGCTGAAGTCCAGCTCGGTCGCGCTCCAGTTGCCCTGCTCCCAGCGGGCGTACAGGTCCTCGTAGGAGATCAGGTCGGCCGCGGCGCGGCCCGGAGCCGTTTGAACATCATTCAAGCTCATGCGGGCTACGATAGTGAGCACCTTGAACGCAAGTCAAGACACAGCCGCGGCTCCGGTCGCCGACCGCCGTGCGGAGCTGCTCGCGATCGGTCGCCAGCTGTTCGCCAAGCACGCGTACGACGAGCTCTCGATCGACGACGTCGCCGCCGCCGCGGGCGTCGCGAAGGGGTTGCTCTACTACTACTTCAGAAGCAAGCGCGGCTTCTACCTCGCGACGATCCGCGCCGAGGCCGACGAGCTGCTGGAGCTCGCCCAGCCCGATCCGGCGCTGCCGCCCGCCGAGCGCCTGCGCCGCACGCTCGACTGCTATCTCGCGTTCGTCGACGAGGCCTCCGAGCGCTTCCGCGCCCTGTACCTCGCCGGGCTCGGCTCCGATCCGGAGATCCGCGCGATCCGCGACCGCGACCGCGCGGAGTTCCTGCGCCTGATCGCCGAGGGCGTCGCCCACCAGGCCGAGCCCTCCCCCACGCTGCGCACCGCGCTGGAGGGCTGGCTCAGCTTCGTCGAGGGCGTGAGCCTCGACTGGCTCGACCACCGCGACCTGCCCGCGCCCCAGGTGCGCGAGCTGCTCGTCGCCGCGCTCGCCGGGTCGCTGACCGCGGCGCTCGCCGTCGACCCCACGCTCGAGATCGACTTCAGCGTCCTCTGAGCGCGAGGAGGGCTACGCCTCGATCGTCTCCGACGCCGGTCGCACCGCCACGTCCGGCGGCGTGTCGCGCAGGTACCACTCGGCGTCGAGCGCGGCCTTGCAGCCCGAGCCGGCGGCCGTGACCGCCTGGCGGTAGGTGTGGTCGACGAGGTCGCCGGCGGCGAACACGCCCGCGAGGTTCGTGCGCGTCGAGTGGCCGGCCGTCGTCACGTAGCCGTTCTCGTCGCGGCCGACCTGCCCCGCCACCAGCTCCGACTGCGGCTCGTGGCCGATCGCGATGAACGCGCCCGTCGCGGGCACCTCGCGCAGCGCGCCGCTCTCCGCATGGCGTACGCGCACGGTCGCGAGCGCGCCGTTCTCGCCGGCGGCGAACTCCTCCGGCACGTACGGCGTCAGGAACTCGATGTTCTCGACCGCTCTCGCGCGGTCGAGCATGATCGGCGAGGCGCGGAACTCGTCGCGGCGGTGGATCACGTGGACTCTGGCGGCGAACTTCGCGAGGAAGATCGCCTCCTCCATCGCGGAGTCGCCGCCGCCGACGATGACGGTGTCGTGCTCCTTGAAGAAGGCCGCGTCGCAGGTGGCGCAGTAGGAGACGCCGCGCCCGGACAGCAGCTCCTCGCCGGGAGCCCCGAGCTTCTTGTGCTGGGCGCCCATCGCGAGCACGACCGCCTTCGCGCGGTGCGCCTCGTCGCCGATCCAGACGGTCTGGATCCCGCCGTCGGTCAGCTCGACTCTCGTCGCGTCGTCGGTGATGAAGCGCGTGCCGAAGCGCTCGGCCTGGTCGCGCAGCTCCTGCATCATCTCCGGCCCCATGATCCCGTTCGGGTACCCGGGGAAGTTCTCGACGTCGGTCGTCTGCTGGAGCAGGCCGCCCCAGGCGAAGCCCTCGATCACCAGCGGCGAGAGGTTCGCGCGCGCGGTGTAGAGCGCGGCCGTGTAGCCGGCCGGACCGCTTCCGATGATGATCACGTCCTCGACGTCAGCCATTCCCGCTCCGTTCTCAATACTTCACAAAGTATAGCGCCTGACCGCGCCGCTGCGGCTCAGGCCGGCGTC
Source organism: Conexibacter sp. (assembly GCA_035572475.1). Lineage (GTDB taxonomy): Bacteria > Actinomycetota > Thermoleophilia > Solirubrobacterales > Solirubrobacteraceae > Conexibacter. The sequence goes on along the minus strand of DATNAP010000083.1, from coordinate 28,825 downwards.
AAGCGGTGCCGCCAGCGCTGGACGCGCCGCCGCAGCTGGAAGTAGGCGATCACGCCCGGCACCGTCGGCAGCCAGAACGCGAACAGACGATACGAGAGGACCGCGAGCACGGCGACCCCGGCGTCGACGCCGAAGGCCGCGAACGCGCCGATCATGCCGCCGTCGACGCCGCCGATCCCGCCCGGGATCGGCAGCAGGTTCGCGAGCATCCCGACGAAGAAGCCCTGCACGAGCACGGCGACGGGCGGCGAGGCGCCGAACGCGCGGAACGACGCCCACAGCACGGCGATGTTGAACGCCCACCAAGTGACCGCGCCGATCATCGCCCAGTCCGGGCGCACCGTCTTGGAGAGCGCGAAGCGCACGCCGCCCCGCATCGAGGCCGGCGCAAGCGCGACCCGGCGCAGCAGCCGCGCGAGCCGCGGCCGGCGCGGCGCCATCCGCTCGATGCGCCGCTCGAAGTCCTGCGGCACGAGCGAGACCGCCCCGAACAAGAGGATCGCGACGCCGGAGACGATCGCCGGGACGACCGTCAGGCCGAACGGCGCCGGCCCCGCGAACAGCCCCGTGCGCAGGCCCACCCCGCAGACGAGCATCGCGACGACGTAGACGCCGTAGAGCACGACGAGGAACGCGATCATCCGCTCGGCGACCTCGCGTCGCTGCATGCGCGAGCGCCGCAACGCCCACGCCGTCAGCGCCACGCCGCCGGCGCCGCCGGCCGCCAGCAGCCGCGTCGCCGCGAGGCCGGCCATCGTGATCAGATAGCTGTCGCGGTGCCTGAGCGGCGAGCCCGGCGGCACGTGGATGCCATGGAACAGCGCCACGTAGCTGGCGATCGAGGCCAGCTCGAGCGCGAGCGCGACCGCAAGCCAGACATGGTCTCCGCCGGAGACTCTCTCGTAGACCTCCTTGACGCCCTTGATCTGCGGCAGGACGAAGTACAGGAACCCGATCGCCACGAGCACGAAGATGACGAGTGCGATCACGCGCCGCCGCGTCAGCGCGACGCGCGGCATCTCCTCGTCGTCGTGCGAAAGCTCGGCGTTCGCGGGCGCGGCGAGCGGCGCCGGCGGCGCGTCGTGCACATGCGCGCGCGTGGCCGGCTCGACCGCGTCCTCGGCCATCAGTCCTGCGCCCGTGCCTCGAGCGCCTGCACGACGCGTGCGGCGCGCTCCAGCCGCGGCCCCATGCTCGGCGCGAGCGCGCGCACGCTCTCGGTCAGCACGAGCCCGGCGAGCAGGTCGGCGACGTAGTGCTCGCCGAGGTAGACGAGCGCGAGTCCGAGCGTGAGCGCGTACGTCCAGCCGATCGCGCCCTCGACGGGACCGGACTCGGCGAGCAGGTGAGCGGCGTTGACGGACGTGGCGAAATGCAGGGAGGGCATGGCGGCGAGGGGATTGCCTCCCAAAACAGAGTAGAGCGGCCCCCAGCGGTGCTTCCAGAACTGCTCCCCGTACTCCACCATCATGCGCCGCACCGGCGGCGTGCGATGGTCACCGAGCCGACCTCTCGCGGCCGCGTACCACGGCGGCGCGGTCGGCAGCAGCCAGTACACGACGGCGCCGAGGTCGAAGACGGCATAGGTGGTGGCCGCCGCGCGGCCGAAGCGCTCGCGCTCGCGCCCGAGCACGTAGGCCGTCGCGGCGTGCGGCACGAGGAACCACAGCCAGTGCGTCCACACGAGCAGCTTCTCGTAGCGGCGCATCTGGCCGGGCGGGCGCAGGAGGCGCTGCAGGCGCAGCGTCGGCGGCGTGCCGAGCCCGAGCGCGGTGTCGATCTTCACGGGATAGTCGATCCGCACGCGCGCGTGGAGCGCGTCCGGATCGTCGTGCGGCATCTCGTACGCAGCGAGGTAGGCCCACATCTGCAACGCGCACGTCGCGACGTCGCGCGCGCGGGTTCGCGGGAGCGCGACGCACACCGCCACCGGCGCCGCCGCCGCCGTGGCGAGCACGACCGGCTTCGGCAGGCGCGCCCGGCGGCGCACCAGCGGCGCCGCGACGCCCGCGGCGACGACCGCCCACGCCGCTGCTCGGATGGCCTGGGACTTCCGCAAAGCGCGGGGAGTATATGAGCGGCGTGTCATGCAGCCGGCGCGGCGGCGGCACGACGGCCATAGCATCGGCCCCCATGAGCGACTACGAGCTGGTCCACGCCTACGAGACCGTGAACCTCCAGCGCGCCGGCGGTGCCGCGCGGATCGAGCTGAACCGTCCGGAGAAGATGAACGCGTGGGAGGCCACGCTCACGCGCGACCTGCGCGCGGCGCTCGCCCGCGTCGAAGAGGACGACAGCCTGCGCGCGGTGCTGCTCACCGGCGCGGGGCGCGGGTTCTGCTCCGGCGCCGATCTGAGCGCCGGCTTCGACACCACCGACGACGGCCACCCCGACCTGCAGACCTCGCTGCACGAGCGCTATCACCCCGTCATCACGGGGATCCGCGAGCTGCCCAAGCCGGTCGTCGCGGCCGTCAACGGCGGCGCGGTCGGCGTCGGCTGCTCGCTCGCGCTCGCCTGCGACCTGATCCTGTGCGCTGAGTCGGCCTACTTCCTGCTCGCATTCGTGAACATCGGGCTGGTCCCGGACGGCGGCTCCTCGGCCTTCATCCCGGCGCGCGCCGGGCTCACGCGCGCACTGGAGATGGCGCTGCTCGGCGAGCGCGTCTACGGACCGCAGGCGCTCGCGTGGGGGCTCGTCAACGCGGTCCACGCGGACGACGAGCTGGCCGGCGCCGCGGACGCGCTCGTCGCCCGGCTCGCCGCCGGCCCGACCCGCTCCTACGCCGGCGCGAAGCGCCAGCTGAACGCGTGGGCGTACGGCCGGCTGGCGGAGCAGCTCGAGCTCGAGGCGGCGGTCCAGCAGGAGCAGGCGACGACGCGCGACTTCGTCGAGGGCGTCACCGCGTTCCTGCAGAAGCGCCCCGCCGCGTTCAAGGGTCGTTGAGTGACGCCGATGTCAGCCCGCACGCCGAGGTGACGCGGCACTCCGCCGCTCCATGAGTAGAATCCGCGCCGCCTTGCGACCTGAATCCTCCCTCCGCCGCCGCCTCGTCGCGGCCCTGCTGCTCGCGACGATCGGCTCGCTCGTGTTCGCCAGCGGCGCGTTCGCCGGCTTCGCCACACCCGAGTCCGGTGGGTCCCCGAACGCCGACCAGATCCACTCGCTCTACAAGATCGTGCTCTACATCGCGATCGTCGTGTTCGTGGTAGTCGAGGGCGCGCTGCTGTACTCCGTCGTCAGGTTCCGCGCCAAGAGAGGCCGCGTCGCCGCGCAGATCCACGGCAACACGCGTCTGGAGATCACCTGGACCGTCGGCGCCGCGCTGATCCTCGTGGTGCTCGCCGCCGTCACGTTCGCGAAGCTCGGTTCGATCCAGAACCCGCCGAACAGCGACGCGACCGGCCTGCAGTTCGCCTCCACGACCGAGCCGACGCCGCCGAACGGCAAGAAGCTCACGATCTGCGTCACCGGCCGCCAGTACATCTGGCGCTACACGTACGGCGCGAACTGCAAGTCCAACGCGTTCGGCCTGCCCTACTCCTACCAGGAGATGGTCGTCCCGGCGAACACGACGGTCGTGCTCGACCTGCAGTCGACCGACGTCATCCACTCGTGGTGGATCCCGAAGCTCGGCGGCAAGTTCGACGCCATCCCGGGTTACCACAACTACACGTGGTTCAAGGCGCCGCACGCCGGCGCCCTGTACAGAGGCCAGTGCGCCGAGCTGTGCGGCCGCAACCACGCAGACATGACCGCGCGCGTGCGGATCGTGACGCCCGACCAGTACCTCACCTGGATCGCCGACCAGAAGGCCCGCATCGCCGCCGCCAACAGACAGGTCATCCAGCTGCGCCGGCAACTGACCGCTTACGGGACGCTCTAGATCCCACCGAGCAGACAAAGGAACCCGAACCGACAATGGCAACCACCGCTCCCGCACTCCGCCCGGTGCCTCAGGTGATCGCCCACGAGGTCAAGGCCGAGCCCACGCGCGCGCGGTGGACCGAGTGGTTCACCACGACCGACCACAAGAAGATCGGGATCCTCTACATCGTCACGACGTTCGCCTTCTTCCTGATCGGCGGCGTCGAGGCGCTGCTCATACGCCTCCAGCTCGGCGCGCCGAACAACAACCTGATCACGCCCGAGCACTACAACGAGCTCTTCACGCTCCACGGCACGACGATGATCTTCCTGTTCGTCGTGCCGATGATGGCGGGCTTCGCGAACTACTTCCTGCCGCTGATGATCGGCGCGCGCGACATGGCGTTCCCGCGTCTGAACGCGCTCTCGTACTGGCTGCTGCTGTTCGGCGGGATCGTCTTCTACAGCTCGCTGTTCTGGCAGCCGCCGGAGGCCGGCTGGTTCTCCTACACGCCGCTCTCGGAGCACACGTTCACGCCGAGCGGCGGCCAGGACGCGTGGATCTACCTGATCCACCTCACCGGCATCTCCTCGCTCGTCGGCGCGATCAACTTCTACGCGACGATCGTCAACATGCGCGCGCCCGGCATGGGCTGGGGCCGCCTGCCGCTGTTCGTCTGGGCGATCCTGATCTACGCGCTGCTGCTGATCCTCGCGCTGCCGGTGATCGCGGGCGCCGTCACGATGCTGCTGACGGACCGCAACTTCGGGACCCACTTCTTCGACCCGACGCAAGGGGGCTCGCCGCTGCTGTGGCAGCACCTGTTCTGGTTCTTCGGGCACCCCGAGGTCTACATCATGATCCTGCCGGGCTTCGGGATCGTCTCGGAGATCCTGCCGGTGTTCGCGCGCAAGCCGATCTTCGGCTACAAGGCGATCGCGGCGTCGACCGTCGTGATCGCGTTCCTCGCGGCGCTCGTGTGGGCCCACCACATGTTCCAGACGCCCGTGCCGACCGTCGTGCTCGGCTTCTTCATGCTCAGCTCGTTCCTGATCGCCGTGCCGACGGGCGTGAAGATCTTCAACTGGATCGCGACGCTGTGGCGCGGCAACATCGACTTCAAGACGCCGCTGATCTTCTGCGTCGGCTTCATCTCGATCTTCGTCGTCGGCGGGATCACCGGCATCTTCCTGGCCGTCTTCCCCGTCGACTGGCAGCTCACCGACACGTACTTCGTCGTCGCACACTTCCACTACGTGCTGATGGGCGGCGCGGTCTTCACGATCTTCGCCGGCCTCTACTACTGGTACCCGAAGATCACGGGCCGGTTGTGCAGCGAGCCGCTCGGCAAGGCGTCGTTCTGGTTCATGTTCGTCGGCTTCAACGTCACGTTCCTGGTGCAGCACGCCGCCGGCCTCTCGGGCATGCCGCGGCGCGTCTACCAGTACCCGGCCAACGCGGGCCTGACCGTCTACAACCAGATCTCGACCGTCGGCGCCTTCATCCTCGGCTTCGGGATCCTGCTGAGCGTCATCAACTTCATCCGCAGCTACAAGCGCGGCGCGATCGCCGGCCCGGACCCGTGGAAGGCGAACACGCTGGAGTGGTTCACGACCTCGCCGCCGCCGGTCATCAACTTCGACGTGATCCCGCGCGTGCGCTCGGTCGAGCCGATGAAGGACATCCGCCGCCAGGTCGAGCGTCAGTCCGGCATCGAGCAGCCCGGGACGGTCGGTCAGCCCGTCACCTTCGTGTGACGGTGCCGACCCGGCCCGCCTGCCGCACGCGCTAGGCTGCCCTGCGGTCGTGGAAGCGTCTCGCCTCACCTCCCCCACCAGCGCGGTCATCGCACGCACGAGCCTGCGCCAGCTCGTCGCGGACTACGTCACGCTGACGAAGCCGCGCGTCCAGCTGCTGCTGCTGCTCACGACCGTCGCGACGATGGAGGTCGCCGGCCGGCCGTCGCTCGGCCTGATCCTGCTGACGCTGATCGGCGGCGCGCTCTCCGCCGGCGGCGCGGGAGCGGTCAACCACTGGTACGACCGCGACATCGACGTGCGCATGGCGCGCACCGCCACGCGGCCGATCCCGGCCGGGCGCATCTCCCCGCGCGCGGCGCTCACGTTCGGGATCGCGCTCGCCGCGCTCTCCTTCGCTCAGCTGAGCCTGACCGTCAACGTGCTGGCGGCGGCGCTGGCGCTGTCCGGCTTCCTCGGCTACGTGTTCGTCTACACGCTGTGGCTCAAGCGTGCCACGCCGCAGAACATCGTCATCGGCGGCGCCGCCGGCGCCGTGCCGCCGCTCGTCGGCTGGGCCGCCACGCGCGGCTCGCTCGACCCCGCCGCGCTGTACCTGTTCGCGATCGTCTTCTACTGGACGCCGCCGCACTTCTGGGCGCTGTCGCTGCTGATGAAGGACGAGTACGCGAAGGTCGGGGTCCCGATGCTGCCGGTCGTGCGCGGCGAGGACGAGACGCGCCGCCAGATCACGCTCTACAGCGCGCTGCTCGTGGCGATCACGCTCCTGCCGTTCGCCGGGCGCCTGTTCGACGGCATCTATGCCGTCTGCGCGGGCGTGCTCGGCGCCGTCTTCGTGACGCTCGCGGTGCGGCTGCAGCGCCATCCGGACCGCCGCGCCGCGTTGCGCCTCTACCTCTTCTCGCTGCTCTACCTCGCGCTGCTGTTCGCCGCGATGGTGGCCGACGTCAAGCTCTGAAGGTCGTCCGACCGCGCCTCGCCCCGCCCCCGAGACCGATAGGATTCACGCGCTCATGGATCGTCGCCTCGCCCGCAAGAACATCCGCTCCGCGCTGATCGCCACAGCGGTCTGCGTCTTCATGTTTGGCGCCTCGTTCCTGGCCGCCGCGATCTACATCTCCTAGATGGTTGATTTCACGATCTCGCGGCGCAACGGGCACGCTGGGCGACGCTGGACGCCACCCGGCGTCTCGCCAATGCCGCCGGCATTGACTTCGACACCACGCGCCGCCCAGCATCCACCCATCGCACCCCTCGCATCCACGAATCTCGTGAAATCAACCATCTGATGGCGACCCCCGAGCAGACCCCGCCGCCCGTCGGCGAGGAGATCCACCTCCCCGGTCCGAGCCTGCTGCCGATCCTCTGCGCAGCCGGCATCACGCTCGGCATCATCGGCGTCACGCTCGGCTGGTACCTGAGCGCCGTCGGCATCGTGCTGTTCGTCGTCACGACGTGGAAGTGGATCGCCTCCACGCGGCGAGACATCGCACAGCTCCCACCAGAGCACTCGGCCCACTAGCCTGGCTTGTCCTCGCCGGGCTAGCGTGCTCCGCTAGATCCGGCTCTCCGCCAGCGGGATCTCGCAGACCGCGCCGTCCTCAGTCCAGCAGCGCACGACGTCGCGCATCGAGAGGATGCCGACGAGCTCGCCGCCCTCGACGACGATCAGGTGGCGGAAGCCGCCGCGCACCATCTCGCAGGCCGCGCGCTCGAGCGGCCAGTCGGGCGCCGCGAACACGAGGTCGCTCGTGAGATGGTCGCCGACCAACTCGGCGTCGGGGTCGAGCCCGCGCCCGATCGCCGCGAGCACGTCGCGTTCCGTCAGCAGTCCCGGCCCCGGCTGGTCGCCGTCGAGCACGATCGCCGATCCGACGTTGCGCTCGTGCATGAGCCGCGCCGCGTCGCGCAGCGTGTGGCCCGGTCCGATCGTGAGCGACGTGGCGGACATCCCCTCGCGCACCTGCATCGTCGTCCTCCCGGGTTGCTTGCAACGATTGCCTCAAGCATAGTTCACACCGGGAATGAGCTTCCCCACATGCCGGTCTGCCTATCGTGTGCGTCGAAGCGCGCGATTGCGCCAGCTTTCGAGCTTTGCCCGCGCCGAGGAAAACCAAACGCCCTGCTGTCACGTATCTGCTGCACATGCAACGTCCGGGAACCGTCCGTCACCGCACGCAGCTCTTCACGGAGGCGATCCGGATCGTCGAAGCCGAGTACGCCTCCGACCTCGAGCTCGACGACATCGCACGCCGTGTCGCAAGCTCGCGCCGCCAGCTCCAGCGGGCGTACGCCGAGATCGGCCACACGACCTTCCGCGAGCACCTCACGCGCGTCCGCATGGAACGCGCAGCCGGCCTGCTCGCGAGCGGGTCGCTGACCGTGCGCGAGGTCGCCCGCCGCGTCGGCTACCGCCAGCCCGCGCAGTTCGCGAAGACGTTCCGCCGCCACATCGGCGCGGTGCCGTCGGCATATCGCACCCGCGCGCGCGAGCACGGCAGGCCGATGCAGCGCGCCGCGTAGCCGCGGCCCCAAACGCGCCGACGGGCCCGTCCAAGCCTGGCGCGAGGCCGCTTTCACCCTCCGGTTCTCGCGCGCGAGGACCGTCGGACGACGTCGCGATTTGTAGTTCGTCCCGCCCGTCCCTTAGGATCGCGGGCGGAGAGTTGTGAGGGTGCACGCGAGAGGACTCAACGGTGCGTAGGCACCCCGTCATCCAGATGGTCGTCATCGGCGCGATCGCGTCCGCGATCGGCATCGCGCTGTCGTACTGGATCCACTGGTTCCCGGCCGACGCCGCGAAGCAGGACAAGCCGATCGACACGCTCTACCACGTGCTGATGATCGTCTCGATCCCGATCTTCGTGCTCGTGACGACCGTGATCCTCTACTCCGCGTGGGCGTTCCGCATGCGCCCGGGCCAGGAGAGAGAGGACGGACCGCCGATCCACGGCAACACCCGGCTCGAGGTCGTCTGGACGGCGATCCCGGCGATCCTGCTCGTGTCGCTCTGCAGCTACGCGTACGGCGTGCTGACCGACATCGAGAAGACGCACAAGGACGAGCTCGTCGTGAAGGTCCACGCGGTCCAGTTCGCCTGGAGCTTCAGCTACCCGCAGCCCGGCGGAAGAATGGTCGCCTCCGACCAGCTCTACCTGCCGAAGGACCGCCCCGTGCGCTTCGACATCGACTCCCAGGACGTGATCCACGACTTCTGGGTCCCGGCCTTCCGTGTGAAGATCGACACCGTCCCGGGCATCGTCACGCACCTGCGCGTGACGCCCACGAAGCTCGGCACGTATCCGGTCGTCTGCGCCGAGCTGTGCGGCCTCGGCCACTCGGTCATGCGCTCCACCGCCCACGTGATGACGCCGGCCGCCTTCGCCAGATGGCTCGCGCAGAAGCAGGCGCCCGCGAGCGCCGGCGGCGCGGGCGGCGGCGGCGCGCCTCCGACGCAGGCGCAGCTGATCGCGCTCGGCAGACAGACCTTCACCGGCGAAGGCGGCTGCGGCTCCTGCCACACGCTCGCCGACGCGGGCACGACCGGCACGACCGGCCCCGACCTCAGAGTGCTGAGAGGGCAGACGCCGGCCGACATCCGCCAGGACATCGTCGATCCGAACGCGAGAATCGCGCCCGGCTACCAGGCGAACATCATGCCGTCCGGCTTCGGGCAGACGCTGACCGCGCAGCAGCTCGACGGACTGGTCGCGTACTTGGGTAGCGTGTCGAAGTGATGGAGGAGACTGGATGACCGCGAAGCTCCGCGCTCCCGGTTGGTATCGCGCAGGCGCGTTCGTCGCGCTCGGCATCGCGTTCGCCTACGTGCTCGTCGGGATCGTGCGGACCGCGATGCACTTCGACAACCCGTGGTCCGACGGCGACGCGATCACGATCGTCTCGCTGATAGCCGCGCCGCTGTTCTTCCTCGTCGGCCTCGGCTGCTTCGACTACTGGTTCTACTGGGTCTCGGGGCGCCCGACGCGACCGGAGGACCACTCCTCACACGGCGCGCACAGCTGGAAGGACTACTTCCGCGTCAACACCGACCACAAGGTGATCGGGATCCAGTACATCTGCGTCTCGGTCTTCTTCCTGTTCGTCGGCGGCCTGATGGCGATGCTGATGCGCGCGGAGCTCGCGCAGCCCGGCATGCAGTTCGTCAACAGCCAGGAGTTCAACGGGCTCGTCTCGGTCCACGCCTCGCTGCTGATCTTCCTGTTCGTGATCCCGATCTTCGCGGGGATCGCGAACTTCGTGCTGCCGCTGATGATCGGCGCGCCGGACATGGCGTTCCCGCGCCTGAACGCGCTGTCGTTCTGGATGCTGCCGGTCGCCGGCACGGTCATGATGCTGAGCTTCCTCGCCCCGGGCGGGTCGTTCGCGACCGGCTGGACCGCCTACGCCCCGCTCTCGACGACGATGCCGCTCGGGCAGCTCTTCTTCACGATCGGCGTGCAGTTCGCCGGCGCCTCGTCGATCGCGACCGCGCTGAACTTCCTCGTGACGATCATCACGATGCGCGCGCCCGGCATGAGCTTCTTCCGCATGCCGCTGCTCGTGTGGGCGAACTTCTCGACGTCGCTGCTGGTCGTGATCGCGACGCCGTTCATCGCCGCCTCGCAGTTCTTCGTGCTGCTCGACCGCGCGCTCGGCTTCCAGTTCTTCAACGCGTTCGTCGGCGCCGGCAAGGACGGCAGCGTGCTGATGTACCAGCACGTCTTCTGGTTCTACTCCCACCCGGCCGTCTACATCATGATGCTGCCGGGCTTCGGGATCATCAGCGAGATCATCTCGGTGAAGTCGCGCAAGCCGATCTTCGGCTATCGCATGATGGCGTTCTCGCTGCTGGCGATCGTGATCCTCGGCTTCACGGTGTGGGCGCACCACATGTTCGTCTCGGGCATGCAGAGCTGGATCCGCATCCCGATGATGATCACGACCGCGATCATCGCCGTGCCGACCGGGATCAAGATCTTCTCGTGGCTCGCGACGCTGTGGCGCGGCGTGCTGCACCTCGACACGCCGATGCTGTTCGCGCTCGGCTTCCTGACGACCTTCACGCTCGGCGGCATCAGCGGCGTGATGCTCGCGATGGTGCCGTTCGACATCCACGTCTCCGACACATACTTCATCGTCGCCCACATTCACTACGTGCTGTTCGGCGGCTCGCTGTTCACGATCTTCGCCGGGCTCTACTACTGGTTCCCGAAGATGACGGGGCGGATGTACGACGAGCGCCTCGGCAAGCTGCACTTCTGGGCGACGTTCGTCTTCTTCAACCTCACGTTCGGCCCGATGCACGTGATCGGCATCCAGGGCATGCCGCGGCGCGTCGCCGACTATGCGCAGCAGTGGAGCGCGTACAACCTGGCGATCTCGATCGCAGGCTTCCTGCTCGGCCTCAGCACCCTCGTGTTCCTCTACAACATGATCGTGAGCTGGCGCCTCGGCCCGCGCGCCTCCGCCAACCCGTGGCGCGCGCTGACGCTGGAGTGGCAGGTCTCCTCGCCGCCCCCGATCTTCAACTTCGACGCGGTGCCGACGGTGGTGGGCGGTCCGTACGAGTACGGCATACCCGGCGCGGTCCACGGCATCTTCCAGTCGCCGGCGGAGGCCAAGCCGACGCCTGCCGGCAGCGTCGCGACGGCACCGACCACGGAGTGAGGTGAAGCGCATGGCCAACGTCCTCGTCGTCGCGAACGACACCCACGGCGGGCGCAGCCTGATCGAGGCGATCAAGGCCCGCGCCGCTGCCGGCGACGCCAGCTTCGTGGTGATCGCGCCGCAGAACAAGCCGCAGTCCGGCATGGTCGTCTACGACGAGGCGGTGCGCGACGCCGCCAGACATCGCGTCGAGACGACACTCGCCGCCCTGCGCGAGCTCGGGATCGACGCGCGCGGCGACGTGATGGACCCCGACCCGTTCAACGCGACGCTCGATGCCGTGCGCGAGTACGGGATCGACGAGATCATCGTCTCCACCCATCCGGAGACGCGCTCCGGCTGGCTGCGCCGCGACCTGATCGAGCGCGTGCAGGACGCGACGGACCTGCCCGTCCAGCACGTGGTCGTCGACCTCGACGCCGATCGCGCCGAGGCGACGCAGACGCTCGTGATCGCCAACCACACCGCCGGCGGCGAGCCGCTGTTCGAGCTGCTCAGGCAGCGCGCGTCGGACAACCACCACCGCTTCACCGTCGTCGTCCCCCAGGACGGCGGCGAGGGCCACCACACCGCCGAGGCGCGCGAGCGCCTCCAGGCGCTGCTCGCGCGGCTGCACCAGGAGGGCATCGCGGCGACGGGCGGGATCGGCGACCCGGACCCGTTCACCGCCGTCATGAACGCGCTGCAGTTCTACCGCGTCGACGAGATCGTCATATCGACGCTGCCGCGGATGCGCTCGCGCTGGCTGCGCGCCGACCTCGTCGAGCGCGTCAAGCGCGCGACCGCCTGCCCCGTCGAGCACGTCGTCGTCGACCTCGCCACCGCGGACGCGGACGCGGCGGGAGCGCAGGCCGCCTGATGGAGGCGTCCGCGGCATCCCTGCACAGCGCCGGCGCACACGCGGCGGAGCACGAGCATCACGGCCCGCCGGAGGCGCATCGCAGCTCGCGCGTCGAGCCCCAGCTGCTCGGGATGCTGCTGTTCATCATCTCCGAGGTGATGGTCTTCGGGGCCTTCTTCACGGCCTACTTCTTCATCCGGGTCGTGGACAACAACCCGTGGCCGGCGCACGGCACGGAGCTGCCGAAGATCATCGCCGGCTTCAACACGGCGATCCTGCTGTCGTCCTCGGTCACGATCCACTGGGCGCTCGAGGGCATCAAGCGCGGCAACCGCTTCGCGCTGAAGGCCGGCATGCTGACGACCTTCTTCCTGGGCGCGACGTTCCTGTTCGTGCAGATCAACGAGTACGTGCACATCGGCTTCGCGCCGCACAACAGCGCGCAGGCGTCGATCTTCTTCGGGCTCACCGGCCTGCACGGCGCGCACGTCTTCATCGGCCTGTGCCTGCTGGCGTTCGTCACGATCCGCTCGTTCCGCGGGCACTTCTCGCCCGAGCAGCACCGCGGCGTCGAGGTGCCGGGCATCTACTGGCACTTCGTCGACGTGATGTGGGTGATCGTGTACACGACGGTCTACCTCCTGTAGATGCTCAATCCCCTCCGTTCCGAGGAGGAGGCGTTCCGGACGCTGCTGTACGTCGCCGGCGTCGTGATCGCGATCACGGTCGTCGTGCTGGTCGTGCGCGCGCTGACGTGATGCGCACGCGCGCTCGGCTCGCGCGGGACGATTAGCGGCGATGCAGCTCGTCTCGTTCGATCCGGTCCTCGCCACGCTGCTGCTGCTCGCCGCGTGGCTGTACGTGCGCGCGCTGCGGATCCTGCGCCGGCGGCGGCTGCACGTCTCGTCCTGGCAGCAGACGGCGTGGTGGATCGGCTTCGCGCTGCTGGCGATCGGCCTGCTCGGGCCGCCGGACGCCTACGACGACCGCATCCTGACGGCGCACATGGCGCAGCACCTGCTGATCGGGGACGTGGCTGCGCCCTTCCTGCTGCTCGGCGTCCGCGCGCCGCTGCTGCTGTTCTACCTGCCGCGCGACGCGCTCGTGCTGCTCGCGCGGCGGCGCCGGCTGCGGAGGGCGTTCCGCGTCCTGCGCCACCCGCTCGTCGCGCTGCCGCTCTACGTCCTGACGGTGTACCTGTGGCACTGGTCGACGCTGTTCGAGGGCGCGCTGCGCCACTCCGGCGTCCACGCGCTCCAGCACATGTCGTTCATGGCCGTGAACCTGCTGCTGTGGTGGCCGGTGATCGAGCCGCAGCGGCGCCGCATGGGCGGTCAGCTCTGGAAGATCGGCTACCTGTTCGCCGCGCGCATGTCGACGATGTTCCTCGGGATGGTGTTCCTGTTCGCGAGAGGCGTCGTCTACGCGGACGTCTACGGCCGCGGATTGCGCGACGGCATCCGCGCGCATGCCGATCAGCAGGCGGCCGGCGGCATGATGATGACGCTCGACATCGTGATCATGACGGTGACCGCGTGCTGGTTCTTCTGGCTCGCCTCGTCCGAGCACGACGCGACAGGCGCGCACGTCTCCGAACAGCAGCAGTCGCAGCAGCCTGGGGTGCGCTCGCGCGCCGCTATCTGACGGTCAGCGTGCCCTGCATGCCGCCCTGGCGGTGGCCGGGCAGCGTGCAGAAGAAGGTGTAGGTGCCGGGTCTCAGGTTCACCGAGACGCTCGACACGCCGCCGTTGGACACCGTCGGCCCGACGGCGAGGACTCTGCCGTTCGTGCCCTGCTGGATCGCGATGTCATGCCCGATCGAGGCCGCGTTTCTCGACACGATCTGGAGCTGGCCGGCGCTCGCGGTGGCGCTGCTCACCTGATAGGCGAGCTGGCCGTTCGGATCCGCGTCGATCTCCAGTCTGCCGTTCTGCGCGGTCGCCGTTCTCTGCACGAGTCTCGGCGACGCGCCCGCGAGCGCGCCGGAGTCCTGGCCCGGCTTCGCGACCGCGTAGGCGACGTAGGCGGCCACGTCGGTGGCGGCCTGGCCCGTCACGAGCTTGCCTCTCATCTTGCCCATGACGTTCGGGTATTCGACCTGCTGCTTGACGACGCCTCTGACGACGCTGCGCTTGAAGCCGACGCTGAGCGGCTCCGCGAACGCGTCGTCGAGGTTCGGTCCGACCGTGCCTCTCGTGCCCGCGCGCGCCAGCGCGTGACAGGCGCCGCATCTCTGGACGAAGAGCTGCTTGCCATGGACGAGGTCGGCCTGATCGCCCTTGACGTCGCTGCCGCAGCCGGCCAGCACGGTCGCGCCGGTCGCCGCGATGGCGGCGATCGCCGCTCCTCTCCTCAGAAGCCCGAACATCGTGCGCCGACGATGCTATCTGGAACGGCGGCTGTCACGCCAGTCCCTGCTGCGCGCCGCCGCGTGGCGCGTCGGCAGGCGCCTGCGCGGCGGCGATCGCGCCGCGGGCGACGCCCTTCCACGACCAGCGCTCGCGCACCGTCTCGACGAGCGCCTCGCGCGCCGCGTCGCGCAGCTCGCGGGGCGCCCCGAGCCACGCCACGACGCGCTCCGCGATCGCATGGACCGGATCCCCACCCGCCTCCCCCTCGCCGCCGAGCGGGAAGGACAGCAGCGGACGCGCCGGCTCCGGAGCGACGGCCGCGAGCGCGTCGGCGACCTCGGCGAGCCCGGAGTGCCGCGCGCAGATCGGCAGCGCGCCGCAGGCCGCCGCCTCCGCCGCGACCATCCCGAACGCCTCCGGGAACGTGCTCGGCACCACGAGCGCCTCGCACGCCGGCAGCAGGTCGGCCAGCTCGTCGTGATCGAGGCGCCCGGTCAGCACGACCCGCTCGCGCAGACCGGCCGCGGCGGCGAACCAGGCGGCGCGCTCGTCGCCGTCGAGCGCGGCGAGGAAGGCGCCGAGCTGTCTGAGCGGCGCCGCAGGTCCCCCCTCCTGCGCGCGCCCGGCCGCGACGAGCGCGTCGAGCGCCGTCGCGTCGCCGTCGGCGAGCGCCGCGATCAGCCGCTCGCAGGCCGCGCGGTAGGCGCCGAAGCCGACGACGACGAGCCGCGCCCGCGGCTCGCGCGCCAACACGAGCGGCCACGCCGCGAGCAGCAGGTCGATCCCCTTGCTGACGATCAGCTTGCCGACGAACGCGACGAGGCGATCGTCCGTCCCCCGCGCGACGTCGGCGAGCGCCGTCGCGGCCTCGCCGGTGCGGCGCGCGAAGGCGGAGGTCGCGTCCGCCGGGGCCGTTGCCTCGGCCTCCGCCGCCTGCGCGAGCCGCGCGGCGAGCGCCTCCAGCCCCGCACGCGCGTCGGCGGCCCCGCGCGGCGCGAAGCGCTCGACGTCGACGCCCGGCGGGCCGAGCCGGATGCGCGCGCGCAGCGCGGGGTCCTCCAGCGTCGCGACGAGCCGGTCGGCGATGTGCTCGGAGCCCACGAGCACGCTGCGGGCGCGCGCGAGCCCCTCGCGCGCCGCCGGCAGGAAGCGCTCGGGATGCGGCGCGACGACGTACTCCATCGCGCTGCCGTGGACCTTGACGGCGTACGGGACCGCGCCCGGCCGGTCCTCGCCGCCGAGCGCCCGGGCGAGGATCAGCGGGCCCATCACCAGGTGGTTCGCGAGTGCGATGTCGGGGTGCACGCCCTCGGCAACCTCGCGCACCGCGCGCACATTCGCGTCGACATACGCCGCGATCTCCGCATCGCTGCAATCGGGGAACGGCCGCGCCTCGATGCCGGCGTAGCGGTCGGCCACGTAGACCGGCAGCAAGCCGGCGAGCGCGGGCCGGTAGACGGTGCAGCGGACCGGCTCGCGCAGCGTGCGGACGGCAAGCGCGCCGTCGTCCCAGTCGCCGACCGCGTCGACGAACGGAAGCGCCTGCGGCTCGCGGTCCTGGCAGCAGAGGTGCACTTCGTGGCCGAGCCGTACGAGGGCATCGGCGAGGTTCGCGTTGTAGACGTTGGAGCCGGTCCCCTGGAGCAGGTAGCCGTGGAAGATCAGCACGCGCACGCCGCCAAGCGTAGGGGGCGCCACGGCGCCTTCCGGCGGGGGCGTTGGTAGCATCCCGGCGCGTGAGGATCCATCAGCGCTATCGCATGCGGACCCCTTCGACAGGTCGCGAAGTCGTGATCCAGGCAGAGGCCGGCCGCAGCTACGTCGATCGCGAGACGGGCGAGCCGCTCGAGGTCGTCGCGACGCTGGTTCCGCTCGCCCCGACGCCGTCCGAGCTGCCGTGGGCGGTCGAGAACCTGCGCGTCTGCAACTGGTGCGACCAGTTCGCGCAGAAGGACCTCAACGACTGTCCGAACTGCGGTCGCCGCATGGCGCCGATCGCAAGCGCCCGCTAAGGCTCCCCCGCTTTCGTGCCGCGTCGCACGCATCCCGCCCTGCTCGCCGCGTCGCTCGCGGCCGGGCTGCTGCTGGCGCTCGGCGTCGCGGCCTGCGGCAGCGGCTCCGCCCCGTCGAGGCTCGACCCGCCGCCGTTGACGGTCGGCACCGACGCGACGCTGCCGAGCACCGACGCGACCGCGACGACGACCACCGGCACGACGTCCACGACCTCGACGGACAGCTCCGGCGGCGGCGGCGGCGCGTCGTCCTCCGACGGCGCGTCCACCGGCGGCGGCACCACCGGCGGCGGAACGACCGGCGCCACCGGCGGTGGGACGACCGGCACCACGGGCGGCAACGGCGGCGGTGGCGCCGGCGGCGGAACCGGCACGGCGACCCAGCCGTCGAACGCCGGCGGCGCGTCGCCCGACTACCAGGGCTTCTGCAACCAGAACCCCGGCGCGTGCTGAGCGCCTGGCCCGCCTGATCGGCGTTGCCGGTACACCGGGGCGCGGCCGTGCTCCCTCGCGAGACCCTCACGTGAACTGGAGCTGGCGCTTCGCCGCGTGAGTGGACGCCGCAGGGGGGTCTCGCGAGGGACACGCCGCGCCCGGCTGCCCACCACGCCCCGAGCCCAGTCGCTTGGGCCCAGATGCTGGTGGTCAGCCGGGCGCGCGATGTCCGCCGCGAGAGGCTTCTGCGGATCCCACGATCGCGTCGCAGTGCGACACGGCTTCACGACGGGCCTCTCGCGGAGGAGCATCGCGCGCCCCGGCGTACCGCGAACGCCGGGGCGCAACGGAGCGGCGAGGACTACTTCTTCGTCGTTCTCTTCTTCGCCGGCGGTCTCGGCGGGACCGGCGTCGGGATCAGCGTCGCCGTGTAGGTCACGCGCGCGGTCTGGTAGAGGCATTTGTACTGCGTCGCGTTGCCGACCGTCATCTGCGCCGTCTGCGTGAGCAGATCGGTGCAGCTCGACGCGCGGCTGGCGCGCCAGCCGTTCTCCATCGGCAGGTTCACGGCGAGCACCGGCGCCCACGTCGGCACCGTGAGCGCGATCACGTCGCCTCTCTTGACCGGCAGTGTCGTCTCGAGCGGGAACTGCACGGTGGTGCCGAAGAACGGCTGGATGTGGAACACGGGGCTGATCGCGACGACCTGGAAGCTGCGCTTCGGTCTCAGCTGCGGGCGCAGCACCGTGATCTGCGCGCGCGACGTGCCGCCGTAGGTCGAGTTGAAGAAGTGGATCTGTCTGTCGCTGAGCGACCCGAGCTGGAGCGTGAACGCGACGATCCGCCCGTCCTTCGGGACGGTCGTCGGATATCTCAGCGTTCCGGTCTCGACCTCCAGCGCCGTCGTGCGGGTCACGACGAAGCAGCTGTTCGGGCAGCTGACGGTGGCACCGT
This sequence comes from Conexibacter sp., assembly GCA_035572475.1. Taxonomy (GTDB): domain Bacteria; phylum Actinomycetota; class Thermoleophilia; order Solirubrobacterales; family Solirubrobacteraceae; genus Conexibacter. The sequence goes on along the minus strand of DATNAP010000083.1, from coordinate 10,940 downwards.
CGCTGCTCGCGCCGAGCTCGTACATCTTGGCCGAAGCCGTGGAGGCGGCGACGCCGAGCAGGCAAATAGCCAGGGCGACGCCGAGGGGGATGCGCTTCATGTCCTCATTCAACACGAGCGGCGGGCGGAAGGACCGCCCGGCTCGGCACCCCTAGACTCTCGTCACGTTGACGGCCTTCGGGCCCTTGTCGCCCTGCTCCTCTTCGTAGTTGACCTTCGCGCCCTCGGCGAGCGAGCGGTAGCCGTCGCCGGAGATGCCGCTGTAGTGGACGAAGAGGTCGCGACCGCCGTCATCCGGCGTGATGAAGCCGAAGCCCTTGTCGTCGCTGAACCACTTCACCGTTCCCGTTGCCATTGCGTCCCCCGAGAAGCAAGCAAGCCGGCCGCGGCCGGCAAGGGTTCCATCGAGCGGAGGTGCTCGATCTGTCGGGAGAAAGCTAACAGGATCCGGTGCGCCGGCTGCAAGTAGCGCCCGAGCCGCGCGGCGCTATCCGCGCAGGAGCGCGCCCGTGGCGGCGATCTCGTCCATGTCGCCCGGCGCCGGGACCCACGGCAGCTCGAGCGGGTCGCCGACGTAGCGCGGCACGACGTGGACGTGGAAGTGGAAGATCGTCTGCCAGGCGGCCGCCCCACAGGAGTTGATCAGGTTCACCCCGTCGGCACCGAGCCGCGCCTTCATGCGCGCGGCCAGCCCCTTCGCAGCCAGCGCGCACGCCTGCAGATCCTCGACGGCGATGTCGAGCAGGTCGGTCGCATGCGCCCGCGGGACCACCAGCGCGTGGCCGCGCGTCGCCGGGTTGATGTCCATGAACGCGATCGTGCGCGCGTCCTCGCCGACGAGCGTGGCGGGCACCTCGCCGGCGACGATCTTGCAGAAGAGGCAGGTCTCGGAACCGGCGGGCACGGCGCCAGCATATCGGTAGCCTGCGAGGCGCCGTGGCCGATCGCACCCACCTGCGACAGGCGATTGCGCACCTCGCGACGATCGACCGTCCGTCCGCCTCGCCGGGCGAGCACGAGGCCGCCCAGTGGATCGCCGCGCAGCTCGCCGAGTTCGGCTGCAGCGCGCGCGTGGAGCAGGAGCGCGCGCATGGCGGCTACTGGTTCCCGCTCGGCGTGCCGAACGCGCTCGCCGGCGCCGCAGGCCTGCTCGCGCGCCGCGGCGGCCGGCGCGGCCGCGCGCTCGCGACCGCCGCCGGCGCGTTCGCCGCGGCCGCGATCTGGGACGACGTCGGCGGCGGGAAGCTGTGGTTCCGCCGCCGCTTCCTGCCGAGCCGGCCGACGTGGAACGTCGTCGCCGAGACGGGCGACCCGACGGCGGAGCGCACGCTCGTGTTCGTCGCCCACCACGACGCGGCGCACTGGGGGCTGCTGTTCCACCCGGGCGTGCTGCCGCTCGTGGACCGCCTCTTCCCGGGCCTGCTCGCGCGCACGAACACGTCTCCCCCGCTGATGGCGCCCGTCATCGCCGGACCGCTGCTCGTCGCGCTCGGCGCGCTGACCCGCCGTCGCCGCGCGCTCTCGTGGGGCGCCACGTTCGCGCTCGGCTCGGCTGCGACGTTCGCCGAGATCGGCGCGCGCGGCGCCGTCCCCGGCGCGAACGACAACCTCACCGGCGTCGCGACGCTGATCGGGCTCGCGACCGAGCTGGCGGAGCGGCCCGTCGAGGGCCTGCGCGTGCTGCTCGTCTCGACCGGCGCGGAGGAGGGCTTCATGGAGGGCATGCAGGCGTTCGCGCGCCGGCACTTCTCCCAGCTCCCGCGCGAGCGCACGCACGTCGTGTGCGTCGACACCGTCGGCTCGCCGCAGCTGACGCTGATCGAGGGCGAGGGAATGCTGCGCATGCGCGACTACCCGGACGACTTCAAGGCGCTCGTCGCCGACTGCGCGCGCGAGCACGGGATCGCGCTCGGGCGCGGCCTGCGCTTCCGCAACGCGACCGACGGGCTGATCGCCCTGCGTGCGGGCTATTCGACCGCGGCGATCGGCTCGGTGACCGAGCTGAAGGTACCGGCGAACTACCACTGGCCGACGGACACCGCCGAGAACGTCGACCACGCCACCGTCGGCGACGCGGTCAGGCTGTGCACCGCGATCGCGCGGCGGCTCGCGGCCGCCTACACACCCGCGGCGTCCGGGTCCAGCAACCTCCGCGCGTAGGCGATCGCCTGCGCGGGCGTCGCGACCTCGCGCGCGTAGGTGGCCTCCTCCAGCGCGTCCAGCAGCGTCCCGAGTTGCGGCCCGCGCGCGATCGCGAGCGCGTCGGCGAGCTCGTCGCCGCGCACGAGCGGCGCGGGCGGTCCCTGCTCGCGCCACGCGAGCGCAGGACCGAGCAGCTCGCGCGCGAGCTGCAGGTGCTTGGCGATCGCCTGGTCGGATCTGCGCCCGCGCGTCGCCAGGCGGTCGGCGACCGACAGCAGCGTCACGTCGACCTCGACGGGCTCGCATGCCTTCAGATAGCGGTACTCGACGCGCAGCGGCAGCGGCCGCTCTCTCACGAGGAAGCCGAGCCGCAGGTGGTGACGGGTGAGCGCGGCGACGTGGGCGCGCAGGCGCTCGCTCGCGTGCAAGCGCGCGAGGATCGCACGGCTCAGCTCCGCGCCTTCGCTGTCGTGGTGCCAGAACGAGACGCTCCCCTCGTCGCTGACGGCGCGCGTCTCGGGCTTCGCGATGTCGTGCAGCAGCGCGCCGAAGCGCAGCGCGGTGCCGCGCGTCAGGTCGTCGGCCAGCGGCTCGGACAGCAGCGCGGCGACCGCGGCCCCGTGCTCCTCGCCGAAGACCGCCTGGGGATCGCGCTCGATCGCCACCGCCTCTGCGAGCACCGCGAGCGTGTGCTGGTAGACGTCGAGGTGGTGGTAGGCGCTCTGCTCGACGCCGGCCAGCGCGGCCAGCTCCGGCAGCACGGCGTCGACCGCCCCGACGCGCTCCATCAGCTCGATCCCGCCGAGCGGGTCGGGCGCGGCGACGATCCGCTTGAGCTCGCCGAAGATCCGCTCGGCTGCCACGTTCGCGAGTCCGGCGGCGCGGTCGGCGGCGGCCGCGATCGTCTCGGGCTCGGGCCGCAGGTCGAGCTCGCAGGCGAAGCGCGGCAGGCGCAGGACGCGCAGCGGGTCGGCGTCGAACGCCTGCGGGGAGACCATCCGCAGCCGCCGCGCGGCGAGGTCGGCGCGGCCGCCCGTCGGGTCGACCGGCTCGCCGCCGGACAGCGGCTCAGCGATCGCGTTGAGCGTGAAGTCGCGCTGCGCGAGGTCCTGCTCGATCGTCTCGCCGGCGAGCGGCGCGAGATCGGCCTGCCAGACGCCGCCGCGCGCGATCACGCGCCAGGCGCCGAAGTCCGCGGACAGCGGGAACACCGCGGCGCGCGCGGCGCGGGCGAGTGCGCGCGCGGCCGCCTCGACGTCGCCGGCGACCGCCAGGTCGAGATCGAGATTCGGTCCTGCGCGGCCCAGCATCCGGTCGCGGACCGCGCCGCCGACGATCCACGTCTGCGTGCCGGCGAGCGCCTCGCGGGCGATCGCGAACGGCTCCTCGCTCACGCGGGTGTCACCCGGCTCGCGCCGCCGGCCGCCTCGGCCGACTCGACCGGCGCGCCATCGCGGTGGTATGCGCGCGTGGGGCGGCGCGTGAGCGCGGTCGTGATCTCGTAGTTGATCGTGTCGATGCGGCGCGCCAGCTCCTCGGCGAGGATCCGCTCCGACCCCTGCCGGCCGATCAGCACCACCTCGTCGCCCTCGGCGACCCCGGCCGGGTCCGGGCCGACGTCGACCGTCACGTACTCCATGCTCACGCGCCCCACGAGCGGACGGCGGCGGCCGCCGATCAGCACCTCGGCGTTGTTCGAGAACGCGCGCCGCCAGCCGTCGCCGTAGCCGATCGGCAGCGTCGCGATCCAGGTCGGGTCCGACGCGGTGAACGTCGAGCCGTACCCGACGCTCTCACCCGGCGCGAGCGGCTTGAGCGCGGCGACGTAGGAGCGCAGCTCGAGCGCCGGCTCCAGCCCGTGCGCCGCCGGATCGACCCCGAACGGGTCGAGCCCGTAGATCGCGATGCCGCAGCGCACCATGTCGAGCCCGCTCTCCGGCACGCCGAGCGTCGCCGCGCTGTTGGCGGCGTGCAGCACGAGGTCGGGCCGCAGCGTGCGCAGACGCTCGCCGAACGCGCGGAAGCGCTCGATCTGCTCGCGGGTGACGACGGGATCCTCGTCCGCGCAGGGCAGATGCGTCATCGCGCCCGCCAGCTCCAGCTCGGGCGCCGCGTCGACCTGCCCGGCGATCGCGAGCAGCTCCTCCGCGTCGCGGGTCCCCAGCCGGCCCAGCCCGACGTCGAGCTTGACGTGCACGCGGACCGGCCGCCCGCGCGCACCGCGCCGCAGCGCCTCGACGAAGGGGGCGCGCCAGGCGACGACGTCGGCATCGACCTCCAACGCGAGCGGCAGTTCCGCGGCGCTCAGCGCCCCCACCAGCAGCAGGCGCGCATCGATGCCGGCGGCGCGCAGCTCCGCCGCCTCCTCCGGGGTCGCGACCGCGAGCCAGCTCGCGCCGCCCGCGAGCGCGGCGCGCGCGACTGGGACCGCCCCGTGGCCGTAGCCGTTCGCCTTCACGACCGCGCAGAGCGATACGCCGGGCCCGGCGACCGTACGCAGCCGCGCGCAGTTGCGTTCGATGGCGGCGAGATCGACCCGCGCGAGCGCGCGCAGCGCCATGGCTACTCCGGCGCGACGAGCGCCTCGAGCACGTCGAGGCGCGTGACGACGCCGACGAGCCGGCCGTGCTCGACGACCGGCAGGCGGTTGTGGCGATGCTCGGCGATCAGCCGGGCCGCGTCGCGCACGTCGGTGTCGGGCGCGACCGTGACCGGCTCGCGCGTCATCATGTCCTCGACCGTCGCGGCGATCGCCTTCCTCAGCCGCTCCTCGAAGCGCTTGACGGGCCCGAGGAAGATCGTCCCGCCGAACAGGTCGATGTGCAGCGGCAGGCGCAGGTCCTCCTCCTCGTCGCGCAGCACGAGGTCGGACTCCGTCACGATCCCGATGCAGCGACCGCCGCCGTTCACCACCGGCACGCCCGGCAGCTCGTGCTCGCGGAGCGTCCGCAGCAGCGACTCGACGCTGTCTTCGGGGCGCACGGCGACCGGATCGCGCTCCATGATGTCTGCGACCGTCGGCACGGCGGGAAATCTACCCGTCCCGGCGGGCGAACGGCAGCATCGCGATCACGTCGCGCGCCATCGCCCCCTCGACGCCGACGCGCGCACCGACGAGGCGGCCGGCGCGGCGGTGCAGCTCGACGCCGGCGCAGGCGGCGTGGAACGGCTCGACGCCGCGCGCGAGCAGCGCGCCGATCGTGCCCGCGAGCACGTCGCCGGTGCCGGCGGTCGCGAGCGCCGGCGCGTCGCCGCGGCTGACACCCACGCGGCCCGTGGCGCCTCGCTCGACGACGAGCGTGTCGTCGCCCTTCAGCACGACGACCGCGCCGGCGCGGTCGGCCGCCGCGCGGGCGTGCGCCAGCCGCGCGGCCCGCACGTCGTCGCTCGCGGCGCCGAGCAGGCGGGCCAGCTCGCCGCCGTGCGGGGTGAGGACCGTCGGCGCCGTTCGCCCCGCGAGCCGTTCGAGCGCGGCCTCCGTCGCATGCGCGTTGAGGCCGTCGGCGTCGAGCAGCAGCGGCACCGGCGCGTGCAGCGCCAGCTCGCGTGCGAACATCGCGGTGCCGGCGTCGCGACCGATCCCCGGCCCGAGCACGAGCGCGTCGGCGCGCTCGCAGCGGGCGAGCGCCGCTTCGAGCGCCGCCGGCGCGAACGCCCCGTCGGCGTCGGCCAGCGGGACGCTCATCACCTCCGCGTCGCGCAGCTCGAAGACGAGGTTGAGTGACGCCGGCACGAGCGCGGTCACATAGCCGGCGCCGGCGCGCGCGGCGCCCTCCGCGGCCATCGACGCGGCTCCCGTGAGGCCGCGCGAGCCGCCGCACACGAGCACGCTGCCGCCGTCGAACTTCGTCGCGCCGGCGCCGCGCACGGGCAGGTCGGCGAGCACGCCGTCGCCGATCAGGCCGATTCCGGCGGCGCCGTCGTCGGGCCGGCCGTCGCCCGGGATCCCGATCGGGACGACGACGACGTCGCCGGCGTGCTGCTTGCCCGGCGCGATCCACAGGCCGGGCTTGGCGGCGTGGAACGTCGCCGTCGCCACCGCGCGCACCGCCCCTCCGGCGACGGCCCCCGTCGAGGCGTCCACCCCGCTCGGCACGTCGCAGGCGACGACGGGGATCCCCCGCTCGGCGGCTGCGGCCATCGTCTCGATGGCGTCGAGCGCCTCGCCCTCCGGCGCGCCGCGCGAGCCTGTGCCGAGCACCGCGTCGACGATCCCCGCCGTCTCCATCAGCGAGCCGGGGTTGAACGGCCGCGGCGGCGCGCCCGGCAGCCGCTCGCAGTTCGTGTGCGCGTCGCCGCGCAGCTCGCGCGTCCCGCTGCCGAGCAGCTGGACGTCGACCTCGCGCCCCTGCTCGCGCAGCACGCGCGCCGCGACGAAGCCGTCGCCGCCGTTGTTGCCGTGCCCGCAGACGATCGCGACGACGCCCTCGGGGATCCGCTGCACGACCAGCTCCGCCAGCCCCCGGCCCGCCCGCTCCATCAGCTCCAGCCCGGGGATGCCGCGCTGCTCGATCGCCCACGTGTCGAGCGCGCGCTGCGCCGCCGCACCCGGCAGCGGCTCCAGCCAAGCTGGCAGCCCCGTCATCCAGGCGAGGCTACTCGACGGTGACGGTCTTCGCGAGGTTGCGCGGCTGGTCGACGTTGAGCTCGCGCAGGCGGGCGATGTGGTAGGCGAGCAGCTGCAGCGGCACGACCGCGAGCAGCGGGGCGAGCATCCAGTCGACCTCCGGGATCACGATCGCCTGGTCGGCGTGCGTGGCGATCTCGTCGTTGCCCTCGGTCACGATCGCGATCACGTGCGCGCCGCGCACGCGCACCTCCTGCATGTTCGAGACGACCTTGTCGAGCACCGGCGAGTCGGTCGCGACGCACACGACCGGCGTGTTGTCGTCGAGCAGCGCGATCGGCCCGTGCTTCATCTCGCCGGCGGCGTAGGCGTCGGTCGCGATGTAGGAGATCTCCTTCAGCTTCAGCGCGCCCTCGAGCGCGACCGGCAGGCCGACGTGGCGGCCGAGGTAGAGGAAGAAGTCGGAGCGGAAGTGGGCTCGCGCGATCGCCTCGATCTGCGCGCCGCCGTCCCGCAGCAGCGCGGCGATGTGGTGCGGGAGGTGCTTGAGGCCGCCGACCAGCTCCGTGAGGCGCGCCTGCGGCAGCGTGCCGCGCAGCTCGGCGAGCCGCAGCGCCAGCAGGTACATCGCGGCGACCTGGCTGACGAAGGTCTTCGTGGCGGCGACGCCGATCTCGAGGCCGGCGCGCGTGAACAGGACGCCGTCGGCGTCGCGCACGATCTGCGAGCCCATCACGTTCGTGATGCCGAGCACGGTCGCGCCGCGCGAGCGCGCGAGCCGCATCGCCGCGAGCGTGTCGGCCGTCTCGCCCGACTGCGAGATGCCGACCACGAGGTCGCCCTCGCCGACGACGGGGTTGCGGTAGCGGTACTCGGACGCGATGTCCATCTCGACCGGCACGCGCGCCCATTCCTCGATCGCGTAGCGGCCGATCAGGCCGGCGTGGTAGGAGGTGCCGCAGGCGACGATCACGATCCGCCGCACGTCGCGCAGCAGCTCGTCGTCGATCGCGCCGAGATCGCCGAGATCGACGCCCGTGCCGCGCGCCGCGCGGTCCGCGACCGTCTCGGCGACGGCGTCCGCCTGCTCGTGGATCTCCTTGAGCATGAACGTCTCGTAGCCGCCCTTCTCGGCGGTTTCGGCGTCCCAGTCGATCGCGACGATCTCGCGCTCGACCGGCGTGCCGTCGGCCGTCATGAACTCGACGCCGTCGGCCCGCATGACGACGATCTCGCCGTCCTCGATGTACTGCACGCGCCTCGTGCGGGCGAGGAACGCCGGCACCGCCGACGCGAGGAACTGCTCGTCCTCGCCGCGGCCGACGACGAGCGGGCACTCGCGCCGCGCACCGACGAGCACGCCCGGCTCGTCGACCGTCATGACGACGAACGCGAAGTGGCCGACGAGCTCCCCGTAGGCGGCGCGCACGGCGGCGGCGAGGTCGCCGTCGTAGTGCTTGGCGATCAGGTGCGCGATCACCTCGGCGTCGGTCTCGGACGAGAAGACCGCCCCTTCGGCGGCGAGCGAGCGCTGCAGCGAGACGTAGTTCTCGACGATCCCGTTGACGACGACGTGGACGCGGTCCTCGTCGTCCGTGTGCGGATGGGCGTTGCGCTCGCTCACGCGGCCGTGCGTGGCCCAGCGCGTGTGGCCGATGCCGGTGCCGGGCGGCTCGGCGAGCGCGACGCTCGTGGCGGGCTCCGCGGCGTCGGCGGCGGCCGGTCGGCCGGCGAGCGCGGAGCGCAGCGCGTCGAGGTTCCCGACCGCGCGCACCGACTCGACGCCCGCCCCGTTCAGGACGGAGATGCCGGCGCTGTCGTAGCCGCGGTATTCGAGCTTTTCGAGCCCGGCGAGCAGCTGCTCGCGGACCGGTCGGGCGCCGACGTAGCCGACGATGCCGCACATAGGGGGAACCTCCGTTGGACTCGGAGAGAGCCTAGTACACGCGCTGGCGCGCGCCTATAGGACAACAGACCTGTTTCTTGCGCGACGCTACGGAGCCATCTCGACGGCGGCCGCCTGCGCCCTGTCGACGAGGCGGCCGCATGCGGCGTCGGCTTCCGCAACGCTCGGCGCCTCGACCATCACGCGCAGCAGGGGCTCGGTGCCGGAGGCGCGCACGAGCACCCGTCCGCGGCCGCTCAGCGCCTCCTGCTCGCGCTCGACGGCCGCGACCATCGCGTCGTCGGACGCCGCGCGCTGCACCGCTGCACGATCCGGCAGGCGCACGTTGACGAGCTTCTGCGGCAGCTTCTCCATCGCGTGGCGTGCCGCCAGGTCGCCGCCGGCCAGCGCCTCGAGCGTCAGCAGCGCGCTCGCGATACCGTCGCCGGACGGCGCGAAGCCGAGCTCGATGATGTGACCCGACTGCTCGCCGCCGAGCGCCCACTCGCGCGCGCGCAGCGCCTCGAGCACGTAGCGGTCGCCGACCGCGGTCGTCGCGACGTCGATGCCCGCCGCCGCCATCGCGGTGTGGAAGCCGTAGTTCGTCATCACGGTCACGGCGACGCCGCCGCCGGGCAGGCGGTCGTGCGCCTTCAGGTGCAGCGCCGCGAGCGCGATCAGCTCGTCACCGTCGACGACCGTGCCGTCGCGGTCGACGGCGAGCACGCGGTCGCCGTCGCCGTCGAACGCGAAGCCGGCGTCGTGGCCGCCCGCGCGCACCGCGTCGGCGAGCTGGTCGATGTGCGTCGAGCCGCAGCCGTCGTTGATGTTGCGGCCGTCCGGCTCGTCGGCGAGCACGTCGACGTGCGCGCCGAGGCGGCGGAAGATCTCCGGCGCGGCGCGGTAGGTGGCGCCGTTGGCGCAGTCGAGCAGGATGCGGCGCCCGCTCAGGTCGAGCGCGGCGAAGCGGGTGTGCAGCTCGCGCAGGTAGTCCTCCAGCGTCCCATGCAGCGCTGTGACGCCACCCGGGTCGGATGCGGTCCCGCCCCCGGCGGGGCCGGGCCCCGATCCCTCCAGCAGCGCCTCGATCTCCTCCTCGACCGCGTCGGAGAGCTTGTCGCCGTCGGCGCCGAAGAACTTCACGCCGTTGTCGCGCCACGGATTGTGCGAGGCGCTCAGCACGACGCCGAGGTCGAAGCCGTAGCGGCGGATCAGCAGCGGCGCGGCCGGCGTCGGCAGGACGCCGCCGAGCAGCGCGGTCCCGCCGGCGGCCGCGACGCCCGCGGCGACGGCGGCCTCCAGCATCTCGCCCGAGGCGCGCGTGTCGCGGATCACGAGCACGCGCGGGGGCGCGTCCGCGCGGGCGATCCGCGCGGTCGCGGCGCGGCCGAGCGCGAGCGTCAGCTCCGCTGTCAGGTGCTCGCCCGCGACGCCGCGGACGCCGTCCGTGCCGAACAACCGCCGGGCCACGGATGGAGACGCTAGCGCTTCGAGAACTGCGGCCGCTTGCGGGCCTTCTTGAGGCCGGCCTTCTTGCGCTCCTTCGCGCGCGCGTCGCGCGTGAGGAAGCCGCGGCGCTTGAGCTCGCCACGCAGGTTCGGATCGGCCTCCAGCAGCGCGCGCGAGATGCCGTGGCGCAGCGCGCCGGCCTGCGCCGAGACGCCGCCGCCGTGCAGCTTGGCGACCACGTCCATGCGCTCCTCGTAGCCGACCGTCTCGAGCGGCTGGCGGATGTTGCGCTGGAGCGTGGGGCGCGGGAAGAAGGCCTCGAGCGCCTTGCCGTTGATGACGTACGCGCCGGTGCCCGGCTTCAGCGTCACGCGCGCGACCGCCGTCTTGCGCTTGCCCGTGGCGGTGTAGCGGGCGCCGGTCGCAAGCGAGATCGCCGCGTCGGCGATCGGCTGCGCCTCCGCCTCCTCGTCGCCCTCGGCGGTGGGAGCGCCCGGCTCGTGGTCCTCGTCGTACGGCGACGCCTCGCGGCCGAGCGCGTCGCCGCCCTCGGGGACGATGTCGGGCACGAGGTCCGCGCCGGGGATCTCCGGCTTGACGCGCGGCGTCTCCTCGATCAGCTCCTCCTCGGGCTCCTGCTCGGCGGCAGGGGCGGCAGCCGGGGGCTGCTCCGCGGGCGGAGCGGCCTCGGCAGGCTTGTCGGCGACCGGCTCAGGCTCCGCTGCGGACGCCTCAGACTCGGCGGCGGGCTCCTCGGCCGGCGCCTCGGCGTCGGGGGTGCGCTGCTCGTCCTCTGGCTGCTCGACGTCGGTCACGAGGCTTCGATCTCCATGGGTTGCGGCTGCTGGGCGACGTGCGGATGCTCCGGGCCGGCGTACACCTTCAGCTTCGTGAGCT
>DATNAP010000082.1:0-36390 GCA_035572475.1 Conexibacter sp. | reverse complement strand
GAGGCGCGCGCCGTCCTCGTTGATCTCGGAGATCTCGCCGGAGAAGTCGGACAGCGGCCCGGAGACCACCTTGACCGACTCGCCGATCGAGAACTGCGCGCGCGTGCGCGGACGCTCGGCCGTCTCGCGGTGGAGCAGCCGATCGACCTCCGCCTGCGTGAGCGGGACGGGCTCGTTCGATGCGCCGACGAAGCCCGTGACGCCCGGCGTCCCCTTCACGAGCGCCCACGAGTCCTCGTTGAGGTCCATGTTCACGAGCACGTAGCCGGGCATCGTGCGCTTCTCCGTCACGACCTTCTGGTTGTCCTTCATCTCCGAGACGGTCTCGGTCGGCACGACCACCTGGCGCACGGCGCGTCTCTGCCCGAGCGAGACGACGCGGTGCTCGAGGTTGTGCTTGACCTTGTTCTCGTGACCGGAGTAGGTGTTGACGACGTACCAGCGGAACATGCGGGGGAATCCTTCGGAGTCGGGCGGGGCTCGCGGCCTGGCCTAGATGATGATGTCGACGATCTTGCCGGCGACGAAGTCCGCCAGGCCCAGGAACGCGCCGGCGACTATCACGAAGCCGACGACGACCGCTGTGGCCTGGCCGACCTGCCGACGATCCGGCCACTGTACTCGTTGCAGCTCGCGCCAGCTTCCTCGCAGGAACGTGACGACGCGGTTGCCCTCCCCCGGCTCCTTCGCGCGCGCCGGCGCGCGGCGGCGCGTGCGGACGACCTCGGCGCCTTCGGCGACGTGGCCGTTGGCGGGGACGCCGGCCGCGATCGCCTCCTCTTCTTCGTAGGAGGCGCCCTCCTCGTAGGCCTCCTCGGCCGCGTCGACGCGATCCTCGAGCTGCTCGAACGCCTCCTCGTCAGCCTCGACCTCGGATTCGGTCGCCGCGCCGGCAAGCTCCTCGGGGCGCGGCTGCGTCGCGTCGATCAGCTCGGGCCGGCCAAGCGCGAGCTGCGCGTCGGCGAGATCGACGTCGCCGCTCGCGCGCTCCTGCGGCTTGGCCGGGTCGTGCGTGTACTCGGGACCAACCGCGGGCGCCGCGGGCGTGGCGCGGCCCTCATCGCGCCGCACACTGCCGCCGGCCGTGCGCGCCTGGCGTTCGCGGCGCTGCTTCGCTCGTCTGCGGTCGCGGGCCATGAGCCTTCAGTTCGCGCTAGCGCGTCTCCCGATGCGCCGTGTGCGTCTTGCACCAGCGGCAGTACTTGCGCAGCTGGATCCGCTCCGGGTCATTGCGCTTGCTCTTGTTCGTCTGGTAGTTGCGTCGCTTGCAGTCTTCGCACGCGAGCGTGACTGCGATCCGGACGTCTCCGCGGGCCATTGGCGTTCCAAAGTCGGTGTGGGCAGGTGTCCGCGACCGGTGGCGGACAGACAAGCGACCGCCGGCCGGCGCGAGCCACGCAGTGTAGCGTGGAACGGGGGCCGGCGGGCCGGTGTGACGTCGTCCGGAGGGGCGAAAGCCGATTTGTCGGGTAGGGTCCCGCGGGGATGGGGTTCGCCGTCACCGGTCCGCTGCGCAGGGAGGTCGCGCGCGCGCTGCCCTCGCGGCCGTTCGCGGTGCGCTTCTGGGACGGCAGCGAGCTGCCGGCGACGGACGGCGGCAACGACGCGGAGCCGGCGCCGACGTTCACCGTGCGCTCCCCGCGCGCCGTCGCGCATGCGCTGCGCGCGCCGGGGCAGCTCGGGCTCGGACGCGCGTACGTGAGCGGCGAGCTGGCGGTCGACGACATCGACGCCGTCATGCGGCTGCTCGACACCTGGCAGTCGCCGCCGCTCGACCGCCGCGCGCAGCTGCGCTTGATGGCCGCGGCGCTCGCGGCCAACGGGCTCACGTTGCCGCCGAAGCCGCCGATCTCCGAGCTGGCGCCGCGCGGAACGCGCCACTCGCGCGAGCGCGACGCGCGCGCGGTGCGCCACCACTACGACGTCTCGAACGACTTCTTCGGGCTGTTCCTCGGCCCGACGATGACCTACTCCTGCGGGGTGTGGGCGCGCTCGGGCGCGCAGACGCTGGAAGCGGCGCAGGTGGCGAAGCTGGAGCTGGTCTGCACGAAGCTCGGCCTGAGCGCCGGCGAGCGCGTGCTCGACGTCGGCTGCGGCTGGGGCGCGTTCGCGCTGCACGCGGCGGCGCGCCACGGCGTCCACGTGACAGGCATCACGCTCTCCCCCGCGCAGGCGGCGCTGGCGAGAGCGCGCGTCGAGGAGGCCGGATTGAGCGAGCAGGTCGACATCCGGCTCGCCGACTACCGCGAGCTGGTCGCCGAGCCGTTCGACGCGATCGCCTCGATCGGGATGGTCGAGCACGTCGGCGAAGTCCAGATCGACACGTACGCCGCGCGGCTCGCCGAGCTGCTGAAGCCCGGCGGCCGGCTGCTCAACCACGGCATCACGCGCCAGCGCCACACCGATCCGGACGCCGGCGACTTCTCCGAGCGCTACGTCTTCCCGGACGCCGAGCCGCTGCACCTGTCGCGGGTGCTGCTCGCGCTCGAGCGGGCGGGCTTCGCGACCCAGCACGTCGAGGGCTTCGGCGCCGACTACGCCGAGACGCTGAAGCACTGGGCGGCGCGGCTCGATGAGCACGTCGAGGAGGCGACGCGGCTGGCCGGCGAGGAGCGCATCCGCGTGTGGCGGCTGTACCTGCGCGCGGCGCGCAACGGCTTCCTGTCGGGCTTCACCGGGATCTACCAGGTGCGCGCGGCGCTGCCCGGCGGCGCGGCACCCGCGGAGGCGCCGGGCGCACCTGCGCTGCGCCGCTGATCAGGCGTAGTGGCGTAGGACCGCGGTCGCGCGAGCGCCCCAGCTCGGTCCGAACAGCGCGGCGTGGACCAGCAGCGGGGCGAGCTGCCAGAGCGCGACGCGCTCGGGCGCACCGGGCGCGAGCGGGGCGGCCGCGTCGTACGCAGCGAAGCAGCGCTCGGACGGACCGCCGAACAGCCTCAGCATCGCGAGGTCGACCTCCCGATGGCCGCCGTGGGCGGCGGGGTCGATCAGCCAGGGGCGCCCGTCGCGGTCGGTCAGGACGTTGCCCGACCAGAGGTCGCCGTGCAGGCGGGCGGGCGACTCCGGCGGGCCGGCGAGATCCGGCAGGCGGCTGATGAGGCGGTCGAGCAGGGCAGGCGCCTCGGGCAGGAGCGTGCCGCGGTCATGCGCGACGCGTGCGAGCGGTTCGAGCCGGCGGGTCGCGTAGAAGCTCGGCCAGTCGGGGGTCGGTTGGTTGGGCAGCGTGAGCGGGCCGATGCGGAGCGTGTCGGCCGGCCCTCCGAACGTGGGGGCACCGGCGGCGTGCAACGCAGCGAGGCCGCGGCCGAGCGCCTCGTCAGCCTCCGGCGCGGGCGGACCGGCGTCGATCCAGCGCAGGGCGAGGAAGCGGGGTGCGGGCGGGTCGGCGGGCGGGTCGCAGACGGCGATGACGCCGGGCACCGCGAGCGCGGCGGGCGCGGCGAGCCAGCGCAAGCCCGCCGCCTCGGCTGCGAATGAGCCGGCGGCGGCCGGGTCGGCGCTCGTCTTGACGAACACCCGCGCGCCGTCCGCGAGCGTGGCGGCGTAGGCGTCGTTGAGGTCGCCGCCGGCGACGGGCGTCAGGCGCGCGACCGACCGGCCGAGCGCGTTGGCGAGCGCCCGCGCGAGGGCGCTCACGCGCGAGCGCGCAGCTCGGCGAGCAGGCCGGCGCAGGCAGCCTCGACGAGGTCGAGCACGCGGTCGAAGCCGCCGGGGCCGCCGTAGTACGGGTCGGGCACGTCGAGGCTCGCGGCGCCGGCGCTCGCGGGATCGAACTCGCGCAGCAGCCGCACCTTCGCGGCACCTGCGGCATCGGGCGCGAGTGCACGCAGGTCGCGCTGGTTCTGCGCGTCCATCGCCACCAGCAGGTCGAACGCCTCGAAGTCCGCGGCGGTCACCTGGCGAGCAGCACCGCGCAGCGTGATCCCGCGCGCCGCCGCCGCCTGCGTGGCGCGCTCGTCGGGCGGACAGCCGACGTGCCACGCGCCCGTGCCGGCGCTGTCCAGCTCGAACTCCCGCTCGAGCCCGGCGTCGGCAACGAGCCGCGTCATCACCGCCTCGGCGGTCGGCGAGCGGCAGATGTTCCCGAGGCAGACGAACAGCAGGCGCGGCACGCGTGGAAGGCTAACCGGCGCGGAGAAGCGCGGTTCCGGCCGCTCGGAAGATCACCGCTCGCGGTCCGTGAATTCCCGGTCGAGTGCTGCGGCGCGGCACGGCTGTGCGGGCGCTCCGCAGGCGCCATCGTGCCGCCCTCGATGAGGAGGACGACGATCGCCAGCCTGGACCGCATGCGGATCCCTCCCAGCACGGCGGCCGTCGCGGCGCGGGAGGTCGACGTCGTGCTGCGCAACGGCGCTCCCGTGCATGTGCGACCGGTGCACGCGGACGACCTGCCGGTGTTGCGCGCGTTCCTCGATCGACACTCCTCCGCGTCGCGGCGGCCGCGCTGGTTCGCGGGCGCGGCCGGCGCCGAGGCAGCAGCGCGCTGGGCGGCCGACGTCGACCGACACGAACGCGACGGGCTGATCGCGACGATCGGCGCAGACGCCGCCGCCGACGAGATCGTCGGCCACGCGGCGTGGGCGCGGATCGGCGGCGAGCGCGCCGGCGTCGCGTTCGCGACAGCCGACACGCCGGAAGGGCGCGGGCTGGCGACGATCCTGCTCGCGCAGCTCGCGTTCGGCGCCCGCGCACGGGGCATCGCGACGTTCGTCGCGGAGGTGCCGCCGGAGGACCATGCGCTGCTGAGCGCCTTCCGCGACAGCGGGCTGCCGCTGCATGTGCGCGCGGGGGCGGGCGTGCTCCAGGTCGAGATGCCGACCGCACCGACCGAGAGGGCGCGCGAGCACTTCGAGCGGCGCGACTCGATCGCCGCCGTCGCGGCGATGGACAGCGTGCTGCGACCGCGCTCGCTCGCCGTCGTCGGCGCTTCGCCGGATCCCGGCACGATCGGCGGCGCGGTCTTCCGCGCGCTCGTCGATGGCGGCTACGCCGGCGCGCTCTACGCGGTCAACCGGCACCAGCGAAACTTGCTCGGACACCACTGCTTCGCATCGATCGACGCAATCCCCGACGAGATCGAGGCGGTCGTGCTCGCGATCCCGGCTGCGCAGCGCGCGCCGGTCGCGCTTGCGTGCGCGGCGCACGCGGTGCGTGCGCTGATCGTGCTCGCCGGCGGGCCCGCCGAGACCGAACCCGCGGGGCTCGCGTCGCGGCGCGAGCTGCTCGCGATCTGCCGGACCGGGCGCATGCGGCTGCTCGGGCCGAGCTGTCTTGGCTGCATCAACGCCGACCCGGCGGTGCGGCTCGACGCGAGCCTCGCCGCGACGACGCCGTCGCGCGGCCACCTCGCCGTACTGTCGCGCAGCGGCGGCGCCGGGATCGCGCTGCTCCAGCGTGTGCAGGCGCTCGGGATCGGCCTGTCCGCGTTCGTGTCGGTTGGCGAGCAGGCCGACCTGTCGGGCGACGCCTTCCTCGAGTGGTGCGAGCAGGACGAGCGCACGCGCGCGATCGTGCTGGGCTCTGAGTCCTTCGGGAACGCGCGCACGTTCGCGCGGATCGCACGCCGCGTCGGCCGCGTCAAGCCGATCCTCACCCTGAAGCCGAAACGCTTGGCGCCCGGCGCACGGGCGGCCGCCTCGCGCACGGGCGCGCTGCTCGCCTCGTCGGAGACGACCGCCGCCGCGCTCTTCCGCCAGGCCGGCATGCTGCCCGCCGACACGCCCGGCGAGCTGCTCGACCTCGCGGCGCTGCTGGAGCGCCACCCGCTGCCGCGCGGGCCGCGCGTCGCGATCGTGACGAACGCACACACCGCCGCGCGGCGCGCCGCCGACGCGTTCGCCGCCGAGGGCCTGGAGCCGACGGTCGAGCTGCTGACGACGGCGACGCCGGAGGCGTTCCAAGCCGCGATCGAGGCGATCGGCGCATCAGGGACCGTCGACGCGATCGTCGCCGTGGTCGCGACTGAGGCGGAGGACGTCACGGCTGCGCTGCGGGAGGCCGGCCGCACGCTCGCCGGCAGGCTGCCGCTGCTGTCGCTGCCGGCCTGTCCCCAGCCGCAGAGTGCGGCGCGCGCGCTCGGGCGCGCGGTCGCGCACGCGCGCTGGCGCGCGGCGCCGCGCGGCGCCGTCCCCACCTTCGAAGACGTGCGCCCCGACGAGGCGGCGGCGATCGTCGCTCGCGCGCTCGGCACGAGCGCGGCCGCCGCGGGCTGCGGCGCCGCAGCCGGCACCTGGCTGGAGCCGCACGAGGTGCGCTCGCTGCTCGCCTGTTACGGCGTCGCGTCGAAGGCGATCGCACCGGCGCCGCCAACCGGACGGGCGCTGTTCGTCGGCGCCACCTGCGACTCCCTGCTCGGGCCGGTCGTCGCGTGCTGCGCCGGCGAGAGCGCGCCCGGGCCGCCGCACGCCATCGCGGCGCGGCTCACGCCGCTGACCGAGCGCGACGCGCGCGAGCTGGTCGCCTCGCTGTCGCTCGCGTCGCGCTCGCACGGCGCAGCCGGCGCGCCGCCGGCCGGCCTGCCGGCGCTGGAGCAGCTTCTGCTGCGGATCAGCGCGCTCGTCGACGCGCACCCCGAGATCGCGGAGCTCGAATGCGATCCGGTGATCGCGCATCCGGGCGGCACGGTCGTCGTCGCCGCGCGCGTGCGCGCGACGGCGGACGCGTGATCGCGCGCGGCCGACTGCGCCGTCACCTGGGCGAGGAGCTGGCGTCGTAGAGGTGGCGGCGGGCGGCCGGTCGATCGCTCTCGTCGCGATCGGCCAGGTACGGCGCGAGGTAGCGGGCGGCGACCTTGTGCGGCGGCCACCACGGGCAGTGTCGCGACGCGCTGGAGACGACGCTGTCCCCACCGCTGATCGTCGCGCGCAGGTAGAGCGGCCCCTCGCCGGTGAACAGCACGGCGCGCAGCAGCGGGCGCGTCGAGGGCACCGGCACGCGTGCGCCCGCGTCGCGCGCGATCAACGCCGCGACCGTGTCGGCCTGCTGGGCCGCGATGCCGCCCTGCTTGATCGCAAACGTCGTCGCATCGCCGACCGCGTACACCCCGGCGAGGCCGGGAACGCGGCCGTGCTCGTCGACGTGGACGAAGCCGTCGGCGTCGCAGGGAGCGCCGTCGATCGCCGGCCCCGAGAGGACCGGCAGCGCCACGACCCGATCGGCGTCGAGCGCCCGCTCCCCGGGCGCGATCGCGATCCCGCGCCCGTCGTAGTCGTGCGCGTACGCGTCGCCGACGAACGCGATCCCGGCGCCTTCGAGCCGCTGCGCGACGGCCGCACTGCCCGCTCCGTGGAAGAGGCCGAGCGGCTCCGACTCGGGCGTCACCAGCGTCAGCTCCGCGTCGTCGACGCCGCTCGCATGCGCCCGCGCCGCCGTCATCAGCGCAAGCTCGTAGAGCGGCAGCGGCCACGTCGTGCCGTGCGGCACCACGAACGCGACGCGGCGCACGCTGCCGCGCTCGAGCTCCTGCACGATCCAGTGGAGGCTCTCGGGATCGGCGTCGGCGAAGAACGTGTGCGCGCGCGCCAGCGCGGCGGCCGCATGGGCGCCCGGCGCGAGCACGAGCGCGTCGTACGCGATCCGCTCGCCGCCCGCCGTCACGACCGCGCCGCCGTCCGCGTCGACGGCCGCGAGCGCGTCGCGGCGATGGGAGGCGCCGAGGTCCGCGCAGATCTCGCCGACGTCGTAGTGGCGCGTCCTGCGCGCGCTGAACGGCTCCAGGACGCTGTAGGGGCGGTAGTGGAGCTGCTCGGCGGGAGCGAGCAGCGTCAGCGAGAGCGCATCGCCGGTGAGCGCGCGCAAGGCCAGCAGCGCCTCCATGCCGGCGATGCCGCCGCCGGCGACGACGACGCGAAGGCGCTTGAGCTGGACGCGCGAGCCGTGGGCCATTCGCTCAGGCTATGAAGGGGCGGCGCACGCGCCATCGGGGAGGGCCCGGTCGCGCGCATCCGTGGAAAGGGCGGATCGCGATCTCGTGCGTCCTGCGGTCGCGCCAGACCGCCGCGGGCCGGTATCGTCCGCCCACCATGAGCGCCGCCGGGGAGCAGTCCGTGCGCCATTCCCGCGGGCCCGCCTCCGAGTCGGCGACGCGGGTCGTGATCGCCGACGACCACGCGGTCGTGCGAACCGGCCTGAAGATGGTCCTCGACGCCGAGCGGGGGATCGAGGTCGTCGCCGAGGCGGGCGACGTCGAAGCGGCCTTCCGCGCCGTGCGTGCCTACCACCCCGACGTGCTCGTGCTGGACCTCAACATGCCCGGGGAGCCGAGCCTGCAGGCGATCCCGCGCTTCGTGGAGGAGGCGCCCGAGACGGCGATCGTGGTGCTGACGATGCAGCAGGATCCCGCCTACGCGCGCGAGGCGCTGCGCTCCGGCGCGCGCGGCTACGTGCTGAAGGAGGCGGCCGACGACGAGCTGGTCCAGGCCGTGCGGATGGCCACGGAGGGCCGCACGTATCTCAACCCGGAGCTGGGCGCGCGGATGGCGGCCGAGCCGCCGCCGAGCGGCCCGCCCGACGACCTCACCGAGCGCGAGCTGGAGGTGCTGCGGCTGATCGCGCTCGGCCACACGAACAGCGAGATCGCCGCGCAGCTCTACCTGAGCGTGCGCACGGTCGAGTCACACCGCGCGCACATCCAGCAGAAGGTGCGCCGCTCCTCGCGCGCGGAGCTGGTGCGCTACGCACTCGATCATAGGCTGATCGAGGCAGGCGGCGGCGAGTAGGCGCCGTTGGGCAGCGGATCTGCGCCGCCGCCGGCATCGACCCGCAACAAAAAATCTTCCGTTTACGCCTCTTCTTGGTGTACGCTGCTGGCGCTCACTTCGCCTTGCACACAGTGAGCGAAAGGGGGATGCCGCTCACCGCACGCCAGCCAAGCTCGCGCGCTCCGGCGCGCATACAGACCTATGTCCGCCACGCGCTTTGGCGTGGCCAAAACACATCACAAGGGACCGGATGCACATGCGCACAGCAGGCAAGCTGATCCTTGCAACGCTCGCGGCCACCGCGCTCTTCGCGCTGATAGGCGGCGGCGCACTCGCGAGGAACCTGAGCGTCAGCGAAAGGAACTTCGAGTTCATATGGAACAACGCCATGACCGGCAAGGCAAGACTGAGCATGTTCGACAGTGCCGGCCTGGGGGCCGAATGCAAAGTCACCCTCTTAGGGCGTTTTGTCGAAAGAACGATAGTAAAGGAACTCACCAGGAAGATCGGTGAACTCAACCACGGAGAAACGGCGGAATGCAGAGAAAGTGAAAGGAGTGAAATGGCATTCAGGCTGGAAACTCCAGCCGAAATACGCTATCGCGCGTTCACCGGCACGCTACCGATAATAAGAAGCGTCGCCATCGGCGTCGTCGGCCTCCGCGCCAGGATAAGGGAAAGGTTCGGAATGGAATGCGTGATGAGAACCACAGCGCTGGAACCGGCCGTCTTTGAAATCGAAGAAATCACATCCGGCGTGTTGAACAACATCAGAGCCGACGAAACCAGGACGATAAGGCTCAACGCGGAAGAACCTTGCGCGTTCTTCACACCGGGAAGATTCACGGGCAGGGGGTTAATTCTTAACCTACCGCGGATCACATCGCTCGTGCTCAGACTAATATAAGCCTCAATCACTACTGAGACGTGCCGAGGGGTCGCCCTGTCCCGGGGCGACCCCTCACGCTACCGCGGTCCGCTCGCCCGGCGGCGCGGGGCGCTGGAGCGAGGCGTGGACGACGGTGCCCTCGCCCGGGCTGCTCGCGATCGTCAGCGTGCCGTCGGCGAGCCCGACGCGCTCGCGCATCCCGGTGATGCCGAAGCCCTCGCGCGGGGCCTGCGGGTCGAAGCCGGCGCCGTCGTCGGCGATCGTCACGTCCACGCGCGTCTCGGAGGCGACGAGCTCGATCGTCACGCGGTTCGCGCCCGCGTGCTTGACGACGTTCGTGAGCGCCTCCTGCACGAGCCGGTAGACGGCCGTCTCGAGCTCCGGCGAGAGCCGCTCGCCGTCCGCGCCGAGGCTCACGTCGGTCTCGACCTCCAGCCCCTCGACCGCAGCCACGCGGCTGGCGAGCGACTCGATCGCCGGCTGCAGGCCGAGCTCGTCGAGCGCCGCCGGGCGCAGCTCCGTGATCAGCATGCGCAGCTTCTCGATCTCCGTGCCGATCTGCCCGACCGCCGTGCGCACGGCGCCCTCCAGCGACGCTGCGTCCTTGCGGCGCAACGCGGAGGACATCAGCACCTGGAAGCCGGCCAGCGCCTGCAGCGTCTCGTCGTGCAGCTCGCGCGCCCACCGGCGGCGCTCCTGCTCGGCCGCGGCCATCGACTCGCGCAGGCGCTCGTGCTCGACCGTCTGGGCGGTCGCGACCGCCGTCGCGGCGCTCGCGGCGAAGGCGAGCAGGAGCTGCTCCTGCTCGGCGTCGAACTCCCGCTCCGCGTCGCCGATGCGGTCGAAGGCGACGAGCACGCCGAGCCCGCGCGAGCGGAACTCGAGCGGCACCAGCAGCGCGGTGTGGGCATCCGGCACGCCGAGCTGGTCGGACGAGATGCGCAGCCGGCTCGCGACGTCGCGGATGCGCTCGGGGCGCGTGCTGCGCAGGATCTCCCCCGAGGTCGAGCCTTCGACGGGGATCCGGCGGCCGACGACGTCCGGCTCCGCCTCGCCGGCGCACGCGGCGACCTCCATCTCGTCCCGGTCGCGCAGCAGGATCACCATCGCGCGCGCGTCGACGAGCGCGCGGCCGCGCTTGACGATCAGCTCCAGCACGCGGTCGAGCTGGGTCTCGGCCCCGACTGCCCGCGCGATCGCGGTCGTCGCCTCGAGCCCCTGGACGACCTGCTCGAGCTCGTCGCGGCGCCGCGCGAGACGCTGGTAGAGGCTCGCGTTCTCGACCGCGACGGCGGCGAAGTCGGCGAGGACGATCGCCGTCTGCTCGTCGCTCGCGCCGAAGTCGCCGCCTTGCTTGTCGGTCAGGTAGAGGTTCCCCCACGCGTTGCCACGGATCAGCACCGGCACGCCGAGGAAGCTGCGCATCGGCGGGTGGTTGGCGGGGAACCCGTACGAGCGCGGGTGCGTGCGGAGGTCGTGCAGGCGCAGCGCTCTCGGGTCTCTGATCAGCAGTCCGAGGATCCCGCGCCCGTGCGGCAGGTCGCCGATCGCGCGCTGCGTCGGCGCGTCGATCCCGCGCGTGACGAAGCGCTCGAGCGCTTCGCGCGACTCGTCGAGCACGCCGAGCGCGGCGTAGCGCGCGCCGGTCAGCTCGCGCGCGACGTCGAGCAGCTCGGCGAGCAGCGCCTCGAGGTCGCGCTGCGAGACGAGCGAGCGTCCGACCTCGATCAAGCGGCGCAGCCGCTGCTCGTCGAGATCATCGCTCGTGATGGTCCTCACCATGTGCGCGCCCTCCAACCGCCGTTCGCCGCGAGCGCCGCCGGTCCCGTCGGCGTTAAATACCACAAGGTTCGTTGCGCGTTCCGGCGCTGGCGCGACGCCGTGCGCCGCTGTGGAAGGGGGCTGGCCGCTAAGGCCTGCTCGGATACACGCCCGCGAGCGCGATGATGTACGTGAGCGGCAGCGACGCGCGCGGGGCGATGCTCTCGCGTAGGTCGGGCAGGGCGAAGGTCTCCACGCCGTCGCCGCCGTAGGTCGTCCCGATCAGGCTGTAGAGGGGCGCGTGGTCGGCGATCGGCAGGACCTGCCCGTGGCAGTGCGCCCAGCCGCGCGGCGCGAAGTCCCCGCCGAACATGCGTATCTCTCCCAGGAAGGGCTCCGCCATGGTCCAACGCCTCCCGCTTGCTCCCTGCTGCGCCCGGCCCGCGCTCCCGTGCATCGGTGCCGCGCTGAAATCTGTCAAATGCTGCACAGAAGTTTGCGCAATCGGCCGGACGGATGCGCCGGATGGATGCGCCGGGATGCGCCCTACTACGCCGGCCGCGGTGACAGCACGATCAGCGGGATCGTGCGCCCGGCGCGCTTCTGATACCCGGCAAAGCCGGCGTACGTCGCAACGCACTGCGGCCACAGCCGCGCACGCTCCTCGTCGTCCGCGACGTGCGCGTGCACGTCGAGCCGGAGCCGGCCGACCTGGATCGTCGTGTCGGGGTGCGCCTTGAGGTTGTGGAGCCACGCCGGGTGTCTCGGGTAGCCGCCCTTCGAGGCCACGAGCACGTAGTCCGCGCCCACGCGCGTGTAGACGAGCGGGCTCGTGCGTCTCACGCCGCTGCGCGCGCCGACGTGGTCGAGCAACAGCATCGGCGGCAGGCCGGGGGGCGTGTGTCCGAGCCGGCCACCGCTCGCGCGGTAGAGCGCGACGTGCGCGCGCATGAGGCGCGTCAGCAGCGGCCACGAGCGATCGACGAGCGCGTTCGGCATCGGGCGCCACTGTACGACGCCGCCGCGCCGGCTGCGCCAGCTGGTGCCTGCCTCCGCGCCCGGTCGTTGAAGGAGCCGCTTTCGCGACGGTAGGCTGAAAGCCTGGATCGCGTGATGAGCCTGCTGCTGCTTGCGCACGTCTCGAAGACCTACCGACGCGCCCGTCGCGAGCTGCGCGCGCTCGCGGACGTCTCGCTCGAGGTCGCTGCCGGGGAGATCGTCGGCGTGTGGGGACCGCGCTTCTCCGGGCGCACAACCCTGCTGCGCATCGCCGCCGGCTTGGAGGCTCCCGACACCGGACGCGTCCTGTTCGACGGCGCCGACGTTGCCGGGCGGCCAGACGGCGCGCTGCGTCGCCGCGTCGCCTACTGCCACACGAGCTTCGCGCCGGCGCACGCCGAGCTCGTCGTCGAGCATGTCGCCGTGCCGCTGCTGGCGCTCGGCATGCGCATGGACCGCGCCTGCACGCGCGCGCAGGCGATGCTCGACCGCCTCGGCGCCGGCGCCTGCGCGGAGCTGCGCCCGCACGAGCTGGCGCAGGGCGAGCTGGTGCGCGTCATGCTGGCGCGCGCGCTGCTCCAGCAGCCCGAGCTGCTGCTGATCGACGAGCCGACGAGCGGCGTCGACCTGCTCGAACGCGAGGACCTGCTGACGACGCTGCACGTGACCGCCAAGGACGAGCGCGTCGCCGTGCTGATGACCGCCTCCGACGCGGCCGGCCTGGCCGGCGTCGACCGGGCGCTCTCGCTCGCCGACGGCAGGCTGCTCGGCGACGCCGTTCCGCAGACAGCGGAGGTCGTGCCGTTCAAGCGCCCGCGCGCGGAGCCGTCGGCATGACGGCGTTCCCGCCGCCGCCCCCGCCGCTCGCAGGCGACTACCCGATCGCGTTCGCGGTCGACTATCCCGACCGCCCGCTGAACCGCCTGACGACGTTCTTCCGCATCTTCACCGTCATCCCGATCGCGATCGTGCTCGCGAGCGTCGGCGGCGGGTCGTTCCACGTCGGCTCCACCGCGGGCGGAGCGACCGTCGTCGCCGCCGGCGGCCTGCTGTTCGCCGGCCCGCTGCTGATCATCCTGTTCCGCCAGAAGTACCCGCTGTGGTGGCAGGACTGGAACCGCGAGCTGCTGCGCTTCTCGAACCGCGTGGGCGTCTACCTGGCGCTGCTTGACGACGCGTATCCGTCGACCGACGAGGAGCAGGCCGTCCACCTCCGGCTCCCGCGCGTGCACGCGGCGACCGACCTCAACCGCTGGCTGCCGCTCGTCAAGTGGCTGCTGGCGATCCCGCACTACATCGTGCTGTTCTTCCTCTGGATCGGGGCGATCGTGGCCGTGATCGTCGCGTGGTTCGCGATCCTCTTCACCGGCCGCTATCCGCGCGGGCTGTTCGACTACGTCGTCGGGGTCGCGCGCTGGCACAACCGCGTCGTCGGCTACGCGCTGATCCTCGTCACCGATCGCTATCCGCCGTTCCGGCTGGCGCCCTGAGGGTTCCCCTCAGGCCCCGGCGGGTGGCGGACCGGCGTGGCGCAAGCCGTGGACCTTGGGGGTGTGCTCCCACTCCATCTCCGTCTCGCGCAACACGAACAGGCCGATCGTCGCGAGGCCGACGAGCAGCACGGCAGCGGCGACGATCAGCAGCGTGACGCTCGAGATCGCGTACGAGATCGGAATCCAGACGGCGCCGAGGCCGACGAGCAACGCGACCACCGGATTCGCCGCCCGCGACACCGCGAGCCCGACGGCGAGGATCGCCATCCCGAGCGCGAAGGCGAACGGCAGGATGATGAACGGGATGACCATCCCGGCCGTTTCCTTCAGGTTGTGAATTACGGCGGCGGTGATCGGGACCGGCAGGCCGACGCGCATCAGCTCCCACTGCACGAGGCTGAGCGCGACCGTTCCTGCCGCGAAGACGATGCCGAGCAGCGCGAGCCCTCCACCGAGCGCTCCCATCGCCCACTGCCGCTCGCGCAGCATGTGCATGAGGCCGAGCACGGCGGGGACTGCGAGCGCGAGCGCGGCGAGCGCGAGCGCCTGGCTCGCGTACCAGCTGTTGAGATTCCCGCGGATCACGACGAGCTGTTCGAGCTCGCCGCTCTTGAGGCTCGGCTGGATCACGGCCGAGATCAGCAGGAAGAGCGGCGCGAGCATCATGCCGACGCCGGCGATCCACTTGTGGGTGCGGTGTGCGGCAGCCATCTTCGGCACCTCCGAGCGAGACGAACAGGGGGACTTCCGCCTCCACCGTAGGACCCCGCCGGACGCGCGCCATCCGTGGGCGACCTCCAGTGCGGGGCCGTAGTCCACCCGGTCTCCGACCCGGGCGCGGTCAGCGGTCGCGCGCCGGGCGCGCCGCCCACAGCGCGAGCGCCGGCAGCGCGGCGACGGCCGCGAGCGATGCGAGCTGTCCGACCGCGTCGCCCGCGTCGAAGCCGTCGAGGTGGCGCGCGTGGAAGGCGAGGTGCAGGACGCTGAAGAGGATCCAGCCCGCGCAGGCCGCCTGCACGAGCTGGCGCTGGAGCGTGACCGCCGCCCATGCCAGCACGAGCGCGAAGCCGAGGTAGAGCCCGCCGACGTCGGTCGTGAGGTGCTCGTTGTACGGCGGCAGGCGGTCGACCCAGTGGCCGGCGAACGGGAAGTCGTCGTAGAACGCGCGCGGGGCGAAGGCGGCGAGCACACCGACGGCGGCCGCGCTCGCCGCCGTGAGCCACAGCGCGGCGCGGACGACCGCGGGCGATCTCATCTCGCCACCGTCACGGCTGTGCGCATCGTGCCGCTCAGGCTACTGCGGCGGCGGCCGGCGCGGGCCGGTGCGGGCGCAGGCGATCCCAGCGCTCGACGCGCTCGAGCTGCGCGGCGAGCGACAGCAGCAGCCCCTCGCTGTTGGCCGGGCCGAGCAGCTGCGCGCCGACCGGCAGGCCCTCGGCGGTGAGGCCGGCGGGCACGTTGACGCCCGGCCAGCCGAGCACGTTCCACGGCCACGTGTACGGGCAGTAGCCGACCATCGTCTTGTCGGTCGGCCAGGCATCGAGCCCGTCGATCGCGCCGATCGGCGCCGGCGGCTTCGCCGTCGTCGGCATCAGGACGACGTCGAAGCGCGTGAAGATCCGCCCGACGTAGCGGTGCAGCGGGCGCTCGATCGCGTGCGCGAGGCGCAGCAGCGGGTGCAGCGCACGCCCGACCCGCATCGTGCCGCGGGTACGGGGGTCGAGCTGCGCGCGATCGCTCACGTGCAGCTCGACCCACTCGCGCACCCCGCCCGTCGATCGAGGCATGAAGCTGAGGCCGACCAGGCCGTAGCGCGGATCGGCTTGCTCGACGTGATGGCCGAGCCCCTCGAGCGCGCGGCCGACGCGTTCGACCTGCGCGCCCACCGCCGGGTCGAGCGCCGTGGGCGCCGGGGCCCACGGGATCTTCGTCGAGAGCGCGATCCGCAGGCGGCCGGGCTCGCGCTCGGCGGCCTGTGCGTAGGGCTCGGACGGCGGCGGCGGCCGGTGCGGGTCCTCCGCGCGGTTGCCGGCGAGCACGTCGAGCAGCAGCGCGGCGTCGCCGACCGTGCGCGCGAGCGGACCGGTGCAGCTGAGGCCGTTGAAGGCGGAGGTGAACGGCCACGTCGAGACGCGGCCGCGCTGCGGCTTGACGCCGACGAGGTGCGTCCAGGCGGCCGGGATGCGGACCGAGCCGGCGCCGTCGGAGCCGGCGGCCGCGGGCACGAGGCCGGCGGCGACGGCGGCGGCCGAGCCGCCTGAGGAGCCGCCCGGCGTGTGGTGCAGCGACCACGGGTTGCGCGTGGCGCCGAACGCCGGGCTCTCGGTGAACGGCCATTGGCCAACCTCGGGCGTGTTGGTCTTGCCGACGATCACCGCGCCCGCGGCGCGCAGCTTGCGGGCGACCTCGCCGTCGCCCTCGCGCGGCGCGAACGGGCCGGAGCAGCCGAAGTTGGTCGACTCGCCGGCGAGATCCATGTCGTCCTTGATCGCGACCGGCACGCCGAGCAGCGGGAGCCGCTCGCCGGCGGCCCGGCGGCGGTCGGCGTCGTCGGCCTCGGCGCGCGCGGCGTCGGCGCGCACGCAGCGGACGGCGTTGAGGGTCGACTGCGTCGCCTCGATGCGTGCGAGCGCGGCGTCGACCAGCTCGCGCGAGGACGCGTTTCCGCAGGCGACGAGCGCCGCCTGCGCGCGCAGCCCGGCGAAGGCCAGGTCGTCCGTGGACTCGGCCCTGCCTCCGAGTCCACGTCCGTCCTCTGGTGCTGCCGTGCGCCCCATCGTCCTCCGTCTCCCCCAGCAAGTCTCTCGGTCGTTCGAACGAACGATACCCGATTCCCGTCTATCCTTGGGCGATCTCCGGCTCGTCCTCATCGCGCGCCGCCTCGCCCGGCGTGACCGACACCCGCGCGCGCATCCTGCACGCGACGCTGCGCGTGATCGCGAGCAGCGGGATCAGCGCCGTCAGCAACCGCCGCATCGCGGCGGAGGCCGGGCTCGCGCTCGGGTCGCTCACCTACCACTTCCCCAACCAGACCGACATGCTGCACGACACGCTGCTGCTCTACGCCGAAGAGGAGGTCGCGCGGATGGAGGGCCTCGCGACCGCGATGCGCGCGAGCGCGCGCGGCGGCGTGAAGCTGACCGACGAGCAGGCGGCCGCGTTCGTCGAGCACATGGCGGCGCAGGACTCGGGACGCCCCGAGGAGATCGCCGAGCTGGAGCTGCACCTGCACGCCTCGCGCGATCCGCGCCTGCAGGAGGCCTCGCGGCGCTGCTTCGACGCGTTCGAGAGCTTCGCTACCGCCATCCTCCAGGTGCTCGACGTGCCGCAGCCGGAGCGCCATGCCCGCACCGTCGTCGCCGTGTTGGTCGGCCTCGGCGTGCGCCGCCTCGGCACCGGCGAGCACCACGCCCCCGGCACTGCCGCCGCGCTGATGACGATCGTGCGCGGCGCGCGCGGCGGCTAGGTAGCCGCTGGCGCTCTGCCGGTGAGATTGCCGAGCGTGCGGCTGGCGACGTCGGCGGAGAGACCCCACAGCACGAGCGAGACGTAGTCGAAGATCCCGTTGGAGCCGAACGCCGTGCCCTGCTGCACGTAGAGCGTCTGGTAGCCGACGATCAGCAGGCCGGCCCAGGTCGCCAGGCCGATCAGGTGCGCACCGAGGCCCATCTCGGCCTTGACCGGCGAGATGACCTTGGCAGCGCGTCCGACCGCCGTGGCCGCAGCCCGCAACGCGCCTGCGGCCCCAGCGGCGGGGGCTCCTCTGGCCGCGTCCCCTCTCCCCGCGCCCGCGTCGTCGAGCAGTCTTCTCGCCGCGTCGAGATCGTCGTCGTCGATCGCCGCCTGCGCCTCGGCCACCTGGTCGAGCATCGCCTGGTCGCGCGTGCGCTTCGCGCGCCGCCGCAGCAGCCCTGCGCGCTCGTAGAGGTCGCGCCGCTGCGCGCCCGTCCCGGTCGACAGGTGCTGGCTCAGGCGCCCGAGCGCGATCCCCAGCACGAGCGCCACGATCGCCAGGAAGGGCGCGTCGCGCACGCTGAAGTCGATCGGCACGGTGACCGGCGCGTCGAGGTTCGCGACCGCGAGGCGCAGCGTGCCGGTGTAGTGGTCGGCCGGCAGGTCACCGGGATTGATGTGGAGGCGCAGCCGCACGAGGCCGTCGCTCGATCCGATCGGTCTGGCGAGTGTCGCGGGGAGACCGAGGTCGGCGTTCGCGAGCTGATGGCCGTTGCTGTCGCCGGCGCCGAGCACCTGCACGCCGGTGACGCTCGCATCCGGGCTGTTGCCCACGGCGAGCGCGATCGTCTGCGACTTGCCGCCCGCGCTGCCTGGCACGAGCACGGAGGTGGCCTGGCACCAGAAGCCGCAGCGCGCGAGCGCTCCGTGGACTCTGTCGTCGGGCGCGAGCGTCGTCAGCGCCGGGTGAGCGAGCGCGTGGAGCACGATCGGCACGACCGTCTCCGCGCGGCGCGGCGCGCCGGCCGGGATCAGCTCGAGCCGGCCTCTGTACGTGTCGGGCGCGTCGATCCCGTCGACTGTGACCGTCACGTCGGCGAACGAGCCCACCGCGAGCGCCGGCGTGCTCGCGAGACTCACATGGCTGCGCCCGATCGCCTTGCCGTCCGCCGCGCGCAGGTCGGAGAAGAGCGCCTGGTAGGAGGCGATCCTCGCGCCCGTCGCATGCAGGCGGATCGCGCCGGAGAAGCCCGAGGCGTCGCCGACGAAGCCCTGAATCGCCAGTGGCGTGTCGCCGGGGTCGACGGCGATTCGCGAGCTGGCCGCCTTGGCCGTCGAAGGGACCGCCGCGAGCGCGACGAGGAACGCGAGGATCCCAGCCCTGCCACGGGTCATGTGCGGCAATCTAATCGGCACAGCGGCGCGCACGGCGCGGTAGCGTGCCCGCCGATGCGCGCAATCCAGATCGCCGACCTGACCGGACCCGACAGCGCGCTGCGCTACGTCGACCTGCCGGAGCCGGAGCCGATCCACCCGCTGAGCCCGAACGGCGAGCCGGCCGTCGTGATCGACGTGCACGCCGCCGGCGTGTCGTTCCCGGAGGTCCTGCAGACGCGCGGCGAGTACCAGTTCAGACCGCCGCTGCCGTTCGTGCCCGGCAGCGAGGTCGGCGGGCTCGTGCGCAGCGCGCCGCCGAACGCGGGCCTGCAGGCGGGCGACCGCGTCGCCGCCTTCACGGCGCTCGGCGCGTTCGCCGAGCAGGCGGTCGCGCCCGCCTTCTTCACGTTCAAGCTCGACGACGCGCTCGACTTCGGACAGGGCGCGGGCCTGATCCTCAACTACCACACGGCCTACTTCGCGTTGAAGACGCGCGGGCGGCTGGCCGAAGGCGAGACCGTGCTCGTGCACGGCGCCGCCGGCGGCGTCGGCACCGCGGCGCTGCAGGTCGCGCGGGGGCTCGGCGCGCGCACGATCGCGGTCGTCTCCAGCGACGCGAAGGCGCGCGTGGCGCAGGAGGCGGGCGCCGACCACGTCGTGCGCTCCGACGGTCCCTGGAAGGACGAGGCGAAGGAGGTCTCCGGCGGCGGCGTCGACCTCGTGCTCGACCCGGTCGGCGGCGATCGCTTCACCGACAGCCTGCGCTCGCTGCGGGAGGGCGGGCGCGCGGTCGTGGTCGGCTTCACCGGCGGCTCGATCCCTGAGGTGAGAGTGAATCGGCTGCTGCTCAACAACGTCGACGTCGTCGGCGCCGGTTGGGGCGCCTACGCGATGGGCAAGCCCGACTACGTGCGGTCCGTCGGGGAGGCGCTCGGACGGCTGATCGACCGCGGCTACGTCGCCCCGCTGGTCGGCGCGCGCTTCGCGTTCGACGACGCGGCGAGCGCGCTGCGCTGCATCGACGCGCGGCAGGCGACCGGCAAGGTCGTGCTCGACGTGCGCGAGACGGAGTAGGACCCGGCCGGCATGGACCTCACGTTCAGCGCCGAGGAGACAACCTTCCGCGACGAGCTGCGCGCGTGGCTGGAGGCGAACCCCGCAGGCGCGCCGCCGCACGGCGACGAGGACGCGCAGTACGGCTGGCGGCGCGAGTGGCAGCGGCGGCTGGCGGACGCCGGCTGGGCGGCGGTCCATTGGCCGCGCGAGCACGGCGGCCGCGGAGCGACGCTGACGCAGTCGGCCATCTACTACGAGGAGCTGGCGAGCGCCGGCGCGCCGCTGCCCGCGAACGTCCTCGGCCTGCTGCTCGCGGGTCCGACGATCATGACGTGGGGCACGCCCGAGCAGCAGGAGCGCCATCTGATCCCGATCCTCACCGCCGAGGAGATCTGGTGCCAGGGCTTCAGCGAGCCCGACGCCGGGTCCGACCTGGCGGCGTTGAAGACGCGCGCCGTGCAGGACGGCGACGAGTGGGTCATCACCGGGCAGAAGGTGTGGACCTCGATGGCGCAGTACGCGAAGTGGTGCATGCTCGTGGCGCGCACCGACGCGGACGCGCCGAAGAAGCACCAGGGCCTGACGTACTTCCTGATGGACATGGAGCAGGACGGCGTCGAGATCGTGCCGTTGAAGCAGATCACCGGCGAGTCGGAGTTCAACGAGCTGTTCCTCGACGGCGCGCGCGTGCCGGCCGAGAACGTGCTCGGCGGCGTCGGCAACGGCTGGAAGGTCGCGCTGACGACGTTGATGAACGAGCGCAGCGGGCTGGCGTTCTTCCTGCAGGTGCGGATGCGGCAGCTCCTGGATCGCCTGATCGGCGAGGCGGCCGAGCGGGGTTTGCTGGAGGACCCGGTCGTGGCGGACCGTTTGGGCGATCTGCACCTGCGCTGCGAGGTGCTGCGGCTGACCGCCTACCGCGGCCTGACCGCGATCGAGACCTACGGCCAGCCCGGGCCGGAGGGGTCGCTGACGAAGTGGATGTGGTCGGAGACGAACCAGGCGCTGACCCAGCTCGCCGCCGATCTGCTCGGGCCGGAGGCGCTGACGGCCGGCGCGCCGTGGGCGTTCGAGCTGCTGCGGGCGCGCGGCAACTCGATCGAGGGCGGCACGACCGAGGTGCTGAAGAACATCGTCGCCGAGCGCGTGCTCGGGCTGCCGCGGCTGAAGTGAGCGGGAGGCGCCTGGGATGCACTTCGACCTGACCGAGGACCAGAAGGAGATCAAGCGCGTCGCGCGCGAGCTGCTGGCCGCGCGCTCGTCGTGGGCGCGCGTGCGCGAGGCGGCCGAGGCGGGCGCCGCCTACGACGAGGAGCTGTGGCGCGAGCTGTGCGGGCTCGGCTGGCCGGGGATCGCGGTGAGCGAGCAGTTCGGCGGCCAGGGGTTGGGGGCGGTCGAGCTGGCGGTGCTGCTGGAGGAGCTGGGTTACGCGTGCGCAGCGACGCCGTTCCTGTCGAGCGCGGCGGCGGCTGCCGCGATCCAGGCGTGCGGGAGCGACGCGCAGCGCGCGCGCTGGCTGCCGGCTCTGGCCGCCGGCGAGGCGACCGCGGGGATCGGGACGAGGGCGCTGTGCGCCGACGGCATCGGCGCGGAGGTGCTCGTGCTGCTGGAGCGCCCGTCCGGCGAGGCGATGCTCGTGACCGGCGCGGAGTGCGCACCGCTGGAGACGATCGACCCGACGCGCCGCTACGCGACGGTCAGCGGCGGCGACGCCGAGCCGCTCGGCGGGCGCGGCGGCGCCGAGGCGGTGGCAGGCGCCGAGCGCGTGCGGACGGCGGTGGCGGCGGAGGTCGTCGGGATCGCGCAGCGCGCGGTGGAGATGACGCTCGCGTATGTGAAGGAGCGCAGACAGTTCGGCGTGCCGGTCGGCGCGTTCCAGGCGGTGCAGAACCGCTGCGCGCAGATGCTGCTGGAGACCGAGTCGGCGCGCTCGACCGCGCTGTTCGCCGCCTGGGCGGCGGATGCCGCGCCCGAGCGCCTGGCTGAGGCGGCGGCGCTGGCCGCGGCAGCAGCCGCCGACGGCGGACGCTCGGTGACGGCGAGCGCGATCCAGGCGCATGGCGGGATCGGCTTCACCTGGGAGGCCGACGTCCACTGGCTCTACAAGCGCGCCCAGCTCGACGCCGCCCTCCTCGGCGGCGCGCGCCGGCACCGCGCCGCGCTCGCGACGCTCGCGGCGGCGCGGGTGGCGCAGGTCGCGTAGCCACCGCGGACGCGCGGGAAGGATCCGCGCTGCTTGGCGTCTGAGAGCGTGAACCGACTCGTGCGACGCCCGCTGCCTCCGGCGTCCGGAGGCGCGGGGCCCTGCCCGGGTTCGCGCTCGCGCTCGCGGCGGCCGGCCGCGGCGCGGGCGCGAAGCCCATCGGGTTTCAGAGCCGCCGTTGTAACTTGCCGCGCGGCACACCGCACACTAGATTGCGGTCTGTTGGGACGGCGGGCGGGAGCACAGTGACGGCAAGCGGAGAGGCGATCACCGGGACGGTCGCGGCGTGGGTCGAGCGCCTGCTCGACGCAGCCGCATCGGGTCGTGCGCTTGACCTGCGTTCGGGCGACGACGACGACGTCGCGCAGGCAGCCGGTTGGGGTGAGGAACGGACCGTTCCCGCCGAGGCACTGGCTGCCGCCTTCCTGCGTCCGGCCGCGGGGCCTCCGCCGACACGCCTGTGGCTGCAGGGCGCCCGTGTGGACGGCACGCTGGATCTCGCCGGGCAGAAGCTCGACACCCAGCTCGTGCTCGAGCACTGCCACTTCGCCGAGCCGCTGATGTTGCGCGCCACGGAGCTGGCGAGCCTCACTCTGTCCGAGTGCGTGATCGCCGGTCTCGACGCCAAGAACGCCCGCATCAAAGCGGACCTCAAGCTGAGCCCGAACATGCGGTGCGACGGTGGGCTTCACCTGAAGAACGCGCACGTCGAGGGAGACCTCCTGTTGCACGGCACGTTCACGAACTCAGGCGGCGTCGTGATCTCGGCCGCCAACGTGCGCGTCGACGGCGACGCAGGGTGTGCGCCCGGCTTCCGGGCCGAAGGCGAGGTGCAGCTTGGCGGCGCACGGGTAACCGGCGTGCTCGCGCTGACGGGCTCGCGCTTCTCGAACCCGGGTGCCGTCGCGATCGCGGCCGACCAGATCAGGGTCGACGGCATGCTCTTCTGCGACGACGGCTTCGAGGCCGAGGGCGAGGTGCGGTTGCTCGGCGCCAGAGTGGGCAATCAAATCGCGTTCCTGGGCGCGCACTTCAGAAATCCCAGACGCGACGCCTTGAGCGCCGACGGCATCGTCGTCGACGGAGACGTCTTCTGTCGCGACGGCTTCGAGGCCGAGGGCGAGGTGCGGCTGCTCGGCGCGCGCATTGCCGGCGACCTGTCGCTGCGAGGCGGGCGTTTCATCAACCCGGGCGAGAAGGCGATCTCGGGAGACCGGATGATCGTCGGCGGCGGCGTGTTCTGCGGCGCAGACTTCGTCGCAGAAGGCGAAGTGCGACTCCCGAGCGCGCACGTACACAGCAACGTCCAGCTCACGGACGGCCGCTTCCGCAATCCCGGCGGGTGTGCGATCAACGCCGACCGGCTGACGGTGGATGGCAACATCTCCTGCCGCGACGCCTTCGCCGCGGAGGGCGCGGTCCACTTCATCGGCGTACGCGTCGGCGGTCAGCTCGCTCTGACTGGCACGTTGAGAGGGACGTCGCACCGGATCGCGCTCGACCTCGAGGACGCCAGGATCACCCGCATGCTGTTGCTGCATCCCGCCGCACCGCTGGAGGGACGCGTCGATCTCACGAACGCGACTGTCGCCCAGCTCGCGGACAGTGACGAGGCTTGGGCAGGCGGATACGAGCTGCGGGGCTTCCGCTACCAGGTGCTTGCGGACGAGCAGCAGGCCCGAGCCGGCGGACGCTCCGGCGATGTGGTCCGCAGACGCCTCGCGTGGCTGCACGGCAGCCGCTCCGGCTACCACCCGCAGATCTACGAGCAGCTCGCGGAGCAGTACCGCATCGCCGGGAACGACGTGGGCCAGCGTGCGGTCCTGATCCAGAAGCAGCGCCACCGCCGCCGACAGGCCGGCGCGCTCACGCGCGTGTGGAGCGTCGTCGAGGATCTGCTCGTCGGCTACGGATACCGCACGTGGCAGGCCGTCATCCCGTGGATCGCCGCCGTGATCTTCGGTGCGCTGTTCTTCCACGCCCACCGCCACGAGATCGTGCAGCGCATGCCCAGACAGCGCCCGCCTACGTTTCACGCCCTCACCTACACGCTCGACCTGCTGCTGCCGGTCGTGAATCTCGGACAGCGGGACAACTGGGTGGCGCAGCACCAGGCGCAGACGGTCGCGACGATCCTGATCCTCGCCGGCTGGGTGTTGACGACCGCGATCCTCGCCGCCCTCACGGGCCTCGTGCGGCGCACGAACTGATGGCGCGAGCGGCGCAGCGACAGCCGGCGCGCCCAGGCAGCGGTCCCACTAGATTCGCGCGCGTGCTGATCGAGTCGCCGCTGACGGGCGTGGTCGCCGAGGTGCTGGCGGGCGAGGGCGAGGGTGTGCGCACGGGGGCCGCCGTGCTCGTCGTGGAGGCGATGAAGATGCACCACGAGGTGGTTGCACCGGCGGCGGGAGTCGTGCGCGAGCTGGCGGTCGCGGTCGGGGAGCAGGTCGCGGAGGGACAGACGCTGTTCCGTGTGGAGGCGGCGGTGGATGGCGGAGGCGGCGCGCCCGCGGACGGCGCGCCGGGAGACGGCGTGAACGAGGCCGCACCGGAGATCCGGCCCGACCTCGCGGAGGTGATGGAGCGGCGCCGGAGGGCGAGCGACGACGCGGCGCGGCCGGACCCGGTCGCCAAACGTCACGCGAGCGGGCTGCGCACCGCGCGCGAGAACGTCGCGGACCTGTGCGATCCCGGGTCGTTCTCCGAGTATGGTGCGCTCACGCTCGCCGCCCAGCGCGCGCGGCGCAGCCTCGACGAGCTGATCGAGAAGACGCCCGGCGACGGGATCGTCGCGGGCCTCGGGAGCGTCGGCGGCGCGCGCACCGCGGTCCTCGCCTACGACTACACGGTCCTCGCCGGCACGCAGGGGATCCGCAGCCACAGAAAGACCGACCGCGTTCTGGAGCTGGCCGAGCGCCATCGCCTGCCGGTCGTGCTGTTCGCCGAGGGCGGTGGCGGACGCCCTGGGGACACCGACTCGTCCGAGCTGTTCCACCTGATCGTGCCGAGCTTCCACACGTTCGGGCGGCTGTCGGGGCTCGTGCCGCGGATCGGGATCGTCTCCGGCCGCTGCTTCGCCGGCAACGCGGCGTTGCTCGGCTGCTGCGACGTCGTGATCGCCACGCCGGAGGCGAGCGTCGGGATGGGCGGCCCGGCGATGATCGAGGGCGGCGGGCTCGGCTCCTTCGCGCCGGAGGAGGTCGGGCCGGTCAGCGTGCAGGAGCGCAACGGCGTGATCGACGTCGTCGCGCGCGACGAGGCGGAGGCGGTCGCGGTCGCACAGCGGGCGCTGGGGTATCTGCGAGGCGAGGTGTTCGACGACTGGCGCTGCGCCGACCAGACGCTGCTGCGGGAGGCGATCCCCGCCGACTCCAAGCGCGTCCACGACGCGCGCGCCCTGCTCGCGACGCTCGCCGACAGCGACTCGCTGCTGGAGCTGCGCCCCGCCTTCGGCCGCACCGTCATCACCGCGCTCGCGCGGGTCGAGGGACGGCCGCTCGGCGTGATCGCGAACGACCCGAGACATCTCGCCGGCGCGCTCGACGCCGACGGCTCCGACAAGGCGGCGCGCTTCATGCAGCTCTGCGACGCGTTCGGGCTGCCGCTCCTGAGCCTCGTCGACACGCCCGGCTTCATGGTCGGGCCGGAGTCCGAGCGGACCGCAACCGTGCGTCACACTTCGCGCATGTTCGTGACGGCCGCGACGTTGTCCGTGCCGTTCCTGTGCGTCATCGTGCGGCGCGCGTTCGGGCTCGGCGCGCAAGCGATGGCGGGCGGCTCGCTGCACGCGCCGGCGATCACGCTCGCGTGGCCGAGCGGCGAGCTGGGCGCGATGGGCGTCGAGGGCGCGGTTCGGCTCGCGCTGCGCGGCGAGCTGGCGGCGATCGCGGACGAGGCAGCGCGCGCGCAGCGCGTGAAGGACCTCGTCGCGGCGGTTCGCGCGAACAGCAGCGCGTTGAACGCAGCGACCTACTTCGAGCTGGACGACGTGATCGACCCGGCCGACACGCGCGCGCGGCTCGTGCAGACGCTCGCCGCGACGCCGGTCGCGCCGCCCGACCCGGCGACGGGGCGGCGGCGCACGATGGTCGACACGTGGTGAGCGAGGCGGGCGGGGCGACGCTCAGCCGCCGCCGCGTGCCCGCAGCACGGCGTCGCGGAACGCGGCCTGCCAGCGCGCCGCGCCGGCTCTGATGGTTTGCCCCTCCGCCCATCTGCGCGCTCTCGCCGCGAGCGCGCGGCGGCGATCGGGGTCCTGGAGCAGCGCTTCGAGCGCCGGGCCCCACGCGTCCTCCCCCACGAGCAGCCCGCCCTGGGCCTCCCCCATGCCGGCGTAGGGCCCGACCGGCGAGGCGAGCCACATCGCCCCCGCGGCACCGTACTCCTTCAACTTCACGTTCGAGCGCGCGCGGTTGAAGCGCGTGTCGCAGAGGGGCGCCAGGCCGATGTCGAACTCCGCCTCGAGCGGGATCAGCTCTTCGATCTCGCATCCCCACACGTACTCGTAGCGGTGTTTGCTGCGCAGCCTCAGGTCGACCCCGATCGCGATCACGCGCACGCCGTCGTGGCGCTCGAGCACCTGTTCGAGCGTCGCGGCGAGCCTCAGGCGCTTGACGTCCGGTTCATGCTCGCCGGCGCAGGTCATGCCGATCACGACACCCTGATGGCGCTTGCGCGGGTGGACGAGGTCCTCCGGTCCGAGGTAGTTCTCGACCGCGACGACATGCTCTGCGCCCTGTTCGCGGTACACCTGCGCGAGGTGCTCGTTCGTCGTCGTGACGAGGTGCGCCGTGCGCGCGGCGGCGACCGCACGCTCGAAGCTGCGCCTGATCTTTCGCCGGCCACCGTGGCGGTGCCATGCCTCGCTGCCGCGCGTGATCGCGCTGATGTCGTCGTCGGTGTCCCACACGACCGCGATGCCGGCGTCGCGCAGCCGCCGCATGACCGCGAGCGCCTGCTCGTCGTGCAGCTGCTGCACGTGGAAGGCGTCCCAGCCCGACGGCGCGGAGCCGTTCTGGAGCGCGCGGTAGGACGCGTGGCCGGGCCACATGACGGTGTGCCCGCGGCGGGCGAGCTCTTGCAGCGGCAGGATCGCGCGATAGCGACCGTTCGCGGTCCGCTGCACCGCGACCGCAAGCCGCAGCGTGCGGCCGCTCGCTGTTGCCCCTCGCGCCACTTGTCCAGTTCCCCCGAGGACGATCCTCTCACAAGCGGTGCGTCGACCGGACGGCTGGTTGACGTGCTGAGAGGTCTGTAGACGTTCGCGGATGCCGCAGACGCGCCAACCGTTGGAGAATTCTGACTGTCTCTGGTTGGGTGCGGGCGCGCCGCCTGTGCGGCGGGACCGTGTCGTCGCCGCGGCACGCCCGGAGCGCAGCAGGGCGATGTGTCCCGTGCCTGGCAGCCGTTGGCGTCTCTGAGAGGCGTGCGACGGCTTGGCATCATTGGCGTTGAGTGGGCAACGGCTTTGACGGCATGTTTTGCGGGCGCTACGCTCGCTTATGACGCGTCGTTTCACCCGGCCTACAGCGCGGTTGCCGTTCGCAAATGCAGGGACGGTTGTCGTTGAGAGTGAAGAAGGGGGGACGCTCAAACCACGATGCTTGCATCGCGCGCGCCCGCGCACCAATGCACCGCCGCCAAGCGTGAAAACAGTCACGCCGGCAGCAGTGCCGCTGCGCCTCAATCCGCACCGAAAGGAGCCCGCTCACAATGTGCTTTCGCAGCAAGGGTCACCCTCGCAGCATATGAGCTCAAAGTTCCTTTCGTTGACGCTGAGGCGTCTTGCGGGCGCGGCATGGCGTCCCGCACGCCGCGGCAGCCGTGCTGGGGCTCAACCTCGATGAAAGGATCCACCAGATGCAGCTCCGTAGCAGATTCAGCGTTGCAGCACTTGCAGCTTCGATGCTCCTCGCGATCGCCGTCAGCGGCGCTCCCGCAAGGAGCTTCAGGGTCAACGAAAGGAACGTCGAGGAGATATGGAATGAAGCTCTCGGCGCGCCGAAGACCAAGCTCGGGTTCACGATTCCCGGTAGGGCACCCGTCGAATGCCGCGTCACCTTGTTAGGCCGATCCGTCGAAACCACGATAAAGAAGGAAACCACGATAAGGCAGGGCACCATCAACCACGGCGAACTCGAAAGCTGCACAGGCGGCATAGCAACGCTCAGGACCGAAACGATGCCGTGGGAAATCCGCTACCGCAGCTTCACCGGAACACTACCCAGGATACGGAGCGCAACCGCTGGCGTCATAAGGGCCACCTTCGGGATAAGGGAAACCGGCGGACTCGAATGCGAAGTCGCAACCACAGCCGAAAAACCGGGCATCAGGATAGACGGAAGCTCCGCCGATGCCGCGGAAACCGGTTTCGAAACTACCGGCGAACCAGAAAACGTCACAGCTGATAGGACCGCCAGCATACCGCTCAGGGGCGAAGGCTTCCTCTGCGCATTCTCCGGTGATGGCAGGTTCAGCGGTATAGGCTTAGTGCGCAACCTACCGCGGACCGCGAAGATCAGGGTCACCCTAATATAGGTCACATACTAGTAGAGCGTGGGGGGACGTCTGGCGCGGCGTCCCTCGCCGCTCAACTCAGCAACCCCATCCGCTGCGCTCTCTGGATCGCCTCGGCGCGGTTGCGGGCCTCGAGGCGTCTGTACAGGGTTCGCGTGTGGTCTTTGACCGTGTGGTGGGAGATGTAGAGGCGATCGGCGATCTCTTTGTTGGTCGAGCCGTCGGCGATCAGCTTCAGGACTTCCCACTCGCGGTCGGAGAGCGTGTTCGGCCTTGGGTGGTCCGCCGGCGGGAAGACCGTCATCCCGAGGGCGACCATCCGCGCGGCCCGTGCCATGTCGCGGATCGACCAGTTCTTCGGCACGAAGCCGAGGGCTCCGACGCGGCGCGCGGCCGTGCTCGTGATCCGCCCGACGCCGGACATCAAGAGCACGCGCGTGATCGGCGAGGCATCGCACAGGCGCATGCAGAGATCGGTCCCCGACGCCTCGCCGAGGAACACGTCCACGAGCGCGACGTGAGGCTCGTAGCGGCGCGCCAGCTCGACGGCCTTGTCGGGTTCGTCTGTCGCCAAGTAGCGCTGCACCCATGGCTCGTGAGTCAGCAGAACGCGCAGCCCCCAGTGAACGACCTCGTGATCGTCAACGACGAGCACGCGCAGCTGTCGCTGGTTGGCCTGTCCCGTGGTCGCGGGAAGCCCCATCTCCCGGCCGTCCCCCCTCGTTAACCCCACTCCCCCGTGTAGTCAAGCTACTGAGAACCGGCGCAATGCGCAACGCCGTACCGCGTCGCCCCGCCTGTCGTGCCACCCCGCCCCGAGCACCGACAGAGTTGAAATTGGGCACCCACATGGGGGAGCGCCGCGCAGGCAGGTCAGATCCCGCGCCGTGTGGCTGACACGCTCAGACTCGACCAATCGCACCAGGGGGAACACGATGGCGATGGGCCCGGGGGAGATGACGAGCGCTGAGCGGCGCGGCTGCGTGCTCGTGACCGGCGCCTCGCGCGGGATCGGTGCGGCGACAGCCTGCGCGCTCGCGCAGGACGGCTGGCCGATCGGCGTCAACTTCCGCAGCGACGAGGACGGCGCCGCTGCGGTCGTCGGGCAGATCTGCAACGCCGGCGGAGTGGCCATCCCGATCGCGGCCGACGTCTCGTGCCCAGACGCAGTCGAGCGGGCGTTCGCGGCGCTCGAGCGCGAGTTCGGGCTCGTCGCCGTGCTCGTCAACAACGCCGGGACGACGTCCGACGGCCTCGTTCCCCAGCTCGACGACGCGCGCTGGAATCGCGTCGTCGAGACCAACCTTTCAGGTGCCTTCCGCACCTCGCGCCGCGCCGTGATGCCGATGGTGCGCAACCGCTTCGGGCGGATCGTCAACGTCGCCTCGATCGTCGGCGCGTCCGTCTCCAACAAGGGGCAGGCGAACTACGCCGCCGCGAAGGCAGGGCTCGTCGCCCTCACGCGCACGCTGGCGAAGGAGGTGGCGCATCGCGGCGTCACGGTGAACGCGGTCGCCCCCGGCCTCATCCAGACGCGCCTGACCGAAGGCCTCGATCCGGCGCTCGCGCGCGCGGTCCCCGTCCGCCGCGCCGGAGCGCCGGACGAGGTCGCCCACTGCATCCGCTTCCTCGTCTCCCCCGGCGCCTCATACGTCACCGGGGCGACGCTCGTCGTCGACGGCGGCATGACCGCATAGCTCACAGCAACCACGAAAGGAGGATCGATGTCGTCGCCAGAGACCACGCCGCAGTCGATCGAGGAGTCGCTGTTCGACGCGATCGCCGAGATCGGACCCGACCGAGCCGACATCACCCGCGAGGCGACGCTCGAGGATCTCGACCTCGACTCGCTCGACCTCGTCGAGATCGCGCAGTTGGTCCAGGAGAGGTGGGGCATCGACCTCGATCCGCAGGACTTCGAGGGCGTCAGGACGGCTGGGGACGCGCTGGACGTGATCTCGGCGAGGGTGCTCGCGCTGTGAGACGCGCCGTCGTCATCACCGGCGTCGGTGCGATCACCCCGCTCGGGGTCGGCGCTGACACGCTGATCGACCGCTGGACCGCGGGCGCAAGCGGGATCGAGGACGGGCTCGGCCGCTGTGCGCAGTTCGACCCGGCCCAAACCCTCACGCGCAAGCAGATGCATCGCAGCGACCGCTTCACGCAGCTCGCGCTGGCCGCCGCCGCGGAGGCGATCGCCGGCGCCGGCTGGGCCGACGAGCTGCCCTACCCGCCGGAACGGATCGGCTGCATCGTCGGCACCGGCATCGGCGGCGTCGAGACGTGCATGAGCCAGCAGACGATCTTGGACGAACGCGGCGCCGACGCATGCTCGCCGCTCGGCATCCCGATGATGATGCCCAACGCCGCATCCGGCGCGATCGCGATGCGCTACGGGATCGCCGGCCCCAACTGGTCCGTCGCCTCCGCTTGCGCGGCCGGCGCCCACGCGATCGGGACGGCCGCACGGCTCGTGCAGATCGGCGAGGCGGACGCGATCGTCACCGGCGGCGCCGAGGCGGCGATAGCTCCGCTGACGATCGCGGCCTTCGCGCGCATGCTCGCGACCTCGCGCACCGGCGTCTCACGCCCGTTCGACGCGCGCCGCGACGGCTTCGTGCTGGGCGAGGGAGCAGGCGTGCTCGTGCTGGAGGAGGCGGAGTCCGCTCGCGCGCGCGGCGCCGAGCCGCTCGGGCAGCTGCTCGGCTACGCGGCGACCGCCGACGCCTACCACCTGACCGCGCCCGACCCGACCGGCGGCGGACCGGCCCGCGCGATCGCGCTGGCGCTGGAGGAGGCGCGCGTCGGCGCGGCGGACGTCGACTACGTCAACGCCCACGGGACCGCCACGCTGCTCAACGACCGCGTCGAGACCGCCGCGATCAAGCGCGTGTTCGGCGACGCCGCGGCACAGCTCCCGGTCTCGTCGCTGAAGTCGGCGATCGGCCACCTGCTCGGGGCCAGCGGCGCCGTCGAGGCGGTCGCGACCGTGCTCGCGCTGCGCCGTCGCATCGCACCCCCGACCCTCAACTGGGCTGCGGCGGAGGAGGGTCTCGACCTCGACTACGTGCCGGTGAGCGCCAAGCCGCTGCGTGCGGCGGCGCACGCGCGGCGCGCGGTCGGGATCTCGAACTCGTTCGGCTTCGGCGGCCACAACGCGGTGCTCTGCATCGCGGCGTGAGGTGCAGGTGGCCGCCGCACCCACCGTCGAAGCGCACACGCTGCGGCTCGGCGCGGCGGAGCGGATCGAGCTGCTGTGCGACCCCGGATCCGTCAGGACAATCCGGTCGGCCGTCGCCTCGCGCCGCCTGGGCGGACCCGCGCGCTCCAGCGACGGCGTCGTCGCGGGCTCCGGGACGGTCGCCGGGCGTCCGATCGTCTGCTACGCGCAAGACCCGACGTTCGCCGGCGGCTCGCTCGGCGAAGCGCACGCTGACACGATCGTCCGCGTGCTCGGCCACGCCGGCGACGCCGGCGTCCCGGCGATCGGGCTGTTCGCCTCCGCCGGCGCGCGCGTGCAGGAGGGGACCGCCGCGCTCGCCGGCTACGCGCGCGTCTTCCGTGCGATCGTGCGGCTGTCGGGGCGCGTGCCGCAGCTGTCCGTCGTGGCGGGGACGTGCGCCGGCGGCGGCAGCTACGCCCCCGCGCTGACCGACTTCGTCGTGATGACGCGCTCGGCGGAGATGTTCCTCACCGGCCCGGGCGTGGTGCGCGAGGCACTCGGCGAGGACGTCGCCGCGCAGGACCTCGGCGGCCCCGGCGTGCACGCGCGCACCGGCGTCTGCCAGTTCGTCGCCGACGACGACGTCGACGCGATCGGCGTCGTGCGCGAGGTGCTCTCCTACCTGCCGCAGCACGCCGGCGCCGCGCCGCCACAGGTCCCGCCGCACGATCCGCCGCCGGCCGATCCGGGCGCGCTCGTGCCCGCCGACCTGCGCAGGGTCTACGACGTGCGCGACGTCGCGCGCGCGATCGTCGACGGCGGCGAGCTGTGCGAGGTCGCGTCGCGCTGGGCGCGCAACATCGTGACGGCGCTCGCGCGACTGGAAGGCCATCCGGTCGGGATCGTCGCCAACCAGCCGCGCCACCTCGGCGGCGCGATCGACGCGGCGGCAGCGCAGAAGGCGGCCCGCTTCGTGCGCCTCTGCGACACGTACGGGATCCCGCTCGTCGTGCTCGTCGACACGCCCGGGTTCCTGCCCGGCAGCGGCCAGGAGCGCCGCGCGGTGATCCGCCACGGTGCCGAGCTGCTGCATGCGTTCGCGGCGGCGCGCGTGCCATGCGTGAGCGTCGTGACGCGCCAGGCCTACGGCGGCGCCTACATCACGATGGACTCGAAGGACCTCGGCGCGGACTTCGCGTTCGCCTGGCGAGACGCGCGCATCGGCGTGATGGGCGCACGGCACGCCGTGCGGATCGTCCACCGGCGCGAGATCGAACATGCGTTGACGCCGGAGCTCCGCGCGCGCGAGCTCGGCGAGCGTTATCTCGACGAGCACCAGCTTGCACACGCGTCCGCGCGCGACGGCTTCCTCGACGAGGTGATCGAGCCTGGCGAGACGCGCGAGCGGGTGTGCGCGGCGCTGGCGCTCCTGCGTCACGGATACGGACGGCGAGACGCAAGGGGGACGGCGTGATCGCGGAATCGAGTACGAATCGCCGCGGGGCGCGGGAACCGTGGGGCGAGCGAGGAGGAGTGAGTTGACTGTCGATCGGACGTCGGCCACGCGGACGGCGGAGGCGCAGGCGCTGGCCTGCCCGCCCGAGATCGTGAGCTGGCTGCACGACGAGGTCGTGCAGCGCCTGTCGAGCGTCGTCGCGGTGCTCGGCGCACACGGTCCGCTGCGCCGCGCCGACCAGGCCCGCGGCTGCGCCGAGCTGGAGGTGGCGCTCGGAGCGCTGCGACTGCTGCTCAACGACGGCGTCGAGCGACCGCCGCAGCGGCGGTTCCGCACCGTCGGCGAGGCAGTGCGCGCGGCGTCGGTCGTGCCTGACGGACGCGCCGTGCGGCTCGAGGTCGCGGGCGATGCCGACGTCTCCTCGCCCACCGGCGAGCTGGTCGCCGACTTCGTCGCGGAGGCGATGCGCAACGCCGTCAAGCACGCGGACGCCCGCGCGATCGAGCTGACGGTGACGGTCGACGAGCACACGGTGCGCATCCGCGCGTTCAACGACGGCGTCGGCACGCGGACCTCCAACGGCGCCGGCGCGGGCATCGGGCTGCGCCTGCTGGCGGCGCGCGCGCTCGACCATCGCGCCTACGTCGTGGCCGGCGCGACACGCTCGGGCGGCTGGTCGACCACGCTCGCGCTCGAACGGGGCGCGG
Organism: Conexibacter sp.; assembly: GCA_035572475.1. GTDB lineage: Bacteria > Actinomycetota > Thermoleophilia > Solirubrobacterales > Solirubrobacteraceae > Conexibacter. The sequence continues at coordinate 2,618 of DATNAP010000082.1, read as the reverse complement.
GAGCCGCACGATGAGCGGCGACGCGAAACTCGCGTCCGGACCGCTGGTCATGGTCGGCGGCTACGGCCTCGTCGGCGGGCAGGCGGCGACGCTGCTGCGGGAACGCAACCCGCAGCTGCCGCTGGTGCTCGCCGGTCGCAACCCAGCCCGCGCGAGCGCGCTCGCGGCGGCACTGGACGCCACCACGGCACGCGTCGACGTGCGCTCCGAGCGACCGCTGGCGACCCTGGCCGAGCGGCCCGCGGCGATCCTCGCGACAACCCCCGATCCTGCCGACCGGCTGCTCGCGGAAGCGATGCGCGAGGGGATCCCGATCGCCGACGTCGACCGCGCGGACGCCGTCGCCACGCTCGACGCGCTGCTGCACGCGAGCCGCGAGCGCCCGCGCGCGCCGGTCCTGCTCGCGGGCGCCTGGAAGGGCGGGACCGCCGCGCTGCTCACCGCCGCGCTCGCGCGCCTGGTCCCCTCCCCCACGCGGATCGACCTGGCAGTCGTGGTCTCCTCGCGCGACCGCGTCGGCGACGGCGCCTGGAGATTCAGCAGGCGCTGGGCGTGGCCGCACTATGCGTCAGAGGATCGCGTGCGCGGCGTCGGGCACCCGTTCACCGACGTGCGGCCCGTGCGCTGCGCCGACGGGCAGATGCGCCCGAGCGTGCGCATCTCGACGCTCGATCAGGTGGCGCTGCCGATGAGCCTCGACGTGCCGACCGTCGAGGTGCGGCTCGCGATGCTCGAAGCGCCCAAGCTGTGGGCGGTCGTCGCGCTCAAGCGCTCCGGCGCGCTGCGGGCGCTGGAGCGACCGCGTTTGCGGGGGGTGCGCAGACGGCTGCTGGAGAGATCCGGCGGCGGCGACCTGAGCGCGTTCACCGTCACGGTGACCGGCGCCGACCGGACGCTCGCGATCGACGCGATCGACATGCAAGGTCAGGCGCACCTCGGTGCCGTGGGCGCGGCGCTCGCCGCCGAGCGGGTGCTGGGCCTGGCCGACGTGTCGCTGCCGGCCGGGGTGTCGTTCCCGGAGCAGAACGCCTGCCCCGCGGCGGACATCGCTGCCCTGACCGCGGCGGGCGTCGTGCTGCGACCGCACGGCTGCACGCTCGCCGAGCTGGCGGCCGCCGGGGAAGAGCCGAGCGTCCCGTTGGAGCCGATCCTGGAGGGGAGCCGATGAAGCCTGGCCGCAAGACCTTCGCACTGTTGCTCGGCGCACTGCGCCTCCCGGGCGCCGGAGCGTTCGCCGCGCCACAGCTCGCGACGCGGATCCTGGCGCTGGAGAGCGGCCCGCACAGTGCCTATCTCGTGCGCCTGTTCGCGGCGCGCAACGCCGCGATGACCGCCGGCCTGCTGCTGAGCGCGCCGCCGGCCCGACGGCTGTGGTGGCAGACGGCGATCGCGTGCGACGCGCTCGACGTCGGCGCCGGCGTGCTGGCCCTGCGCGAAGGCAAGCCGCGATCGTCGGCGCTCGTGGACGTCGGCGCCGCGTCACTCGCGACCGCGCTCGGCCTCGCCGGCCTGCTCGCGGACCGGGGCGCGGCACGATGAGCGCCGCCGCCGCAGAGGTCTGCGTGATCGGCGCCGGCTCCGCCGGCATCGCGATGTGCCGCTCGCTCGCCTTGTGCGAGATCTCGTTCGACTGCTTCGAGCGCCGCTCGGAGGTCGGCGGCCTGTGGCGCTACACGCCCGCGGACGGGCCCGGCTGTGCCTATGACTCGCTGTGTCCGAACACGTCGAGACGGGTGATGCAGTACCCGAGCCTGCCGATGCCGGACGACTTCCCGCACTATCCCCACCACACGCTCGTGGCCGACTACTTCGACGACTACGCCGACCACTGGGGCGTGCGCGCGCGGATCCGCTTCGGGACCGAGGTGGCCGCGGTCGAGCCACTCGCCGGCGGCGGCTGGGAGGTGCGCCTCGCCGACGGCGCCACCAATCGCTACCGCGCCGTGATGGTGGCGTCCGGAGGGCGCCACGGCGAGCCGATCCACGCGCAGCTTCCAGGGACGTTCGCCGGCCGCACGCTGCACGCACTCGACTATCACGACGCAACCGAGCTGGCCGGGCAGCACGTGCTCGTGATCGGGTTGGGCGCGACGTCCGCCGACGTCGCGCCCGAGATCGCGCGCGTCGCTGCGACGACGACGCTGTCCGTGCGCACCGGCCACTACGTCGTGCCGAAGCTCGTGCTCGGCAGACCGGTCGACGAAACCTCGCCGCTGCTGCGCAGGCTCTCGCCGGAGGCGCGCCGGCCGCTGCTGCGCGCGATGCTTCAGCTCGTCAACGGCTCGCCGACAAGCTACGGCCTGCCGAAGCCGCCGTACGCGCCGGGCAGAGGCCCGCTGATCGCGACGACCGAGCTGCTGCCGGCGATCGCGCACGGGCGCCTGACCGTCAAGCCGCAGGCCGTGCAGGTCGACGGGCACTGCGTGCGCTTCGCCGACGGCTCGCAGCGGGAGTTCGACGCGATCGTCCACTGCACGGGCTACCGCATCGCGTTCCCGTTCCTCGACGAGCGGATCGTGGTCGGCGGCGACGACGCGCCGCCGCTCTACCACCTCGCCGTCTCGCCCGAGCACCCGGACCTCTACTTCGTCGGCCTCGTGCACTCGATGACCGCGCTG
>DATNAP010000081.1:0-10752 GCA_035572475.1 Conexibacter sp. | reverse complement strand
GTGCGCGACGTGCTGCTCGTGGACCCGCGGCCCGGGGACGTGCTCGTCACCCCCGCGACCGGCGCCTACGGCCACGCGATGGCGAACAACTACAACGGCATTCCGCGCCCGCCGGTGATCTTCTGCAAGGACGGCGACGCGCGCGTCGTCGTGCGGCGCGAGACCTACGACGACCTGGCCGCCCGTGACCTCACCTGACGCCCGGACTTTCCGCGTCGGCCTGCTCGGGCACGGGACCGTCGGCGCGGCGTTCGCCGAGCTGCTGCCCGCCCGCGCCGAGGCGGTCGCGGCGGTGACCGGCCTGCGGCCGCAGATCAGCGGCGTGCTGACGCGCTCGCGCGGCGACTTCGACGCGCTGCTCGCCGACAGCGACCTGATCGTCGAGCTGATCGGCGGGATCGAGCCGGCACGCGACTACGTGCTGCGCGCGATGCGCGCGGGCAAGCATGTCGTCACAGCCAACAAGCAGCTGCTCTCCCAGCACGGCGAGGAGCTGTGGGCGGCCGCGCGCGAGCACGGTGTGCAGTTGCGCTTCGAGGCCGCCGTCGCCGGCGTCGTGCCGGTGATCCGCGTGCTGCAGGAGTCGCTCGCGGCGGCGCACGTCGAACGCATCCACGGGATCGTCAACGGCACGACGAACTTCATCCTCTCCGAGATGGCGCGCACCGGCGCGACGTACGCCGACGCGCTCGCCGAGGCGCAGCGGCTCGGCTACGCGGAGGCCGATCCGACCGAAGACGTCAACGGCAAGGACGCAGCCGCGAAGATGGCGATCCTCGCGCGGCTGGCGTTCGACACGCCCGTCCACCTCGACCAGGTCGTCTGCGAGGGGATCGAGCAGATCGCGCCCGACGACATCGAGTACGCGAGAGAGCTGGGGCTCGGGCTGAAGCTGATCGGCACGGCGGAGCGCGTCGACGGCGGCCTGTCGGTGCGCGTCCATCCGGCCTTCCTCTATCCCGGCCACCCGCTCGCTTCGGTCAACGGGCCGTTCAACGCGGTGACCGTCGAGTCCGAAGCGATCACCGAGATCACGATGTCGGGACCGGGCGCGGGCGGCCCGCAGACGGCGAGCGCGGTGCTCGGCGACGTCGTCAGCGCGATGATCCCGCCGGCCACGACCCCGCCGACGCACGGGCGGCTGGAGATCGTCGCCGACGTCGTCTCGGCCTTCTACCTGCACCTGGAGGTGCCCGACACGCCCGGGGTGCTCGCGCGCATCGCCGGCGTGCTCGGCGATCACGGCATCTCCGTCAAGTCGGTCGTGCAGAAGGGGCTCGGCGACAACGCGCGGCTCGTGATGGTCGTGCACCCGGTGCTCGAGTCGCGCTTCTTCACGGCGTTGCAGAAGCTTGCGAGAATCGACGTGCTGCGCACGCCGCCGCGCGCGATCCGTGTGATCGAGGAGCAGTTCGCGTGAGTCGAAGCCACGGCCTGATCGAGCGCTACCGCGAGCGCCTGCCGTTCGAGCAGGGCGATCCGGTCGTCACCCTCGGCGAGGGCTCGACGCCGCTCGTGCACGCGCCGGCGCTGTCCGAGCACGTCGGTGCGGAGGTGTGGCTGAAGCTGGAGGGGCTCAACCCGACCGGCTCGTTCAAGGACCGCGGGATGACGTGCGCGGTCTCGGCCGCGGTGCGCGAGGGCGCGCAGGCGGTCATCTGCGCCTCCACCGGCAACACGTCGGCCTCCGCCGCCGCCTATGCCGCGCGCGCCGGGATCCGCTGCGCCGTGCTCGTGCCCGACGGCAAGATCGCGACGGGCAAGCTCGCGCAAGCGCTGATGCACGGCGCGCGCGTGATCGTGCTGCGCGGCAACTTCGACGAGGCGCTCAAGCTCGTGCGCGAGCTGGCCGACCGCCATCCGATCTCGCTCGTGAACTCGGTCAACAGATTCCGGCTGGAGGGCCAGAAGACGGCCTCGTTCGAGATCGTCGAGGCGCTCGGCGAGGAGCGGCCGCTCGACGCGCTCTGCATCCCGGTCGGCAACGCCGGCAACATCACCGCCTACTGGAAGGGCTTCCGCGAGCTCGACGTCGCGCCGCGCATGTTCGGCTTCCAGGCCGCCGGCGCGGCGCCGCTCGTGAGCGGGAAGCCGGTGGCGAGCCCGGAGACGGTCGCGAGCGCGATCCGCATCGGCAACCCGGCGCGCTGGGAGGAGGCGATGGAGGCGATGACCTCCTCGCAGGGCGCCGTGCGCGCGGTCACCGACGCGCAGATCCTCGACGCCTACCGCTTCCTCGCCGCGCGCGAGGGCGTCTTCTGCGAGCCGGCCTCGGCGGCGAGCGTCGCCGGCCTGATGGTGCACGGCGCGGGCGGTGCGGAGCGGGTGGCGTGCGTGCTGACGGGCCACGGCCTGAAGGACCCCTCGACCGCGCTCGATCAGGCGGGGGCGGTCGTCCCATGCGAGCCGGAGCTGGCGGCCGTCGAGGAGGCCGTGCTCGGGTAGGCGCCGGTCCGCGCGCAGCGCGCGAGCCGTCCGCGTCCGCCTCGACGATCTCCACCATGGTCCGCCGCCGCCTCGTTCGCGTCCCCGCCTCCTCGGCCAACCTCGGGCCCGGCTTCGACGTGCTCGCGGCGGCGCTCGCGCTCCACCTGGAGGTGGAGGCGATCGAGACGGGCCGCTTCGCGATCGACACCGACCTGGAGATCGCGCGCGACCGCCGCAACCTCGTCGTGCGCGCGTTCGAGCGGCTGCACCCGGCCGACGACTTCACGTTCCGGATCCACTCCGACATCCCGCTGTCGGGCGGCCTCGGGTCGAGCGCGGCGGCGATCGTTGCCGGGCTGATGGCGGCGGACCACCTGTTCGAGCTGGACGCCGACGTCTTCGCGCTCGCGTGCGAGCTGGAGGGGCACCCCGACAACGTCGGGGCGGCGGTGCACGGCGGCGTCGTGATCTGCGCCGACGGCGCGGTGACGCGCTTCGACCCTCCGACCGGCTTGGAGGGGCTGCTCGTGATCCCGAGGGAAGCGGTCCGCACCGCGGAGGCGCGCGCCGCGCTGCCGGCGCAGGTGCCGATGGCGGATGCGGTCCACAACGTCGCCCACACGGCGCTGCTGACGCTCGGGCTCGCGCGCGGCGATTGGGAGCTGGTCGGCCGCGGCCTCGACGACCGCCTCCACCAGCCGCACCGCGCGCATCTCTTTCCGCGCTCGGCCGAGCTCGTGCGCGACGCGCGCGACCTGGGCGCGCTCGGCGCGACGATCTCCGGCGCCGGGCCGACGGTGCTCGTGTGGAGCCACTACGAGCAGACGGCGGCGGTCGCCGAGCGCCTGCGCGAGCGCGCGGAGGGCTGGGCCGACGTGCTGCGCGTGCCGTTCGAGTCGCAGGGCGCCGACGTCGTCGGCGTGTGAGCGCGGCGGCGCGCGCTACGCGCCGATCGTCACGACGGTCCCGAGCGGGATCGTGCGCACGAGCCGGCGCGCGTCGGCGGCCGGCGCACGCAGGCACCCGAGGCTCGCCGCCGACCCGATCGTCTCCGGCAGGTCCGTCGCATGGATCGCGATGCGGTCCCCGCCGCCCCAGCCCTGCGGCGTGCGCGGCTGACGCGCGCTGAGCGCGAGGATGCAGCAGCCGTACGGCGAGGACGGATCGTTCGTCAGCAGCTTGTCGGTCACCGCGAAGCGCCCGGTCGGTGTCGGCGTCGACGGCCCGCCGATCGCGACCGGGAAGCGCATGACAACCCGCCCGCCGTCGCGCACGACGACCTGCCGGTGTCGCAGCGACGCCGAGATCGACCACGGCGTCCGATACGCGACGAGCGCCGCGTCGACAGAGATCCACCCGACCCGCCCATTCGGCAGCGCAGAGGTGATCACGCCCAGCCACGAGCCACGCTGAGCGACCACCGGCACGACCGTCGCCGAGCCGAACGAGGTCTTCGGCGCAAGACGCGCCACGACCGGCCCGCCGGGAGCGGAGCGCAGCGCGACGGGGCGGGTCACCTGCACGGTCAAGCGGCCGGGAGGGGGGGAGAGTGGGCGGCGATCGGGCGCTCTGGCCGGCGCCTGCACGACCACGAGCCGAGGCGGCGACGCCACCGACCCGCCGCCGCATCCGGCAACCACAAGCGAGCACGCCAACAGCGAGGCGAGGAGCTTCCGGCTACGCCGCCACGTCATCCAGCAAGGGTTGCAGACGCCCGCGCGCATCATCGAGCCCGAGCCGCCCGAGCAGCTCGTCCGCGACACGCAGGTAGTCCGAGCCGAGGTCCGGGCGGTAGTCGATGATCGACTGCGCCCGCTCGGCCGACTCGGCGTACGCGATCGACTGCCGGATCGTGTGCGGCACGAGCTTCTCGCCGAAGTGCTCTCTCAGCGAGTCGTAGGCCTCGCGCGAGTGGCGCGTGCGCATGTCGGCGATGTTCAGCACGACGCCGAGCCACTCCAGGTCGGGGTTGAGGTTCTCGCGCGCCAGCTCGATCACGTCGAGCGCCTGCTCGACGCCCTGCATCGCGAAGTACTGCGCCTCGGCGCTGAGCAGCGCGTAGTCGGCCGCGACGAGCGCGTTGACCGTCAGCAGCCCGAGCGCCGGCGGGCAGTCGATCAGCACCACCTCGTAGCCGTCGCTCGCGTCGCGCAGCGCGCGCCGCAGCGTCAGCTCGCGCCCCATCTTCCCGCTCAGCGCCAGCTCCGACTCGGCGAGGCCGAGGTTGGAGGGGATGATGCCCTCGTGGACCGCGTCGGCCGCGTCGGCCCGTCCGCTCAGCACGTCGCCGATCGTCGGGTTCGCCGCGGGGTCGACGTCGAGGTAGTCCGACAGGTTCGCCTGCGGGTCGAGGTCGACGGCGAGCGTGGACAGGTCGATGCGCCGGAAGACGTCGGTGAGCGTGCGCACCATCGTCGTCTTGCCGGTCCCGCCCTTCTGCGAGAGGACTGCGATCGTCACCGCCATTGCGCGCCGCGGACGATAGCGCCGCGGCGCGGGCGGCCCGCCGGTTTGCCGGCCTAGATGGTTGATTCCACGAGATTCGTGGATGCGAGGGGTGCGATGGGCGGATGCTGGGGGACGCGCGGTGTCGAAGCCAATGCCGGCGGCATTGGCGAGACGCCGGGTGGCGTCCAGCGCCGCTCAGCGTGCCCGTCGCGCCGCGAGATCGTGGAATCAACCATCTAGAGGACGAGCGTCTCGGGGCCGGGCGCGAACAGCGTGTCGTGCTCGGCGGTGACGGCCGGGACCTCGACGAACGTCAGGCGATGGCGGCCGACGACGAGCTCGTCGCCGTCGCGCAGCGGATGCCACTCGATCCGCTCGCCGTTGACGAACACGCCGTTGAGGCTGCGGTCGTCGAGCACGCGGACGCCATCGGGCTGGCGCACGACGAGCGCGTGGCGGCGCGAGACGGTCGGATCGTCGAAGCGGACGTCGGCGGCGAGGCTGCGTCCGATACGCGTCCACTCGCGCGTCAGCTCGTGCACCAGGACCTCATCGCCCTCCGCGTAGAGGAGGTACTGGCCCGGCTCCTCTATCTCGCCGCGGGCGTCGGCGAGACGCAGCTCTTCGGTGGCGGAGGCGTCCGGCAGCGAGGGCGCGGGGACGTTCGCGGTCGTGAACAGCGAGGCGCGCACGAACTCCTCGCCGCCGCAGCTCGGGCATGGCGGCAGCATGTCCGCGGCCGCGAGCGAGACGACGTAATCGCAGGCCGCGCAGCGGAACGTGCCGGTGCCGACAAGCGTTCCTGACGTGTGTGACTCCATGTCCCCAACCTCCACTGCGTCGGCGCAAGAGGGAGAACGACGACGCAGGCTTCCGATGTGACGAACGTACCAGGCGCGGAACGTCCGCCTGACCGCGGGGGCGGCCCACGCATCTCCTACCCAATCAGGCCGCGGGACGAAACGCAGGGGAGAGGTTCGCCTGCGGACCGCAGTCGCGTCAGGCCGCGGCGCGGGGAAGGAGGTGGGCGTCGGGCGGCGAACCGAGACTGTCATGGAGCAGACCATCCATCACGCGCCGGAGCTCGAACGCCATCTGCTGCGACGGAGCGTGATGGCGCTCGCGGCCGGTCGCGACCACTGCGACGGCTGCCATCGCACCCCGCTCGTCGGCGAGCGCGTGCACGTCTACGACGGCGGGCGCGTGCTGTGCGAGCTGTGCCGCCGCGAGCGGCGGGAGGCGCCGGTGCGGTCCGAGTCGGTCCACGGCAGCGAGCACGGTCTCACCGTCCGCCGCGCTGCCTGAACGCCCCCGCCCGCAGGCCGATCGGGCCGGCCGTTCACTACACTCCGGCGCGCCGTGGATCCCGTCGTCGTCAGCGTCAGCATCGCCCGCCCGCGCGAGGAGCTGTTCGCCTACCTGTCCGACGTCGCGAACCATCCGGAGTTCAAGGATCACTACCTGACGGACTGGCATCTGACGCGCGAGGCCAGCGAGGGCCGCGGCGCCGGCGCCCGCTTCCGCGAGCGGCTTCCGCTCAGTCGCTTCGGCTGGGGCGACTACACGCTCGCCGAGGTCGACGCGCCGTACCGGATCGTGGAGCGCGGCCGCGGCGGCAAGTTCAACCGCGTGCGCGCGATCGGCGAGTGGACGCTGCGCGACGCCCCCGGCGGCATGACGCGCGTCGAGTACCGCTACGAGACGCAGCCGGCGATGCTGAGCGACCGCCTGATGGAGCTCGTCGCCGGCCACGGCTGGTGGAAGCGCAAGCTCGCGCGCGCGCTCCGCCGGCTCCAGGCGATCCTCGAGGAGGATCGCGCGCGCGGCAGACGAGCGACGATCGCCGCCCGATAGACCATTAGACTTCCCGGCCCTCATGACGAATCGACTCCTCCGCCTCCCGTTGCTCCTCGCGCTGCTGCTGCTCGGCGCCCTGACGCTCGCCGCGTGCGGCAGCGGCGAAACCGAGCCGACCAAGCACGGCGCTGACGAGGGCAACTACATCCAGGCCGGCTCGCTCGACTACCAGGTCGAGATGTCCCGCGAGCTCAACATGAGCAACGTCGAGGACGCGCAGTACCTCGCCGGCCTGCCCGCGAGCGCGCCGAGACTTGCGGGCGACGAGGAGTGGTTCGGCGTGTGGCTGCGCATCCAGAACCCGACGAGCCAGTCGGCGACGAGCGCCAGCCAGTTCCGAATCGTCGACACGACCGGCGCGACCTACACGCCGATCGCGCTGCCGGCGAGCAACGCGTTCTCTTACCAGCCGAGCCTCGTGCAGAGCGACAAGGGCCAGCCGGTCTACCCGGACCCGGACACCGCGGCGGGCTCGGGCCCGATCAACGGCGCGATGCTGCTGTTCAAGCTCAACACGGCGGTCTACGCAAACCGGCCGCTGAACCTCGAGATCACGCCGCCCGACGGCGGCGCGCCCTCGAGCGTCGTGCTCGACCTGTAGCGGCGGGCCCGACCTGTCCGCGTCCCCGGCTATTCGCCGGGGCCGTGCTGGAGCGCGGCGGCGAGCACGCCGCGCGCCGCCGGCGCCGCGACGTCCCCGCCGGCGCCCGCTTCGGGAAACAGCACCCCGACGGCGATGCGCGGCCGCGCCGACGGCGCGAAGGCGACGAACCACGCGTCGGTTCTCGGCACTCTCGGCGGCGGCTGCTGCGGGTTCTGCTGGGCCTGCTGGTCCTTCGTGTCCGGCGGCGGGACGGTGCTCGCCAGCTCGGCCGAGCCGGTCTTGCCCGCGACCTGCGCGCCCGGGATCGCCGCCGCCGTGCCGGTCCCGTAGGCGACGACCGCGCGCATCATCTGCGCCACCTCGCGCGCGACCGCGGGTCGTGTCGCGCGCACGAAGCGCGGCGTCGTGCCGACCTGCAGCGTCGGGATCGGACGCAGGCCGCGGTCGGCGATCGTCGCGGCGACGATCGTCATCTGCAGCGTCGTCGCCTGCACGAGCCCCTGCCCGATCGCGGAGGAGCCGACCGCGAGGTCGTCGCCGATCGCATCCGCGCTCGGGATCGTGCTCCCCTGCGCGCCGGCGATCGTCGGCGGCGCGTTGAAGCCGAAGCGCTCGGCGACGTTCACCAGGCGTCTTGCGCCGAGTCTCGCCCCGAGCGGCGCGAACACCGAGTTGCACGAAACCGCGAACGCGTTCGCGAGCGTGCCGCCGCAGAACTCGCCGTTGGCGTTCTCCAATCTCACACCGGCCAGGAAGGTGGCGTCTTCGATCGGGAAGGTCGTCTTCGGCGTGGCGAGGTGCGACTCGAGCGCGCCGGTGAGCGTGACGATCTTGAACGTCGAGCCCGGCGGCTGGAGCGCCGAGAAGGCGACGCCGGCGAGCGCGAGCACTTCGCCCGTGCGCGGGTCCATCGCCGCGACGCCGCCATAGCGGCCCGCGAGGGCGGTGATCGCCGCGCGCTCCAGCTTGCGATCGATCGTCGTGCGGATCGGCTGGCCCGGGCGCGGCGCCGTGCGCGCGAGCACGCGGTCGCCGGCCAGCAGCGTCCCGCCGGGCCGGCCCGCGAGCTGCGTCTGGAAGACGCGCTCGAGCCCGTTCATGCCGATCCGCTCAGCGGGCGGATAGCCGAGCGCTCTGAACGCGCCGGCCTGATCGGCCGGGATCGATGCGAGGCTGCCGGCGATTTCGCCGGAGACGAGCGGATCGTCCGATCTCCGTTCGTCGCCGCCCGCGAGCACGGTCCCGTCGCGCGCGAGCAGGCTGGCGCGCGTCGGCAGCGCCGTCTGGCGCGTGAGCTGCTCGCCCGGTTGCAGGCCGGGGAAGACCGCGCTCGGCCGCCACGCGATCCGCATCGTGTCGCCGCTGCCGCTGACCGGCAGCTCCAGCACGCCGCGGAGCGTCCCGAAGACGCGCGTGCGGAGCGTCAGCCGGATCGGGATCGCGGTGCCGGCGCGGTCGCCGATCTTTCCGACCGCGAGCGCGCGCAGCGTCGCGGTTGCGGCTGCGTCGCGGTAGGCGGCGGCGAAGGCCGCGAACGAGCTGCGCGCTCTCGCCGGCTCGTCGAGCAGCGCGTACATGCGTGCGTAGTCGCCGCGCGCCCACGCGGTCGCGAAGCGCTGCGCGGTCGCGCGCTCGGCCGCGCCCGCGCCGCCGCCGAGCAGCAGGCCGGCGGCGACGGCGAGCGCGCCGGCGCCCGCGAGCAGGGGCAGGCCCCGGCGCACCAGCCGCCGGCGCCGCTCCACGTCCGAGCGGGAAAAGCGCGGCGCCGAGTGCGCCCTGCCGCCACCTGCCTCCACGCCTGCGGAGCGTAGATCATGGGCCGGCGCACGGGAGCTCGACGCACCCGTCCTGCATGCTGTCGTGCAGATGACGACGCTCGACTGGGTCATCGTCGCGCTCGTGGCGGTGTTCGCGCTCGCGGGCTTCCGCCGCGGCTTCATCGTCGGCGCGCTCGCGCTCGTCGGCTTCGCGGGCGGGGCGCTCGTGGGGGCGCGGGTCGGCCCGCTGCTGCTGCCGGAAGGGGCACGCTCGCCGTACGCGCCGCTGTTCGCGCTGTCAGGAGCGCTGCTCGTCGGCGGGATCTTCGCCAGCGCGCTGGAGCGGCTCGGTGTGCGCGTCCGCTACGGCCTGCGGGTCCCCGGCCTCGGCGCGTTCGACGGCGCGCTCGGGAGCCTGCTGAGCGCCGCGATCGCGCTCGGTCTGGCGTGGCTCGCGGGCGCCGTCGTGCTGCAGACGCCGGGCCTCGCGAGCCTGCGCGCCGACGTGCAGCGCTCGGCCGTGCTGCGCCAGCTCAACGCGCTGCTGCCGCCGTCGGGCTCGCTCCTGCACGCCCTCGCGCGCTTCGACCCGTTTCCGGCGATCGCCGGCCCGGGTCCCGGCGTGGCGGCGCCCTCGCCGGCCGTCGTGCACACACCCGGGGTGCGCGCCGCGGCGCCGAGCGTGGTGCGGATCCTCGGCACGGCCTGCGGGCTCGGCGTCGAGGGCAGCGGCTGGGTCGGCGGACCGGGGCTCGTCGTCACGAACGCGCACGTCGTCGCGGGCGAGCACGACACGGTCGTGCAGGCTCCCGGCGACGCCGCCGGCAGCCGGCCGGCGACGCTCGTCCAGCTTGACGTACGCGACGACGTCGCCGTGCTGCGCGTCGGCGGGCTGGCGCGGCCGCCGCTCGCGCTCGCGCCGGATCCCGCGGCCGGCACGGCGGGGGCGATCCTCGGCTACCCGCTCGACGGGCCGTTCGACGTCGAGGCGGGTCGCATCGGCGCGACCAGGACGGTGATCTCGCAGGACGCCTACGGGCGCGGACCGGTGCGCCGGAGCGTCACGCCGCTGCGCGGGCGAGTGCGCAGCGGCAACTCGGGCGGCCCTGTCGTCGACGCGCAGGGCCGGGTGCTGACGACGGTCTTCGCCGCCACGACCAACGGCACGCCCGGTGGCTTCGGCGTTGCCAACGCGGTCGTGCGGCGGGTGCTCGCCGCCGGCGCCGCCGGCGGGCCCGTGTCGAGCGGCGCATGCGCCGGCTGACGGGATCGCTACCCTCTCGCGCTCATGAGCAAGACCCTCGTCATCGCGGAGAAGCCGTCGGTCGGCAGAGACCTGGCCCGGGTGCTGCCCGGGCCGTTCCAGAGAGGCGACGGCGTGCTGGAGGGGCCGCAGCACGTGATCACGTGGGCGGTCGGCCATCTCGTGCAGCTCGCGGAGCCGGACGAGTACGACGACAAGTTCAAGAGATGGCGGATGGCCGACCTGCCGATCGTGCCGCCGAAGTTCAAGCTCGTCGTGCGCGACGAGCGCTCGAGAAGACAGATGAACGTCGTCAAGCGCGCGCTCGGCCGCGACGACGTCGACGTCGTCGTCAACGCCTGCGACGCCGGCCGCGAGGGCGAGCTGATCTTCGCCTACCTCTACGAGAAGGCCGG
>DATNAP010000080.1:0-4292 GCA_035572475.1 Conexibacter sp. | reverse complement strand
GCGTCCTCGTAACACGCCTGGGCGGTTGAGAAGTCGAGGCTCACGAGGAGTAGGAGGCGACGCAGGAGCCGGCGGCGTGCCCCTCGCGCCGCGAGATCGTGGAATCAACCATCTCAGGTCAGGTAGAAGTAGAGCGCGTAGAGCAGGTCGACGGCGGGGCTCGAGGTGTGCACCGTGACCTCCGGCGGAACCTGGAGCAGCGCCTCGGAGTAGTTGAAGATGATCTTCACGCCCGCGGCGACGAGCTCGTCGGCGAGCGGCTGCGCGGCCGCCGTCGGAACGGCGAGCACGCCGACGACGATGTCCTCCTCCTCCACCACGTGCGCGAGGCCGCCCGCGTCGCGGACCGTCTGCGCGCCGACCTGCTCGCCGATCTTCGCCGGGTCCTTGTCGAAGATCGCGACGACGCGGAAGCCGTGGTCGGCGAAGATGTCGGAGGAGGCGATCGCGCGGCCGAGGTGGCCGGCGCCGAACAGCGCGATGTTGTGCTGCCCAGACGTGCGCAGGATCTTGCGGATCTGCGAGACGAGCGAGTCGACGTTGTAGCCGACGCCGCGCTTGCCGAACTTGCCGAAGCCCGAGAGGTCGCGCCGGATCTGCGTCGAGTTGACGTGCGTGTAGTCCGACAGCTCCTGCGAGGAGATCGTCTCCTTGCCCATCTTCTTCGCCTGCGTGAGCACCTGGAGGTAGCGCGAGAGGCGCGCCGCAACGCCAAGTGAGAGGCGGTCGCCGACCTTCCCCAGGGCCGCGTCGGCGTCGTGCTCGATCGTGGAGCTCATCGCCGCTCAGTGTAGGGGCCGATCCCGTCAGGAGCGCGGCTGGAGGGGGCCGCCTCCGGCCGCGGGCCTAGCGGGATCGGCCCCGAGCGAGACGACGCCGCAGCTCTGCCTCGTCCACGAAGAAGTCGAACAGCTCCTCGCCGTCGAGCGCGATCACCGGAATGCGCTCCAGATACGCCGTGAAGAGCGCGTCGTCGGCCTCGATGTCGCGCTCGCACAGCGCGAACGGCAGCTCCGCGCGCACCCGTTCGAGCACCGCGCGCGCCTCGTCGCAGAGATGGCAGCCGGGACGGCCGTAGAGCGTGACCTCGCGCACGCCTACAGATTCCGCTCGCCGGTCGCGTAGGCGTCGAGGTCGGCGTAGTGGGGGAACGGGAGCGGCGGCAGGTGCAGCGCGGCGGCGCCGATCATCGCGGCGTTGTCGGTGCACAGCTTGATCGGCGGGATGTCGATCTCCACCCCCAGCCCGCGCATTCGCTCGCGCAGCGGGCCGTTCGCCGCGACGCCGCCGCCGAGCGCGAGCCGCTGCGGAAGGGCGGGATCGGTCTCCAGCGCGCGCTCGACGCGCCGCGCAAGCGCCTCGACGATCGCCCGCTGATAGGAGGCGGCGAGGTCGGCGCGGCGGTGCTGGGCGTCCTCCTCCCCCAGCTCTCTGAGCTTGTAGAGGAGCGCGGTCTTCAAGCCGCTGAAGGAGAAGTCGAGCCCGGCCACCTGCTGCGCGGTCGGGAACGCGAACGCCTCGGGGTCGCCGTCCTCGGCGAGCTGCTGCAGCGCCGGCCCGCCGGGGTAGCCGAGCCCGAGCATGCGCGCGCCCTTGTCGAACGCCTCCCCGGCGGCGTCGTCGTGCGTCGCCCCCAGCACCTCCCAGTCCGGCCCATGGTCGCGCACGTGTGCGAGCAGCGTGTGCCCGCCGGAGGCGATCAGGATGAGGAATGGTGGCTCGAACTGCGCGGGCTTCAGAAAGCTCGCCGCGACGTGGCCGTGCAGGTGGTCGACGGGGATCAGCGGCAGCCCGTGCGCGGCCGCCAGCGCCTTCGCCGTGCTGACGCCGACGAGCAGCGCGCCGACGAGGCCGGGGCCCTGCGTCACGGCGACCGCGTCCAACTCGGGCAGCGCGGTCCCCGCCTGCGCGAGCGCGTCGTCGATCACCGGCCCGATCAGCTCCAGGTGGTGGCGCGAGGCGACCTCCGGCACGACGCCCCCGTAGCGGTCGTGCACACCCTGTGAGGAGATCACGTTCGAGCGGATCTCGCCGTCGCGCGCGACGACCGCCGCGCAGGTATCGTCGCAGCTCGTCTCGATCGCGAGGATCACGCCGCGCCGCTGCCCACGTTCGGCACGTCGTCGAGACGGCCGTCCAGCGTCGCGCGCGTGCGCCACATGATGAGCGCGTCCTCGCCGTTGTCCTGGTAGTAGCGCGGTCGTGTGCCGGCCGAGCGGAAGCCGAAGCGCTGATACAGCTCGATCGCCGCCTGGTTCGTCGGCCGCACCTCCAGCGTGAGCTGACAGGCGTCGCTGCCGTCGTCGATCCGCTCCAGCAGCGCGCGCAACAGCGCCGTCGCGATCCCCCGGCGGCGGAGGCTCGGGTCGACCGCGATGTTCATCAGGTGCCAGACGGTGTCGTAGCGCGAGCAGATCAAGTGCCCGACGACGGCGCCGTCGCGGACCGCCGCGAGGCACACGCCCGACGCCTTCGACAGCTCCAGCACGAACATCGCCAGCGACCACGGCGTCGGGAACGCGCGCCGCTCGACCGCGATCACCTGCGGGAGGTCCGAGTACGAGAGGCGGCGGATCTCGAGCGTCGGTGCGGGTTGGCGGCTCACGATGCGGTGGCGCGCCGTCTGCGGAGCGCCAGCTCGGCGTCCGGGAGGCGCAGATAGGCCGGCAGGACCGCGTCGGGTGCGTCCGGCTCCATCGCCGCCGCGAGCTGGGCGTGCACCGCGGCGTCGACGCGATGGGCTGCGGAGTCGTCCGCCGGGACGACGGCCCCGGCCGCTTCGAGTTCGTGCCTGAACCTTATCGCGCCGTCGCCGACTGCCAGCGGCGTTCCGGGGAGCGCCGCGACGGCCTCCGCGAGCGCCTGCGGCGTCAGCGCAGCGGGCTCCAGCAGGGCCGCGGACCGCTCGCCGCCCGCGAGCGCGGCCTCGCCGCCGGCCCAGGCCGCGGCGAACGCCTCGCCGCGGCGCGCGTCGAGCACGGCGACGGTCGGCTGCGCGGCGTCGGCCGTGCCGGCGGCGCCGGCCGCGAGCGAGCGCAGCGTCGAGACGCCGACGAGCGGAAGCTGGTGCGCCTGCGCGAGCGCGCGCGCGGTGGCGACGCCGATCCGCAACCCGGTGAACGTGCCCGGCCCGACGCCGACGGCGATGCGGTCGAGCTGCGCGAACGACAGTCCCGCCTCGGCGAGCAGCGCGAGCGCCAGCGGCAGCAGCTCGCTCACGTGGCCCGGACGCTCGCCGGGGGCCGGTTCGTGCCGGCGCGTGAGGACCTTCTCATCCACGAGCGCCAAGGCGACCGTCGTCGCGGGCGTCGCGGTGTCGAGCGCGAGCAGCTGCATGCCCCGCATCGTCGCGCACCGCGCGGTCGCGTGAGGCGCCGGCGTGCGGCGGCCGAGCTGGCGCGCCGGCGACGCCGCAGGCCGGGATGGATTCCCGCAACGTGCGCAAAACGGCCGCCGACGCGCCCGACGTGACAGCCGACGCATCGCATAGGGTGCCGCCCCGATGACGGCGAGCCAGCCTGCTTCCGGCACGACGTCCCGCCCGCTCCCCCGCTGCGCCGCTCGCGCGGTGGCGGCGGTCGTGACCCTGCTCGCGTGCCTCGCAACGACGCCCGCGGTCGCCCCTGCGCAGGGGCCCGAGCCGCCCGTCGCACACGCCGCGCGCGGCTGCCCCTCAGCCCCGGCCGTGATCCGCTCGCGCCGCGGCATCATCCGCACGCAGCGCCGCATGCTCTGCCTGATGAACCACGTGCGGGCGCGCGCCGGGCTCGCGCCGCTGCACCCGAACCAGTGCCTGCACCGCGTCGCGTCGCGCCACGCGCACGACATGGTCAACCGCCGCTACTTCGCGCACACGACGCCGAACGGCTGGGACCCCGGCCGGCGGGCGCGCGCGTCGGGCTACGTGCCGCGCGCCGCCCGCTGGATCGTCGGCGAGAACATCGCCTGGGGCGTCGCCGGCGCCGCGACGGCCGGCTGGGTGTTCAACGCGTGGATGCACAGCCCGCCGCACCGCCACAACATCCTCAGCCGCCACTTCCGCGACGTCGGGATCGGCGTCGCCCCCGGCGTGCCGGTGCACGGCTTCCGCGGGCTCGCCGCGCGCGCGACGTTCAGCGTCGAATTCGGCGTGCACCACGGGCGCACGCGCTGCGGTTAGGGTGAACTGACTCCATGTTCTCCCGACAGGGAGAGCAGCGATAGGGCTTTCTTTCGGACGGCCCCGCCCAGCTGGGCGGGGCCGTCCGTGCGCGTTCTCAGGCTCCCCGGTGCCAACCGAAGGGAGGAGTCCG
>DATNAP010000079.1:0-5527 GCA_035572475.1 Conexibacter sp. | reverse complement strand
GCGGATCGGCGAGGCGACGCCGACCGCGCCGCTGATCGACGGCGAAGCGCCGCTGCCGGCCTACGCGGGCGCGTTCGCGCCCGACCCCTCGACGCGCGCGTTCTTCGCCCCGCGGCCCGGCGCCAAGGTCGCGATCCTGCTGACGACGGGGCACGAGATCGCCTACCGCTTCGGCGTCGTCGACGTCGCCCGCTACACGGGCTACTACTCGATGCCGAACCGCGAGCGCCTGCGCACGGTCGTGGACGACCTGCGCGCGGCCGGCGGCGAGGAGCTGTTCCTGCCGGAAGCGCCGCAGCAGGTCTACGACACGCTCAGAGCATGGGGCTTCGCGCGCCAGCGCGAACAGGTCGAATGGGGATCCACCAGGGTGACGAAGTGGATCGACACTGCGAGGCGCGGCGCGGCCGCGGGTTAGACTGGCCTGCAATGCGGATCGACAAGATCATCGCCGCCGACGGGGACCCGGTCTTCTCGTTCGAGTTCTTTCCGCCGAAGACCGAGGACGGGGAGCGCAACCTCTACGAGGCGCTGTCCGCGCTGCGCGCACTGGAGCCGGCGTTCGTGTCGGTCACGTGGGGCGCGGGCGGCTCGACGCGCGAGAAGACGATCGAGATCGTCCGCAACATCCGCGCGACGCATGGGCTGGAGGCGATGGCGCACTTCACCTGCGTCGGCGCGACGGTCGGCGACCTGCGCGGGGCGCTCGACCAGATGCGCGAGGCCGGCATCGACAACGTCCTCACGCTGCGCGGCGACCCGCCACGCGGCGAGACCGAGTTCGTCCCGACCGAGGGCGGCCTGCGCTATGCGACCGAGTTGGCGCGGCTGGCGGCCGCCGAGTACGACTTCTGCCTCGTCGGCGCCTGCTATCCGGAGGTCCACCCGGAGGCGCCGGACGGCGCGGCCGACCTCCAGCACCTGCGCGAGAAGGTCGACGCGGGCGTGAAGGTCCTCATCACGCAGCTATTTTTCGACAACGAGGCGTACTTCCGCTTCGTCGAGGATGCGCGCGCCGCTGGCATCGACGTGCCGATCGTGCCGGGCATCATGCCGATCACGAACGCGGAGCAGATAAAGCGCTTCACGTCGCTGTGCGGCGCGACGATACCCGCGCCGCTGCTCGACGCGCTCGACGCGCGCCGCGACGATCCCGACGCCGTCGTGGACCTCGGCGTCGCCTACGCGACGCTCCAGTGCGCCGAGCTGCTCGCGCGCGGCGCGCCCGGGATCCACTTCTACACGCTCAACCGCTCGCCCGCGACCCGCGCGATCCTCTCCGCCCTGCGCCTCCAGCGCCCCTGGGAGCGCCGCGCCGGCGGGGAGCCGGCGCTCGGCGCGCTTGCGGGCTGAGCGCCTACGAGCGGCGCGCACGGATCAGCACGCCGCTCCAGGCGAGCAGCGCGAGCAGCCCGGCGACGCTCATGAGCAGGCCGAGACGCAGGCCCGGGACGCGGTAGCGCCAG
The DNA here is from genome assembly GCA_035572475.1 of Conexibacter sp. GTDB lineage: Bacteria > Actinomycetota > Thermoleophilia > Solirubrobacterales > Solirubrobacteraceae > Conexibacter. The sequence goes on along the minus strand of DATNAP010000079.1, from coordinate 4,061 downwards.
ACGATCTCATGTGTCCCGGCTGGGACCATGACGCCCCGCATCACGACGTCGGCCTGCAGCGCGCGCGCCGGACGCCCGTCGACCGCCACCGACCAGCCTTTCGCCCACGCGTCGTCGAGCACGACGAGCGCGCGGTGGGGGAGCAAGGCGCGCAACGTCACGCTCGCGTTCGCGTCGCGCATGACGCGCACCGTGCCGGGCACGGAGGACGGAGGTGGTGCGACGGCCAGTTCGTCGCGGCGCGCTACCGCGTCGCGACGCGGGTCGAAGCGAGGCGACGTCACGGTGGCGATCTCGCGCGGCTCGCCAGCGGCCAGCTCGACGCGGTCGGCGACGAACGCGCGCGGCGCGGCCAGCGCGTTCCGGAGCACCGCCGCGTCGCCGCCGCGATAGGCATACGACAGCTCACCGCCCGGAGGCGGCGCGGCCTTTGGTTCGGCGACGACGTAGCGGACCCCGAGCAATCCGAGCACGCGCAGCGTCCTCGGTGAGAGATCGCCGGTTTCGAACGGCGTCCACACGAGCTGTCCCGGGTTGACCGCGCTCCACAGCGCGTAGAAGCGCCTGCTCGGCTGCGGGGGCTCGTAGCCGCGCACGTCGCGCAGGCCGTAGACGGTCGGCCAGTCGGTCAGAAGCGCCTGTTCGACGCCGGTTATCCGGCCCTCGGCGGCGTGCTGTCGCAGGAACGCGACCGCCGGCGTGCGCGGAGGGAACACGATCGAGGCCGGGCCCATCGGCTGATAGGCGTGCGCGAACAGCAGCATGTCGCAGGCGGCCGCGAGCGCGAGCATGCCGCCGCCCAGCCATCGGCGCTCAGGGCGCGCGCGCACGAGCAGCAGCGCCAGCGCGACGAGCGCGACGAACGCCAGCCACCGGATGGCGCTCGCCGACGCCAGCGCGCCGGGGGTCGCGCCGGCGAAGCGGTCGATCAGGTGGTGGAAGGCGCCACCGACGTCGCCCGGGGCCCGGTGGATCGCGGCGAGCGCCACGAGACCGCCCGCGACGGCCGCCCCGATCGCCGCCCACGCGCGGCGCTGCTCGCGCGGCGCGTCGAGCACCGCCTGCACGCCGAACGCGCACAGCACCGCGATCGCGAACGCGAACCACAGCAGCATCCGCTGGTTCTGGACGCGGTCGAAGACCGGCAGGTGGACGACGAACGTCCAGATCAGCGGCGCCTTCAGCGCCATGGCGAGCCCGAGCGCGGCGAGCGCCGCAAACGGCGCCTTGCGCCGCCACGCGCCGCGCGAGGCGAGCGCGACGAAGGCGAGGACGAGCGCGACCGTGCCGGCGTAGAAGGCGCGCTCGTTGTAGTTGCCCGGGCCGATGGACGGCGGCGGATTGGGGAACAGCACCTCGCTCGGCCGGCCCCACCAGTCCGGGAAGGCGGCGGCGAGCAGCGACTTGAGCGGCAGTGTCGCCCCCCTCAGCAAGCCCTGACCGCCGTTGCGGCGCGCGGCTTCGCCGACGGTGTCGAGCGTGGCACGCTCGCCCGGCACGAGGATGACCGCCATCAGCAGCGCGCCGGCGACGATCCCGCCTCCGACCGTCGCGAGTCGCCACAGGCGCTCCCGCGGCGGCGTCCCGGCGATCGTGGCGCTGCGCACGAGCGCGTACAGCGCCGTGGCGGCGAGCACGTGCACCTCCGTGCCGGGATGCCCGCCCGCGAGCGCGGCGGCGACGACAACCGCGAGCACGACACCCTCGACGCGGCCGCCACGCCGGACGATCCGCTCCGTCAGCCAGACCAGCCACGGCAGCAGCGCGGCGACCGCGACGAGCGCCTGATGCGTCAGCCACGCGACGTCGAACGCGCACAACGCGAAGCTGACCCCGGCGACGAGGCCTGCCCAGAAGCCCAGCCGCAGCTCGCGAACGAGCAGATACGTCCCGAACGCCGCGGCCCAGAGCTTCAGCGCGGCGCTCACGCCGATCCCGTAGTTCAGTGACAGCAGCCACAGCGGCATGCTGAACGGGCCGAGCCACGCGACCGACAGGTTCGCGAAGAACGGCGTCCCGCCGAAGGCGTACGGGTTCCACGCCGGGAACGTGCCGCTGTGGAGCATGCTGCGGGCGAGCACGTCCCACGGGTAGTAGGCCATCGGCACGTCGCTCAGCAGTTCGTTGGAGAACCTCGCGAGACCGGCCGGGAGCGGCGCCCTCCACGGCGTGAGGCCCCACAGCACGGAGGCTGGGCTCAGGACGTCGCCGCCGGCGAGCACTGGCCAGAGGTAGACCAGCACGAACAGCGCGAACAAGCCCGCGGCTGCGCGGTGCTCGTGCGCGCGCAACGCGTCGCCGATGCGGCCGGAACGCGTGCGCGGATGAGCTCGCCTCGACGACGAAGCCTCACTCGCCGCGCGCTCCCCCAGAGCGCGGCTCGTCATGACCAATCAATACCAGATTTCAGTACTTCGGTCTGTGCCGATCCGGTCTCAGCGTGTCGGTGGCGTCACCGCCAGCCCCTGCGCCACCAGCGTGCGGCCGCCGCGCGTGTAGCGGACGTCGACCTCGTCGTTGCGGCGGTAGGTGCCGATCCCCCAGGCGCCGAGGAACCAGCGCCAGAAGCCGAGTCTGCCTTCCTGCACGAGCTCGCGGCGGAAGAGCAGCGCGCGGCCGTCGGACGCGAGCTCGTAGTCGTCGCCCTCGCGCTGCGGCACGCCGTTGACGAACACCTCGAACGGCGTCCGCACGGCGGGCGGCAGCTCGACGCGCCAGCGCTCCTCCATGCCGGGGATTATGGTCGCAGGCGCTCCAACCTGGCGCGCGTCGACTGCACGAGCAGCACGCCCGCCCACGCCGCCAGCCCGAGCACACCGAGCAGGCTCAGCAGCGCTCCGATCCTCAGCCCCGGCACCTCGTAGGTCCAGACGATGCGATGCCGCCCGGTGGGGACGACGACGCCGCGCATCACGATGTCGGTGCGCAGGGCGCGCGCGGGCCGGCCGTCGACCGAGACCGACCAGCCGGGCGCCCATGCGTCGTCGAGCACCACGAGGCTGCGGCGGGCGAGCTGCGCTTCGAGCGTGACGCGCGCGTCCTGTTCGGCGGTCACGCGCACGACGCCGCGGCCTGCTGCCGCCGGCACCGCTATGCGCCTGAGCGCGCTGTGGGGCACGATCGCGTCCCAGCGCGCGTCGAAGCCCGGCGCGGCGGCGGTCGCGAGTTCCCGGCGTTCGTCGCTGGTCACGGCGATCCGCTTCGCGACGAACGCGCGCGGGACGGCGAGGCGGTCGTCGAGCACGGTGGCTTCAGGGCCGCGGTATGCGTAGCCGACGGAGTTCGGGGCCATGCCGCGCGGCAGTTCGGCGTTCGCTTCGGTGATCAGGTAGCGCGCGCCGAGCAGGCCCAGCACCTTGAGCCCGGTGGGCGAGAGCCCGCCGACGTCGAGGCCCTGTATCTCGCTCTGTTCCGGAGTGATCAACTGCCACAGGTGGAAGAAGCGCGGGCTCGGCTGCGGCGCGTCGTGCCCGCGCACGTCCTGCAGCCCGTAGACGGCGGAGTAGTCGTTCATCAGCGCGCCGCGGATCCCAGCTATGCGGCCGTCGGCCGCGTGGCGCTGAAGGAACGCGATCGCCGCCGTACGCGGCGGGAGCACGATCGAGGCCGGACCCATCGGCTGGTAGGCGTGCGCGAACGCGAGCATGTCGAGCGCCGCCGCGAGCGCGATGGCCCCGCCGCCGATCCATGCCCTGCGTGGACGTGCGCGCAGCAGCAGGAGCGCGCCGCCGACGGCCACCACGAGCAGCAGCCAGCGCAGCACGCTGGCGAGCGCGACGGCGCTCGGCGTCAGGCCGGCGAAGCGGTTGCCCAGGTGGCTGAGCGCGCGCGCCGCGTCGCCGGGAGCGAGGTGCAGCGTGGCGATCGCGGCGGCGCCCGCGAGCGCGCCGGCGCCGACGACCGCCCATGCGTGCGTCTGCCTGCGCGGCGCGTCGAGCAGCGCCTGCAGCCCGAACGCCGACAGGATCGCGACCGCGAACATGAACCACAGCAGCAGGCGCTGGTCCTGGACGCTGCTGAAGCCGGGCAACCGAATGACCAGTTCGCGGATCACCGGCGCG
>DATNAP010000078.1:0-42907 GCA_035572475.1 Conexibacter sp. | reverse complement strand
AGGACGCCCGTCCGCTTCCCGTCTTCGACCAGGAGCGAGAAGAACGCCGTCATATCGGCGACGCGTGCGGACTGCTGCATGTTGTGGGTGACGATCACGATCGTGTACTGGTTCTTCAGCTCGTGCATCAGCTCCTCGATCGCCGCGGTCGCGATCGGGTCGAGCGCCGAGGCGGGCTCGTCGAGCAGCAGCACGTCGGGCTCGATCGCGGTCGCGCGGGCGATGCAAAGGCGCTGCTGCTGACCGCCGGAGAGGCCGAGCGCGCTCGCCTTCAGGCGGTCCTTGACCTCGTCCCACAGCGCCGCGCCGCGCAGCGCGCGCTCGACGCGCTCGTCGAGCCCGGCCTTCATGCCGAGGTTGCGCGGCGCCCAGGCGACGTTGTCGTAGATCGACTTCGGGAACGGGTTCGGCTTCTGGAAGACCATCCCGATGCGGCGGCGCACCTCGACGCGGTCGGCGCCGGGACCGTAGAGGTCGTGGCCGTGGTAGAGCACCTGGCCGCCGAGGCGGAAGCCCGGCACCGAGTCGTTCATGCGGTTGAGGCAGCGCAGGAACGTCGACTTGCCGCAGCCGGACGGGCCGATGATCGCGGTCACGACGTTGCGCTGGATCTGGAGCGAGACCCCGGCGATCGCCTGCTTCGCGCCGTAGAAGACGGCCACGTCGCGGGCGTCGAAGACGGTCTGGCGGGGCAGCTCGCGCGGATGCTCGCTCGGCGGTGGCACGCTGTCCGCGCTGGTGCGGATGCGCATCCGCGGCGCGGCCGCCTCCGGTGCGCGTTCGTCTTTCCACAGGTCGGATCCGTTGATGGTCATCGCAGTCCCAGCTTCTTGCGGTTGCGCGCGGCGAGCGAGCGCGCCACGACGTTGGCCATGAGGATGAACGTGAGCAGGACGAGCCCCGCGCCCCAAGCGCGCTGGATGCCCGCGGGGTCGGGCTGCTCGGACAAGGTGAAGATCGTCACGGGGATGTTCGAGAGCGCCTGGCCGAACGGGCTCCAATGCACGTGGTTGTCGAAGATCGACGTCGTGAAGAACAACGGCGCGGTCTCTCCGGCGGCACGTGCGATCGCGAGCACCGTGCCCGTGACGATCCCGCCGAGGGCGCTCGGCAGCACGACGCCGACGATCGTCCGCCACCGGCTCACGCCGAGCGCGTCGGCCGCGTCGCGCAGCGTCCCCGGGACGAGCAGCAGCATCTCCTGTGCGGCGCGCGCGACGAGCGGCACCATGATCACGGAGAGCGCGACCGAGCCGGCGAAGCCGCTCTGGCCGTGGCCGACGACGAGCAGGCCGAACGCGAACAGTCCGATCACGATCGACGGCAGGCCGTTGAGCAGGTCGAGCGCGAGCCGGACCGCGGCGGCGACGCGGGGGCCGGCCAGCTCGGTCAGGTAGATCGCGACGCACACGCCGATCGGGACGGAGATCGCCGTCGCCAGCAGCACGATGATCGCCGTGCCCACGATCGCAGGCGCGATCCCGCCGCCGGCGCCGCCGAACTGCGGCGGCGACCTGGTGAGGAAGTCGAGGCTCAGCGCGGGCGCCCCCCGCACCGCGACCGAGGCGATCACGACGCCGAGCACGGCGACGGCGAGCAGCGCGGCCGCGTTCGCCGAACCCTCGGCGATCCAGTTGACGACGCGGCGCCGGCGCAGGTTGCCGGACGCCCTCAGCGGTGCCGTCGGGTCGAACGCCGCGCTCATCTGCCGACCGTCCGGCGCACGTCGAAGCGGCGCCCGATCCACTGCGCGAGCAGGTTGGTGACGAGCCCGATCGCGAGCAGCAGGACCGCGAGGTAGAACATCGCCGACGTGTGCAGTCTCGACGCCGGGCTCTGGAACTGGTTCGCGATCCGGCTCGCGAGCGTCTCGCCGGTGCCGAACAGCGAGACGTGCACCGAGGTGGCGGCGCCGATCACCTGCGTGACCGCGATCGCCTCGCCGAGCGCGCGGCCGAGGCCGAGGCAGCCGGCGGCGGCGACGCCCGAGGCGGTCGACGGCAGCACGACGCCGCGCACGACCTCCCAGCGCGTGGCCCCCAGCGCAGCCGCGCCGTCCTGCAGCTCGCGCGGGACCGTGTTGAAGAGGTCGCGGCTGAGCGAGGCGACAATCGGCACGACCATGATCGTGAGGATCAGGCCGGCGGTGAAGATGCTGGCGCCGGTCGTTTCTGCCGGTCCGAAGATCGGCAGGAAGCCGAGCGTCGAATGCAGCCACGGCTCGACGTGCGTGTGCAGCAACGGGGCGAGCACCACGATCCCCCACAAGCCGAGGATCACGCTGGGGATCGCCGCCAGCATCTCCACGAGCGGTCCCATCACGCCGCGCACGCCGGCCGGTGCGAGCAGGCTCAGGTAGAGGCCGACGGCGACGCCGATCGGCAGCGCGAGCACGAGCGCCATCGCCGAGCTGGCGGCCGTGCCGTAGAGCATCACGGTGGCGCCAAAGACGTCGAAGTTGGGTCGCCAGGCGCTGTGCACGAGGAAGCCGAGCCCGGTCTTCGAGATCGCCGCGCTCGCGCCGTGCAGCACCTGGTAGCCGATCACGACGATCGTGACGACCGTCACCACCGCCGCCAGCACGCACAGCGCGCGCAGCATCCGCTCGCCGACGCGATCGAGCCGCTGGAGCCGCAGGCGTGCGCGCGCGCGGGCGCGCGCACCGTCCGCGGAGACGGAGGTGATGCTCATGCCCGGAGCGTATGGCCGGCGAAACGCCGCGTCTGTCGCCGTTCACCGCATTGCTACAGGGCGGCAACAAGATGGAAACAGGCGATGGCGCTGGCACCGGGACGCTTCCGCCGACCCGAATAGACGGGGCATCGAACGCCCGACCAAGGCGGAAAGGACGTACCTTGAAGCGCAGCCGCATTCTCATCCTCTCGCTCGTGGCGCTGGTCGCCGGCGCGTTGCTCGGGCCGGCCTCCAACGCGATGGCCGCCGGCTCGATCACCGGCGCGGGCTCCACGCTCCTCGCGCCGCTCGAGGCGTACTGGGCCGCCGACTACCACACGAAGGCCGGCGTCTCGGTGACCTACGGCGCCGTCGGCTCCGGCGCGGGCATCGCGCAGGTCTCCGCCCGCACGGTCGACTTCGGCGCATCGGACGCGCCGCTGACCCCCGCACAGGCCGGCAACTGCAACAACTGTGTCCAGATGCCGTGGGGACTGACGGCGACGGGCATCGCGTTCCACCTCGACGGCGTCCGCCGCCTCAGACTGTCGGGCCCGGTGATCGCCCTGATCTACCGCGGGCAGATCAAGAAGTGGAACGACAAGCGCATCAAGAAGCTCAACAGAGGCGTCAAGCTGCCGTCCACGACGATCACTCCGGTCTTCCGCAGTGACGGCTCGGGCGACACGTACGCCTTCACGGACTTTCTCTCGGGCGTCAGCGCCCAGTGGAGAAAGAACTTCGGTCGCGCCACTGCGATCAGCTTCCCGGTCGGCGTCGGCGGTAGAGGCAACGACGGCGTCACCGCCCTCGTCGCCTCGACGAACGGCTCGATCGGCTACATCTCGGCGTCCTACATCATCGCTCACGCGCTGAAGGTCGCCGCGCTGCAGAACGCCGCGGGCAAGTTCGTCTACCCGAACCTGAGCAACATCACGGCGGCGGCGTCGGTCGTGAAGAGCGTCCCGGCGAACAACGAGATGCACATCGTCAATCCGCCGAGGAAGCTCAAGACCGCCTACCCGCTCTCGACGTTCACGTACGTGATCGTGCCGCACAACGGCGCGAACAAGAGCGCGGTCGCCAGCTTCATCCGCTACGCGATCAAGGGCGGTCAGCAGTTCGGCGCGGCGCTGGACTTCGCGCCGATCCCGAAGGTCGTCTACAACGCGGACATCCGCACCCTCGCCAGCCTCTAGCCGGCGTAGCGAAGCACCGCTTCACGGCCGGCGCGGGACCTCCGGGTTCCGCGCCGGCCTTTTCGCGTCCGCGCCGCCGCTGTTACGCAGCGGTCACCGGATGTTCTCCCGCTGATCACAGGAGAACCTGCACTTTGCAGGGATTCTCCAGTCATGACCATGAACGAGGAGACACCGTCGGCCAGCCGGGCCGACCTGCACTGCCACTCGACTGCCAGCCAGCTCTCGAAGCTCGGCGTCCAGCGCGACGTCGGCCTGCCCGAGTGCGCGACGTCGCCGGAGGAGGTCTACACGCTCGCCAAGCGGCGCGGGATGGACTTCGTCACGATCACCGACCACGACACGATCGACGGCTGCCTGGCTCTCGCCGACCGCCCCGACGTGTTCGTCTCCGAGGAGCTGACCGCCTGGTTCCACGGCGAGCTGCAGGCGGTCCACGTCCTCTGCCTCGGCATCACGCCTAAGGACCACGCCTGGCTCCAGGCGCACGCGCGCGACGTCGAGCAGGTCGCCGCCTACCTGCACCAGCACGAGATCGCGTGCGCGCTCGCACACCCTTTCTACGCGGTCGAGGCGCCGCTGACGGCGCGCCACCGCCGCCGTCTCGCCGAGCTGTTCCCCATCTGGGAGGTGCGCAACGGCGCCCGCGCGCCCGAGCTGAATGCGCCCGCCGCGGTCTACGCCGAGACGCACGGCGGGATCGGCGTCGCCGGCTCCGACGACCACGCCGGCGTCGACGTCGGGCGCACCTGGAGCGAGACGCCGGTGGCGGCGACGCCGCAGGAGTTCCTCGCGCATCTGCGCGCCGGCCGCGTCACGGCCTGCGGGAAGCAGGGCAGCGCGGCCAAGTGGGCGCACAGCGCGATCGCGCTGGCGGTCCGCGCGCTTGCGGAAGACGATCCCACCCACCCCGCCGCGCCGCCCGACCCGCTCGCCGTCATGCAGCTCGCGGAGCGGCTGCTGCGCGAGGGCGAGATGCGCAGCAGCGAGTCCGCCTCCGGCCTCGCGCCGGAGGACGGGCGCCGGCTCGTGCGCGCGTGGCTCGACGCGGTCGGCCTGGAGCTGAACGCGAGCGACCTGATCGCGCGTCTGCAAGAGGAGGACTTCTCGCACTCCGACCTCGCGCGCCGCGCCCGCCGCGCGCACGAGCGCCGGCTCGCGCGCGCGGTCGAGCACGCGGTCGATGCGGCGCAGGACGGCGGCGACGTCGGCGCTCGCGCGCTCGAGCTGTTCGCCGCGTGCGTCCCGGTCGTCCCCTACGTCCCGGCGCAGGCGTTCCTCGCGCGCGAGAAGGCGAAGCTCGCCGCGCGCGACGGCGAGCCGGTGCGGGTTGCGCTCGTCGCCGACGGCCTCGGCGGCATGCACGGCGTCACGCACACGGTGCGCCAGATCCGCGAGCGCGGGCTGCCGGGCTACGAGGTCGAGATCGTCGGCAGCGACCGCGAGGTCGACCGCCGCCTCGCCGTCGTCGCCGAGGTCGACATCCCGTTCTACTCCGGCCTGCAGGTCGGCGTGCCGAGCCTCGCGGCCGTCGCGGAGACGCTCAGCGAGGGTCGCTACGACCTCGTCCACCTCGTCTCGCCCGGGCCGGCCGGGATCGCGGCGGCGCTGATCGCGCGGCTGCTCGGCGTGCCGGTCGTCGGCAGCTACCACACCGAGCTGACCGCCTATGCGCGCCTGCGCAGCGCCGATCCGCGCATCGAGACGGCGATGCGCACGGTGATGGCGGCCTTCTACGGCCAGTGCGGCAGCGTGCTGTCGCCGAGCGCCGCAGCCGACGCGTCGCTGCGCGAGCTGGGCGTGGCGGGGGAACGGATCGGCCGCTGGGACCGCGGGGTGGACCTCACCCGCTTCTCGCCCGAGCTGCGCACCCGCGACGAGGGAGACGGCGAGCTCGTCGCGCTCTACGCCGGCCGCCTGACGCGCGAGAAGGGGATCGAGCTGCTCGCCGACGCGTTCCTGCGCGGGCGCGAGCGCCATCCGCGGCTGCGCCTGCAGCTCGCCGGCGGCGGTCCCGAAGCGGACGCGCTGCGCGCGCGGCTCGGCGATGCGGCCGAGCTGCTCGGCTGGCTCGACGGCGACGCGCTCGCACACGCGTACGCCAACGCCGACGTTTTCCTGTTCGCGAGCGAGACCGACACCTTCGGGCAGGTGATCCTCGAGGCGCAGGCGAGCGGCCTGCCGGTGCTGGCGGTCGACGCGGGCGGCCCGCGCGAGCTGATCGCGCACGGTCGCAGCGGCTGCCTCGTGCCGGCGAGCGCGGAGGCGCTCGGCGACGCGCTCGCCGGGCTCGCGAGCCGTCCCTCGCTGCGCGCACAGCTCGCGGCCGGCGGCCTCGACGCCGTGCGCGACCGCTCGTGGGAGCGCGCGCTCGGCCAGCTCGCGGACGGTTACGCGCGGGCGCTGGCGGCGGCCGAGGGGGCGGCGCCTGCCGTGGCCGCCGCCTGAGCGGCGCTCAGAACCAGCGGTGCAGCCACAGGCTGGCTTCGCGGGTGCGGAAGCCGCTGCCCTGGTAGAGGCGCTGGGACGCGACGTTGGCCGCCTGGGTTGCGACGGTCGCGCGGCGCAGGCCGGCTCCGGCGAACGTCGCCAGCGCCGCGTCCACGAGCGCGCGGCCGAGGCCCCGCCTGCGCCCGGCGGCCGCGACCGCGATCAGCTCGATCTCGCCGACGCCAGCGCGCGCGTCGAGCCGGCAGACGACGAAGCCCTCGGTCGCAGGGTCGGTGAGCGTGGCGCGCTGCGGCGCGCCGTCGAGCCCCCGCCGCACGAAGGCGGCGTACAGCTCGCGCGCGCGAGTCGCCGGGAAGCCGGTATCTGACAGGAAGCGCGTGTGCGCGAACGCCTCGCGCGCGAGCGCTTCCAGCGCCGCGCGCTGCTCGGGGCGCGCAGGCCCGATCCCGGGGACCGCCGCGGCCGCCTCGGGCACCGGCCGCTCGAACGTCAGCCGCACGTCGTGCAGCACGAAGCCGGCCGCCTGGGCGATCGCGCTGCTGCGTGCGTCGTCGGCCGCCAGCAGCAGGTACGCGCAGCGGATGCCCTGTGCCCGGCAGACCTCGATCGCCTCCTCCGCCGCCGGCTCGTCCAGCCGCACGGCGTTCACGCGCGCGATCGGGAATCCGAAGAAGTCGCTGTCCCAGTCGAGTCTGGTGACCGCTGCGCCCCTCACGCCCGCTGCGCCAGCAGTCGTCCTTCGCACACGCTGCTGGCCGCGGCCACGACGTAATAGGGACGCCCCTTCGCCTCGCTGTACACGCGTCCGACGTACTCGCCGATCAGCGCGACGATCAGCAGCTGGACGGTTAGCAGCCCGAAGATCAGCGCGAACGCCGAGACCGTCCCCGCTCCGCCGCCGCCGACGATCACGCGGTAGAGTGCAAACGCGACCGTGCCGAGAAAGCCGACGAGCGAAGCGAGCAGCCCGAGCGTTGTCAGCAAGCGCAGCGGGAACACGCTGTAGCCGGTGATGAGATCCAGCGTCATCTCGACGAGCGCGGCGACGCGGTAATGCGAACCGCGCTCGCTGCGCGGGTCGTGCGCGATCGGAACCTCCTTGATCGGCACGCCCAGCCACGCGACGATCGCCGGCACGTAGCGGTGACGCTCGGTGAACGTCAGCATCGTGTCGACGGTCGCGCGGTCGTAGACGCGGAACATCGAGCCGAAGTCGCGCAGCGCGACGCCGGTTCTGCGGTTGAGCCAGCGCGTCAGGACGCGCGTGATCCAGCGGCGCACCAGCGGATCGCGGCGGTCGGCCCGATAGCCCGAGACGACCGGGTACGCGGGCGACAACTCGGCGAGCATCCGCGGGATCTCCTCGGGCGGATACTGGAGGTCGCTGTCGAGCGTCGCGACCGCGTCGCCGCGCGCATGCGCGAGGCCGGCGAAGACGGCGGCGTGCTGGCCGAAGTTGCGCGCGAGCCGCACGACCGTCGTCGGATGGCGCGCCGAGCGGGCGAGCTCCAGCGCGCGGGGAGTCGTGCGGTCGAAGCCGCCGTCGTCGACGAGCACGAGCTCGCCGCCGCCCTCGACCGCTTCGAGCACCGGCTCGCAGCGGGCGAAGATCCGCTCGAGCGCGTCCTCGTCGCGGTACAGCGGAATCACGAGGCTCAGCCTCGGGTGTAGCTCCCCCAGCACGGCACGATCTTCCCACAATCGAGGCGGCGCGGGAGGGCTTCGGAGGCACGAACCGTCAGATAGACTGTTGGGCAAGATGGGGGGGATTCCGTTCAACCGTCCCCGGTTGATCGGTACCGAGCATCGCTATCTGCAAGAGGCGATCGCGACTGGAAAGATCTCGGGGAACGGCATGTTCGCGCAACGCTGCGCAGCGTGGCTGCGTGCGCGCGTCGGTTCGCCCGCCGCGTTCCTCACGCCGTCGTGCACGGCGGCGCTGGAGATGGCGGCGATCCTCGCCGAGGTGAGGCCGGGAGACGAGGTGATCGTCCCCACGTTCACGTTCGTCTCGACGGCGAACGCGTTCGCGTGCCACGGCGCCACGCCGGTGTTCGTCGACGTCGACGCGCGCACGCTCAACCTCGACGTCGACGCGGTCGCGCGCGCGATCACGCCCCGGACGCGCGCGATCGTCGTGATGCACTACGGCGGCGTGGCATGCGAGATGGACGCTGTGATGGAACTCGCCGCTCGCCACCTACTGCTCGTGATCGAGGACGCCGCGCATGCGCTGCCCGCCACCCGCGGCGGGCGCCCGCTCGGATCGATCGGGCATCTGGCTACGTTCAGCTTCCACGAGACGAAGAACATCCAATGCGGAGAGGGCGGCGCGCTGCTCGTCAACGACGACGCGCTCGTCGAGCGGGCGGAGATCGTCCAGGAGAAGGGGACCAACCGGACCGCGTTCTTCCGCGGCGCCGCGGACAGATACACGTGGCTCGATCTCGGCTCCTCGTATCTGATGAGCGAGGTCTCCGCCGCGTTCCTGTGGGCGCAGATCGAGGAGGCGGACGCGACGACCGCTGAGCGGCGCCGGATATGGTCGCTCTACCACGACGCGTTCTCGCAGCTCGAGCAGGCGGGCGTCGTGCAGCGCCCGGGCGTGCCGGAGGGCTGCGAGCACAGCGGGCACCTGTACTACCTGCTGCTCGGCGGCGAGCGCGCGCGCGACGCGCTGATCGCCGCGCTCGCGCAGGCCGGCGTGCACGCGGTCTTCCACTACATCCCGCTCGGGAGCTCGCCGGCGGGCCGCCGCTACGGGCGCGAGCCGGAGCCGGCGGTCCTGGCGGAGTCGCTCAGCCGGCGGCTCGTGCGCCTGCCGCTGTGGGTCGGGATGGACGCGGGCGACGTCGGACGCGTGGTCGAGAGCGTGACCGACGCGCTCACCGCTCCGCTGCTGCCTCAGTTGTAGTAGCGCGCGATCACTATCAGCTGGCTGAACAGGTCGTGGGCGATCGCGAGCGCGACGATCGCGGTCCCGAGCACCGGCGCCCAGCGCCTGCCGGCGCCGCGCGCTGCGAGCGCCAGCAGCGCCCCGTAGCCCGCCAGCAGCGGGAACAGGTAGCGGATCTGTCCGATGTTGCTGTGATAGCGCAGGAACGAGATATAGGACGCAGAGGCGATGAAGCCCATGAACGCCAGCGCGAGCGCGAGGTAGCAGAGCAGCTCGATGCGGCGCGCGCGCACGCCCGCCCGCATCGTCACCAGGGCGCGCACAGCCAGCAGCGCGACCGCCGACAGCGGGACCAGCGCGGCGTGGTACACGGCCGGGCGGAAGGTGCCGTCGAGCCAGCCGAACGAGGCGAGGAAGCCGTTCAGCCACAGTCTCCTGAACGGCACGCCGTGCAGATAGTGCGTCATGCCCGGCAGCGGGACGAGGTAGAACTGCCACGCGTAGCTGAGCGCATCGCCGAGCGAGGGGTGCAGTTCCGAGAGGCGGTAGTTGCTTTCGCCGGCCCCGAACGCGGCTCGCTGCCAGACCGTCGCGTTGAGCGCCGCTTCCAGCAGCAACGGCGCGAACGCGACGCCGAGCGCGAGCGCCGGGAGCGCCAGCGCGCGCGGTCGCAGCGCCCGCTCGCGGCGCACGCCGAGCACGAGCAGCGCGAGCGCGACGCCGGGCAGAAGCCCGATCGCGTTGAACTTCGCCATCAGCGCGACCGCCGTCGCGGCGCCGATCGCCACCGCGCGCCGCTGCGTGAGACCGCGCCGGAACGCGCGCGCGAGTGCGGCGAACACCGCCGCGGAGCCGGCGAACAGCAGCGCATCCGGGTTCACGCCGCTGCTGATGAAGGCGAACATCGGCGTGAAGGCCACGCCGAGCGCCCCGACGGTCCACGTTTCCGGCACTGCCGGCAGCGCCTCGCGCAGGAACAGGTAGACGAACAGCACCGTGAGGCCGGCGAGCAGCGCCGACAGCAGCCGCATCAGCTGCAGGCGGTCGATGACCGTGCCGCCGCTCGCGACCGTGTACGGGATCGCCTGCAGCATGTAGAAGAGCGACGGCTCGCTGCCGACTTCGTTGCCGCTGCCGTTCCCGTTGGTGCGATCGGCCGGGCGGTGCAGCAGCTGCGTCATGCGCGCCTGTTCGGCGGCCGACCAGATCGTGCCGTCCTCGGCGGCGAACTGGATTTCGCGGAACTTGAGCGCTTCGAGCGCCGTGTCCTCGGAGCTCGAATGAGTGTCTCTCGCCTGCCAGGACGGTGGGCGGCCGTGCTGCACGAAGTACTCGACGTAGGCGTAGTGCGACTGCTCGTCCGGTATCTGGAAGGCCGGCACGAGTACGCACCAGGCGGTCGCGTTCAGGACGCCGACGAGCGCGCACACCCAGGCGGCGCGCGGCACGCGTCCGAGCAGCGTGCGCAGCCGCGCCCTCGCGGGGAGGTGCTGGCGCGCCGTGGCGGCGGCGGTCATCGGCGCTCGGCGCCGCGGACGAGCTGCCAGGCCGCGAGCGCGATCGGCGTGAGCATCAGCAGCGCGAGCAGCAGCGCGACCGATGGGCCCGACCAGGCGTGGCCGTGACCGATGCGGGCCCCGAGCGTCGGCAGGTACGACCACCACGTGCGCGTGCCGGGGGCGAGGTACTCGACGTGGACGCGGCCCGGCAGGCTCTGCCCGTCCGCGGTCGCGCTGAAGCCGGGGACGGCGCCGACGCCGACCAAGGCGTACTGCTGACGGCCGGCGGGCGTGCGCATGCACACGCTGCCCTCCAGTTCGCGGAGCGGCCGCGGCCGCAGCGGAACGGCGAGCTGGAAGGGCCCGGCCCAGCGCGCTCCCGTGCTGCCGCTCGCGCGCGTGACGCCGCCGCTGGCGACGACGACGTGCACTGGGGGCGGCGGCGCGCTCTGCGAGAAGGCCGTCAGGCCGATGCGGATCGCGGACGTCCCGGCCGGTATCCGCTCGCGGTCCTGGCAGATCGTGTGGGCACCGGCGATCGTGCCGACGAAGCCGTTCAACGGCACGCCGTTGGTGCCGGTGCGGCGCACCTGCGCATGCGACAGCGTCGCGACGACGCCGGCGCCGATCAGCGCCAGCGCCAGTGTCAGCGTGAGCCGGCGCAGACGATGCGGCCGGCGCGCGTCGCTCGGCGACGCGCGTCCGCCGGCGTCTTCGGGCGCGTCCACGTCCAGTCCCCCTCTGGCATGAAGTAGCGGAGGGCGACTATACCGTCGGGCGCGCCCGTGCGCGCGTCTCCTATCTGATCTGCATGCCCGAGATCGCGCGGGAGATGACGAGCCGCTGGATCTCCGAGGTGCCCTCGAAGATCGTGTAGATCTTCGCGTCGCGGTGCATCCGCTCGACCGGGAACTCGCGCGTGTAGCCGTTGCCGCCGAGGACCTGGATCGCTCTCTCGGTCACCCACACGGCGACCTCGCCGGCCTTCAGCTTCGACATCGAGCCCTCGGCGTTGTGGAAGGGCTTCTGGTTGCGGCCCATCCACGACGCGCGCCACACGAGCAGGCGGGCGGCGTCGATCTCCATCTTCATGTCGGCGAGCGTGAACGCGATCGCCTGGTTCTCGATGATCGGCCGGCCGAACTGGACGCGCTCTCTCGCGTAGTCGAGCGCGTACTCGTAGGCCGCGCGCGCGATCCCAAGCGCCTGCGCGCCGACCGTCGGGCGCGAGGCCTCGAACGTCGCCATCGCCGCCTGCCCGCGCGACTTTCTGCCTTCGCGGGCGCGCGCGATCCGTTCGTCGAGCTTCTCCTTGCCGCCGAGCAGGCACGAGCCGGGGATGCGGCAGTCGTCGAGGAAGACGTCGGCGGTATGCGACGCGCGCAGGCCGTGCTTTCTGAGCTTCGTGCCCATCTCCAGGCCCGGCGTGTTCGGCGGGATCACGAACGACGCCTGTCCGCGCGAGCCGAGTTCCGGCTCCACCGAGGCGACGATCACGTGGACGTTGGCGATGCCGCCGTTCGTGGCCCACGCCTTCTGGCCGTTGAGGACCCAGGTGTCGGTCGCCTCGTCGTACTTCGCGCGCGTACGCAGCGCAGACACGTCGGAGCCGGCGTTCGGCTCCGAGACGCAGAAGGCGGCGATCTTCGGCTCGTCGGCGGTGCCGAAGCACTGCGGGATCCACTCGCCGATCTGCTCGCCGGTGCCGTTGGCGAAGATGCCCGCGGCGGCGAGGCCGGAGCCCATGATCGCCATGCCGATGCCGGCGTCGCCCCAGAACAGCTCCTCGTTGACGATCGGCAGGCCGAGGCCCGTCGGGTCGGCGAAGAACTGCGCGAGCCCCTCGAAGCCGTAGAGGCCGATCTTCGCCGCCTCCTGGATGATCGGCCAGGGCGTCTCCTCGCGCTCGTCCCACTCCGACGCCGCGGGACGCACGACATCTCTCGCGAAGCCGTGCACCCAGTCGCGCACGTCCTTCTGGTCCTGGGTCAGCTCGAGCGAGAACGTCGTCTCGCCGGAGGCCTCGGGCAGTTCGACGGTTGATGCCATGGCAGTGGATTCCTCTTTGAACGCAGGGTGTTTCAGAAACGTGACACGCGCCAATGTAGCCGTTCTCACGGTGACGGGACGCCGCCGGCGGCTGCGTCCAGGCGGTCTGGACACCGCCAACTCGTTGCGTCCGAAGGTGTTTCAGCCGATAGCAAGTCGGGCGCGATCGCGCTCGCAAACCGCACCAAGGAGAAGGTGATGACGGTTCGGAAGATTCTGCTTGCGGCGTGTGCCGCGGCGCTGACGGCGAGCCCGGCCTGGGCGCACCCCGGCAGAGCCCCGTCGAACGACGGCGCGCCGACCGGCAACAGCGGCGGCCATCACGGCAAGTCGCACCGCTGCGTCGCGCGCGGGGTGGGGTACGTCGCGGCGGGCACGCTCGTCAGTCAGACGCTCGCGCTCGATCCGCCGGCCGCGGCGTCCTCGAGACACGGCACGCGCCCGACGTACAGCGGCGACGTGACGATCGCCGTCACGCGCACGAACCACCAGGCGCGCGGCGACAAGGGCACGACGAAGACCTACACGCTCGATCACGCGCGCGTGGTGCTCGGCCTCGCCGACACGAACAGAGACGGCAGCGTCGGCCTCGACGACCTCGCAGCGGGGGACCGCGTGAAGGTCGTCGGCAAGGTCACGGTCCTGCGCAGACGCTGTGACCAGACCGGCTTCACGCCGAAGCTGACGATTCAGAAGCTGATTGTCCACGCCCCGGCGCAGCAGCAGCCGACAGGCTGAGCGCGTCGGCAGGACACGCGGGCGGCGCGCGGGCCATCCCACCGCGCGCCGCTCCGCCGCGCTCGAAGCGGCGTCCTACTAGGCGTGCGTGAGCGCGGGCGCCGCAGTCGGCGTCACGTCTGCGTTCGGCTCGAACGCGGCGGCGGCGTCCGCCCCCCGCCGCGCGAGCCGCACCAGGCCCCAGCCGAGCACCAGCAGCAGCGCCGTCGTGATCGACAGCACGACGAGCCCCGCGGCGCCCCACAGCCATCCGGGCACATCGCGCTTGCGCTCGCGCTGGAGCACGTGCCGGTCGGGCTGCCAAGCGCGCGTCGTGCGCGCGAGCGGCGGCACCGCGGCGACCGGGATCGCCGCGTCGGCCGGCATGGCGATCGGGATCGCGGCCAGCTCGCGCCCGCGGTTCATGCGGATCATCGCCTTCCATCTTCCCCACACAGGTATTGGTTGCGTCGTGGCGTAGAGCCCGTCGCCGACGCGCCTGAGGCGGTCGAGGACGAGCCGGCCGCGGCCCTGCCACGCGGTCACGGTCAGCCACTCCGCGTGCGTGACCGCGTTCGGCGGCTCGAAGCGGATCGTCGCCGCGACCGTGCGGTGCGGGCCGCCGTGGAGCGTGCGCAGCGCGATCTGCGCGCGAGCGCTCGTCGGCGCGCTCGTCGGCAGCAGGAACGCGACCGCGGCGGCGACGGTCAGCAGGCTCATGCCCGCCGCCAGCCACGCGCGCGGACGGCCGACGAGGTCGGCCCGCAGCTGCAGTCCCCCTGCTGCGAACGTGCCCAGCACGCCGCCGGCGATCGCGACCGGCAGCGCGAGCGCGATCGCCTCCGGCAGGATGTGCGCAGGCCACGGCAGGGGCATCCACACGTGGCTCCAGCCGTACTCGGCGAGCACGCCGAGCGTCGCGACCAGCGCACCCGCCGCCGCGCCGAAGCGGAAGCTGCCCGGTCTCACCGCCAAGGCGAGGCCCTCCACCAGCAGCGCCTCGGCGACGTACGGCGGGAAGTGGGGGACGGTCTGCCCGAACGTGCCGCCGACGAGCAGCGTGAGCCCGCCGCGCAGCGCAAGGTAGAACGCGACCGTCGCGAGCGCTCCGCCGCGCCCGAGCAGCGTGCGCGCGAGCACGAGTGCGAGCGCGGCGGCGAAGGCGATCAGCAGCGGGTGGAAGAGCAGGCTGAACTGCGGGACGCCGAAGTCGAACTCGCCCTGGAAGATCGACAGGCCGGCGAGCAGCCCGCCGCAGCCGCCGAGCAGACGCACGCGGCGCAAGTGGGCCGGCACGGCCGGCTCGGCGTCGGGCGAGGGTGGCTCGGCGGCGGCGCTGCTGCGCAGGGCGAGCCGCGCCTCGGCGAACAGCACGAGAATCGCGACGAGCGTGAGCGCGGCGCCGCCGAGCATCATCAAGTGCGTCGGACCCCACAGCGTCACGTCCTGCCCGAACAGGCGGTGCGAGATGTCGTCGAGCGGGAAGCCGATCAGCGCGAACGAGGCGCACGCGGCGATCAGCAGCCCGCCGACGGGCGCGTGCCAGCCGTCGGCGATCCGCACGGCGGCCGGCAGGTGCGTGGCGTCGTCGGCGTCCGGCAGGACGATCGCGAGCCAGCCGGCGGCGAAGATCCCGTACAGGCCGACGAGGATGAAGTAGTGCGCGGGGTTCGCCAGCGGGCCCGGGTCGCGGCCCTGGTCGATGTGCAGCGACACGTCCCAGTAGAGCCCGATGCCGGCCGACACGAGCGATGCGCCGGACAGCGCGAGCGGCAGCGCGGCCCAGCCGGGCAGTCCGGAGAAGCGACCGAGCGCGTCGCTCACCCGCCGCAGGACGGTCACGCGGCCGGAGCGGTGCCCGAGCCCGAGCCACAGCAGCACGGCGGTGAAGAGCGTGACGGCCGTCGACATGCCGGCGACCTGGCCGAGCGGGGCGCCGCCGGCGGGCGGGGCGGCCGCGGCCGTGAGCGTCGTGAGGAGGCGCATAGCACTATGTTACATCAAGTCATGACGCATTCAAGCTTGTCGTGTCAGCATGCGCGCCGCGGGCGGCGCGCGACCCCCCGCGTAGGATGTGGCGCATGAGCGAGCGGCGGGCCGGCGAGGTGACGATCGACGAGCTCGCGCGCGAGACCGGCATGACCGTGCGCAACATCCGCGCGCACCAGTCGCGCGGGCTGCTGCCGCCGCCCGAGGTGCGGGCGCGGACCGGCTACTACGGTCCCGAGCACGCTGCGCGGCTGCGGCTGATCCAGGACCTGCAGGCGGAGGGCTTCAACCTCAAGGCGATCGAGCGGCTGATTAGCGCCTCCAACGGGGCCAGCGAGGAGGTGCTCGCGTTCGGGCGGCAGGTGCTGACCGCGTTCGCCGACGAGGAGCCCGAGCTGACGACGCGCGCGGAGCTGGCGGCGCGGCTCGGCGGCGACGACGAGCGCGCGGTCAAGAAGGCGGAGCGGCTCGGGCTGATCCGCCCGCTCGGCGACGGGCGCTACGAGGTGCCGAGCCCGACCTTGCTGCGCGCCGGCGAGGAGCTGGCCGCGATGGGCGTCCCGCCGCTGCACGCGCTCGCCGTGGCGGAGCAGATCCAGCGCCACACGCGCGCGATCGCCGACCAGTTCGTGCGGCTCTTCATGGACGACGTCGCCGGCGGCGAGCTCGACCCCGCGAAGCGCACGCCGCAGGAATGGGCGCTGCTGAGCGATGCGCTCGCGCGCCTGCGGCCGCTCGCCGGCGAGGCCGTCCGCGCCGCCTTCCAGCAGACGATGAGCGCCGCCGTCGAGCGCCAGCTGCAGAAGACGCTGAAGGGCTGAGCCCGGACCCGCCCGCTGCAGACGTGCGCCCAGCCCGCACGCGCGGCGGTGGCCGACGGTATGTTGGTGCGATGGGGGTGGCGGACGATCCGCGGGTCTACGACCTGATCCAGCTTGCCGCCGGGCGGCATGTGATCGACAAGCGCCTGCGGCGGCTCTTGGCCGGCGCAGATGACGCGGTCGTGCTCGACGTCGGTGCCGGCACCGGCAGCCTCGCGCGGCTGCTGCCGGCGCAGACGACCTACTGGGCGCTCGACAACGACCCGGCGAAGCTCGGACGGCTGGAGGCGAAGGTGCCGCGTGCGCGGCGCCTGCAGCGCTCGGCGCTCGACACCGGCCTCGACGACGCGTCCGTCGACTGGGCGGTGTGCGTCGACGTCGCCCACCACCTCGACGACGACGAGCTGCCGCGCTTCGTGGACGAGCTCGCCCGCATCACGCGCGGGCGGCTCGCGTTCGTCGATCCGCTGTGGTCGCGGCGGCCGAGCCTCGGCCGGGTGCTGTGGCGCTACGACCGCGGCGCGCACCCGCGCACCGCCGAGCGGCTGCTGGCTGCCCTCGACGTGCGCTTCGAGGTCGAGTCGGTCGAGCGCTTTCGGGCGATTCACAGATACGTGTTGTGCGTTGGTCGCCCGCACAGCGCCGCGCAGGCCGCAGCCGCGTAGCGTCAGCCGACGCCGCTCGCGCGCGGGTCGGCCGGCAGCGGCGTCAGCGTCGCCTCGATCTGCTCGCGCAGGTGCTCGAGCTTCGGCGGCAGCGAGAGCCGCCGGCCGATCTCCTCCGGCGCCTCGTCGGTCGCGAAGCCGGGCCCGCGGGTGGCGATCTCGAACAGCACACCGCTCGGCTCGCGCGAGTACACGCTTCTGAAGTAGAAGCGGTCGACGAGGCCGGACGTGTGCCGGCCGGCGGCCCGATAGCGTTCGTCCCACGCCTCGACGTCCTCGTCCTCGGCGGTCCACGCGATGTGGTGGACGGTGCCGGCGCCGCCGATCCCGCGCTCCGCGGGCGCCTCGTCGTAGACGTACCAACCGCCGCGGCGCGGCCCGCGCGAGACCCACTCGGGGCCGGCGCCCTCGAACCCGAGCACGTCGCGCAGCAGCGCCGTGCTGGCGGCCGGGTCGGCGCTGTAGGCCCGCACGCCGGCGAAGCCGCGCAGCGCGTGCTCGGCAGGGATGTCGAGCGCCGCCGCCGTCAGCGGGTCGTCGCCGGAGTCGTCGGCGACCAGCTCGAAGCCGAGCCCCTCCGGGTCGGCGAAGCGCAGGCGGTCGGCGTCCCGCTCGACCGCGATCCCCTCGGCCGCGAGGCGCTGGGCCCAGAAGTCGAGCGAATCGGACCCACCGACGCGGAACGCGATGCGGTGGATCATCCCCGCGCCGTGGCGGCCGGGCCGCGCGCCGGGGTACTCGAAGAAGGTCAGGTCGGCGCCGGGGCTGCCGCCGTCGTCGGCGTAGAAGAGGTGGTAGACGGTCGGGTCGTCCTGGTTGACGGTCTTCTTCGCGAGCCGCAGGCCAAGCACGCGGACGTAGAAGTCGACGTTGCGCGCCGCGTCGCCGGTGATGCACGTGATGTGGTGGATGCCGTCGAGTTGCATGCCTGCGACGCTAGCAGGGCTGCTGCAGCCGCTGATAGGCTCGGACGGTCGACCAGGGGGACGCATGGGGGAGAAGGTCACGGCGGCCGTCGTAGGCCCCGGCAACATCGGCACCGACCTGCTGATGAAGCTCCAGCGCAGCGCCGTGATCGAGACGGCGCTGATGGCCGGGATCTACGAGGACTCGCCCGGCCTCGCGCGCGCCCGCGAGCTGGGCGTCGAGGCGAGCGCGCGCGGGATCGACGCGGTGCTCGAGCGCGACGACGTCGCGCTCGTGTTCGAGGCGACCGGCGCGAAGGCGCACCGCGCGAACGCGCCGCGGCTGCGGGCGGCCGGCAAGGTCGTCGTCGACCTCACGCCGGCCGCCGTGGGCCCCTACGTCGTGCCCGAGGTCAACCTCGGGCGCCATCTCTACGCGCCGAACCTCAATCTCGTCACCTGCGGCGGGCAGGCGACGATCCCGATGATGCACGCGATCGACCGCGTCGCCGACGTCGCCTACGGCGAGATCGTCGCGACGATCGCAAGCGCCTCGGCCGGACCTGGCACGCGCCAGAACATCGACGAGTTCACCGTCACCACTGCACGTGGACTGGAGCTGGTCGGCGGCGCCGACGAGGCGAAGGCGATCATCATCCTCAACCCGGCCGACCCGCCGATCCTGATGCGCGACACCGTCTTCGCGCAGGTGCGCGAGCCGGACGCGGCCGCGATCGAGGCGTCGGTGCAGGAGATGGCGGCGGCGGTCGCGGCCTACGTCCCCGGCTACCGCCTCAAGCTCTGCGACATAGACGGCGATCTCGTCACCGTCCTGCTGGAGATCGAGGGCGCGGGCGACTTCCTCGCGTCCTATGCCGGCAACCTCGACGTGATGACGGCGGCAGCCGCACGCGTGGGGGAGGAGATCGCGCAGCGCATGCTGGCACCCGCGGGAGCGCCGTCATGACCCACGTCACGCTCGTGGACAGCAGCCTGCGCGACGGCATGCACTCCGTCCGCCACGCCTTCACGCCCGCCCAGGTCGCGCAGGTAGCGGCCGGCCTGGAGGCGGCGGGGATCGACGCGATCGAGGTCTCGCACGGCGACGGCGTCGGCGGCTCCTCGATCCAGTACGGCCGCTCGGCGCACGCCGACGAGGCGCTGATCGAGGCGGCGGCCGGCGTGGTCGACAGGGCGCGGATCGCCGCGCTGCTGCTGCCGGGGATCGGCACGCTCGAGCGGCTCGAGCGCGCGCAGGCGCTCGGCGCCTCCGTCGCGCGCGTCGCGACGCACTGCACCGAGGCGGACATCGCCCAGCAGCACGTCGAATGGGCGGCGGCGAACGGCATGCTGGCAGTGGGCTTTTTGATGATGAGCCACATGCTGGAGGCGGCGCCGCTCGCCGAGCAGGCGGCGCTGATGGCGTCGTACGGCGCGCGCGTGGTCTACGTGGTGGACTCGGCCGGCGCGCTCGTGCCCGCGAGCGCGGCGTCGCGCGTGGCCGCACTTCGCGAGGCGCTGCCGGCGGAGGTCGCGGTCGGCTTCCACGCGCATAACAACCTGGGTTGCGGCGTGGGGAATGCGCTTGCGGCGGTCGACGCCGGTGCCACCTGGCTCGACGGCTCGCTGCGCGGGCTCGGCGCCGGCGCCGGCAACGCGCAGCTGGAGGTGCTCGCGGCCGCGCTCGAGCGCTCCGGCCACAGCTCCAACGCCATCCTCTTCCCGCTGATGGACGTCGCCGAGGACGTCGTGGCACCGCTGATGCCGCGCGCGCAGATCATCGACAAGACCGCGCTGTCGCTCGGCTACGCCGGCGTCTACAGCTCGTTCCTGCTGCACGCCGAGCGCGCGGGCGCGAAGTTCGGCGTCGAGCCGCGCGCGGTGCTGATGGAGCTGGGCCGCCGCCGCATCGTCGGCGGCCAGGAGGACATGATCATCGACGCCGCCGCCGAGCTGGCGGAGCGCACGCGCGCCGCCCCCGCACCGCGCTGATCCGGCGCTACAGTCAGAGCATGCGCTTCCTGACCCGCAAGTCCGACATGGTGGACGCCGCCCGCGCATTGCCCGGGCGCGAGCAGCCGCTTCCCACCGCGACCACCCACGCCGTGCTCGGCACGCCGCTCAAGCCGCCGTTCCCCGAGGGCTACGAGACCGCCGTCTTCGGCCTCGGCTGCTTCTGGGGCGCGGAGCGGATCTTCTGGCAGGCGCCCGGTGTCTACACGACGGCCGTCGGCTATGCCGGCGGCATCACGCCGAACCCGACCTACGAGGAGGTCTGCTCGGCGCAGACGGGTCACACGGAGGCCGTGCTCGTCGTCTACGACCCCGCGAGAACGAACTACGAGGCGCTGCTGAAGCTCTTTTGGGAGGGCCACGATCCGACGCAGGGGATGCGGCAGGGCAACGACGTCGGCACGCAGTACCGCTCGGCGATCTACTGGACGAGCGAGGCGCAGCGGGACGCCGCGCTCGCGTCGCGGGAGGCCTACCAGGTGACGCTGCGCGAGGCCGGCTACGGCGAGATCACGACCGAGCTCGCCCCGTTGCCGGAGGACCGGTTTTACTACGCGGAGGACTACCACCAGCAGTACCTCCACCAGAACCCGCTCGGCTACTGCGGCCTCGGCGGCACGGGCGTGAGCTGCCCGGTCGGCCTCACCGCCTGATCTCCCTCGTCGCCATCGCCGCGCGCGCGGGCCCACCGCCACGCGCGCAGCAGCGCCAGCAGCAGTGGCAACGCGGCGCTGCCGCTCGCCCGCATCACGGCGCGCGTCGTCGGCCGCACGCCGGGGAGCCACGCCGTCGACTGCGAGCAGTGCATCGCGACCATGCCGGCGACGATCACGGCGTGCCGGCCGCCGCGCGGCAGCGCGCGCACCTCGCCGAACGCTCGGCACGCGATTGCCTCCAGACGCACGCCGGCCGCCGCGTCGGACGGGTAGTGGTCGATCCAGTTCGCCAGCCCGGCGCGGGCGTCGTCGGGTCGGTCGACGAGGCTGTCGAGCAGCGCCGTGAGCGCGTCCACCCACGGCGCGTAGGCCGCATGCACCCGCTCCACGAGGTATTCGTCCGTAGCCGGGTCGGCCGCTAGCGCAAGGATCGCCAGCACGCCGAGCGACGAGCTCGCCGCGGCCGCCAGCTCGAACCAGCTGGCCTCCGCAGACCCCTGCTGCTCGGCGGCCCACTCCTGCAGCGCGGCCTCGCGCCGGGCGGGCGGCGCATGGTGCGCGTACTGGATCGCCGCGCGCGCCAGTCCCTCTCCGGCGGCGGGCGCGACGTGCGGGAAGGCAGGCAGGGACGCGCACGCCGCGCGGCAGCGCTCGACAAGCGCGAGCAGGTAGCCGCCGTCGTCGTGCGCGGAGTGGAGCAGGTAGTAGTCGGCGCGCGGCGGCGTCGGAGAGATCGCGTCGACGAGCGCGCGGTGCAGCTGCATGCCGCTCGCGAGCGGATCGGCGGCCGGCTGCTCGGCGAGCGTGTCGACGTAGTCCCACGCGACCTGCAGCGACACGAGCAGGCGGACGAGCGTCGGATCGGTCCGGTCAACGGTCGTGGCGACGAGTGCGGCGCCCATCGCGCTGAGACCCTCGCCGCGCAGCGTCTCCAGCGCGTGCGCGCGCAACACCGGGTCGGGGATCGCGCACGCGTCGCGCTCCAGCTCGTGTAGCACGCTGCGCACGAGCGGGAAGATGCTGGGCCAGAAGCGGGCCATCACGTACGCGAGGCTGAGCAGCTCGCGCACGCGGCCCGTCCGGCGCGCGGCGACGTCCGGCACGACCCTAGCTTACGAGCCGCCGCGGTCGGCGCCGTAAGTCATCGGCGATTAATCAATTCACCAATGCTCGGGAGCTGCCGGCGTCGGCGCGACGCGCGCGGCCGCGAAGCCCGGCAGCGCCGAGACGCCGACCGCGACGAGCGTCACGCCGGCGAACGTCGTCAGCGCAAGCCACGTGGCCGGCATGTAGCTGGTCGGGAAGCCGGTCGAGGCGCTCAGCCAGCGCGTGAGCGTCAATTGACCGAGCATGCCGAACAGCGCGCCGATCGAGCAGCCGACGGTCAGCACGATCGCGGCCTCGGCGACGAGGGTGCGCCACACTTCGCCGTCGCCGAACCCGCTGAGCTTCAACGTCATCAAGCGCGGCCGTCGATTCCACATCACGCCGCTCAGCGCCAGGGCGAGCGCGAGCGCCGCCGCGACCAGCACGAGCGTCGCGATCTGCGTCAGCCGGCTCAGGCCCTGACGGCTCTCGTCGCGGAAACGCTGCTCGCGTGCGGCGGGCGTCTCGACGATCAGGTCGCTCGAGCGCCCGAGCGCCCAGCGCAAGCGCGCCGCGACCGTGGCCGGCGAGGTGCCGGGCGCGAGCCTGATCCCCAACGCCGTCGCCCCGGCGTCGCCCCATGCGCGGCGAAAGTCGCTCGCGTTGAGCACGATCGCGCCGGGGCTCCAGCCCATGTTCGTGAGCGTCGCGGCCAGGCGCAGGCGGATCGGGTGCGACGTCGGGAGCGTGACGCTGTCGCCGATGCGCGCGCCGAAGTCGTCGGCGAGCGGCTGCGAGAGCGCCACCCAGCCGCGTTCGCGCAGCCGCCGCGTGGCGGCCGCGAAGTCGCCGTGCAGGAAGTGCACCGGGAGCAGCGGCGCCGGGTTCGAGCGCGGCGGCGCGACGACCCATGCGCGCCGGTCGCCAACGTCGAGGAACGCGCCGCGATAGACCGACGCCGCGCGCACCCCGGGGGTCGCCGCAGCAGCTGCGAGCGCCGGACGCGCGGGGAAGGAGGTCGTCGCGAGCACATTGGTGGACCCGCCCGCCGTGACCCACAGGTCTGCCTGTGCACTGAGGCCGTGCGCGCCGGCGTCGAGCCCGCGCTGCAGGTCGGCGTGCGCGCCCTCCATCGCGACGCTGCCGAAGACCGCGAGCGCGCCGATCGCGGCCAGTGCGAGCGAGCGCGTCGTCGTCGCTCGCAGTTCGCCGATCGCGACCACGAGCACCGAGCTGCGCAAGCGATGGCTGACGACGTCGAGCGCCTCCAGTGCGAGCGCGAGGACCGCCGGCAGAAATGCCAGCATCGCCCCGAGCAGCAGCACGATCCCCGCCGCGGTCGCCCGTGGTGCGAGCAGCAACACGAGCAGCGCCCCAGTGAGCACCGCGATCCCACCGAACACGAGCCGGCGCGGACGCAGCAGCGCGTCGTCCTCGTCGTCCTCGCCGTAGACGGCGTCGAGTGGCCGTCGCGAGAACAGGTCGCTGAGTGGGCGCAGGGCCGCGAGCAGCGTGGCCGCGATCCCTCCGCAGACGGCGAGCGCGACGCTGCGCGCGTCGATCACGCGCTGGTCGCCGACCGCGAACGCGAACGTCAGGTAGCCGGGGACCGCGCGGAACGCCCCGCGCGAGAGCAGATCGCCCAGCAGCAGCCCGATCGCCGAAGCGACGACGCCGAGCACGACGGCCTCGAACAGCGCGAGTCGCACGACCGTCAAATCGCCGAGTCCCTCGAGCCGCAGGTCGGCGATGAAGCGGCGCCGCTCGGGAACCGTCAGCAGCATCGCGTTGAACGCGAACAGGACGCCGACGAGCGCGCTGATTGCGGCGAACAGCGCCGTCGACTGGTCGTTCGGAGCCGACGCCTGCCGCAGCAGGCGCGCTTCGGCGTCGCCGTCGGAGACGTTGTAGCGGTGACCGGCGAGCCGCGTAAGCGCGGCCCGCACCGCGACGACGCGCTCAGGCTGCGCTACGACGAGCACGCGCGTGACGCGGTCGCGCAGGCCGCTGAGCTGCTGCGCGTAGGCGAGCGGCGCGAGCACGACAGGACTGTCCGCGAGCGCGCCGATCTCGTCGGCGCCGAGCAGCGTCGCGACCGGCGCCCGCCATCTGCGCCCGCCCGCTGCGAGACCGACGTCGCCGCCGAGCTGCGCGCCGAGGGCGCGCGCGAGCGGCCGCGGCAGCGCGACGGCCTGCGAGAGGTGCAGATGCGGGGAGGCGAACTCGTGCAGCAGCGCGCCGCCGAGCGCCACGAGGCTGCGGTCGCCGCCGACGAGGCTTGCGCTCGCCTGCCCTCGGGGACCTTCCAGCTCGACGCGCGCGTCGAGGACCGGCGCGGTCGTGCGCACGCCGGGCACGCGCGCGATCCGCGCTGCGAACGCCGCCGGGAAGCCCCGATCGTCGCGTGCGGAGACCTGCAGCTGCGCGCGTCCGGTGACGCCCTCGACGAGCTGCTCGACCGAGCCCGTCACGCTCGTGTTCGCGACCTCGACCGCGAACAGCAGGGCGACGCCGACCGCGATGCCGACGAGCGCCAGCAGCTCCTGCAGCGGATGCGCGCGGACGCGCTGGGCGTAGAGGAAGTAGAGGTTGCGCGGCCGCATCGTCAGGCGGGCGCCTCGAACGCCACCGCCGGGGAGGACCCTGGCGCCAGCCGGCCGTCGCACAGCCGGTGCACCTGGTCGGTGACCGCGGTGCCGGCCGGGTCGTGCGTGACGAGCACGACGCCGACGCCGCGCTCGCGGCAGACCTCCGCGAGCAGCGCGAGCACCTCCGTGCCGCGGCGCGAGTCGAGGTTGCCAGTCGGCTCGTCGGCGAGCACGAGCCGCGGGTCGTTCGAGAGCGCGCGCGCGATCGAGACGCGCTGGCGCTCGCCGCGCGAGAGCTGCGCGCCGCGGTGCTCGAGGCGGGCGCCCAGCCCGAGGCGGTCGAGCAGCGGCAGGACGCGCCGGCGCGCCTCGGAGCGCCGCATGCCGTCCGTCATCAGCTTCACGGCCGCGTTGTCGATCGCCGACATTCCGGGCACGAGCCGGGCGGACTCGAACACGAAGCCGAGCGCGTCGCGCCGGTGGCGCGCCGCCGCGCGCCGCGACAGCGTCGCCAGCTCGCGGCCATCGAAGTGCACGCTGCCCGCGGCGGGCGCGACGAGCCCGGCTGCGAGGTAGAGCAGCGTCGACTTGCCCGACCCGCTCGGGCCGTAGATCGCGACGAGCTGGCCCTGGGCGACGGTCAGCGAGACGCCGTCGACCGCGCGGATCGTCTCGCCGTCGGGTCCGGCGAAGTGCTTGCGAACGTCGTGCAGCTCCAGCACGGCGGTCAGCCGCCGCGGCCGACCTGTCCGCCCGCCTGAGGGAAGTCGATCAGCGTGCCGCGCTGCTCGGAGCGCGGCTTGATCAGACGACCGCCGTCGAGCGACATCAGACGATGCGACTGGAGCAGATTGGGCGCGTCGGGCGCCGTCATCACGATCGCGACGCCGGCCTCGTCCGCGACTGAGCGCAGCACGCCGAGCACCTGCTCGCGCTCGATCACGTTGAGGTTCGCGGTCGGCTCGTCGGCGAGCAGCAGCCGGGGCCGGCGGATCAGGGCGTGTGCGAGCGCGACGCGCGTGCGCTCCCCGTCCGTCAGCTCGTGCCAGCGGGCGCCCGCGGCCTGCGGGACGCCGACGCGGTCGAGCACGTCGTGCGCCTCGGCGCGCGCCTGCGTGTGGCTGCGCTGCCTGAAGCGCGGCAGCGCGACGTGATCGAGCACCGACAGGCCGCGCGTGATGCGGCCGGTCTGCCAGACGCAGCCGATGTCGTTCAGCAGCAGCCGCGCGCGGGCGCGGCGCGAGAAGGTCGTGACGTCGCGCCCGTCGAAGCGGACGCGCCCGCCGTCGGGCGGTTCGATCCCGGCCGCGATGCGCAGCAGTGTCGTCTTGCCGGAACGGCTGCCGCCCCAGATCGCGACGAAGTCGCCCGCCTCGACGTCGAGGTCGACGCCTGCCAGCGCCTCCACCTCGCGGTAGCCGCGGGCGTAGCGCTTCGTCACGCCATCGAGCGAGAGCAGGCTCATGTCAGCGGCGTGATCGCAGCGCCTCCGGGCGCTCCTGCAACCAGCGCATCGCCTCGCGGATGCGGCGCAGCCACTCGACCGTCGCCTGAAGATGGGCGATCTCGGCGTCGCGCACCATCACGCTCGCGACGGCGGACCACGGCTGCGGCGAGGCGATCAGGTCGTCGAAGGACGGACCGCCGAGGTGCTCCTCGAGCCGCTCGAGGCAGGCCTGCTCCTGCTCGTAGGTGAGCTCGATCAGGCGCGGCAGGTTGCGCGGCTGCGACAGCGCCAGCTTCAGGTGCAGCTCCTCGCGCAGCGGCGAGCGCTGAGAGCCGGTCGCCATCCATTCCTCGAAACGTTCGAGCCCGCGCGGCGTCACCTCGTAGATCACGCGCGGCGCCCCGCGAGCGGTGCGGCGACGCGTCGCCGGCAGGTCGCCCGCGCCTGTCGTGACGGGTCTGACGAGCCCTTCCTGCTGGAGCTTGTCGAGCGCGACGTAGATCGCGCCCGCGTTGAGCTGCCAGGCCGGACCGACCTGCTCCTCGAAGCGCTGCACGAGGTCGTAGCCGTAGCCGCGTCGTTGTGCCAGCAGCCCGAGAACCGCGTACTTCACCGACATCGTGTCGTTCGCACCACCTTGACCGCCTCTCGACCATGAGGCGAAGTGAGAGGAGCGTCCCACCCATTGGCTGCTCCGGGGACGCGAGCGTACCTGAAGCGGTGCGTCAATGCCACCGGTTCCGGTCTGCTGGGCGCCGTGGGTCGCCACCGGCGCCTCGCTAGCATTCCGGCGATGCCGCGCCGCGTCCCCCTGCTCGCGCTCCCGCTCGGCTTCCTCGTCGCGCTCGCGGTCGCCGCGTGCGGCTCCGGCGGCTCGAAGGACAGCGCCACGACGGTGCCGCCGCTGTCGGCGACGACGGAGGCCAGCACGCCGACGATCGCGACGACGACCGTCACGACGGCGACGCAGCCGACCACGGTGACGACCACGACGACGACGCAGACGACGACGCGGCCATCCGGCGGCGCCGCTCCGTCCAACCCCGCGGCGAGCGGCGGTGCGCCGGCCGGCTGCCCGTCAGCGGTCGGCAACTTCATCCGCGACGTGCGTGCGACCGACTGCAGCGTCGCGCGCTCGGTCGCCGACGCCTGGTTCGCGGCCGTGCACGCCGGCGCGAGACCCGACGGCCCGATCCAGGCCGACGGCTACAGCTGTACCGGCGCGATGGCCGGCGAGCAGGCGAGCGTGAGCTGCACCGCCGGCGGCGGCAGCGTCGCGTTCACGGCGAGCCCGTAGGAGGGAACGTCGTCGCCGCGCGCGGCAGCGCGGCCGGGTCGAAGCGCCCGAGCAGCAGCGTCAGGTCGACGCGCTCGCCGGCGCGCGCGAGGCCGAGGCTGCGGGCCATCGATCCGAGCGCGTCCGCGGGCGTCTCGCCGCGCGCGGCGCGGTCGGCGAGCGTGACGGCGCCGTGGCGCTTCGCGAGCCGCGCACCGTCAGCGCCGAGCACGAGCGGGACGTGGGCGTACGACGGCGTCGGAAGGCCGAGCAGCCGCTGCAGCAGGAGCTGACGCGGCGTCGTCTCCAGCAGGTCGTCGCCGCGCACGATCTCGCCGATCCGCTGATCGGCGTCGTCCACGACGACCGCGAGGTTGTAGGCGGGCGTGTCGTCGCCGCGCCACAGGACGAAGTCGTCCACGACCTCCTCGACCGCTCCGTGCAGGCGGTCCTCGAAGGCGATCCGCTCGGCGCGCGCGTCCAGCCGCAGCGCCGCCGGGCGGCCCGAGCGCTCGCGCTCGGCGCGCTGCGCGGCGGTCAGCTCCCGGCAGGTGCCCGGGTAGGCGCCTTCCGGCAGCGGCCCGTGCGCGGCCGACGCCGCGTCGCGGATCTCCGCGCGCGTGCACCAGCACGGATAGACGCGTCCGCTCGCGCGCAGCTCCTCCAGCGCCGCGCGGTGCCGCTCGCGCCGCTCGGACTGGCGCACGACCGGTCCGTCCCAGTCGAGCCCGAGCGCCGCGAGGTCGGCGAGCTGCGCCGCCTCGTACTCGCGCCGCGAACGGCCGGGGTCGAGGTCCTCGATCCGCATGACGAAGCGCGCCCCCGCGCTGCGCGCGAACAGCCATGCGAGCAGCGCGGTGCGCAGGTTGCCGAGGTGCAGCGGACCGCTCGGGCTGGGGGCGAAGCGGCCGTCAGAACTCGCCATGCCGACCCTCGCCGGCGGCGAAGCGGGTGGCGCCGGGGAGCGCCTCGTGCTGGAGCGCGACCGTGCCGTGGCGCAGCTCGTTCGCGATCGCGTCGTCGAGCGCGAGATCGTGCTGCTCGTAGGCCGAGAGGCGGTCGTGGCGCATGCAGAGCTGGGGAAACTCGGCGAGCTGCGCGGCCAGCTCCTCGGCCGCCGCGCGCGCCGTTCCGGCCGGCACGACGCGGTTGGCGAGCCCGATCGCGAGCGCCTCCTGCGCGCCGACCGGCCGGCCGGTGAGGATCAGGTCGAGTGCGCGCGAGAGGCCGATCAGGCGGGGCAGCCGCACCGTGCCGCCGTCGATCAGCGGCACGCCCCAGCGGCGGCAGAAGACGCCGAGCACGGCGTCCTCCTCGACGACGCGCAGGTCGCACCACAGCGCCAGCTCCAGCCCGCCCGCGACCGCGTGGCCCGCGACCGCCGCGATCACCGGCTTGGACAGCAGCATGCGCGACGGGCCCATCGGCCCGTCGCCGTCCGGCGCGACGCGGTTGCCCTCGGCGGTGCCCGCGCGCTTGAGGTTCGCGCCGGCGCAGAACGCGCCGCCGGATCCCCACAGCACGCCGACGCGCGCCTGCTCGTCGGCGTCGAACGCGCGGAAGGCGTCGGCGAGCGCCTGCGCCGTCGGCCCGTCGACCGCGTTGCGCACCTCGGGCGAGT
This sequence comes from Conexibacter sp., assembly GCA_035572475.1. Taxonomy (GTDB): domain Bacteria; phylum Actinomycetota; class Thermoleophilia; order Solirubrobacterales; family Solirubrobacteraceae; genus Conexibacter. The sequence continues at coordinate 14,356 of DATNAP010000078.1, read as the reverse complement.
CGAGGATCACCGTCGTGACGGGCCCGTTGCGCTCGACGCGGACAGCCATGTGGCGAGGCTAGCGCTCGTGCAGATGACTCGCGTCGTTCCACAGCCGCAGGGCGGGCGCGGCGTGCTCGGAGCCGACGATCGAGACGCTCGCGGGATCGAGCGCGAGGTGGCGGCCGTGGTCGGGCGCGAGCGTGAGCGCGCGCGAGGCGAGCGTGCGCGTGAGGTGGCCATGGCCCACGAGCAGCACGGGACCGTCGACCGCCCGCGCCCGCGCGAGCACGCGCTCAGCCCGCACGGCCGCGTCAAGGATCGTCTCGCCGCCAGGACAGCCGTCCCGCCACAGGTCCCACCCCGGGCGCACCCGCCGGATCTGCGCCGACGTCCACCCTTCGTAGTCACCATAGTCGACCTCCATCAGGTCGGCGTCGAGCTCAAGCACATCGCCAAACCCCGCCAGCTCCGCCGTCCGCCGAGCCCGCGCCAAAGGACTCGCAAGCACCAGCGCAAACTCGACGCCAAGCAGCCGCGAGCCAAGCAAGCGAGCCTGCTCCTCGCCGCCACCAGTCAGCGGTACATCCGTACGACCGGTGTGCCGCCCAGCCAAGCTCCACTCCGTCTCGCCATGCCGGGCCAGCCAAAGCTCATCGAGGGGAGCCATTCGGAGCAAGCTAACGCCCGCCAACCCCGTCGAGACGCCCAAGCTCAGGAGTGCGACCCAAAGTCGGTCGTATAGGTGGCCCCGCGACCACCGACCGGCGCGCCCGCCGCGATCCCGATCCCGATGTCGCGGAAGCGGCGCGAGAGGATGTTCGCGCGATGCGGCGGGCTGTGCATCCACGCGCGCACCATCGCGATCGGCTGCGCGAGGCCGCCACTGCCCCAGCCGATGTTCTCGCCCAGCCACCAGCTGGAGTGGTGCGGGACGTAGTGGGCGGCGAGGATCCGCGCGAACGGCGAGCGCCCGTTGAGCGAGTCGTGGGCGAAGTAGCGCTTCCGCACCATGTCGCGCGAGTGCTGGCCGGCGACGCGCGTGAGCTTCGCGTTGAACCGCAGCGGCGGGAGGCGGTCGGCGGCGCGTACGCGGTTGAGCAGGCACAGCGTCGCGTTGCGTGCCTCGCGCATCGTCGCGTGGCGCACGGTGACGTGCGCGGCCGCGCAGGCGCCGGGCCGCGGTCGTGGTGCACGCGCGGCCGCCGCTGGGACGAGCTGCGCGACAGTGACCAGGACGAGCAGTGCGAGAAGGGAGGTGCGCGAGCGGAGCCGGAGCATCTCCCAGGGGCCATCGACCGTGCACGCGCCCGCCTTCTGGCTGCTGTCCACAAATCTGGACGGATGTCGCACAGGGCCCCGCGCGCTCGGCCGGCAGGCGCGGGGAGGCGCGCATCGCGACCGGCGCGCTCGCGCGATGCCATCCGGTCTAGGATGCCGGCGGAACGCCGCCGCAGACGCCGCCCACGCTTCAGACGCCGACGCCGCAATGGATCCCGTGACCCTTCGCAACCGCCTGCTCGTCGCCACCGGCATGTGGCGCGAGGTGACCGGGGAGCCGCTTCCGAGATTGCCGCCGGGCCCGCCGGAGCAGCAGGTGCAGCAGTTCGAGCTGCTGCTCGTCGACCGGCTGTGGGACTCGGCGACGGTTGAGAACGCGCGCGAGATCGCCGACCGCACCTGGGATCTCGTCCACGATCGGCCTGAGGCGGACCCCGTCCGCCGGCGCGTCGTCGAGTGCCACGAGGCGCTTGCGCGCATCTCGCGCCTCGGCGACTGACCCCTGCTGCATGTGAACGGCCCGTCATGCCGACTGGCAGGTCGCTGTGGCGCCTGCTACGTTCTGCCGCGTAAGGCCGGAGATCACCGGCAGAAAGCAGTGCGACGTACGCGGGACCGTTGCCCAAAAGCATCCTCCGCGCATGCAGCACATCAGCAGTGGAGGGCACACGTGCCGACCGGAACCGTGAAGTGGTTCAGCGACGAGAAGGGCTTCGGCTTCATCACCCCCGACGAGGGCAGCCGCGACCTGTTCGTCCATCACACCGGCATCAACTCTGACGGGTACCGCTCCCTCGCCGAGGGCTCGAAGGTCTCCTACGAGGAGGAGCAGGGCGACAAGGGGCCCAAGGCGGTCAACGTCTCCGCCATCTAGTAGGCGGAAGCGCACCGCAGTCGCACGCTTGAAGGCCTCCGCGAGGAGGCCTTCCGTGTTTAAGGGACGGCCCATGTAGGATCGAAAGGACAGGCACCACGAGGGGGAAAGGGCCGGACGTGGGCAAGACGGTCGAGCAGCGCGAGCGCGTCGTCGTGCGCTTCGCGGGCGACTCAGGGGACGGCATGCAGCTCGTCGGGGGACGCTTCACCGACGCGACCGCGCTGCTCGGCAACGACCTCGCGACGCTGCCGGACTTCCCCGCCGAGATCCGTGCGCCGGCCGGCACGATCCCGGGCGTCTCGGCCTTCCAGATCCACTTCGCCTCGCGCGACATCCTCACGCCGGGCGACACGCCCAACGTGCTCGTCGCGATGAACCCCGCGGCACTGCAGGCAAACCTCGCGACGCTCGAGCGCGGCGCGACGATCATCGCCAACGAGGACGCGTTCACGAGACGCAACCTGGAGAAGGCCGGCTACGCCGCCAATCCGCTCGAGGACGGCACGCTCGGCGACTTCCGCGTCCACCGCGTGCCGATGACGACGCTCACGACGCGCGCCGCCGAGGGGCTCGAAGGCGTCACGACCCGCGACGCGGCCAGGGCCAAGAACCTCTTCGCGCTCGGCCTCCTGTCGTGGCTCTACGGGCGGCCGACCGACGTGACCGAGCGCTGGATCGAGGCGAAGTTCGCCGCCAGGCCGGCCTCGCGCGCGGCGAACCTCGCCGCCTTCCGCGCCGGCTGGAGCTTCGGCGAGACGACCGAGCTGCTCGACGTGCAGTACCGCGTCGCGCCGGCGACCGACGTCCCGCCCGGCACCTACCGCCAGGTCAACGGCACGACCGCGACCGCGCTCGGGCTGATCGCCGCCTCGACCCGCGCGGCGCTGCCGTTGCTGCTCGCCAGCTACCCGATCACGCCCGCGTCCGAGCTGCTGCACGAGCTCTCGCGCCATGAGGGCGCGGGTGTGCGCACGATCCAGGCGGAGGACGAGATCGCGGCGGCCGGGATGGCGCTCGGCGCCGCGTTCGGCGGCCATCTCGGCGTGACCGCGACCAGCGGGCCCGGGATGGACTTGAAGGCGGAGACGATCGGGCTGGCGGCGATGCTGGAGCTGCCGCTCGTCGTGATCGACGTGCAGCGCGCCGGCCCGTCGACCGGCATGCCGACCAAGACCGAGCAGTCGGACCTGCTGCTCGCGCTCCACGGCCGCCACGGCGAGTCGCCGCTGCCGGTGCTCGCGGCCGCGACGCCGGCCGACTGCTTCGAGACCGCCTTCGAAGCCGCCCGGCTGGCGATCGAGTACCGCACGCCGGTGATCCTGCTGAGCGACGGCTTCCTGTCGAACTCCTCGGAGCCGTGGCGGATCCCCGACGCGGAGGCGCTGCCGCAGATCGACCCGCGGCTCGCGCGACCGCCGTCGAACGGAGCGGCGTTCCAGCCCTATGCGCGCGACGCGCGCGGGGTGCGCCCGTGGGCGCCGCCGGGCAGGCCGGGCCTTCAGCACCGCATCGGCGGCCTGGAGAAGCAGGACGGCACCGGCAACATCTCCTACGACCCGGCGAACCACGCGGCGATGACGCGCCTGCGCGCCGAGCGGATCGCGCGCATCGCCGACGAGCTGCCGCCGCTCGCGGTCGACGCGGACGAGGACGCCGAGCTGCTCGTGCTCGGCTGGGGATCGAGCTATGGCCCGATCCGTGCGGCGGTGCGGCGGGTGCGCGACCGCGGGGCGAAGGTCGCGCAGGCGCACCTGAGGCACCTGGAGCCGTTCCCGCCGAATCTCGACGAGGTGCTGCGCACCGTCCCACGCGTGCTCGTACCGGAGCTGAACGCGGGGCAGCTCGCAAGCCTGCTGCGTGCCCGTTACCTCGTCGACGTGCGCTCGCACACGAAGGTGACCGGCCAGCCGCTGTTCGCGGCCGAGCTGGAGGCGGCGATCCTCGCTCACCTGGAGGTGCCGGCATGACAGCCGTCGGCGCGCCGCTCACCAAGGCCGACTTCCAGTCCGACCAGGAGACGCGCTGGTGCCCGGGCTGCGGCGACTACGCGATCCTCGCGGCGGTGCAGTCGTTCATGCCCGCGCTGGGGATCCCACCCGAGCGGATCGTCTTCATGACGGGGATCGGCTGCGCCGGGCGCTTCGCCTACTACATGGACACGTACGGGATGCACGGGATCCACGGTCGCGCGCCCGCGCTCGCGACCGGGCTGGCGACGACGCGCCCGGACCTCTCGATCTGGATCGTCACCGGCGACGGCGACGCGCTCTCGATCGGCGGCAACCACCTGATCCACGCGCTGCGGCGCAACGTGCCGGTGAAGATCCTGCTCTTCAACAACCAGATCTACGGGTTGACCAAGGGGCAGGCGTCGCCGACGAGCGAGCGCGGCAAGATCACGAAGTCGACGCCGTTCGGCTCGCACGACCGCCCGTTCAACCCGCTCGCGCTCGCGCTCGGCGCCGAGGCGACGTTCGTCGCGCGCTCGATCGACACCGACAAGGAGCACCTCGCGCAGACGCTGCGCGCCGCGGCTGCGCACGAGGGGACGGCGTTCGTCGAGATCTACCAGAACTGCCCGGTCTTCAACGACGGCGCGTTCGACGCGCTGCGCGATCGCGCGCAGGGCGCCGTCAACCGCATCCCGCTCGGGCACGGCGAGCCGATCCGCTTCGGCGCGGAGGGCGAGCGCGGCGTCGCGCGGGGGAAGGACGGCGAGCTGCAGCTGGTCGACGTCGCCGACGTGGGGGAGGACGCCCTGCTCGTCCACGACGCGCACCGCGAGGACCCGAGCCTCGCGTTCGCACTCGCACGCCTCGCCGCCCGCCCGACCGAGCCGACGCCGATCGGCGTCTTCCGCGCCGTCGAGCGCCCGCTCCACGGCGCCGCCGCCGCGCGCAATCCCGACCGCGCCGTCGCCGACGCCGCCGCGCTCCAGGCGCTGTTGCACGCCGGCGACACATGGACGGTTGCCTGACGGCCGTACGATTTGCGCTGTGCGCATCTTGGTAGTCGAGGACGAGACGGCGATCGCCGACTTCATCCAGCGCGGGCTGCAGGCGGAAGGGCACGCCGTCTCGTGCGCGGCCGACGGGCTCGAAGGGGAGCGGCGCGCGTTGCTCGACGACGTCGATCTCGTGATCCTCGACGTGATGCTGCCGGGCAAGGACGGGCTCGGCGTGCTTTCGGCCATCCGCCGCGAGAAGCCCGAGCTGCCGGTGGTGATGCTGAGCGCGCGTGCGACCGTCGACGACCGCGTCGCCGGGCTCGACGGCGGCGCGACCGACTACGTCACGAAGCCGTTCAGCTTCGACGAGCTGGCCGCGCGCGTGCGCGCGCACCTGCGCACCCCGCGCCAGCGCGACGCGACGACGCTCTCCGCCGCCGGGATCGAGCTCGACCTGCTCGGCCGCAAGGTCACGCGCGACGGCGTCGAGTTGCGCCTGTCCGCGCGCGAGTTCGACCTGCTCGCGTACTTCCTGCGCCATCCCGACCAGGCGCTCAGCCGCCAGCAGATCCTGAGCGCGGTGTGGGGCTACGACTTCGATCCCGGCACGAACGTCGTCGAGGTCTACGTGCGCTACCTGCGGCGCAAGCTCGAGCTGCCCGGCCGGCCGGCGCCGATCGACACGCTGCGCTCGGTCGGCTACCGCCTCACGACCCGCTCCTGATCGGCGATGGCGCGACGGAGCGGCGACTCGATCGGCCCCGGCGCGCGCGTCCGCTGGTTCCGCAGCCTGCGTGCGCGGCTCGCGCTCGTGATCGCGGTGATCCTGGTGGCGGCGCTGGGCACCGCGTTCGTCGCGACCTACCGCGGCACCGGCACGCAGGTGCAGGCGCAGATCGACCAGGACCTGCGCCAGGAGGCCTCCGCGTTCGAACAGAAGATCCCGCTCGACAGAGTCACGCGCAGACGCGTCACGGCGGCCGCCCAGCGCTACATCGAGGACCAGGTCACCTCCACCGTCACCCCGCGGCTCTACGTCGTGCGCGTCGCGGGCGGCGGGATCGTCTCGAACCTGACGGAGCTGAACCCGGGCGACAGCACGAACACCGTCGCCGGCCCGCACCGCGAGAGCGCGGAGGCGCGAACGCTGCGGACGGCGCCGATCGACTTCTCGAACGTGACCGTCGGCGGTCAGTCGGTGCGGCTGTACGCGATTCCGGCGGTGCGCGACGGGCGCACCGTCGCAGTGATCGCGGTCGGGGAGACGACCGAGGGGGTGACGCGGGCGCAGAGCGGCGTCGCGCGGACGTTCCTGTTCGCCGGGACGGCGACGCTGCTGGCGGCGATCGTGCTCGGCTTCGCATTCGCGACGCGCCTCTCGCGCCCGCTGCGGCGGATGGCCGCGACGGCCGCGCAGGTGCGCGCCGGCGACCTCTCGAAGCGCATCGGCGCGAGAGGTCGCAACGACGAGGTGCGTGTGCTGGCGGACTCGTTCGACCGCATGCTCGACCGGCTCGAGGACGCGTTCGCCCGCCAGCGCGGGTTCGTCGCCGACGCCTCGCATGAGCTGCGCACGCCGCTGACCGTGATCCGCGGCCAGCTCGAGGTGCTCGCGCGCCAGCGCACCGTCACGCCGCAGGACGTGCGCCACGTCGACGAAGTCGTCAGCACGGAGGTGCTGCGGATGGAGCGGCTCGTCGAGGACCTGCTGCTGCTCGCGCGCGCCGACGAGGGCGAGCTGCTGCGGCCGACGGCGCTCGACGTGCGGCCGTTCGTGACCGAGCTGTTCGATGCGCTCACGCTCACCGCCGACCGTCGCTTCGAGCTCGGCGACGTGCCGGACGGCGTGCTGCACGCCGACGAGGATCGCATCGCCCAGGTGGTCCGCAACCTCACGCGCAACGCCGTCGAGCACACCGAGGGGAACGGGCTCGTGCGGCTGCGCGCCACGGCGAAGCCGCGCGGCTGGCTGGAGGTCGCGATCGAGGACGACGGCCCCGGGATCCCGGCCGCGCAGCGCGACCGCGTGTTCGACCGCTTCCATCGCGTGGACAGCTCGCGCGCGCGCGCCAAGGGCGGCGCCGGGCTCGGGCTTGCGATCGCGCGCGCGATCGTCGAGGCGCATGGCGGCCGCATCCGCGCGGGCACCTCTCCCGAGGGCGGCGCACGCGTCGCGTTCGAGCTGCCCGGCTTCCGGCCGGCGGGCCGGGCGGCGGGGCGCCGCTCGTCGGCCGCGGCTGCCGCGCCGCCGGCCGGGCGGCGGGCGTAGGCTGCTGCGCATGCGCACGTGGCGCAACTGGGCGGGCGATCAGACGTGCGCGCCGCATGCGATCGAGCGACCGGGGAGCGTGGCCGAGCTCGTGGCGGCGCTGGAGCGGGCGGCGGCGGCGGACGAGCGCGTGCGCGTGGCCGGCAGCGGGCACTCGTTCACCGACGCCGCTTGCACCGAGGGACGCGTGTTGAGTCTCGCGCGGATGGACCGCGTGCTCGACGTCGATCGCGCCAGCGGGCTGGTGCGCGTCGAGGGCGGGATCGCGATCCATGCGCTCAGCGAGGCGCTCGCCGCGCATGGGCTCGCGTTCGAGAACCTCGGCGACATCGACGTGCAGACGATCGCGGGCGCGATCTCGACAGCGACCCACGGCACCGGCGCGCGGCTGCGCAACATCTCGGCGCAGGTCGAGGCGGTCGAGCTCGTGCTCGCCGACGGCTCGACGGTGACGTGCTCGGCGTCCGATCCCGATCCGACGACGTGGCAGGCGGCGCGCGTCGGCATCGGCTCGCTCGGCGCGATCGCGGCGGTGACGTTGCGCGCCGTGCCGGCGTTCACGCTGCGCGGCGTCGACAGGCCGGCGCCGCTCGGCGAGACGCTCGAACGGCTGGAGGAGCTGGGGGAGGCGAACGACCACTTCGAGCTGTTCGTCTTTCCGCACTGCGACACGGCGCTGACGCGCACCAACAACCGCGTCGAGGAGCCGCCGCGGCCGCGCTCGCGCGCGAGCGCGTGGGCGAACGACGTGCTGTTGACCAACCACGCGTTCCACGCCTTCTGCCTCGCCGGGCGGGCGATGCCGCGCTTCATCCCGGCGTTGAACCGCACGGTCACGCGGCTCGCGGGGTCGAGCGCGCGCGTCGACCGCAGCGACCGCATCTTCGCCTCGCCTCGGCTCGTCAGATTCACCGAGATGGAGTACGCGCTGCCGCGCGAGCGGACGGCCGAGGCGGTGCGGCGGGTGATGGAGCTGATCCCCCGCCGCGGGTTCGAGGTGCCGTTCCCGATCGAGGTGCGGCTCGTCGCGGAGGACGATGCGCTGCTCTCACCCGCCCACGGCCGCCCGACCGGCTACGTCGCCGTGCACATGTTCAAGGGGATGGCTTGGGAGCCGTACTTCCGCGCGGTCGAGGCGATCATGGACGAGTACAACGGCCGCCCGCACTGGGGCAAGCGCCATTTCCAGACCGCGGAGACGCTGCGCGCGCGCTATCCGCGCTGGGACGACTGGCAGGCGGTCCGGGCACGACTCGATCCCGACGGGCGCTTCGGAAACGCCTACTCCGACAGGGTTCTTGGGGCAAGGTCTAACGTTCGAGTCGAGCGTTAGATCTGTGCGTCGCTGACCGCCAGCGGCGTCGCGTCCGGCAGCAGCTCTGCGATCGCGTCGCGCAGCAGGCCAAAGTCCTTGACGGTCTCCGTCAGGACGCCATAGCCGCCTGCGAAAGCGCACGCCGCGATCTGCACGTCGAGCGCCCAGGCGGCGCGTTGCTGGGCGCGCGTGCCCGCTCGGCGATGATTCCGCGTCGGCGGGTGCGGCATGCGCGCGAGCAAGTGGCCTGACAGTTCGGCCGCGCCACGGTTGAACGGCACCACGATCGTCAGCGGGTCACGGAACAGGTGGCCGAACCAGCGGAGCTTCGGGTAGACGCGTGGTCGGTGCACCGCGGGCGAGGTGAGGCCGCGGATTATCTCCTGGATCGTCGGCGCGGGCAGCGCGACGGGGATGCCATCTCGCCAATGGGCCGCAAGCAGCGGCGCATGGCGGGAACGTCCATGGACCTGCGACGCAACCGAGGTGTCCCACGCGTCAGGCACCGTAGATCTCCTCGTCGTAGAGGCCGAGCCGGAATCCGAGGATCGCGCGAGTCGTCTCCTCGTCCGTCAGATCGCCGGCGTCCGGCGGGATCTCTCTGTCGATCAGTCGGTTGATCGCGGCGCCGCGCTCCGCGGCGAGCTCCTCCACCGTGTACTCGTAGTCGTAGCGATGCGCGCCGTCGTACGCGAGCCGGATCAGTGCGTCGTTCATGCTCGTGCGGTGCTCCTCTGCGTAGCGGGCGACCGCCTCGGCGAGGTCGTCGGGGACGCGGAGCGTCGTGCGCGCCCCGACGCGTCTCGGCGCGCGCGGTCTGCGCGTGGGTCTGGCGGCGGATCTGGCGGTGCGTCTGCGGGAGGGGGCCATCAGGAGCGAAGCTACCATGGCCGCCACGCTAGCGCATCAAATGATGCGTGTCTGTGTCGAAATGCAACTTAAGTGCTGCAAATCGGTTGCATTTTCGCCGCTACAGGAAGCACTGTCCCTCGCCGCGATACGTCGGCACCGTCGCCACGACCCGGTCGCCTTCGACCAGGTGCAGCGCGTCGAAGCGCTCGCACAGCTCGCCGGCCTTCGCGTGGCGCAACCACACGCGGTCGCCGACGCGCAGGCCGTCGGCGGCGGCGCCGAGCAGCGGCGTCTGCACCTCGCCGGCGCCCTCGCGGCCGTCGAGCCGCAAGCCCGCCGGCAGCACCGGGCGCGGCAGGCGCGCACGGTCGCCGGGGCCCGACGCAAGGTAGCCGCCGCCGAGCGCGGTCACGACGCCGCGCCCGGGGCGGCGCACGACCGGCAGTGCGAACAGCGCGGCCGGCAGCGGCCTGAAGCGCGAGTAGGCGTCGAACAGCGTCGGCCCGTAGAGGCCGGAGCCGGCGGCCACCTCGGTCACGGCCGGCTCGGCGGCCGTCGACTCGATCGAGCCCGTTCCCCCGCCGTTGACGAACTCGAGCGGCGCGACCGTCTCCACCGCCGCCACGATCGCCGCGCGCCGCTCCGCCAGCTCGCGCGCCGACGCGCGCTGCACCGCCCTCAGCGCGAGCCCGAGCAGCGGTCTGCCCGGCGGGCGGTCCCCGAGGCCGGCGATCTGTGCCTCGTACGCCATCAGCCCGACGAGTCGCAGCGCCGTCCGCGCGACGATCTCGCGCGCGAGCGCGGCCGCCTGCTCGGGCGTGTGCAGCGGCGAGCGTTTGACGCCGATGTGAACGCGGCCGCCGAGCGGGCGCCAGCTCGCGTCGGCGTCGATGCAGACGCGGATCGGGCGGTCGACGACGGCGCCCGCGCCGGACCGACCGGCGAACGACCCGCCGCGGCGAGCCTCCCGCACGGCCGCCTCGATCGGCTCCAGCTGCGCGACGTCGTCGACCATCACCGCGATGCCGGCGTCGTCCTCCCGGGCGGCGAGCGCGCGCAGCGCGGCGCGGTCGACGCTCGGGTACGCGACCACGAGGTCGCGGAAGCCGTGGTCCGCGAGCCACAGGGCCTCCGGAAGGGCGTAGGCGAGCGTGCCGCGCACGCCCTCGTCGAAGCCGAGCGCGAGTCTCAGCAGATGGCGGCAGCGGATCGACTTGCTCGCCAGCCGGATCGGCTTCCCACCTGCGCGCCGATGCATGTCGCGGGCGTTCGTCCAGAAAGCGTCCAGATCGACGACGGCGAACGGTGGGTCGAGCTCCGCGGTCGCGCGCTCGAGCCGTGCCAGATGCTCGGCGGGATCGGGCATTCCGCCGACCCTACCGCGCCGCGCACACGCCCGCGAAGCCCGTCTGCGAGCCGTCGCGCGGAGTGGCGGCGGCGCGCCATTCGCCGCGCGGCGCGACATTCCTCCGTCCGACCGTGTAGGCTGCCGGCCTTCGCTTGTCCCAGCCGAGTCTCCGGCATCGCGAAAAGCCGGGGAGCGGGGGAACCACAGGGTCGGTCATCAGGCCGGCTCGGGGGCGAATCGTCGCGAGTGCGACGTAGCGCTGCTCTTTCTGCGCGAGCCCGTCAGCTAACCCCGCAGGCGCCCGAAAGAGAAGGGGTTTGCAGTCGTGTCGCCCAGCTTCGCGTCGCTGCGCCGGCGTGCGCGCATCGTCATCTGCTCTGCCGCGTTCGCCACGGTGCTCGCGCCGTCCTCCGTCGCGCTCGCCGCGCAGCACCTCGGCGACCGCCCGCTGCAGGAAGGCGACAGCGGCCACGACGTCCGCGTGCTGCAGGACTACCTCACGCGCGACGGCTACGCGACCCCGGTCGCCGGCACGTTCGGCCCTGAGACGCTCGCGCACGTCAAGCGCTTCCAGAAGGCGCACCACCTGACCGCCGACGGCGTCGTCGGCGCCGGCACCGTGAAGGCGCTGCGCTCCGTCGCCGCCCAGCGCGCCGAGGCCGGGCAGGGCGCGCCGGCCGGGGGCGCCGGGGTCGGCGCCAAGCACATGGGCGACCGCGTGCTCAAGAAGGGCCTGCAGGGTCACGACGTGCGCGTGCTGCAGGACTACCTCTCGCGCGCCGGCTATCCGACGCCGATCGCCGGCGTCTTCGGACCTGAGACGCTCGCGAACGTCAAGCGCTTCCAGAAGGCCCACGGCCTCAAGGCCGACGGCGTCGTCGGCCCCTCGACGGTCACGGCACTGCGCAGCATGGGCGACAGCGCCGGCGACAGCAGCCCAGCGCCGGCCGACGCGCCTCTCGGGCACGCGAGCGTGCGCTCCGACGGCACGGCGGTCGCGCCGTCCGACGCGCCGCAGGCCGTCAAGGACGTGATCGCGGCCGGCAACCGGATCGCGACGAAGCCCTACGTGTGGGGCGGCGGCCACGCGAGCTGGAGCGCGAGCGGCTACGACTGCTCGGGCTCCGTCAGCTATGCGCTGCACGGCGGTGGCCTGCTGTCCAGCCCGCTCGTCTCCGGCGACTTCGGCTCGTGGGGCTCGTCCGGCCACGGCCGCTGGATCACGATCTACTCGAACGGCGGGCACGTCTTCATGACGGTCGCGGGCATCCGCTTCGACACGAGCGGCGCCAACCCGTCGCGCTGGCAGACGGACATGCGCTCGTCGAGCGGGTACGCGATCTCGCACCCCACGGGTCTCTAGACCACCCAGCTTCCGCGTCGCCATCGGGAAACGACGCGCGCCGCCCGGCAACCGGCCTGCCGGGCGGCGCGGCGAACCGGCGTGCCCGCGTTGGCCGCGCGGCTAGCATCGGCCGCATGTCCGCACTCGCCGATGCCTACGCCCTGACCGACGACCAGCTCGCGTTCCGCGACACGATCCGCCGGATGGTGCGCGAGCGCGTCGCGCCGCGGGCGGCGGAGATCGACGAGCAGGCGGAGTACCCGTGGGACCTGCGCGAGCTGTTCGCCGAGCACGACCTGTTCGGGCTGCCGTTCGAGGAGGAGTACGGCGGCACCGGAACCGGCGCGCTGATGCTGTGCGTCGCGATCGAGGAGGTCGCGAAGGCATGCGCATCGAGCGCGCTCATGCTTGCGGTGCAGGACCTCGGCACGCTCCCGATCAGACTGTTCGGCAGCGAGGAGCTGAAGAGCCGCTTCCTGCCGAAGTGCGCGACCGGCGAGTGGACGCCGGCGTTCGCGCTGTCCGAGCCGGAGGCCGGCTCCGATCCGGGCGGCATGATCACGAGGGCCGTGCGCGACGGCGACGAGTGGGTCGTCAACGGCACGAAGAACTGGATCACGAACCTCGGCGTCGCCGACTTCTACGTCGTCTTCGCCGTCACCGACCCGAGCGCGGGCCACTCGCGCGGCATCAGCGCGTTCGTCGTCGAGAGAGACCGCCCCGGCTTCTCCGTCGGCAAGCTGGAGAGAAAGCTCGGCATCAAGGGCTCGCCGACGGGCCAGCCGATCTTCGACGACGTGCGGATCCCAGCGGCGAACCTGATCGGCGAGGTCGACAAGGGCATGCACGTGGCGCTCGGCACGCTCGACTGGTCGCGCCTCGGGATCGGTGCGCAGGCGCTCGGGATCGCGCAGGGCGCGACCGACTACGCCGCCGCGTACGCGCGCGAGCGCAGACAGTTCGGCCAGCCGATCAACGCCTTCCAGGCGATCCAGTTCAAGCTCGCCGACATGGAGACGAACTGCGCCGCCGGCCGCGAGCTGCTCTACCAGGCGGCAGCGAAGGCCGACCGCGGCGACGCGGACCGCGGCAAGTACAGCGCGATGGCGAAGCTGTTCAACTCCGACAACGCGATGCGCGTCACCGTCGAGGCGGTGCAGGTGCTCGGCGGCTACGGCTACGTGAACGAGTATCCGGTCGAGCGGATGCTGCGCGACGCGAAGATCACGCAGATCTACGAGGGCACGAACGAGATCCAGCGGCTCGTGATCGCGCGCACGCTGCGCTGACTGCTCGCCGACGGCCGGGGGCGGCGCGCTGCGGTCGCCGGGCATGACCTGAGCGGCTACGCTCGGACGATGTTCTCGAGATTCCCGACCGGCGCGCAGGTCGCCTGGTCGGCGCTCGCCGCTTTCACGCTCGCGATCCTCGCGATCACCGGGCTGCAGGGGTTCGCCACGACCTACCCGCTGCGGCTGCTGCAGGGGATCGCCGTCGCGCTCGCGGCGGCGCTCGTGATCACGTTCGTGCTCGCGCTCGTTACGGGCCGCCTCGCCGACTGGCGCAACCCACGCTCCGAGCGCGACTTCGAGGCGCTCGTGGAGCGCAGCGAGCAGCTCGCGCGCGAGGAGATCTCGGGAGAAGGCGACGACGAGCTGGACGACGACGATGACGACGACGGATTCGACCCCTGGAACGACGAGGACTTCAAAGCGCTCGTTAGATCCGCGCTCGACGAGCTCCCGCTCGAGTTCCACCGCGCGCTCGAGCACGTCGCCGTCGTCGTCGGCAACGAAGGCCGCAAGTACAGCGCGTACGGCCTCTACCACGGCCCGACGGTCGCGCACGACGGCTTCGCCCGCATCGTGCTCTTCCAGGACACGATGGTGCGCGACTTCGGCCACGACATCGACCTGCTGCGCGCCCAGGTCGTCAGGACCGTCCGCCACGAGCTCGCCCACCACCTCGGCTGGGACGAGGACGGCGTGCGCGGGCTGGGGCTTTAGAACCTCTTTCAGAATGACCGGCGGCCGGCTGGCACCGTCTCGCGGCGCCGGCTCGCCACCCGCGATGTTCGACGCAGCATTGCTGCGCCTTCACATCGCGTGCGGCGTCCGGCATCCACGATCCGGCACCATCCGAC
>DATNAP010000077.1:0-16048 GCA_035572475.1 Conexibacter sp. | reverse complement strand
GCCGAACAGCCACTGCGGGCGCAGCTTGTCGTCCAGCGGGATCGTCGGCGCCAGCCCGGCCGCCTGGTAGAGCAGCCAGGTGAGCGTCTCCATGAAGTTGTCCGGCTGGACCGGGCAGCCGGGCACGTTGACGATCGGCAGCCCGCCGGCCGAGCGGAAGTCCCAGCCGAGGTAGTCGGCGAGGCCCATGCAGCCCGTCGGGTTGCCGGCCATCGCGTGGATGCCGCCGTACGTCGCACACGTGCCGACCGCGACGACGCCCCACGCGCCGGGCGCGAGCCTGTCGATCCACTCGTTGACCGTGATCGGCTCGCCGGTCGCGGGATCGTTGCCCATCGAGGTCCAGTAGCCGTCGCCGTTGATCTTCTCGTTCGGGATCGAGCCCTCGACGACGAGCACGTACGGCGCGCCGAGCGTGCCGTCGGCGGCGGCGCGGAACGGCGCCATGAACTCCTCGCCGCCGAGCGTCGGCGAGAGCACCTTGTTGTGCAGGATCACTCTCGGCAGGCCGGGGATCGCGCCGAGCAGCACGTCCTCCAGCGCCGGCTGCGAGGCCGCGGTGACCGCGACCGAGTCGCCGTCGCAGCTCATCCCCTCCGACGTCCACAGGATGTGGACCTCCTCGACTGCGGGCGCGGACTGCGTCTCAACCGACATAGCTCACCTCGGCTTCCTCGACCTCCAGCTCCTCGACGAGCAGCTCGTCGCCTGCCGTCACCACCACGTCAACGCCGTCGCACGCGCGGCAGGCGAGCGGAAAGCCGTCCTGCTCGCTCATGACGCCGCACGCGCGGCAGCGCACCGTCGCCGCCACCGTGCGCAGCTCGAGCGCGGCGCCCTCCAGCGGCGTTCCCTGCGTCAGCAGCGCGAACGAGAACGCGAGCGCGCCGGGCACGACCTGGCGCAGCGCGCCGGTCGCGACGCTGACGCTGCGCACCGGGCGCCCCCTGGCGTGCGCCTTGGCAATCTCCACGATCGAGTCGGCGATCGCAAGCTCGTGCATCAGCAGATCCGGGGGAGGGGGTCGCCGACGAGCTGGTCCATCACGCGCCGCCCGCCGAAGCTCGTCTCGACGAGCACGAGCCCGGGCGGCTCCGCGCGCACCTCGCCGATCTCGGTGGCGTCCTCGCAGCCGGCCGCGGTGCGCAGCGCGGCGAGCGCCTGCTCGGCGGCCTCGGGCGCGGCGAACGCGACGAGCACGCCCTCGTTCGCGACGTAGAGCGGGTCGATTCCCAGCAGCTCGCACGCGCCGGCCACCGGCGGCTGCACCGGCACGGCCGCCTCGTGCACGAGCAGGCCGACGCCGGAGGCGCGCGCCAGCTCGTTGAGCACCGACGCGACGCCGCCACGCGTGGCGTCGCGCATGCAGCGCAGCGAGGGTCCGGCGGCCGCGAGCAGGGCGTCGGCCGCCGGCCACAGCGAGCGGGTGTCGGAGACGATCGGGGCGCCCAGGTCGAATTCGCCGCGCGCGAGCATGATCGCGGTGCCGTGCGCGCCGACCGTGCCCGACAGCAGGATGCGGTCGCCGGGCTTGAGCGCGCCGGGGGAGAGCGCCGCCCGGGGGTCGCGGCGCCCGATCCCGCTCGTCGTCACGTACATGCCGTCGGCGTGGCCGCGCTCGACGACCTTCGTGTCGCCGGCGATCACCTCGACGCCGGCGGTGCGGGCGGCGTGCGCGATCGCCTCCGCCTCCGCCCGCAGCGTGTCCGCCGGGAGGCCCTCCTCGAGGATCAGCGAGAGGCTGAGCGCGAGGGGGCGCGCGCCGGCGACGGCGAGGTCGTTGACGGTGCCGTTGACGGCCAGCTCGCCGATCGAGCCGCCGGGGAAGCGCAGCGGCTTGACGACGAACGCGTCGGTCGTGAGCGCCAGCTCGGTTCTGTCGACCATCAGCAGGCCGGCGTCGCCGAGCGTCGCGAGCGCGGGTGAGCCATATGCCGGCACGAGCAGCCCCTCGATCAGCGACTGCGTCGCCTTGCCGCCGGCGCCGTGCGCCATCGTCACGCGCTCGTCGCGGAAGCGCGGGCGCTTGGCGCGGGCGGTCTCGATGATGTCGAGGATGCGCTCCTCGCGGCCGGTGGCGCTCACACAGCCTCCTTCGTCCGCGCGAAGCGCCCGAAGTTGTAGTACGCCGCGCACGCGCCCTCCGATGACACCATGCAGGTCCCGATCGGCCGCTCCGGCGTGCAGGCGGTGCCGAACACCTTGCACTCCCACGGCTTGATGACGCCCTTCAGCACCTCGCCGCACTGGCAGGCCTTGGGGTCGGCGACGCGCACGCCCGGCACGTCGAAGCGGCGCTCGGCGTCGAGGTCGGCATAGGCGTCGGCGAGCTTGAGGCCGCTCTGCGAGATGAAGCCCAGGCCGCGCCACTCGAAGTGGGGGCGCAGCTCGAACACCTCGGCCATCGCCTCCAGCGCGCGCACGTTGCCCTCCCACGGGACGACGCGCGTGTACTGGTTCTCGACCGCGCAGCGTCCGGCCGCGAGCTGCGCGAGCAGCATGCGGATCGCGTGCAGGATGTCGAGCGGCTCGAAGCCGGCGATCACGACCGGCTTGCCGTAGTCGGCGGGGATGAACGCGAACGGCCGCGCGCCGACGACGGTCGAGACGTGGCCTGGGCCGATGAAGCCGTCGAGCCGCAGGTCGGGCGAGTCGAGCAGCGCGCGGAGCGGCGGCACGATCGTCACGTGGTTGCACATGCAGGAGAAGTTGGGCACGCCCTCCGCGCGCGCCCGCTTGAGCGTGAGCGCGGTCGAGGGGGCGGTCGTCTCGAAGCCGATCGCGAAGAAGACGACCTCGCGCTCGGGGTTCGCCTTCGCGATCCGCAGCGCGTCGAGCGGCGAGTAGACCATGCGCACATCGGCGCCGGCTGCCTTGGCCTCCAGCAGCGAGCCGTCCGAGCCGGGCACGCGCAGCATGTCGCCGAAGCAGGTGAAGATCACCTCGGGGCGGCGCGCGAGCGCGATGCCGTCGTCGACGCGGCCCATCGGGATCACGCAGACCGGGCAGCCGGGGCCGTGCACCAGCTCGACGTTCTCCGGCAGCAGGTCGTCGACGCCGTACTTGTAGATCGAGTGCGTGTGCCCGCCGCAGACCTCCATCAGCTTGTAGTGGCGGCCCGGCTCGACCGCGCCGAGGATCTCGGTCGCGACCGCGCGGCCCAGCTCGGCGTCGCGGAACTCGTCGACGAATCTCATGCGCGCGCCTCCGCCGTGCGAGCCGCGCTTGCGGAGCCGGCTGCGCCCGCCTCCTCCGCCTCCAGCCGCGCGAGCGCGACGCCCGCGTGCACGAGCAGCCGCTCGCCCGGCATGACGCGCTCGACGAGCGCGATCTCGACTGCGCTGTGCGCGCCGTCTTCGTCCGTGCACAGCGCCAGGCCGCGCTTGGCGTCGATCGCCAGCACGTGCATCGGAATCCCCTCGTCGCCGCACGTGATGCAGTGGTCGCCGTGACAGGCGAGCGCGAGGTTGTCGGTGGGGCGCGTGGCGGTCACTGGATCGCGCTCCCGCGCAGCTCGGCCAGCTCCTGCTCGTACTCGGCACCCATCCGCTCCAGCAGCTCGCGCGTGGCGCGCGCCTCCTGCTCGTCCACGCGCGAGATCGCGAAGCCGACGTGGATCAGCACCCAGTCGCCCGGCGTCGCACCGGCGTCCGGTGTCGGTCCGTCGAGCAATCCGATGTTGACGTTGCGCCGCACGCCGGCGACCTCGACCTGCGCGAGCCGGTTGGGCTCGTCGACGATCTCGATGACCTGGCCGGGGATCGCGAGGCACACGAGCCGGCGGTATGCCCGCGCCGCGCGCGCCCCGAAGCCCGGTGCGTTGCGCGCCAACGTTGGGTTGCAACGTGTGCGGCAAGGGCATAGGCGCAAGCAAGCACCTCGCGAAACAGGGAGACAGGGAGACGCCGTGGCCGTTCCGGTACGGGTGCTGGAGTCCGACCCCGAGCTCGGCCTCCGCGTGCCGCCCGATCGCATCGCGCAGGCGCGCCACGCGCTCGTCGCTCCGGTGACGACGCTCGCGCGCGGCTGCTGGGAGGTGCCGCGCGCGCAGCGGGGCCAGCTCGGCTTCCTGCTGCTCGACGGCGTGCTCGGCCGCGACGTGATCCTCGCCGGCATGACCTGCACCGAGCTGCTCGGCGAGGGCGACGTGCTCGAGGCCGGCGCGCCCGCGCGCGAGGAGCGGCTCGTGCCCTTCCGCCTGCGCTGGCAGGTCGTCGAGCCGGTGCGGCTGGCGGTGCTCGACGCCGACTTCTCGCGGCGGCTGGGGGAGTGGCCGCAGGTCACGAGCGCGCTGCTGGAGCGCTCGTTGCGCCGCTCGCTGCGTGCGACGGTGCATCAGGCGTTGCTGCAGCTCTCGCCGGTGGAGACGCGGCTGCTCGTGTTGCTGTGGTGCCTGGCGGAGCGCTGGGGGCGCGTCACGCGCGAAGGGGTTGCGCTGCGGTTGCGCCTGTCTCACCGTCTGCTCGGTCAGCTCGTCGGGTGTCAGCGCGCGTCGGTCACGACGGCGCTGCAGCGGGTGGAGGTGAGCGGCCGGATCGAGCGCTGCGACGATGGCGGCTGGCTGCTGCGCGGCGCCGCGCCCGACGAGCTGGAGCAACTGCACTGGCAACCGCGGGCGCAGGTGAACGGGGCACGCGGCTGATCTGCCCGGGGCGTGCCGCGGCCCTTCATCAGGCGCGTCGGGGTCGCCGAGCTGTGCTCGGCGACCCCGGGTTACCTGTGACAACGGACTGCCTATATTAGGGTGATCCTGATCTTGGCAGTCCGCGGTAGGTTGCGGACTAATCCGATGCCGCCGGCTTCGCCTTCCCCGGCAAACGCGCAGAGGAAGCCGCCCCTGAGCCTTATCCTGTTGCCTCTTTCGGCTGTTACGTTTTCGGGTTCTCCGGTAGTTTCAAGCCCCGTTTCAGCCGCTTGGGCCGAGTTTCCGAGTATTCCGACAAGAGGCATGCCGACTTCACTTGTTATTTCGCATTCGTTTCCGCCGGGTTCCCTTATCCTTGCGGCGGCGCCGAGAATGCCGATGGTGGCGCTCCTTATCCTGGGTAGCGTTCCGCTGAAGCTACGGTAGCGGATTGGCCACGGGGTTGGTGGTTCGGTTATGATGAATTCGGCTGTGCCGTTCGTGCAGGATTCGAGTTCCCCATGGAAAATATTGCCCTGAGTTATACTTGTTTCCTTCTTGATGGTGCTTTCAGTGAAACTACCTAACAACGTGACCCGGCACTGAACGTTTATCCCGGGGTTCCTAGCGATGAATTCGAACTTGGTCTTGGGCGCGCCGAAGGCTTCGCTCCATATGAACTCGAAGTTCCTTTCGTTGACCCTCAGGCTCCTTGCGGATGCGGCGCCGATGCCGATGGCGAGAAGCATCGTGGCCGTGAGCGCTGCAAATATGAGCTTGTGGTGCGTGCGCATTCAGTGTCCTTGGGTTGAGGTGTAGCCCGCGCTGCTTGGCCTACCGGCTAGGGCTGCGCCGCCGCGGCGACTTTGGCTCGGCGCGATGGCGAGGTGCTCAGGCTGAGGAACGCTGGAGGTGCACCTCGCCCGCTATTCCATAGCTCCAACAAACTCAGCCGGGGGTCGCCAGTCTGTCTCGACGACCCCCGGTTGCGTGGTGGAAGGAAGTCTATATTAGGGTGATCCTAGGCTTCGTCGTGCGCGGTAGGTTCCGGATTAACCCTATTCCGCTAAGGCTACCTTCGCCGGCTATAAGGCACAGGAGACCTTCGCCGCCGAGCGGTATCCTATCGCCTCTTTCGGCTGTTACGTTTTCCGGTTCGCCGTTAAGTTCCAAGCCGGTTTCCGCCACTTCGGCTGAGTTTCCGATTATTCCACCCGCAGGTCTGCTGCCTTCTGTTCTTATTTCGCATTCCAGGTTGCCCGGTTCCCTTATTCTGAACTTGGCCGAGATGATTGTGACGTCGATACCGGCTATCCTCGGTAGCCTCCCGGTGAAGCGATCGTAACGGACTGTCCACGGAAACGATTCTGTCTTGATGGTCGCTGTGCCGTTTGTGCAGGATTCGAGTTCGCCGTGGTTGATGGTGCCCTGGTCCCTGTTTATTTCCTTCACTATCGTGTTTTCCCTCATGCGGCCTAACAAGGTGACCTGGCATTCAACCGCTGGCCTGCCAGCTGCTGCGAACCTGAGCTTCGTCTTGGGCGTGCCCAGGGCTGTGTTCCATATGACCTCGAAGTTTCTTTCGTTGATTCTGAGACTCCTTGCGGTTGCGCTGGTGACGCCAATGGCGAGAAGCATCGCGGCTGCGAGCGCTGTAACGACGAGCTTGCGAAGTATTTGCATTTAGGCTCCTAGAGTTGGCGGTAGCTGAAGCTGCAGGCTTGAGCTGTGTGGCGTGCATGCTGGACGCGCGTGGTGAATGGCTCTTGAGCGGCGTTCCCCCTTTGGATTGGTGTGCGCAAATGGCGTGGGCGAGCGCCCGGGATCTACGGGCGGCTCGCGCCGCGCTCCACGCTTGCCGCGGACCTTGGACGCTGACATCGCGCGCGCGATGTCAGCATAATGCACGGAAAACCGGAGTGTCAAGGGTAGCAGCGCTGTTGGTGGGAAAACGCTCGGTCGAGCGATGCCGTAAGCCTGGTCGCAGCAGTACCTGCGTGCCTGGGGCAAGTCGGCCTGACGCGCCGGAGGCGAGGGGCATGGCGCGCGAGGCGAGCGGCCGCATCGAGCGCCGCGACGACGGCGGCTGGTCGCTGCGCGGCGCGGCGCGGGACGAGCTGGAGCGGCTGCACTGGCAGCCGCGGGCGAGCGTGCGAGGCAGTCTGTGCGATGGGCGGCCGGCCTCCACAGGCCGGCCCTCGCTCTGGCAGCTCGTTCTGTTCGCCTATATTAGGGTGACGGTGATCTTCGCGGTTCCGGCTAGATTGCGGATCAAACGATGGCCGCGGAGGTGAATGTCAGACGCCCTGGCGAAGCTGCACAGAAATCCTTCCCCACCCGCAAATTCTATTGTCGCTGTTTCTTCCACGACGATGCTTTCCGGCGCTCCATTCGGCGAACTCGTGGGGTATAGACAAGGTCGGCTGTGGTTGAACTGAGGACTAGATAAGTAAGTATCGGAAGTTGAGGCCTTGGGATGGGCCGACGGATACGTCAACCGCTGGCCAGACGCGGGTGGTCGCGCCTCGACACGTCGACCCCGCGGGTGGATACTGACGCGATGGCGAACGTCTGCGAGCACCTCGACGTGATCGAGCCGGTCGAGCCGCGCACCCCGGAAGGGTGTGAGGAGTGCCTGCGGGCCGGCTCGCGGTGGGTGCATCTGCGCCTGTGCCTGACGTGCGGCCAGGTCGGTTGCTGCGACTCCTCGCCCAACCGCCACGCCAGCCGCCACGCGCGCGAGACCGGACACCCGATCGTGCAGTCGTTCCAGCCGGGCGAGGACTGGCGTTGGTGCTACGTGGACGAGACGTTCGTGTGAGGGTCCTGCGAGTCGTCGCCGGTCCGACGCCGGCGCCCTAGCAGCGCGCGTCCCCCGAAGGCGAGCCCGAGTAGCAGCACCGGCGCGAACAGCACGATCGCCGGTGTGCTGGAGCGGTGGTGACCGCTGCGCCCGCCGCCGAGGCCGGCGGTCGAGATCGGGTGGCCGTTGGCGGCGGCAAGCTGCTCGACGGCCGTGATCGCTCCCCGCGCCATGTCGTCGGCGGTCTGCGGCGCTCCCAGCCTGCGCACGATCGCCGGGCCCCGCGGCCCCGTCATCGAGGTGCCGAAGCCGCTCGGCATCGCCGCCAGCGTCGGCTGCGGTCTCAGGTAGGCGATCTCGCGCTGGAGGAGGTTGGCGTACGCCACGACGTGGCCGAACATCTGCGGGATCGCGCCGAGGTCCGCGGGGCGGGCGACGAGCGCGACCTTGATCGGGAAGCCGGCGCGTCTCGCGCGCGCAGCGGCGTCGTCGAGCTGCGCCTGCAGCTTCGGCGAGACCTTCGGCGCGTAGGGGTAGTAGACGTCCTGGAGCAGCAGCACGTCGCTCGGCGGGTCGGCGTCCGCCAGCGCGCGCGGCGCGGGGAGCGCGAGCGTCGCAACCAGCAGGCAGAGCGCGGGCGCGATCGGGCGAAGGCTCATCGGATCGGGGGGAAGCGGTAGCGGGCGTGCGGGGGGATGAAGCGGCCGACCTCGAGCACGACGACCGCCCTGCGCGTGAGCGGCATCGTACGCGGGTCGCCCGGCCAGCGGCGGCCGTCGAGGTACGCGCGCACCGGCGCGCGAAACGCCCCGAGGCGCCGCGGCCCGAGCGGCTGGCCCCAGACCGCGAACAGGTCCCCGAGCGTGAGCCGCGCGCCGCGCCGCAACTCCAGCAGCCCGGTCGGCTCGCTCGTGCGCACGGCATACGAGCAGCGGCCCCCGCGCACGTACGCGCCACGCCGCCGCAGCGGCGGCGCGATCCCGATCCCCGGCGGCACCGGCACGACGAGGCCCGCGGCGAACAGCTCGACATGCGCGTGCACGCGCGCGCCGCGATCCGCCAAGCAGCGCAGCCGCCCGACCGCCCGCGCGTGCGCGACCGCCGCGCCGCGCGCCGGCAGGCGGAAGGCCGGGCCGCGCCCGGCGGGCAGGGCGACCGGCCACGGGCCGTGCTGCGCCGCGGGCGCGCCGCCTCGCGCGGCGGACACGGAGGCCGGCGGCGCGCCGCGCTCAGTCGCATCGCGGCGCTCGCCCGCACCGCAACCGGCGAGCGCGACGACGGCGGCGAGCACGGCCGCGAGGAGTCGGACCCGGTCCATGCGCGCGCCAGATGCTAAGGGCCTGTGACCGCGAAGGCGCCCCGCTCGCCAAGCCGCGCACACCGTGCCACTATGACCCTTCCCCCCACCCCGAAGCCGAGGAGGCAGCCATGCCCGAGTACGCGCCTGGAACACCGTCATGGGTCGAGCTGTCCTCGCCGGACGCCGACGCGTCGGCCGCCTTCTACCGCGACCTGATGGGCTGGGACGCGACAGAGCCCGGCCCGGTGGAAGAGACCGGCGGCTACCGCATGTTCCAGCAGGGCGGCCAGAGCGTCGGCGGCCTGATGGGCCACATGCAGGAGAACCAGCCGACCGTGTGGGCGACCTACATCAGCGTCGCCGACGCCGACGAGACCGCCGAGAAGGTCAAGGCGGCGGGCGGCACCGTGATCGTCGAGCCGATGGACGTGATGGACATCGGCCGGATGGCGTTCTTCGCCGACCCGAGCGGCGCGGCGTTCGGCGTCTGGCAGCCGAGGAGCTTCACCGGCGCCGACGTCGTCAACGAGCCGGGCTCGTTCTGCTGGAACGAGGTGCTCACGCGCGACGCGGACGCGGGCAAGGCGTTCTACCCCGCCGTCTTCGGCTGGGACCCGCGCCGCCCGCAGTTCGAGGGCGCGCCCGAGAGCTACACCGTGTGGGAGCTTGGCGGCAGACCGGTCGGCGGCATGATGCAGATGAGCGACGAGTGGTTCCCGCCGGAGATCCCGCCGCACTGGGGCGTCGTGTTCGCCGTCGAGGACGTCGACGCGACCGTCGCGAAGGCGCGCGAGCTGGGCGCGACCGTCACGAACGAGCCGATGGAGATGCCGATCGGCCGCTTCGCCGGCCTGCTCGACCCCCAGGGCGCGACGTTCACGGTGATGCAGCCGGCGCAGGCTGACTGACCCGCGCCGGCAGGCGCGTCGCGGCGGCGAAGCCGGCGAGCGAGAACGCGGCGAGCACGCCCATCGCGATCACGTAGGAGCGCGTGCCGGCCGCGAGGTCGGACACGAGGATCGTCCCTGCGATCGCGGTGCCGAGCGAGGAGCCGAGGTTCGAGACGCTGCGCGAGAGGCCGGAGATCTCGCCCTGCT
This sequence comes from Conexibacter sp., assembly GCA_035572475.1. Taxonomy (GTDB): domain Bacteria; phylum Actinomycetota; class Thermoleophilia; order Solirubrobacterales; family Solirubrobacteraceae; genus Conexibacter. The sequence continues at coordinate 6,224 of DATNAP010000077.1, read as the reverse complement.
TCTCCTCCGGGAAGCTCGACTGCACGACGTTCACCGACGGCGTCAGCATCAGCCCGACGCTCAGGCCGATCAGCAGCAGCCCCGGCACGAACGCGAGCACGTTCTTCGAGGCCGACACGAGCGCCATCAGCAGCGCGACGCCGGCGACCGTCCCGGCGAAGCCGGCGCAGATCAGCGTGCGCTGCTCGCGCCGCTCCGCGAACCGCTGCGCCCCGAGCGAGGAGATCAGCACGCCGGCGGTGGCGGCGGTGAAGACGACGCCGGTCTTGATCGCGCTGAAGCCGCGCACCGTCTGCAGGTAGACGGAGACGACGAACGTGGCGCCCATCAGCAGCAGCCACTGGACGTTCTGCGTCACGAGCCCGAGGTTCGAGACGCGGTTGCGCAGCAGCGCGCTCGACAGCAGCGGCTCGCGGCCGGCCTGCTCGGTCGTGTGGATGTGGCGCAGGAACGCCAGCAGCAGGAGCACGCCGAGCACGACGAAGACCACCAGCAGCACCGTGTTCACGCTCGCCTGCAGGATCCCGATCACGAGCAGCGTCATGCCGACGGCCGAGAGGAGCGCGCCGCGGACGTCGAACGGACGCGCCGGGTCCGCCGGCAGCGGGTCGGCGATGCTGCGGCTGAGCAGCACGATCGCGGCGACGATCAGCGCCTGCAGGACGAACGACGCGCGCCAGCTGATCGTCGTCGTGATCAGCCCGCCGATCAGCGGACCGGCCGCGGCGCCGACGCCGGCCATCCCGCTGATCGCGCCGAACGCGCGAGCGCGCGACTCGACGCCGGAGAAGAACAGCGTCGCGAGGATGTAGATCGGCGGGATCATCAGCGCCGAGCCGACGCCCTCGAACGCCGAGTAGCCGAGGATCAGCACGCCGAGCCCGGGCGCGGCGGCGGCGATCAGCGCGCCGATCCCGTAGACGACGAGCCCCAGCGTCAGACAGCGCGTGCGGCCCCATCTGTCGGTCAGCTTGCTGCCCGGGATCATCAGCGCCGCCATGCACAGCAGGAACAGCGTGATCGCCGTCTGCACGCCGTGCACGGTCGTGCCGATGTCGTTCGCGATGCTCGTGATCGCGACGTTCATGTTCGAGCCGGCGAAGCTCGCGACGAACTGCGTCAGCGCGAGCGGCGCGAGCAGTCGCCGCGTCGAGACGCCGGCGGACGGGGCGCTCACGCCGCGGCCCGCGTGCCGGCCGTCCCAGCGCCCGCGTCCGCCTCGGCCGCCGTGATCGTGCGCGCGGCGAGGATCAGCGTGAGGTGACTGAACGCCTGCGGGAAGTTGCCGACCTGCCGTCTGTGCGCGACGTCGTACTCCTCGGCGAGCAGGCCGAGATCGTTGGCGAGCCCGAGCAGCCGCTCGAACAGCCCGCGCGCCTGATCGACGCGGCCGTTGGCGGCGAGCGCGCTCACGAGCCAGAACGAGCAGGCGAGGAACTGGCCCTCGTCGCCGGGCAGGCCGTCATTGCCCTGCGCCGTCGAGTAGCGCGAGACGAAGCCGTCGCGCCCCAGCTCGCGCGCGACCGCGTCGATCGTCCCCGTGACGCGCTCGTCGTCGCCCGGCAGGAAGCCGACGAGCGGGATGTTCAGCACGCTCGCGTCCAGCTCGCGCGAGCCGTAGTACTGCGTGAACGTGCGGCGCTCGGGGTCGTAGCCGCGCTCGCAGATCTCGCGGTGGATCTCGTCGCGCACCTGCCGCCAGCGCTCGAGCGGCGCGTCGAGCCCGAAGCGCTCGGCGAGCCGCACGGCGCGGTCGAACACGACCCACGCCATCACCTTCGAGTAGGTGTAGTGCCGGCGCTCGCCGCGCGACTCCCAGATGCCGTCGTCGGGCTCGCGCCAGATCGTCGCGACGTATTCGACGATCGCGCGCCAGCGCGGCCACTGCCGCGACTCGACCCGGCCGACCACGTCGGCCCCGACCGCCAGCACGTTGGCGACCTCGCCGTAGACGTCGAGCTGGAATTGCTCGGAGGCGGCGTTGCCGACGCGCACCGGCTGCGAGCCCTCGTACCCGGGCAGGTCGGGCAGCTCGAACTCGGTCAGCCGGCGCTCGCCGCCGAGCCCGTACATGATCTGCATCGCGCGCGGGTCGCCGGTGCCGGCGCGCAGCATGAAGTCGCGGAAGGCGAGCGCCTCGCCCGTGTAGCCGGCTTCGAGCAGCGCCTCGAGCGCGAGCACCGAGTCGCGCAGCCAGCAGTAGCGGTAGTCCCAGTTGCGCACGCCGCCGAGCTCCTCCGGCAGCGAGGTGGTGGGCGCGGCGACGAGGGCGCCGGTGGTCTCGGAGGTCATCGCCTTCAGCGCGATCAGCGAGGTCAGCACCTCGTCGCGGTACGCGCCTTCGTAGCGGCAGCGGCCGCTCCACTCGCGCCACCACGCCTCCGTGCGGGCGAGCGCCGAGTCTGCGTCCTCGACCGGCGGCGTGCGCTCGAAGGACACGTGCCACGTGAGCGTGAGGCGCTCGCGGGCGCCCTCGATCGCGACGAAGTCGGCGCTTGCCGTCGCGTCCTCGATCCGCAGCGGCAGCGGCGTGCTGAGGCGGAACGCGTCGGGCCCGGAGGTCGCGACAGCGCCGTCGGCGGCCGCCTCGACCCAGGGATGGATCGCCCCGTAGTCGGGCCGCAGCGCGAGCTCCGTGCGCATCGGCACGCGCCCGCGCACGCCCTCGACGATCCGCATCACGCGCGGCGGGCCGTCGCCGCGCCGCGGCATGAAGTCGATCACGCGCACGAGACCTTCGGCGGTCTCGTGCTCGGTCTCCAAGATCAGCGTGCCGGGCCGATAGCGCCGTCTGGTCGCGCGCACCTCGCCGGCCGGGGCGAGCAGCCAGCGCCCGTGGCGCTCGTCGCCGAGCAGCGCGGCGAAGCACGAAGCCGAGTCGAAGCGCGGCAGGCACAGCCAGTCGACCGACCCCTCGCGCCCGACGAGCGCTGCCGTCTGCATGTCGCCGATCAGCCCGTAGTCCTCGATGCGCATCTCGTCGGCCAGCATCGCGGGCGCTGATGACGGGCGGCAAGGGAGCGTGCAGGTGTCTGTGGCGGGCGCGTGCACACCTCCTGCGGTCGCTGCAGCAGCGGTCTGTCTCCTGACCGCTAAAGGTCTTCTCGCAAACCCCTCGGCGGTCGCTCACGTTGTGGGAAGAGTTCGCGGGTGGCGTCGCGCTGCCCGGTCCCGGCCCAATGAGGAGGTTTGCATGACCTTGCTTGCACGGAGCGGTCTGCGCGGTGCGATCCTGGCGGCGGTCGCGAGCGTCGCGCTCGTCGGCGCCGCCGCGGCGCCGGCGTCGGCGCATGGCCACGGCCGCCACGGCCACCACCGGCATCATCGCCGTCACCACGCGAAGCATCGCGTCCGCCACGATCGCCGGCACCGCCATCACCGTCACCACGGCAAGGGTCATCCGACACCGAAGCCCGGCCATCCCGGTGGGCGGCCGCCCGTCAGCGTGCTGTTCGTCTCGCCCACCGGCAGCGACGCGTCGCCGTCATGCGCGCAGAGCGCGCCGTGCAGAACGATCGGCCACGCCGTCTCGCTCGCCGGTTCCGGCGCGACGGTCGTCGTGCTGCCCGGCACGTACGCGGAGCAGGTGACGATCGCCGGCCGGCTGAACCTCGTCGGCAAGCACGGCGCGACGATCGACGCGACCGGCCAGACGAACGGCGTCGCGATCGAAGGCCCGAGCGCGGCCGGCTCGACCGTGACCGGCTTCGTCGTCGAGCACGCGACGCAGGAGGGCATCGTCGCCACCCGCACCGCGCACCTGAAGATCGCCGACAACGTCGTCCAGAACAACGACCTCGGCGCCACCTCGTCGAACCCGACGGGCGAGTGCGCGCCGCAGGGCGAGGTCCCCGGCGACTGCGGCGAGGGCATCCACTTGATGTCCGTCACCGACGTGAAGGTGCTCGGCAACGAGGTCACGCAGAACGCGGGCGGCATCCTGCTGACCGACGAGCTCGGACCGACCACGCGCAACCTCATCGCGGGCAACGACGTGTTTGAAAACCCGCTTGATTGCGGCATCACGGTGGCAGGCCACGACCCGATGGCCGTTCAGAACGGGGCGCGCATGCCAAACGTCGCAGGCATCTTCGACAACTGGATCGTCGGTAACCGCAGCGACGACAACGGGCTCAGAGGCGAGGGCGCGGGCATCCTGCTCGCCGGCGCCGGTCCGGGGACGGGCGTCTACGACAACGTCGTCAAGCGCAACGAGGCGTCCGGCAACAACCTCGCCGGCATCACGCTTCACAGCCATGCGCCGGGCGACGACCTCAACGGCAACGCCTTCGTCAAGAACAAGCTGCGCAACGACAACGTCGGTGGCGATCCGGACGCCGGCGTGAGAGACACGACCGGCATCCTGCTGTTCAGCGCGGTCACGAGACTGCAGGGGACCGTCGTGCGCGGCAACGTGATCCGCGACGTCCACTTCGGCATCTGGACGCAGAACGTCCCGCCGATCGACCCGAACGCGAACGTGTTCGTCAACGTGGACGTGCCGTTGCAGCAGCAGTAAGGCGTCAGACAGGACGCAGGGATGGGGGCGCAGGGATGCGCCGCGCAGGGAGGGGCTCCGCTGGCCGGCGGAGCCCCTTCCGCGATCCTCACCCGGCGCTTAGGTTCAGCGGGTACAACTTGCGCATGAGATGGCTGCGCACGATCTCGACCGGGCGGCTGGTCGTGCTCGCGGTCACGCTCGTCGTGCTCGGCGTGAGCGTGGGGATTGCGCAGGCCGCGCTGAGGGATGGGCCGAAGCCGGCGCCCAAGCCGCTCGACGTCGCCGTCCACGACGCGCTCACGGCGCCGACGGTCCCCGGCGTCACGGCGCGCGTCCATTTCACGAACCACCTGCTCCCCTCCGGCGCGCTGCCGGACGGCATGGCCTCGCCGCTGCTCGCCGGCGCGTCCGGGCGCCTGTGGATCGCCGGCGACGGCCGCTTCCGCGTCGAGCTGCAGTCGAACGCGGGCGACGCGCAGATCGTCTCCGACGGCACGACGGTCACGCTCTACGACGCCTCGACGAATACCGCCTATCGGCTCGCGCTGCCGCAGCGTAGAGACACGAGCGATCCGGACACGCACACGCCACCGACGCTCGCGCAGATCGACAGAGCGCTTGCGCGGATCGGCGAGCGCTGGAGCCTGTCCGGCGCGACGCCGTCCTCGGTCGCCGGGGAGCCGGCCTACACCGTACGGATCGCGCCGAAGCAGGACGGCGGCCTGTTCGGCGCCGCCGAGCTGGCGTGGGACGCGAGCAACGGCGTGCCGCTGCGCGCGGCGATCTACGCCGCCGGCCAGTCCGACCCGGTGTTCGAACTGACCGCGACCGACGTCTCGTTCGGGCGCGTCGCGACGAGCGACATCGTCGTCCCGGCGCCGGCTGGCGCGAGAGTCGTGGACCTCTCGCCGTCGTCCTCCGGCCACGACGGCCCCGACATGCACGCGAAGCCCGTGACCGGCGTCGCCGCGGTGCAGGCCGCGCTGCCGTTCACGCTCGCCGCGCCCGACCAGCTCGCCGGCCAGGCGCGCGCCAAGGTCTGGCTCGCAGGGCACGGCGCCAATCCCGCCGCCGTCGTCACCTACGGCAGAGGCCTCGGCGGGATCGTCGTGGTCGAGCGCAAGGCGAAGCCGGGTGAGCAACCGTTCGGCTCCGGCGGCGGGAACGGCTCACTGCGCCTGCCGGCGATCGGCGTGAACGGCGCGCCCGGACGCGAGCTCGCGACCGCGCTGGGCACGGTGCTGAGCTTCCAGCGCGGCGGGATCGACTACGTCGTCGCCGGCTCGATCCCCGCTCACACGGCCGAGACCGCCGCGCGCCAGCTCGGATGACCGGGGCGGGCGGGATTCCTGTCGAGGCGCGCGGCCTCGTCAAGCGCTACGGCCACGTGACCGCGGTCGACCGCGTCGACCTGACCGTCGAAGCCGGCTGCGTCTACGGCTACCTCGGCCCCAACGGCGCCGGCAAGACGACGTCGCTGCGGATGCTGCTCGGGCTGATCCGCCCGGACGCGGGTGCTGCGCGGCTGTTCGGCCGCGACCCGCTGCTCGACGGCGCCGCCGCGCTCGACGGCGTCGCCGGCTTCGTCGAGGCGCCGCGCTTCTATCCCTATCTCAACGGTCGCCGCAACCTCGAGCTCGTCGCCGCCCTCGACGGCGGCGACGCCGCGGAGCGCATCGACGACGCGCTCCACACCGTCGACCTCTACGACCGCGCGACGGAC
>DATNAP010000076.1:0-57620 GCA_035572475.1 Conexibacter sp. | reverse complement strand
GGTCGAGTCGCAGTGATCCCTGCCGGCGATGGTGGCGTAGGCGAGGGCCGCATCCCGCACCGTCAGCGCGAACGGGCCGATCTGGTCGAGCGACGAGGCGAACGCGATCAGGCCGTAGCGGCTGACCGCGCCGTAGGTCGGCTTCATGCCGACGACCCCGCACAGCGCCGCCGGCTGGCGGATCGAGCCGCCGGTGTCGGTGCCCAGCGCCCACGGCGCGAGCCCGGCCGCGACCGCGGCGGCGCTGCCGCCCGACGAGCCGCCGGGGACGCGCTCGCGGTCCCACGGGTTCTTGACCGGGCCGAACGCCGAGTTCTCGTTCGAGGAACCCATCGCGAACTCGTCCTGATTCGTCTTGCCGAGCAGCGTCGCTCCGGCCTGTTGGAGCCGCTCGACCGCGGTCGCCGTGTACGGGGGCTTGTAGCCCTCCAAGATCTTCGAGCCCGACTGGCTCGGCACCCCCTCGGTGCAGAAGAGGTCCTTGACGGCGAGCGGGACGCCGGCGAGCGGCGCGTGGGCGGGCGGGACGGTGTCGCCGTCGTGCGCGGGCGCCCCGTCGGCGACCCACGTGAAGGCGTTCAGCTCGTCGGCGAGCGCGCGGGCGCGGTAGGCCTCGAACAGCTCGGCCGCGGAGGCGTCGCCGTCGCGCAGGCGCTCGATCGCCTCCGCGGCCGTCAGCTCGATCAGCTCGCTCATGCGGCTCCCGGCGACGGGACGCCGAAGCCGTCGTCGAGCTGCTCGGGCGCGGCTGCCAGCGCGACGTCGCGCGGAAGCGAGGGGCGCGGCTCGTCGGCGCGCAGCGCGCCGGTGACGTCGACCACGTGCGAGGTCGGCGGGACGCCTTCGAGGTCCAGCTCGGAGATCTTCTCGATGTGGCCGAGCACCGCCGAGAGCTCGCGCGACATCCGCTCGACCTCCTCGTCGGAGAGTGCGAGCCGGGCGAGCTTCGCCACATGCAGGACCTGCGCGCGATCGATCATCGGCGCCGGATTCTAGGCTGCGGGCGGCACCGGCGCGGGCGGCTGCGCGGCGGTGGATCCCGTGCCCTCGTCGCGCATCGACCAGCATGCGCCGAGCAGGATCGTCGCGGATGCGAGCAGTCCGAGCCACGCACCGACCCGCACGCTGACGCTGTCCGGCCCGGGATGGTCGACGATCACGCGCCAGGCCAGCAGGACGGTCAGCAGCGCCGCGAGCGTGGTCACGACGACCGCGACCGTCACCGGGACGGCCGGCGTGCGCTGCGTGATCGTCAGGACCGCGAGCGCGAGCGCCGCGAGGGCGGTCGCCAACATCAGCCAGCGCAGCACGGTGTGGGCCTGCCAGGCGTGGAGCGAGAGCTGCGCGCTGCAGTACCACCAGAGCGCGAACATGTCGACGAGCAGCGCGATCGCGCCGCCCGCCGCGGCGACCTCCCCGCGGCGCAGCCGCCTGACGCTCATGCCAGCCCCCGCGCCGCCGCGAGCGTGTTGCGCAGCAGCATCGCGATCGTCATCGGCCCGACCCCGCCCGGCACAGGCGTGAGGAGGCCGGCGACGTCCCGCACGCCGACGAAGTCGACGTCGCCGCAGAGCCCCTCCGGCAGCCGGTTCACGCCGACGTCGATCACGGCGGCGCCGGGCTTGACCGCCTCGGCGCCGATCAAGCGCGGCACGCCGACGGCGGCGACGAGCACGTCGGCGCGCGCGCAGACGGCCGGCAGGTCGCGGGTGCGCGAGTGGCAGATCGTCACTGTCGCGTTGCGTTGCAGCAGCAGGTGCGCGAGCGGCTTGCCGACGAGGTCCGAGCGCCCGACGATCACCGCCTCGGCGCCTTCGAGCGGGACGGCGCAGCGGTCCAGCAGCTCGACGACGCCCAGCGGGGTGCACGGCCGCAGCCCGGGGGCGCCCTGCAGCAGGCGGCCGGCGCTCACCGGCGTGAGCCCGTCGACGTCCTTGTCCGGATCGATCAGCGCGCTCAGCGCGGCGCCGTCGAGCCCCTCGGGCAGCGGGCGCTGGAGCAGGATCCCGCTGCAGGCGGGGTCGGCGTTCAGCTCGTGCAGCAGCGCCGCGACCTCGTCGGCGGTCGTGCTCGCCGGCAGGTGGCGGTGCAGATCGGCGATGCCGGCCTCCGCGCACGCTCTGCGCTTGCTGGCGACGTAGATCGCGGAGCCCGGATCGTCGCCGGCGAGCACGGTCGCGAGTCCGGGCACGCGACCGGTCTCGGCGGTGAACGCGGCGACGTCCTCGGCGAGCTGCGCGCGCACCTGCTGCGCGATCGCCCTGCCATCGATGAGCGTGGCGGTCATGACGGCGGCGGATGCTAGCGCCGGGCGAGGCGCCACCACCGGCTCGCGCACAGCCGGTCCGTGCGGACGCTGCATCGGCACCGGCTATGTACCTGAAACGAGTAGAATGCCGTCGTGTCGCTTTGGGGGAAGGCACAGGATGTCGGCGCGCGCGCACTGCAGCCGGAGCCGGCCGGACATGCACCGCGCAGAGCGGCCGAGGCGCGCGAGCTGACCGCCGCTCGGGCGCGCACGATCGGCGGCGCCGTCGAGCTCGGCGACCTCGCATGGATCCTGGTCGTCCCGGGTGCGCTGCTCACGGCGGCCGCGATCCTGCTGCTGGGCCGGCCGCTCGGGCACGTGCTGTTCAGGCCCGACGGACAACACTTCCTCGGCGGCGGCGTCATACCCGAGTCGACCGAGAACGCCCGCTACGTGATCGCCGTGGCCGCCCCGTTCGCGCTCGTCGCAGTACTCGCGGCGGCACGCGATCGCCTGGCCGCCGCCGGCGCCTCCTGGCGTCCCGCTGCGCGAACCGCCGAAGCGCTCCTGCTCGCGTTCCTCGCGCTGACGCTCGTCGCGCTGCGCGTGTGGACGTACCACTCGCGGCCGGAAGACGGCTACCGCTTCCGGATCTACTTCACGGTCGCGACGATCGCCGTCGCCGTGGCGCTCGCGGGCGCGCTGGTCGCCGTGCTGCGGCGCGACGACTGGGTCGAGCGCCTGCGCCGGCTCACGCGCGAGACGCGCGCGCGCCGGATCGCCGCCCTGGCCGCCGCATTGATCTTCATCGCGATCTGGCTGCTGACCGCCTTCAACACCGAAGGCTCGATCGAACTCGCCGACGAGGCGCTGCTCGGCAACCTCCCCTTCTGGCTCGACGAAGTGTTCGCCGTCCTGAACCACCAGGCGCCGCTCGTCGAATTCCACGCGCAGTATGCGCAGCTGTGGCCATGGGCCACGGGTGGCGCGATGGCGGCGTTCGGCGCCACGTTCGGCGTGTACTCGGGCGTGATGGTCGCCGCGACGCTGGCGACGATGACGGCGATGTACGCGACGCTGCGCCGGGTCGTGCGCAGCTCGCTGCTCGCGCTCGCGCTGTTCGCGCCGTTCCTCGCGACGAGCTTCTTCAAGGAGCGCGGAACGCTCTCGAACATGTATGGACCGGCGAACCTCTTCAGCCTCTTCCCGATCCGCTACGGCGGCCCGTACGTGCTCGCCTTCCTGCTCGCGCGGCGACTCGACGGACAGCGCCCGCGCCGCGCGACGCCGCTGATGCTGTTCGCGGGCCTCGTCGTCCTCAACAACCCCGAGTTCGGCATGCCGGCGTTCGCGGCGACCGTCGCGACGCTCGTCGTGACGCTGCCGCGCGTGACGCCGCGTGCGCTGGCGCGGATCGCCGGCGCCGCCGCGCTCGGGCTCGCCGGCGCGATCGTCGCGGTCTCGGTCTTCCTGCTCGTCGCGGCCGGCTCGCTGCCCCACCTCGGCCAGCTCACGGAGTTCTCGAAGATCTACGGGCTCGACGGCTTCGGCATGTTGCCGATGCCGGGTTTCGGCTTCCACTACGCCGTCTACGTGACGTTCGCGGGAGCGCTCGTGCTGGCGGCGGTGCGCGCGCTCGAACGGCGGGACGACGTGCTGGTGACCGGCCTGCTCTGCTGGGTCGGGGTGTTCGGGCTCGGCGCGGGCAGCTACTACGCCGGCCGCTCGCATCCCGACGTGCTGATCGACCTCTTCTCGGCCTGGTCGTTCGCGCTCGCGCTGATGCTCGTGGTCGCGGTCCGCGCGATCCGCGCACGCCCCAGCCGGCTCCCGACCGCCGCGGAGATCGCCGTGTTGGTCGGCTTCGGGCTCGCCGTCTGCTCGATCGCGCAGACGCCGCCGCCGTGGTCGCAGATCAGGCGCATCGGCACCGTGACCGGCGGACGGCTCCTGCGGCCGGTGCCCGCTGAGGATTTCGTGCGCGAACACGCGAGACCGGGCGAGCGCGTGATGATCGTGGCCGACTTCGGCAAGCGGATCGCCTACGACGCCGGCGTGCGCGACGTGCTGCCCTACTCCAACAGAGAAGTGATCCTGACGAACGAGCAGTGGATGTCCGTGCTGCGGACGGCCCAGCGGGAGCACGTCCGCTCGCTCTTCGTGCCGACGCCCTTCCAGCTCGAAGTCGTGGAGAGGATGAGAGCCGCCGGCTATCGCGTCGCCGACGCCGAACGGAAGGTCGCGAGAATCGTCCAGCTCGTGCGCTGAGGGCGCGGACTCAGCGCCGGGTGAGCGGCGCCAGGTCGGCGACGAGCTTGCGCTCCGAGCCGTCGCGGCTGAAGCGGATCACGACGATCCCGCCGGCCTCGACGCCGGTGACGACGCCCTCGCCGAACGCCGGATGGGCGACGTCCTCGCCGAGGCGGAACGCTGCGGCCGCCTCCTCCCCGCGCCCGCGCTCCCAGGCGATCTCGCCGCCCGTCTCGCTGCCGCCCCACCCGCCGGCGCCCGTGCCGGAGGAGCTCCACGACAGCGCGCGCTCGCGTACGCCGCCTACGGACCCGATCCCGCCCGCCGGTCCGGCCGGCCGGTCGGTCAGCGCGAGCGGGATCTCGTCGAGGAAGCGGCTGCGGGCGCCGTAGCTGCGCGCGCCGAAGACCGCGCGGGTGCGGGCGTAGGTGACGTAGAGGTCGCGCTGGGCGCGGGTGACGCCGACGTAGGCGAGCCGGCGCTCCTCCTCCAGGCCGCCCTCGTCGATCGCGCGCGAGTGCGGGAAGACGCCCTCCTCGCAGCCGATCATGAAGACGATCGGATACTCCAGCCCCTTCGCGTTGTGCAGGGTCATGAGCGTGACGAGGCCCTCGTCGTCTCTGCGCGTGTCGGCGTCGGCGACGAGCGCGATCTGCTGGAGGAAGCCCGCGAGCGAGGGCGGCTCGCCTTCGTCGTCGACGCCGATCGCGCTGTCGTACTCGGCGGCGACGTTCACCAGCTCCTCCAGGTTCTCCATCCGCCCCTGCGCCTCGATCGTCCGTTCGGCCTCGAGCGCGTCGAGGTAGCCGGTCTCGCGCAGCAGCTCGTTCAGCAGCGCGGCGATCGGCGCGCCGGACTCGGCGCGCTCGCGCAGGACTCTCATCGTGCCCATGAAGCGATGGAACGCCTTGACGGCGGCCGTGCCGAGGCCGGGGACCGCTTCGGGGTCGGCGGCCGCGTCCCACACGGTGATCCCGGCGGTGTTGGCCCAGCCGACCACGCGCGACGTCGACGTCGCGCCGATCCCGCGCCGCGGCGAGTTGACGACGCGGCCGAAGGCGACGACGTCCTGCGGGTTGACGAGCACGGTCAGATAGGCGATCGCGTCCTTGATCTCGGCGCGCTCGTAGAACTTCGTGCCGCCGATGACCTGGTAGCCGATCTGCGCGCGCACGAGCGTGTCCTCCAGCACGCGCGACTGCGCGTTCGTGCGGTAGAAGACGGCGACCTCGTTGCGCGAAGTGCCCTCGTCGACGAGCCGCTCGATCTCGCCGGCGACGAAGCGCGCCTCGGCGTGCTCGTCCTCCAGCTCGCGCACGTGGATCGGGTCGCCGGTCCCGACGTCGGTCCACAACGCCTTCCCCATCCGCCCCCGGTTGTGCGCGATCACCGCATTGGCCGCGTCGAGGATCGTCTGCGTCGAGCGGTAGTTCTGCTCCAGCTTGACGACCTTCGCATCCGGGAAGTCGTCCTCGAAGTCGAGAATGTTGCGCACGTCGGCGCCGCGGAAGCCGTAGATCGAGTTGTGCGTGATGAGCCCTGCTGCGACGAAGTTGTGCGTGCCTTCGACGTCGAGGTCGTAGACCGGGCGGTCGAGCGCGATCCGTTCGATCGACTCGGCGACGTCGTAGCGGCCGTCGGCAGTGAACATCGCCATCCCGGGTCTGACGGACATCGCCGGGAGAGCGGGCAGCGGCACGCCCGCAACACGCGGTTGCTTCAGGGGCGCCACCGCTGCACCACTTCGATGAGTGTCAAGTTGTGTACCGCTGCGGTACGTGAAGTGCGGTTCACCGGAGCGGTGGCCGGCGAAGTGCGTGTGCTCGGGGGTGCTGACGATCTCGCGGCCGCTGCGCAGGCGGATGCGGACGCCGGCGGCGCGCTCGGAGCGGTGCGTGCGGAGCACGCGCGCGGGGCGCATGTCGCCGCTGCCGTACGAGGAGAGGACGTCGTCGCCGGCGCGCACATCCTCGATCGGCTTGACCGTCCCGTCGCCCATCGTGACCCGCGTGCCCTCGACGAGGCACTGGTCGTCGTCGCCGACGACCGCGATGTTTCTGTGCTCGCCGGCGATCAGCTGCAGCCACCGGTACTGCGCCGCGTTGGTGTCCTGGTACTCGTCGACGAGCACGTGGCGGAACGCGGTGGCGTAGCGCGCGCACACCTCCGGGAACAGCTCCATCACGTTGACCGCGCGCACGAGCAGGTCGTCGAAGTCCATCGCGTTCATGCGATGCAGCTCGGACTCGTACATGCGGTAGACGTCGACCACGGTCTGCTCGAAGTACGAGCCGACGATCTCGCCGTAGGACTCGGCGTCGCGCAGCTTGTTCTTCGCGTCGGAGATCTCGTGGTGGATCGCCGCCGGGGTGAAGCGCTTGGGATCGACATCGAGCTCCTCGATGCAGCGCTTGACGAGCCGGCGCGCGTCGGCCTGGTCGTAGATCGTGAACTGGCGCGTGTAGCCGAGCCGGTGCGCGTCGGCGCGCAGCATGCGCGCGCAGGCGGCGTGGAAGGTCATCAACCACATCGCGCGCGTGCGCGCTCCGACCAGCAGCTCGACGCGCTCGCGCATCTCCTGCGCCGCCTTGTTCGTGAACGTGATCGCGAGGATCTCGTCCGGCCGCGCCTGCCCGGTCGCGAGCAGGTAGGCGATCCGGTGCGTCAGCACGCGCGTCTTGCCCGAGCCGGCGCCGGCGAGGATCAGCAGCGGACCCTCGCCATGCAGGACGGCCGCGCGCTGAGGCTCGTTCAGACCCGCGAGCAGCCGGTCGAGCTCGGCGTCGGTGTCAGCGGATCGGGTCAGCTCCATCGGCTCGTCCGACGATAGCGAGCGACACGGCGCGCGACCGCGGCGGCCGGTCGTCGCCCGTCGTCTCGCGGCGCCGCCGGAGCTAGACTGCGCAGGTGCCCAAGGGGGAACGCACGCTGGGGGTGCGTGCGGAGACGCGCGCGGCGCTGCCCGCGCGCACCACGGTCGCGCCCGCCGAGCTCGCATGGCTGCTCGCGCTGCCAGTCGCGCTCGTGCTCGTGGCGGCGATCGTGCTGCTCGGTCCGCCGCTCGGGCGGCTGCTGTTCCCGACGCTGCACGTCGCCTTCTGGAACACCGGCATCGTCACGCTGGCGGTCCGGCCCGAGCCGACCGAGCAGGGCCGCTTCGTGCTCGCGATCGCCGGCCCGGTCGCGCTCGCCGCGCTGCTCGCGGCGCTGCGCGACCGCCCCGTGCCGCTGCGGCCGGCCGCCGTCGCAGCGCTCGTGCAGACGAGCCAGGCGCTGCTGGCGGCGTTCGCCGCGGCCGCGCTGATCGCGCAGTACCGCGTCGTCTACGACAGCTCGTACTCCGGCTCGCACCCGTTCAGAAGGATCTACTTCACGCCCACGACGCTCGTCGTCTCGGCGCTGCTGACGCTCGGCGCGCTGCTCGTGCTGCGGCGCGAGGCGCTGCTCGCGCGCGTCGCTCAGGCGACCCGCGAGACCGACCGCCGCCGCCTGGTCGCGTTCGCCCTCGCGGTCACGTTCCTCGGCCTGTGGCTGCTGACGGCGATCAACACCGAAGGCTCGTTCGGTCTTTCGAACCAAGGCGTGCGCTTCAACCTCGACTACTGGATCGACGAGGCCTACGCGGTGCTCGACCACCGCGCGCCGCTCGTGAACTTCCACGCGCAGTACAGCCAGCTGTGGCCGTACCTGAGCGCCGGGGTCATGTGGCTCGCCGGGTCCTCGCTCGGCTCCTACGTCGCCGTCATGGTGACGGCGAGCGGCCTCTGCCTGCTCGCGGTGTACGCCACGTTCCGGCGCGTCGTGCGCAGCTCGCTGCTCGCGCTTGCGCTGTTCGCCCCGTTCGTCGCGACGAGCTTCTTCATGGCGCTCGGGCCGCTGGCGAACCGCTACGGGCCCTCGAACCTCTTCAGCATGTTCCCGATGCGCTACGGCGGGCCCTACGTGCTCGCGTGGCTGATCGCGCGGCGGCTCGACGGGCAGCGGCCGCGCCGCGGCGCGCTGCTGTTCCTGGCGGCGGGGATCGTGCTGCTCAACAACGTCGAGTTCGGCCTGCCCGCGTTCGCCGCGACGCTCGCGGCGCTGCTGTGGAGCGGCGAGCCGCCATGGCGGACGCGCGTGGCGACGCTCGCGCGCGACGCAGTGCTCGGCCTGCTGGGAGCCGTCGTGCTCGTCTGCCTGCTGACGCTCGTCGTCGCCGGGTCGCTGCCGCACTTCGGCTACCTCTTCACGTTTTCGAGACTGTGGGGCCTGGGCGGCGTGACGATGCTGCCGATGAAGACGCTCGGCTTCCATCTCGCCATCTACGCGACGTTCGCCGCGGCGATCGTCGTCGCGACGGTGCGCGCGCTCACGGTCGCGGGGAAGGACGCGCCCCCACGGGATCGCACGCTGACGGCGCTGCTCGCCTGGGCCGGCGTGTTCGGCCTCGGTGCCGGCAGCTACTTCGCCGGCCGCTCGCACCCGGAGGTGCTGATCAGCCTCTTCTCGGCGTGGGCGTTCGCGCTCGCGCTGCTGCTCGTCGTGCTCGTGCGCTCGGTGCGTACGCGACCGAGCGGGCGCCTGAACGCGCCGGAGGTCGCCCTGCTCGCCGGCTGCGCGCTCGCCGTCTGCTCGCTCGCGCAGACGCCGCTGCCATGGACGCAGCTCGCGCGCATCGGCAGGACGACGTCCATCCCCTTCCTGCAGTTCGTCCCCACCCGCGAGTTCGTCGCACGCTCGGGCGCGGCACGCGGCGAGCGGGTCCTGATCCTCTCGACGATGGGCCACCGCGTCGCCTACGACCTCGGGCTCGTGAACGTGGCGCCCTACGTGAACGTCATCTCGATGCCTGCCGTGGAGCAGATGACGGAGGCGCTCGACGCGCTGCGCGCGGCAGACGGCACGCGCGTGTACGCGTTGGCCGGACAGCTGCTGCCAGCCCAGCTGCAGATGATCGAGGACGCCGGATACCAGGTCGTCCGCGAAGACAGGACGTACGTCGAGCTGCAGGCCGCCGGCTGAGCGCCGGCCGGGGCTCACACGAGCTGGTAGGTCACGCGCGTGGCGACGACGTAGAGGCAGAACAGCAGCGTCGCCCCGCGCAGCCGCGGGTCGCGGGCGAGCGCGGCCAGCGGCAGCACCCACACGACGTACCACGGCACGAGCCAGGCGGTGCTCACGAGCAGGGCGAGCGTCGCCCAGCCTGCGGCGGTCAGCCAGTCGAGCCGTCGCCGCCAGGTCGCCCACAGCAGCCAGGCGAGCGCGAACACGAACGCGAGCACGAAGGCAAGCCGCAGCGCGCTCGGCAGCGCGTGGAAGCCGAGCAGCCGGGAGAGGCGGCCCGGCACGCTGTCGGCAGCGACGAATCTCTGCTGTTCGTGGAGCTGGTCGACGACGCTGAGCGCGCTGCCGCCGAACGCGACGACCGCGGCGACAAGCACGGCAGCGGCGGCGGCGAGCCCGCCCGCGAGCATGCGCCGGCGGTCGTGCGAGCCGAGCACGATGAACGGCAGCAGCAGCCCGGCCGAGGCCTTCACGGCGACGGCCGCCAGGCCGAGCGCGCCGCCGCCGGCGTCGCGCTCCTCCAGCACGAGCAGGATCGCGCCGAGCGCGAGCACGAGCAGCAGGAAGTCGTTGTGCGCGCCGCCGACGCCGTAGGCGAGCAGCAGCGGGTTGAGCCCGACGAACAGGATCGCGGCCACCGGCGAGGCGCCGCGCCGCTGCGCGATGCGCCAGACGAGCGCGACGCAGCCGAGGCTCGCCGCGGCCGCGACCGTCTTGCAAGCCCACAGCGCCGCCGGCACGCCGAGCCACGCGAGCGGCAGGCTGAGCGTCGTGAACAGCGGCCCGTAGGGCGTCGCGATGTCGCGCCAGCGGACGAATCTGACGACGGGGTCGTGCGCCGCCGCCGCGGCCCCGTGCGTGTAGGGATCGAGCCCGTGCACGACCGCCAGCCGCGCGTAGTCGACGTAGCCGAAGACGTCGGCGGAGAACAACGGCGGGGCGAGCAGGAAGACGACGTGCGCCGCGACCACCGCCGCGATCGCGAGCCGCGGCGAGATCGCTCCGCTGCGCGCGCAGGCGAGCGTGACGAGGTAGCAGGCGAACATCACGACGAGCAGCAGCGCGCCGTCGGGCGGTTGGAGCACCAAGCCGAGACCGTGGAACGGACCGCCGAGCCAGTCGGGCATCCCGCCACGCTGGCTCGAAGGCACGAACCAGATGCGGCGCTCCGCCGACCCGCCGATCGCGAGCAGCGCGGCGGCGGTGAGCAGGCCCGCGAGGGCGGCCGCGCCGAGCGGCGCGGCGAAAGCCGGGTGACGTCGCGCGTGGGCGGTTGCTTGCGATCGCCGAAGTGCGAAGCGCCTGACCCCGCGTGACTCGGCGCGTGCGGACATCGTCAAGGAGATCTATCCCGCCCCGGCCGGGTTGAAGCCGCTCGGGATCTGCTGGTTGCGCGGCGGCGGGTTCTCCAGCAGCAGGCGCGGAACCGACGCGAAGCCGTAGCCGGCTCTGCGCAGCTCGGCGACGATGCGTGGGACCGCGGCGAGCGTCTGCGAGCGCTGGCCGCCGCCGTCGTGCATCAGCACGATCGAGCCGGGCTGCACCGCGCCGACGACGTTGCGGACGATCGTCGCGACGCCCGGCTTCGTGTAGTCCTCGCTGTCGACGGACCACAGCACCGAGAGCATTCTCTGACGAGCGAGCAGCCGATGCGTCGTCTCGTCGTAGGAGCCGTACGGCGGGCGGAACAGCCGCGGCGCGGGCGCGCCGAAGGCGCTGATCTTCGCAGCGTCGCCGACGATCTCCTGGCGCTGGTCGGCGGCCGAGAGCTGCGCGAGGTTCGCATGGTCGAGCGTGTGATCGCCAACCGTCATCCCGGCGGCGATCTCGTGCTGGAGCTGCGACGCGAACGTCGGCAGCTGGTAGCCGACGACGAAGAAGGTGGCCGGCACGTGCAGCCGCTGCAGCGCGGCGACGAGCTGATCGGTGAACGGGCTGGGCCCGTCGTCGAAGGTGAGCGCGATGAGCCGGTGCTGGCCGCCGGCCATCCGCACGAACGGCGTGCGCTTCAGCGCGCGGTCGATCGCCCTGCCCTGCTCGGCACGCTCTTCCGCCGCCAGAGAGCGTCTGCCGGAACCGGCGAGCAGCTGCAGGCGGCCATACCAGCCGATCGGCACCGCGCCCGCTCCGGCGGCGTTCCCGCCGCCGCGGTGCGCGCCGAGGGTCAGGCCGAGCAGCAGCGCGATCGCCGCCACGCCGGCCAGCGCTCCCGCACGACGCCGACGGTGGCGGAGCTGCGTCTCGGTCGGACGGCTGGGCCCGCGGATGACGTCGTTGAGGCGCATCCCTGGGGGACCATGATCGCGAATCGGGCGGATCGGCGCGGCGGGCGATCCACCCCGATGGCCCGGCGGCGGGGTCGACTACGCTACCCGACCCCATGCCCGCGCTCTGGATCATCGTGCCGACGTACGACGAGGCCGCCTCGATCGAGCGGCTGCTGCGCGGCGTCGCCGGCGTGCTCGCCGACGCGGCGCCTGGCGACCACCGCATCCTCGTCGTCGACGACGGCTCGCCGGACGGGACCGCCGAGATCGCCGAGCAGCTCGGCGTCGAGCTCGGCGTCGTGGAGGTGCTCCGTCGCCGACAAAAGAGCGGCCTCGGGCAGGCGTACCTCGCCGGCTTCCGGCACGCGCTCGCGGCCGGCGCCGAGCGCGTCTGCGAGATGGACGCCGACCTCTCCCACGACCCGGCGCACCTGCCAGCGCTGCTGGCGGCCGCCGAGCACGCCGACCTCGTGCTCGGATCGCGCTACATCCGCGGCGGCGGCGTGACCGACTGGGGCCTCGTGCGGCGGCTGCTGAGCCGCGGCGGCTGCATCTACGCGCGGCTGATCCTCGGCCTGCCGCAGCGCGACCTGACCGGCGGCTTCAAGGTCATCCACCGCCGCGTGCTGGAGGCGATCGAGCTCGACAGCATCCGCTCGCAGGGCTACGTCTTCCAGATCGAGGTCACCTACCGCACGGTGCTCGCCGGCTTCCGCGTCGCCGAGGTGCCGATCGTCTTCCGCGAGCGCGAGGCCGGGACGAGCAAGATGTCCGCCCGCATCGCGCGTGAGGCGATGTGGCGCGTGCCGCGGCTGCGATGGACGGCGCGCGCCGCCGTGACGTCACGCGCAGGGCGCCGTTCGCGGTGACCCAAGCGCGAAGGCCGGCCACGCGATTCCGTAGTCTTCGATCAATGGAACGGACGCTGCGCCTGCTGAGCGTGGTCGCCCCGCTGTACGAGGAGGAGGCGCTCGTCGAGGCCTTCTACCGGCGCGTCTGCGACGCCTTGGAGGACGTTTCGTTCGAGCTGGTGCTCGTCGACGACGGCTCGACCGACCACACGCCGGAGCTGCTCGCCGACATCGCCGCGCGCGACGAGCGCGTGCGCGTCGTCTTCCTGTCGCGCAACTTCGGGCATCAGACGGCGCTCACCGCGGGCCTCGACCACGCCCGCGGCGACGCCGTGGCGATGATCGACGCCGACCTGCAGGACCCGCCCGAGCTGATTCCCGAGATGCTGGAGCATTGGCGGCGGGGCACCGACGTCGTCTACGCCGTGCGCAAGCGGCGCGAGGGCGAGACGCGCTTCAAGCTCGCGACCGCGCGCTGGTTCTACCGGCTCTTCAGCGCGCTCGGCGACGTCGGCCTCGAGCCCGACTCCGGCGACTTCCGCCTGCTCGACCGGGCGCCGCTCGACGCGCTGCTCTCGATGCGCGAGCGCAACCGCTTCCTGCGCGGGATGACCGTCTGGATCGGCTACACGCAGACGGCCGTCCCGTACGAGCGCGACGCGCGCCACGCCGGGGAGACGAAGTACACGCTGCGCAAGATGGTGACGTTCTCGCTCGACGCGATCTCGTCGTTCTCGCATCGGCCGCTCCAGCTCTCGACGCTCGTCGGCTTCGTCTGCGCGGCGCTCGCGTTCGTGCTGATACCGGTCGTCGTCGGGCTGCGGCTCGCCGGCTCCTACCTGCCGGGCTTCGGCTCGATCACGATCGCCGTGCTGCTGCTCGGCGGGATCCAGCTGATGGCGATCGGCATGATCGGCGAGTACGTCGGCCGCATCTACGACGAGGTCAAGGGGCGCCCGCTCTACCTCGTGCGCACGCGCCTCAACTGCGACGCGACCGCCGACGAGGACGTACGCGAGCGCGAGCCGCTCGGCACGAGCCGCTCGGCTGATCAGTAGGGTTAACCCCCCGCGGGATTGGGCCCGCGCGTCGCGTGCAGCGGCGTCGGCTCGTGCTCGTCCCCGGGGATCGTCGCCGGGTCGACGCCGCGCTCGGCGAGCGCCCGCTCGAGCGCGCCGATGCGGCTCGCGAGCCCCTTGATCGCATCGGAGATCGGGTCCGGCAGATGCGCCCAGTCGGCGTCGGGGCCCTCTGGGCGGCGGCCGTCGATGCGAACCGGATGGCCCGGGTTGCCGACGACGGTCGAGTTCGGCGGCACGTCGTGGATCACGACGCTGTTGGCGCCGATCTTCGAGCCGTGCCCGACGCGGATCGGGCCGAGCAGCTTCGCGCCGGAGCCGATCGTGACGTTGTCTTCGACCGTCGGATGGCGCTTGCCGCAGGCGAAGCCGGTGCCACCCAGCGTCACGCCCTGGTAGAGCGTCACGTCCTCGCCGATCTCGGCCGTCTCGCCGATCACGACGCCCATGCCGTGGTCGATGAAGAGCCCGCGTCCGATGCGCGCGGCCGGGTGGATCTCGATCCCCGTCAGCAGGCGCGCGACGCCCGCGATCAAACGCGGCAGGAACGGCACGCGCGCTTCCAGCAGCGCGTGCGCGACGCGATGCGCGAGGACCGCGTGGACACCGGGCCAGATCGCGAGGATCTCGCTCGAGCCGACACCGCGCGCAGCCGGGTCGCGCGCCTGCGCGGCGTGCACGTCGCGGCGAATCTCGTTCCAGACGCTCCCGAGACCGGGCATGCGCCCAAGAGTAGTCGCTGCCTGCGCTGCTACGGCGCGAAGAACGGCGTCGAGACGTAGCGCTCGCCCGAGTCCGGCAGCACCGCGACGATCTTCTTGCCGGCTGACTCCGGCCGCTGCGCGACTTCGATCGCCGCCCACATCGCCGCGCCGCAGGAGATCCCGGCGAGCACGCCTTCTCGACGTGCCAGCAAGCGCGCCGTCTCGATCGCGTCCTCGTCGTCGACCGCGATCACCTCGTCGAGCAGCTCGCGGTTCAGCACCGTCGGCACGAAGCCGGCGCCGATCCCCTGGATCTTGTGCGGCCCCGGCCGCCCGCCGGAGAGGACGGACGAGCTGGCCGGCTCGACCGCGATGACGCGGCAGCTCGGATTGCGCGCCTTCAGCACCTCGCCCGCGCCGGTGATCGTGCCGCCGGTGCCGACGCCGGCGACGAAGACGTCGACGCGCCCGTCCATCGCGTCCCAGATCTCTGGGCCGGTCGTGCGGCGGTGGATCTCCGGGTTGGCGGGGTTGGAGAACTGGTCGGGCAGGAAGACGTCGTCGTTCGTCGCCATCGCTCTCGCGGCCGCCACCGCCTCGTGCATCCCACCGAGCGACTCGGTCAGCTCGACGCGCGCGCCGTAGAGGCGCAGCAGGCCCTCGCGCTCGCGGCTCATCCCCTGCGGCAGCGTGAGCACGAGCTCGTAGCCCTTCGCCGCGCACACGAAGGCGAGCGCGATGCCGGTGTTGCCGCTCGTCGCCTCCACGATCGTCGTGCGGCCCGGCGCGATGCGACCCTCGCGCTCGGCCGCCTCGATCATCGCGACGCCGATCCGGTCCTTCACGCTCCCCCCGGGGTTGAGGGACTCCAGCTTGCCGAACAGCTCGGCGGCGCAGCCGTCTGGGAGCAGGCGCGTGAGCTGCACCATCGGCGTGCAGCCGACATGCTCGGCAATGTTGATCGGAATTCGCGCCATTGCGGCGTGAACGATAGTGCGCGACCGCACGAGCCGCCGCGCGGCGTTCGTCAGCCGACCGCGGGCGCCGCGTGGGGCTGCCAGTCGTGCGCCTCGCCGATCGCGCTCAGGCGCTCCTTCGTCGCCGCATCGCACAGCGCACCGGCGATCCCTGCCTCGAACAGCGCGCGCGGGTCGGCACCGAGCGAGCGGGCGACCGCGTGCTCGGATTCGAGGTCGCAGTCGAAGAACGTCGGGTCGTCCGTGTTGACCGTGCAGGGGATCCCGGCTGCGAGCAGCTGCGGCAGCTGATGCTCGGCGACCGAGGGCACGACCGACAAGCGCACGTTCGAGAGCACGCACACGTCGAGGACCGTGCCGCGGTCCACCAGCTCGCGCACGAGCCCCGGGTCCTCGACCGCGCGCACGCCGTGGCGGATGCGGTCGGCGCCCAGCGCGTCGAGCGCACCGCGGATCGACCGCGGCCCCTCCGTCTCCCCCGCGTGCGGCACCGAGCCGACGCCGCCCGCGCGCGCGAGCGCGAACGGCTCCGCGTACGGCTCCGGCGGAAAGCCGACCTCCGGGCCGCCGAGCCCGAGGCCGACGACGCCCCGGTCGCGGTACTTGACGGCCAGCTCGGCCGTCTCGCGCGCGACCTCCAGCGGCGCGAAGCGCGTGATGTCGGGCGTCAGGCGCACCTCGATCCCGAACTGCTCGCGGGCGGCCTGCGCGCCGTCGCAGAAGCCCGCGAAGCTGACCTCCTGCGGGACGCCGAGCCCGACGCGGTCGGTCGGCGAGAAGATCCCCTCCAGGTAGACCGCGCCCTGCGCCTGCGCGCGGCGCGCGTAGTCGAGCACGAGCTCGCGGTAGTCGTCGGCCGTGCGCAACACGGTCGTCGTCGCCATCCACGCCTCGATGAAGTGGTCGAAGTCGCGGAAGCGCATGTAATCGGACAGCGCCTGCACTGAATCGAACGGCAGCGAGCAGCCGTTGCGCCGCGCGGCGGCGAACAGCAGCTCCGGCGAGGCCGCGCCCTCGAGGTGGACATGCAGCTCGATCTTCGGATACGGCGCGGATGCGGCGGGCATCGGAAGAGCGGCGGATCAGATGTAGTACATCGCCGAGCCGGCCTCGCGCGCCTCGCGCTCGATCACGTCGGCGACGGTCGTCTGTGCGAGAACCGCGCGTGCCGCGCCGGCGGCGTCGGCGAAGACGCCCTCGGCGCCCCCGCCGAAGGTACCATCAAGCAGCTCGACCAGCTCCAGCACCGTGATCTCGGCGGGGTCGCGGGCGAAGCTGTAGCCGCCCTTCACCCCGCGCTGTGATCTGAGAACGCCGGCGCGGCGCAGCACCGCGAACAGCTGCTCCAGGAACTGCACCGGAATCCCCCGGCGTCTCGCCAGCTCGCCGATCGGCACCGGCCCCGCCACACCGACGCGCCCCAGCTCGGCGAGCGCCTGCAGCGCATACGGCGATTTCGTCGTGATCGAGAGCATCGAGCGCCCCCGATGGTAGGCGACGCGCTGGCTAGATCCAGCCGCGTTCGGTTGCAATCAACACAGCCTGCGCGCGGTCGACGGCGCCGAGCTTGCCGTAGATGTTGTGCAGGTGCGTGCGCACCGTGCTCGTCGACAGCGCCAGCTCGTGCGCGATCTGCTTGTAGACCTTGCCCTGGCCGAGGCGCTTGAGCACCTCGATCTCGCGCGTCGAGAGCGGGCATGGGTCGAGCTGGCGCTGGCGCTGCGCGTTCGCGGGATAAGGCAGGTCGTACATGACCGCGCGCAGCTCGGCCGGACCGAGCCCGATCGTGCGCGCGCACTGCAGCATCTCGCTCGGGGAGACGCCGTCGCCCTGCCCGTAGTGGGCGAGCATGTCGGCGAGCCGCACGAGCGCGGCTTCGCCGTCGGCGTTCTCGGCGTGGTGGCGCTCGATCGTCGAGGCGATCGCCTTCGGCAGCCCCCAGCGGCGCGCGAGCACGCCGCCGACGAGCGCGTGGTCGACGCCCAGCTCGCGGCGCTCGCGGTGGATCCGCTCTTCGGGCGTCTTCGCCTCGCCATGCACCTGGCGCGGGTAGCCGGGGTAGGCGTGCGCGAGCACGAGCTTGCCGACGTCGTGCAGCAGCGACGTGACCATCAGGCGGTCGCGCTCCTCGTAGCCGAGCTCGGCGGCGAGCCGATCGGCGGCGCGCTGCGTGGCGACGCCGTGCAGGCGGAAGCGCTCCGGCGTGCCCTCCCAGATTCCCGACCGCTCGAAGAAGTCGAACGTGCGCGCGCGGCTGGCGAGCGCCTGGACGGCGGCCGGCGAGAGCACGCTGACGGCGCGCACGACGCTGTCGACCCTGCCGCGCGCGCGGCCGTCGACGCGGTTGGCCAGCCGCAGCGTGGCGATCGCGAGCGCGACGTCGGACTCGACCGCGGTCACGATGTCGGCGGTCGCCGGGCGCTCCTGCGCGAACAGGCGCAGCACGCGGTTGCGCGACTCGGCCAGCACGGGGAACGCCTCGAGCGCCTCGAACGCGGCCGTCAGGCGACGGCCGTGGCCCTCGTTGTGGTGGCGGACCATCGGCGGATCGGCGGCGGGTGCGCTCGGGACGGACAAGCTCGTGGGAACGGCGGTCGGAGGTGCCGGGGCGGCTGCGGTCGTTGCGGGCGTCATGCGATCGTAGAAGTTCCTCGACTCGGCGTGCGAGCAGGACCGCTGCGCAATCGCCGCGACCCGCTTCCTCTATCGGCAGCCGATCCCGACCGGTTTAGGGTTGTGCGCCCAAACGCGTTCAGCTGGTCAGGCGGCTGCCCGTGCCGCGCGCTCCAGCGCAGCGTCGATCCGCCGCAGCGTCTCCTCGCGACCGAGCAGCGCGACGCTCTCGAAGATCCCGGGCGAGACGGTCGTGCCCGCGATCGCGACGCGGACGGGCTGGAAGACCTGCTTCGGCTTCCAGCCGCGCGCCTCGACGAGCGCGCGCAGCGCCGTCTCGACCGCGTCCTGGTCGAATGGCTCGGACAGCGCGGCGAGCGTCTCGCGCGCCGCGGTGAGCGCCTCCGCCCCGCCCTCGGCACCGATCGTCCTCTCCCGCGCGGCCGGGTCGTCGGCCGGTCCGTCGTAGAGGAAGCCGGCGAGCGGCCAGAAGTCGGCAAGCGTCTGGACCTTCTCGCGGCTGATCTCGACCCCGGCGCACAGGCCGCCGCGGCCGGTGAACGCCTCCAGGCGGTCGGTCAGGTCCTCGACCGACAGGCCGCGCAGGTAGTGGCCGTTGAAGTGGCGCAGCTTCTTCTCGTCGAAGACGGCGGGCGACTTCGAGATGCGCTCCAGACGCAGCCGGCTCGCCAGCTCCTCGCGCGGGAAGATCTCCTCCTCGGCGGAGAAGCCGGCGCCGAGCAGTGCGATGTAATTGACGACCGCCTCGGGCAGGTAGCCGGCGTCGCGCAGCTCCTGCACGGAGGCAGCGCCGTGGCGCTTGGAGAGCTTCTTGCCGTCGGGGCCGTGCAGCAGCGGCAGGTGCGCGTAGCGCGGCGGTCTGACGCCGAGCGCCTCGAACACGAGCAGCTGCTTGGGCGTGTTCGAGAGGTGGTCCTCGCCGCGCACGACGTGCGTGATCGACGCGTCGAGGTCGTCGATCGCGACGGCGAAGTTGTAGAGGACGGAGCCGTCGGCGCGCGCGATCACGGGGTCGTCCATGTGCACGTGGGCGAAGCGCGCCTCGCCGCGGATGACGTCGTCGACGACCGTCTCGCCCTCGTCGGGGACGCGCAGGCGCACCGCGCCCTCGCCCTCCGGCTCGCCGCGGAAGCCGCGCTCGTGGCCGTGCTTGTCCTTGAAGGCTCTGACGTCGTCAGCCGTGGCGGTCGTGCGGTAGGCGTGACCGCTGTCGAGCAGCTGCTGGAGGGCGGCGGCGTGGCGCGCAGCGTTGGCCGTCTGGAAGATCGGCCCCTCGTCCCAGTCGAGCGCCAGCCAGCGCAGCGCGTCGAGGATCTGCTCGACGTTCTCAGGGGTCGATCGCTCGCGATCCGTATCCTCGATGCGCAGCACGAGGGCGCCCCCGCTGCCGCGTGCGAGCAACCAGTTGTAGAGGGCAGTTCGAGCACCGCCGATGTGCAGCGCACCGGTGGGAGAAGGAGCGAAGCGCAGTCGCATGAAGTGGCAATGCTAATCGGCGCCCACGTCTCGCCGGCGGGCGGCCTGGAGAAGGCCGTCGCGCGCGGCGTCGAGAGAGGCTGCCAGGCGATCCAGATCTTCAACCAGTCGCCGCGCATGTGGAAGCCGACGGCGTACGGCGAGGAGGACTTCGCCGCCTTCCGCGCGGCGATGGCCGACAGCCCGATCGGCGCCGTGATGATCCACGCGGTCTACCTGCTGAACTGCGCCAGCGAAGATCCGGACATCCGCGAGAAGTCGCTCGCCTCGCTGATCCACTCGCTGCGGATCGGCGACGCGATCGGCGCCTGCTGCGTCGTGCTGCACCCGGGATCGGCGCTGAGAGGCGAGGTCGGCCCGGCGATCGCGCGCGCCGGGGAGATCTTCCAGGAGGCGCTCGCGCAGACCGACGCGTGCCCGCTGCATCTGGAGAACACGGCGGGCACCGGCGGCACGCTCGGGCGCTCGTTCGAGGAGCTGGCGGCGCTGATCGACGCCGGCGGCGGCGACCGGCGGCTCGGGCTCTGCCTCGACTCCTGCCACCTGCTCGCGTCCGGCTGCGACATCCGCACCGCCGCAGGCCTGGAGGAGACGCTTGAGCGCTGCGACGCCGCCGTCGGGCTCGACCGGCTCGGCTCGCTGCACCTGAACGATTCGCAGACGCCGCTGGGCTCCAACCGCGACCGCCACGCGAACATCGGCGAGGGCGAGCTCGGCGAGGAGGGCTGCATGGCGTTCCTGTCCGAGCCGCGCTTCGAAGGCCTGCCGGTCGTGCTGGAGACGCCCGGTCCGGACAAGAGAGGCACGACGGCGGAGGAAGTCCGCCTCGCGTTCGAGCTGCGCGAACGCGGGCTGGCGGCGCGCGCGATCTAGAGCGGGACGGGGCCGGGCACGAGCACGGCGGCGTCATGGCCGGGCCGCACGTCGGCGCCCGCGTCGCGCAGCGCGCGCAGGCGCTCGGCAGAGGCCGCCTGCGCGGCGTGGTCGTCGGCGAAGACCGGGAAGCGGTGGTCGTCGAAGCCGGAGGCGAAGTGCGAGACGTCGCCGCCGATCACGAGCCGCTCCCCGACGCGCACGGACTGGTGCCCCGGGGTGTGGCCGGGCGTCGCCAGCAGACGGATCGAGCCGTCGCCGAGCAGGTCGTGGTCGCCGTCGACGAGCACGACCTGGTCGGCGACGGCCGCGTAGTCGGCCGGCTGAAAGAAGTTGCGCGCAATCGCGGAACGGTCGTGCGCTCCCTCCCACTCGCGCCGCTGCACGACGACCGGCACCGAGGACGGCAGCAGGTCGAGCCCGCCGGCGTGGTCGTAGTGCAGGTGCGTCAGCACGACCTTGGTGACGGTCGTGAGGTCGAGCTGCTCGGCGACGCTGCGCTCCAGCTCGGCTCGCACCGGGCCGAGCGCGTCCGCGCTGCCGTAGCGGCGCGCGGGATCCTCGACCGCCGCCGGATGCAGCCCCGTGTCGACGAGGATCCGCTCCGCCCCGGTGTCGATCACGTACGCCGGCACGGGGAAGCGGATCTGCCGGTCGAGCGCGTCGTCCTGGCGAAAGACGCCCGCGGGCGCGTTGAGCGAGCCGACGTGCAAAAGCGTCACGTCCATGGCCGTCGAGGCTATCCGGCTACGCGCCGAGCGCGCGCTGGTGCGCCGGGACGTCCGCTAGCGTGAGCGTCCCGTGGCGTCGGCGCACGATCCCCGGGACGCGGCGACCGTCACGCTTGCGGCCCCCGATCCCCATGTGATCGTCCTCTTCGGAGCGACCGGAGACCTCGCGCGTCGCAAGCTCATCCCTGGCCTCCTGCATCTCGCGGAGGCCGGTCTGATGCCGCCGAGCTTCCGCGTCGTGGGCACCTCGCTCGACGATTTGGACGACGACGGCTTCCGCGCTCTCGCCCGCAGCGCCGCCGACGACTTCGCGCGGCACCGCTTCAGCGAGGAGCAGTGGGCCGACTTCGCGCGGCGGCTGACATACGTCCCGCACGACGCCGGCGCGGACGGCCTGTCACGCGCGGTCGGCGGGGCGGTCGAGGCGTGCGGGCACAGCACGCGCCTGCTGCATTACCTGAGCGTGCCGCCGGCCGCGGCCGGCGAGACCGTGCGACTGCTCGGCGAGGCGGGCCTGGCGCAGAACGCCCGCGTGATCATGGAGAAGCCGTTTGGCACCGACCTCGCGAGCGCCCGCGCGCTGAACGCCGAGGTGCACGAGGTCTTCGCCGAGCGCCAGGTCTTCCGCATCGACCACTTCCTTGGCAAGGAGGCGGCGCAGAACATCCTCGCGCTGCGCTTCGCGAACGGCCTGTTCGAGCCGATCTGGAACCGCCAGCACATCAGCCACGTGCAGATCGACGTGCCGGAGACGCTCTCGATCGGCATGCGCGCCGGCTTCTACGAGAGAACCGGCGCCTATCGCGACATGGTCGTCACGCACCTGATGCAGATCCTCGCGTTCGTCGCGATGGAGCCGCCGACGGCGCTGGAGCCGCGCGCGATCACGGAGGAGAAGAACAAGGTCTTCCGCTCGCTGAAGCCGCTGGACCCGGCGTGGGTCGCGCGCGGACAGTACGAGGGCTACCGCTCAGAGCCGGGCGTCGCGCCCGACTCCGACACGGAGACGTTCGTCGCGCTGCGCTGCGAGATCGATAGCTGGCGCTGGTCGGGCGTGCCGTTCTACCTGCGCACCGGCAAGCGGATGGCGGAGAGCGCGCGCATCATCTCGATCAGCTACCACGAGCCGCCGGCGGGTATGTTCCCGGCGGGATCGGGCGTCGGCGAGTACGGCCCGGACCACCTCACGTTCGACCTCGACGAGTCCTCGCGCCTGTCGCTGTCGTTCTACGGCAAGCGGCCGGGGCCGGGCATGCGGCTCGACAAGATGAGCATGCAGTTCTCGCTGGAGGAGACCGGCGCCGACGACGATGCGCTGGAGGCCTACGAGCGCCTGATCCACGACGCGATGGTCGGCGACCACACGCTGTTCACGACTGCGGAGGGGATCGAGCGGCTGTGGGAGGTGTCGGCGCCGCTGCTGGAGCATCCCTCCCCTCTGCACGCATACGCGCCCGGGAGCTGGGGCCCGGACGCGATGCAGGCGCTGATCGTGCCGCACAGCTGGCGGCTGCCGTTCGCGCGGCGCTGGCGCGGACCACGTGGGGGGCCTGCCTCCGGCGGCCATGTGGCCGCCTTCGGCGCCCCCTAGTAATTCGGTCAACCGGAGTCTGCGAAGGGGCGACCGCACCCCACGGCATGTCGGATCCGACGGCCAAGGTGGCTGTCCAACCCGAAGGGTTGGACAGCCGGCGAGATGCTTGCGTCAGCTCGCCTAACTACTTCGCAGAAGCGCCGTGGTATCGCATGTACTGCTTCACGCCTACCACGTCATTTTGCCAAGCCCGTACGGTACCGTCCTTGATGTACTCCACGAGTTGCGGCCCAACCCTCAGGTACCACTTCCCATCAAACACATCATCGCCCAGCACCACCTTGAGCTCAACGGTAACCAGCAGGCCACTCTGCGCTGCCATGGCCGGCTTGACGAGCAGGAGATGCTCGCTCGCCACGCCATCTGATCCAGCATGATCTGCCACGACGACCCAGTCGAAGGCCGGATCGACGCCCTCGGAGGGGTAGTCGGTGCGGACTTTGGTGCCGGGCTGTGCGAGGGCCCCGTCCTTGCGGAGTTGGAGCAGCATGCAAATCAACTGGTGGCGGAGGCGGTCAAATGCATCAGCCGCTTGGGCTCTGCGTTCTTCGTTGTTTGTTGTCATGAGTACTTCTCCTTCAGTGAGCTGACACACCGTTCTCACCGATTCCCTGGCAGTCGAGTCTGACGCAGACTGATGCGCGAATAGGGATGGGTGATATGTGTCAACCGTGAAGACGCAGCGCCGGGTGTCGTATTTCCGTCGCGTCGGGCATGCATCCGGCCAGATAGCCTCTGCGCGCGTGACGTCCGCCCTCTCCGTCGCGTCGCTGCGCAAGCGCTACGGCCGCACGACCGCCCTGCACGCGGTCGACCTGGAGGTCGCGCCCGGCGAGCTGGTCGGCCTGCTCGGCCCCAACGGCGCCGGCAAGTCGACGCTCGTGAAGATCGCGTGTGGGCTCGTGCGGCCGAGCGGCGGGCAGGCGCAGGTGTGCGGCGCGCCCGCGGGCTCGCGCGAGGCGCGCCGGGCGCTCGGCTACCTCGCGGAGCTGTTCCGCTTCCCCGGCTGGGCGCGCGCCGAGGAGGTGCTGACGCTGCATCAGCAGCTCGCCGGCTCCGACGGCGGCGCCGCCGAGCGCACCGCCCTGCTCCAGCAGGTCGACCTGCTGGACGCGCGCGAGCAGCGCGTCGAGGCGATGTCGAAGGGCATGCAGCAGCGGCTCGGGATCGCGCAGGCGCTCGTCGGCGGGCCGCGGCTGCTGCTGCTCGACGAGCCGACGAGCGCGTTGGACCCGGTCGGGCGGCGGATGGTGCGCGACCTGCTGGAGCGGCTGCGCGAGCAGGGCGTCGCAGTGCTGCTGAACTCGCATCTGCTGAGCGAGGTCGAGCTGGTCTGCGACCGCGTCGCGATCCTGTCGGGCGGGCGCGTCGTCGCCGCCGGGCGCCCGTCCGAACTGGTGCACGCCGGCGGCGTGGAGATCGAGACGGGCGACGGCGTGCGGCGCTTCCCGCAGGCGACGCGCGAGCAGGTGCCGGCGCTGGTCGCCGAGCTGGTGCAGGCGGGCGCGCGGATCTATGGCGTGCGCGTGCTGACGTCCTCGTTGGAGGAGGCCTACCTGGAGGCGGTCGGCGGCCGGCAGGAGGAGGCGGCGGCGTGAGCGGCGCCGTCGTCGTCGCCGGCTACGCGCTGCGCGAGAGCGTGCGACGGCGGGTGTTCGTCGTCGTGCTGCTGCTGACGACGCTGTTCGTCGGCCTGTTCGCGTTCGCGACCGCGAAGGTCTTCGAGCACACCGGCGACTTCACGATCGGGCGCAACATCGGCACGCTCGACGCGACCGGGCTCATCGCCTCGACGATGCTCGGGCTCGGGATGTTCGCGATCCTGTTCCTCGCGACCGTGCTGGCGGTCTTCCTGACGCTCGGCGCGGTGCGTGGCGACGCCGAGCGCGGCCTGCTGCAACCGCTGGTGGTGCGTCCGCTCGGTCGCACTTCCATGCTGCTCGGGCGCTTCGCGGCGGCCGCGTCGGTGTGCGCGGTCTACGTCGCGCTCGTCTACGCGGCGACGCTGCTGATCGTCCACCAGGCCTCGGGCCGCTGGCCGGACGCGGTCGCGGGGCCGGGCCTCGCGCTGATCGGCGGCAGTGCGGTGATCGTCGCGCTGGCGCTGCTGGGCTCGGTGCTCCTGAGCGCGACGGCGAACGGGATCGTCACGTTCATGCTGTTCGGCGCCGGCCTCGTCGCCGGGCTGATGCAGTCGATCGCCGGCGGAATCGGCTCGCACTCGCTCGGGCAGATCGCGCACGCGATCGCGATCGCGCTGCCGTTCGAGGCGCTCTACCAGGCCGGCCTGCATGCACTAACGGCTGACCGGACGGGCTTCACCGGCGCGTTGATCCAGCTTGGGCCGTTCGGCTCCTCGCACGCCGGCGGTCCGCTGCTCGACCTGTGGGCGGCTGCGTATGTCGTGCTGGCGCTCGCAGTCGCCGCGTGGGGCTTCGCGCGGCGGGACCTGTAGCCGGCCGAGCGCGCCGCTCAGGCCGCGACGGCGTCGAGCATCGCGTTGCCGAGCAGGTGGTCGAGCTCGGCGCGCAGCGCGGCGTTCGTCGCTGCGACGCGGTACTCGGGACCGAGCTTGAGCTTGCGCGGACCGCGCGAGGTCTCCAGGTCGAGCACGACGTCGGACTCGCCCGGGTGCAGCGCGATCACAGCCTTCAAGTCGTCGACGATGCTCGCCGGCAGGGCGGTCGCGTCGAGCCGCAGCCGCACCGCCGGCGGCCCGACCGGGATCGTGCGCGCCTGCTCGCGCGCGCGCTCGACCTCCTGCTCGCTCGGCGCGAATCTCGACGCCTCCTGGAGGATCACGCACGTCGTCGTGGCGTCCTTGTGGTCGACCTTGCCGCGCACCAGCACGACCGAGTCGAGCGCGAGCGCGTCCTCGTGCGCCGCGAGCGCTCTGCCGAACACGAGCAGCTCGACGCTGCCTTCGAGGTCGTCGAGCGTGGCGAACATCATCGGGTCGCCTCTCTTCGTGCGGATCTTCTTGCACTGCGTGACGATCCCGCCGACGGTGACCCATTCGCCGTCGCGCCGCTCGGCGAGCTGCGCCAGCGAGCAGTCGACTCTCAGGCGCATCGCCTCGCGCACCGCCTTGAGCGGATGCGCGGAGACGAACAGGCCGATCGACTCCTTCTCGACGGCGAGCAGCTCGGCCTGGTCGAACTCCTCGCCCGGGATCGGCGGGTGGCTCGGCGCGGCGAACGCCGCGGCCGCGCCGCCGCCCGCCCCCTCGCCGGCACCGGGCGCGGGCGGCGCGAGGTCGAAGATCGAGCCCTGTCCGATCTGCGCGTCCTGCTGGGACTTCTGACCGGCCGCCTGCGCCTGTTCGAGCACGGCGAGCATGCCTTTTCGCGCCGCGCCGGTCGAGCCGAACGCGCCGCACTTGATCAGCGCCTCGATCGCCTTCTTGTTGACGGTCCGGTTGTCGACGCGCGCGCAGAAGTCCCAGATCGACTCGAACGGGCCCCCCTCCCCGCGGGCGGCCTTGATCGCCTCGACCGCCGCGAAGCCGACGCCCTTGACCGCGTCGAGGCCGAAGCGGATCTTGCCCTCGATGACCATGAACTCGTGGTCGGAGAGGTTGACGTCCGGCGGCAGGATCTCGATCCCCATCTGCTCGGCCTGCGCGACGAAGAACGGGACCTTGTCCTTCGTGTCCATCACCGAGGAGATCAGCGCGGCCATGTACTCGGCCGGATGGTTCGCCTTCAGCCAGGCGGTGCGGTACGCGATCAGGCCGTAGCAGGCGGCGTGCGACTTGTTGAACGAGTAGTCGGCGGACTTTTCGTTCGTCTGCCACAGCCACTCGATCGTCGCCTCGCTCGTGCCCGATGCGCGGCAGCCCTCGACGAACTCGGGCCTCAGCTTCGCCATCGCCTCGCGGTTCTTCTTGCCGATCGCCTTGCGCAGGTCGTCCGCCTTGGCGCCGCTGAAGCCGGCGAGCGTCTTGGCGATCTGCATCGCCTGCTCCTGGTAGAGGATCACGCCCTTCGTCGACTCGAGGATCGGCCGCAGCCGCTCGTCGGCGTAGGTCACGGAGTCGGGGTCGCGCTTGCCGCGCGCGTACGTCGGGATCTGATCGAGCGCGCCCGGCCGGTAGAGCGCGTTGAGCGCGATCAGGTCCTCTAGCTCGGTCGGACGCACCTTCTTGAGCGCTTCGCGCATGCCCTCGGACTCGAACTGGAAGACGCCGATCGAGTCGCCGGCCGCGAGCATCGCGTACGTCTTGGCGTCGTCGAGCGGCAGCGTCGTCATGTCCGGGCGCGCGCCGGTCGAGCGTTCGACGATGTCGAGCGCGTCCTCGATCACGTCGAGGTTGCGCAGCCCAAGGAAGTCCATCTTCAGCAGGCCGAGCTCCTCGACGGGCTTCATCGAGTACTGCGTGACGGTGCGGTAGATCTTCTCGCCCGTCTCGGCGTCGGTCCCGGCGTCGGCGAGCTGCAGCGGGACGATGTCCGTCAGCGGGCGGTCGGCGATCACGACCGCCGCCGCGTGGATCGAGGAGTTGCGCACGATCCCCTCCAGGCCGCGCGCGACGTCGACGATCTGTCTCGCGATCGGATCGGAGTCGACCGCTCTGCGCAGCTCCCCGCCGGGCTGGAGGCAGTCCTCGAACGACGGCGGACGGCCCATGATCGGATCGGGGATCAGCTTCGCGAGCTTGTCGCCCGCGCCGTAGTCGTGCCCGAGCACGCGGGCGGCGTCGCGCGTCGCCGCGCGCGGGAACATCTTGCCGAACGTGACGATCTGCGCGACCGACGCTCTTCCGTACTTCTCGGTCACGTAGCGGATCACGCGCTCCCGGCCGCGCACGGAGAAGTCGATGTCGATGTCCGGCATCGAGACGCGCTCGGGGTTGAGGAAGCGCTCGAACAGCAGGTCGTAGGCGAGCGGGTCGACGTCGGTGATGCGCAGCGCGTAGGAGACGATCGAGCCGGCCGCCGAACCGCGCCCCGGGCCGACGGCGATGCCGTTGCTCTTGGCGTAGTGGACGAAGTCCCACACGATCAGGAAGTAGGCGTTGAAGCCCATCTTGTCGATGACGGCGAGCTCCATCTCCATCCGCTCGAGCGCCTCGGCCGGCAGCGGGTCCCCGTAGCGCTCGCGCAGGCCCTGCGTCACGAGCGTGCGCAGGTAGCTTCTCTCGTCCTCGCCGCTCGGCGTCGGATATCTCGGGATCAGCTGGTTGCCGAGCTCGATCTCGACGTCGCAGCGCTCGGCGATCTCGAGCGTGGTCGGCAAGGCGTCCGGCCACTCCGCGAAGGCGCTCGCCATCTCCTCGTTCGACTTCAAATAGAACTCGTTCGTGTCGAACGTCATCTTCGGCTCGGCCAGCGTCGACTTCGTCTGCACGCACAGCAGCGCGGTGTGGTGGTGGTAGTCCTCCTTGCGGAGGTAGTGGACGTCGCCGGTGCCGACGAGCGGGCGGCCGACCTCGCGGGCGATCCGGACGATCCCCTCGTTCGCCTTGTCCTGGTCGGCGATGCCGTTCTTCTGCACCTCGAAGTAGACCTGGTCGCGCCCGAAGACGTTCATGAGGTCGTCGACGTGCGCGCGCGCCTCGTCCGGGCGATCGTGCACGAGCCGCTGGCAGAAGCGCGAGGCGAGGCAGCCGGTGAGGACGATGATGCCCTCGCTGTGCCGGGCCATGACGTCGAGGTCGACGCCCGGCTTGCCGCGGTGCAGCCCCTCCAGGAAGCCGGTCGAGGAGAGCTTGACGAGGTTGCGGTAGCCGACCGGGTTCTCCGCGAGCAGCGTGAGATGGTTGCGCTCGACTCTGCCGTCGCGGAAGTGGCGGTCGTCGACGACGTAGACCTCGCAGCCGAGCAGCGGCTTGATGCCGTGCTGCTTGCACGCCTTGTACAGCTCGACCGAGCCGTTCATCACGCCGTGGTCGGTCAGCCCGAGCGCGGGCTGGTCGAACGCCGCCGCGCGCGCCGCCAGCGCGTCGATCTTGCACGCTCCGTCGAGCAGCGAGTACTCGGAGTGGACGTGGAGATGGGCGCAGGACCGGCTTGTCACGGGCCGTCCAGGATAGGCCCCGCCCCGGACATTTCGCCCCCGCCCCACGCGCTGCTTTCCGCACGTTCCGGACTGTCGCCGCGTCGCTCAGGCGCCAGGATGCTCGCGAGCGGCGATCCAGCCGCGGAGCAGCGCGAGCGCGGCGTCGTCGCCGTCGAGCGCCCCGCTCTCGCCGGGCGGGGGGTCGGCGCCCGCGAGCAGCGCGAGCAGCGCTCCGCGGGTGCAGCGGAGCGTGATGCGCGTCGGCTCTGCCGGCGGCTTGGTGACGACGGCGGGCGGTGCGCCTTCGGCGATCCGCAGCCACGCGTCGACCGGGCCGCCGCCGAGGGGCTCGTGCGCGACGGCGAAGCGCTCGCCGCTCGTCGCCTCCGGATCGATCGCGAGCGCGACGAGCCGCAGCGCAAGCGCCGGTTCGAGCGCCACGCCGGCTGAGCCGAGGTCGCGCAGACCGACGCGAGCCTGTGCGAGCCGGCGCAGCTCGCGCAGCGCGCGCCGGCCGCCCCGCACCCGCGCAGGCCGGCGCAGCCGCGTGCGACGCCCGTGCAGCAGCCGCGCGAGGCCGACGTCGTCACCGACGATCGCGAGGTCGCGCTCGCTGCACGGGCGCGGCGCCGTCCGCGGTGCGAGGGTCGTCGCCGCCCCCGGCTGCGCGTCGGCCGCGAAGCAGCCGCGACCGGCGAGCGTCAGGTCGTAGCGCATCGGCCGCTCGGCCGCGAGCCCGAGCGCCGGCAGCAGTCCGACGGCGAGTCGTCCGGCAGCCTCGGGGTCGTCCGCGAGCAGCCGCTTGAGCGCCGCCGTGATCCAGGGCGCCGGCGGACCGGACGGCGGCGGCACCGACGGCTGCTCAACCGGCGTCGTCGCGCGCAGCCGCTCGCGCGCGGCGCTGAGCCGCAGCGGGTCGAGGCCGACGGGTGTGGGCGCGGGCACGGCCTCGCCCGGCTGCGGGGTGCCGGACGGCTGAACGGAGTCGGGCGGTATCGGCGCCGCCGACGGGGGCGCGCTGCCGGTTTCCGCGGGCGGCGCACCGGGCGACGAGAGGGCGTCAGGTGGAGCGGACGCCACCGCGGGCGGCGCGCTGCCGGCTGCCTCGCTCGGCGGATCGCGTGGCGGGGCGGGCGTCGTCTCTGAGGTCGCGGCGAACGCCCCGGCCGGCTGCGTCAGCGCGGACGCACCGGCCGGCTCGCCGAGCGGCGTGCCCCGCGCCGCCGCGAGCGCGTTGGCCGCCGTCAGCTCCTCGCGCACGCGCCGCAGCGCCGCTTCGATGCGCCGCTCGGCCTCGACGCGCTGGTGCACGGCGCGCTGCAGCGCGGCGATGTGCGTGCGCAGCTCGCGCTGGACCGCGAGGCTGCTGTCGAGCTGCGCCTGCAGCCGGCTTGAGCGCTCGCGCTCGAGCGCGAGCGCTGTGATCGGCGCGGCGCGATCGCCGCGCCGCTGTTCCGCCTCGCTCGCCGGCGACGCCTTCGCGCCCGCGACGGGCCCAGCCGCGGCGCGCTGCGCGATGAGCCGGCGCTCGCGCGCCAGCGCGGGCGCGGGCGCGGCGGTCGGAGGAACCGCGTCCGTGCGCGGCGCGACCGCGGCGACGGTCCGCGCGACGGCAAGCTCGCGCCGCAGGCCGTCGGCCCATCTGACCGGCACCACCCCGTGGCCGTTGGCGCGACCGCGATCCGGCGCATCGCGCTCGGCGCGCGCCTGCTCCAGCGCCGCCCGCAGCGCGTCGCGCTCGGTCTGCATGTGCCGCGCCTCGGCGATCGCCGCGTCGGCGCCCTCGCGTGCGGCAGCCGCCTCGGCGCGCGCGGCGTCACGTTCGGCCTCCAACCGGGCGCGCTCGCGCGCGAGCTGCGCCGCGAGCACCTGCGCGTCCGCCGCCCGCCGCTCCGCCGACTGCTCGCCCTGCTCCGCGCGCTGGGCGCGCCGCTCGGCGAGCACCGCCGGGTCGACGACGTTGCCGCCCTCGGTCGAGGATGAGGACGAGGGCCTCCGCGCGTCATCGGGCGGAGGCGTGTCGGGCGGCATGGAGACGTGCATCGAAGTCGTGGCCGGACGCCGGCATCCCACCGGCGCATTCGGACACTGAGACTACGCTCCGCCGCGGACGCCGCGGAGGGCGTGCCGAAGCCGCCCTACGCCTTGCTCGCGGCGTGGCGCCGCTGCGCCGCGACGGCCGCGCCCGCAGCCGCCACCGCGGCCGCCGCGAGCGTGCGCGCAGCCGCGCCCCTGGCGAACCTGTAGCGGCGGCGCAGGTACCAGATGCCGCCGCGCCAGACGAGGAACCCGAGCACCTTGTACGCGTTGCCTGACATGCTCACGCGTCTACCCGCCGCGGCGCGATCCGTCACGCACGGTTGCGCAGCCGATGCGCCAACCGCGACTGCAGCGACCACAGCTCGAT
This sequence comes from Conexibacter sp., assembly GCA_035572475.1. Taxonomy (GTDB): domain Bacteria; phylum Actinomycetota; class Thermoleophilia; order Solirubrobacterales; family Solirubrobacteraceae; genus Conexibacter. The sequence continues at coordinate 26,486 of DATNAP010000076.1, read as the reverse complement.
GAAGCCGGGCGATGCGGTCTGCGAGAAGAGCCCGCCCGACTCGGCGAACGACGCGAGCGAGGCGTCGTAGACGGCGTTCGGCGACTCGCGCGTCACCACGCGAACCGAGCCCTTGAACAGCTTCAGCCCGATCGTGCCGGTGACCTGCGCGTTGACGGCGTCCATGTAGGCGTCGAGGTCGCTGCGCAGCGGCTCCCACCACAGGCCGGCGTAGACGAGGTAGCCCCACTTCTGATCCAGAGCGGGCTTGAACTGGTTCTGGTGGATCGTGCCGACGAGCCGCTCCAGCTCGATGTGCGCGGCGAGGACGATCGCCGCCGCCGGCACCTCGTAGATGTCGCGCACCTTCAGGCCGACGATGCGGTCCTCGATGTGGTCGACGATCCCGACGCCGTGCCGGCAGCCGATCTCCGCGACGCGTTCGAGCAGCTCCACGAGCCCCATGCGCGCGCCGTTCAGCGCGACCGGCACGCCGCGCTCGAACCCGACCGTGACGACCTCGGCCTCGTCCGGCGCCTCCTCCGGACGCGTCACGAGCTGGAAGACGTCGTCCTCCGGCGCGTGCGCGAGGTCCTCGATCCAGCGCCCCTCCGACGAGCGGCCCCACAGGTTGTCGTCGATCGAGTAGGGCGCGACCTCGGTCCCGCCCTTGACGGGGATCCCGTGCTCGCGCGCGTAGGCGATCTCCTCCTCGCGGCCCATCTGCCACGAGCGCACCGGTGCGATCACCTTCAGCTCGGGCGCGAGCGTCGCGATCGTCGTCTCGATGCGGACCTGGTCGTTGCCCTTTCCGGTGCAGCCGTGCGCGATCGTGTCGCAGCCGGAGGAGCGCGCGTACTCCACCGCGAGCTGGGCGATCAGCGGGCGCCCGAGCGCGGTGAACAGCGGGTAGCCGTTGCCGTAGAGCGCGTTCGCCTTGATCGCCGGCACGAGGAACTCCTGCGCGAACTGCTCGCGCGCGTCGACGACGTGGCAGTCGACCGCGCCGAGCTGCAGCGCCTTGCCCTTGACGACGTCGTAGTCCTCACCGGGCTGGCCCAGGTTGACCGTGAGGCAGACGACCTCCGCCCCGTACTCGTCCTGGATCCACTTCAGCATCACGCTCGTGTCCAGGCCGCCCGAGTACAGCAGCAGGACGCGCTTGACCTCGTCGGGGTCGGCCTCGTAGGAGGCCGTGCGCGCCGGCGCGGCGGCGATGCGATGGACCTCGGTGCGGTCGGACTCGGTCATGACGGGCGGGAAGGTTACGCGGTGACGGCGGCGAGCAGCCGGCCGATTCGGGCAAGCGCGTCGTCGATCTCCGCGGCGGTCACGATCAGCGGCGGCAGCATGCGCACAGTGCTCGGTCCGGTCGCGTTGAGGATCAGCCGCTCGTCCAGCAGTGCGCGGCGCACGAGCGCAGGCGCGTCGTCCGTGTCGAACGCGACCATCAGGCCCCGCCCGCGCACCTCGCTCGCGCCTGGCAGCGCGCGCAGGCCCTCGCGCAGCCGCTCCCCCAGCTCGCGGACGGACGCGAGCAGGCCGGGATCCGACAGCACGTCGAACGCCGCCAGCGCGGCGCCGGCGACGAGCGGGCCGCCTGCGAACGTCGAGCCGTGGTCGCCCGGCTGGAAGACGTCGGCGAGCCGCTCGCCGGTCACGAGCGCGCCGATCGGCAGGCCGCCGCCGAGCGCCTTCGCGCTCGTGAGCGCGTCGGGCACGACGCCGGTCTGCTCGTAGGCCCACAGCGTTCCCGTCCGCCCCATCCCGGTCGCGACCTCGTCGAACACGAGCGCGGCGCCGACCCGGTCGCACGCCGCACGTGCGGCGCGCAGCAGCTCGTCCGGCAGCGGATGGATCCCCGTCTCGCTCTGGATCGGCTCCAGCAGCACGGCCGCGGTGCCCTCGTGCACCGCCGCCTCCAGCGCGGCGGCCTCCGGCGCGACGACGACGAAACCAGGCACGAGCGGCGCGAACGGCGCCTGCTTGGACTCCTGCGGCGTGGCGGACAGCGCGCCGTACGTGCGCCCGTGGAAGGCGCCGTGCACGACGACGACCTCGCCCCCCGGCTTCGCCTTGCGCACGAGCTTGAGGGCAGCCTCGTTCGCCTCCGCGCCGGAGTTGCAGAAGAACACCTTGCCGCCGAGCGAGGACTCCGCCAGCCGCTGCGCCAGCCGCATCGCGGGCGCCGTGTAGAAGAGGTTCGTCGCGTGCGTGAGCACGCCGGCCTGCGCGCGCACCGCCTCGACCACCGCGGGGTGGCAGTGACCGACGTTCAGCACCGAGATCCCGGACAGGAGGTCGAGGTACTCGTTGCCGTCCGCGTCCCACACGCGCGTGCCCGCCCCGCGCACGAGCTCGACCGGCATGCGCGCATACGACGGGATGACGTGCGCCGCCTCGATCGCCTGCAGCTCGGCGAGGCTCACGCGTGGGTCCTCCGGTGGGCTCGCGCGTCGATTGGCCAGCCCGGATGACCGGCTGGCAAGGACGCAGGATCGAAGGAATACCAAAGGTATTTCGAGATTCGAGGACGCAGCCAGGCGGTCATCCGGGCTGGCCAATCGGCGTGCGAGTGCATCGGAGGGGCCACTATGAAACCGGCCTGACCTTCGTGCCGATGCCCGCGACGGTGAACAGCTCCAGCAGCAGCGAGTGCGGGATGCGCCCGTCGACGATGTGGGCGTGGCTGACGCCGCCGTGGATCGCGTCCACGCAGGCGGCGAGCTTCGGCCGCATGCCGCCGTCGATCGTCTCCAGCGCCGCCTCGACCTCGTCCGCTCCCACCTCGGAGATCAGGCTCTCCGGGTCGGCGGGGTCGCGCAGCCAGCCGCGCACGTCGGTCAGGAACATCACCTTGTAGGCGCCCAGCTCGCGCGCGAGCTTGCCGGCCGCCTCGTCGGCGTTGATGTTGTAGGAGTTTCCTTCGCGGTCGGCGCCGACCGACGCCACGACCGGGATGTAGTCCTGCGCGACGTGGTGGATGACGCCCGTCTCGACCTTCTCGATCCGGCCGACGAAGCCGATGTCCTCGCCGCTCGGCGCGGCCTGGCGCACCGCCCGGAACAGCAGCCCGTCGTCGCCGCACAGCCCGATCGCCGGCTGCCCGTGGCGGCCGAGCCGCAGCACGATGTCCTTGTTGACCTTGCCGACGAGCACCATCTTCGCGACCTCGACCGTGTCGGCGTCGGAGACGCGCAGGCCGCCGACGAACTCGACGGGCATGTCGAGCCGCTTCATGTAGCTCGTGATGTCCGGGCCGCCGCCGTGCACGACGATCGGGTTGAGGCCCACGTACTTCAGCAGCACGACGTCGCGCGCGAACTCCTCGCGCAGCTCGGGGTCGGTCATCGCCGCGCCGCCGTACTTGATGACGACGGTCTTGCCGTGGAACTCGCGGATGTAGGGGAGCGCCTCGAGCAGCGTCCCGACGTCGGGGATCGTGTTCGCCATGTCAGGTTCTGTAGTCCGCATTGATCGACACGTAGTCATGCGAGAGGTCCGAGAACAGCACTTCGGTCTCGGCGCGCGGCTCGCCGTCGTTCAAGGCGATCAGGTACTCGACCTCCTCGCGCGCGACCGCCTCGGCCAGCACGCGCTCGTCGTAGGCGCGCGCGCCGCCGGCTTCGCACACTGGCACGCCTTCGATCGCGATGTCGAGGTCGACCGGCGCGTCGAGCAGCACGCCGCCGACCGCCTGCGCGATCCGCCCCCAGTTGGGGTCGCCGCCGTGCAACGCCGCCTTCACGAGGGGAGAGTTCGCCACCGCACGCGCCGCCCGCTCGACCGTCTCGCCGTCGCCGCCGCGCACGACGACGCGGCCGACCCGCTTCGCGCCCTCGCCGTCTCTGACGATCAGGACCGCGAGCTGGCGCAGCAGCGCGTCGAGCGCCTCGCCGAGCGCCAGCTCGTCTGAGGATTCGGGGCTCACCTCCACCCCGCTCGCCCCACTGCACATCAGGATCGCCGTGTCGTTCGTCGAGAGCTGGCCGTCGACCGAGATGCGGTCGAACGAGCGCTTGACGGTCACGCCCAGCAGCAGGTCCGCCGTCTCGGGGTCGAGCGCCGCGTCGGTCTGCACGAAGCACAGCATCGTGGCGAAGTTCGGCGAGATCATGCCCGCCCCCTTCGCCTGCGCGCTCAGCCGCACGCTTCCGCTGGGCAGCGCGACCTCCAGCGCGGCCCGCTTCTCGAACGCGTCGGTCGTCTGGATCGCGGCCGAGAAGTCCGCGTCGCCGTCGGCGCGGAGCTGCTCGCGCGCGGCCTCCAGCCCGGTCAGGACGCGGTCGACGGGGAGCTGCACGCCGATCACGCCGGTCGATCCGACGGCCACGCCGGCCGGATCGATGCCGGTCAGCCGCGAGGCGGCGATCTGCGTCGCGCCGGCGCTCTCGAAGCCGGGCACGCCGGTCGCGGCGTTCGCGTTGCCGGCGTTGACGGCGACCGCCCGCAGGTGCGCGAGGTCGCAGCGCTCGCGGCAGAGCCGCACCGGCGCGGCGACGACGCCGGAGCGCGTGAAGCGCGCGGCGCTCGTGGTGCCGGGCGCGTCGGAGACGAGCAGGCCGACGTCGAGCGCGCCGCCGGCCTTCAGGCCCGTCGCGACGCCCGCGGCGCGGAAGCCCTGCGGGAGCCCCCCGCCCAGCTCGCTGACGTGGTCCGGCTTCGGCGCCCAGCGCGAGCTGAAGAACCCGGCCGTCACGGCGCGATCCCCTCGCCCTCGGGGAAGCCGAACATCAGGTTGAGGTTCTGCACCGCCTGGGAGGAAGTGCCCTTCCAGAGGTTGTCGATCGCGGCGCAGACGACGACGCGACCGTCGTGCCGGTCGCCGTGGACGGAGATACGGCAGATGTTCGTCGCCGTCACGTCGCGCATTCCAGCGGGCGCGTCGGCCAGCTCGGCGAACTGCTCGCTTGCGTAGGCGTCCGCATAGAGCGCGTCCAGGTCGGCTTGCGCGACGGCGCGAGCGGGACGCACGTACGCGGTGATCAGCTCGCCCTGGTCGACCGGCACGAGGTGCGGCAGGAACGTGACGGGCGGCAGCTCGGCGCCGAGCGCCGCCAGCTCCTGGTCGATCTCCGGCGCGTGCCGATGGCCAGCGGTCTTGTAGGCGACGACGTTCTCGCTCACCGCCACGTAGTGGGTCTCGTCGGTCGGCGCCCGGCCGGCGCCGGAGACGCCCGTCTTCGCGTCGATCACGACGTCGTCGAGCAGACCGGCGCGTGCAAGCGGCGCCAGGCCCAGGAGCGCGGCGGTCGGGAAGCAGCCGGGGTTGGCGACGAGGTCGGCGTGGGCGATTCTGTCGCGGTATCCAAGCTCCGGGAGGCCGTAAACCGCGGCATCGAGGAGGCCGGGCGCGGGGTGCGCTCCGTACCACTGCTCGTAGGTGCTCAGCGTGCGCAGGCGGAAGTCGGCGCTGAGGTCCACGACCCGCACCCCGCGCTCCCGCAGCCCGGCGACGACCGGCGCCGCCGCGTGGTGCGGGTAGGCGACGACGGCCGCGTCCAGGCCGTCGCTGTGACGATCGAGGTCCAGCTCCTCCATCGTGAGCGGCACGCGATGGCGGGGGTACAGGGCATCCAGCCGCTTCCCGACATCAGAGCGCGACGTCAACGCCGTCAGCTCGAAGCGCGGGTGGCGGTGCAGCAGCGCAGCCGCCAGCGCCCCGGCGTAGCCGGACGCCCCGAGCACCGCCACCCGCGGCCGATGCTCGACGTTCTCACCACCGTGGAGGTGGTCAATCCGTCTCGCATCGTGCTCAGGCACGGATCCGCCCTCCGACCTGCTCGGACAACGCGGACTCGATGGCGCCGCGCAGGCCGGCGACCTCCTCGTCGGTCAGCGTCCGCTCGGGCGAGCGGAACGCGAGCCGCAGCGCGAGCGAGACCTCGTCGTCGCCGATCTGCGTGCCGCGGTAGACGTCGAAGACCTCGACGCTCGCCAGCAGCGGGCCGCCCGCGGCGCGCACGGCCGCGACGACCTCGGCAGCCGCGACCGTCTGCGGCACGACGACGGCGAGGTCCTGGCGCACCTCGGGGAACGACGTGTAATCCGCGTAGCGGACCACGCCGGGGACGGCGGAGATGACGGCGTCGAGGTCCAGCTCGAACGCGGCGACCGCCGCGGTCAGCTCCCACTCGGCCGCGATCGCCGGATGCAGCTCGCCGAGCCAGCCGACCGGGGAGCCGGCCACGAGCACCGAAGCCGCGCGGCCGGGATGCAGGAACGGCTCGCTCCCCTCGATGATCGCCCAGTCCACCCGCAACGCGCCGAGCAACGCGCCCAGCACGCCCTTCGCGGCGTAGAAATCGGCGACGGGCGGCGCCGGCTCCCGCCACGACGGCGCCCGCACGGCCCCCGTCAGCAGCACGCCGAGCGTGTGCGGCTCGTCCGGCAGCGGCGGGGCGGGCGGGGATGGGTTCGGCAGGTACACAGCGCCCGACTCGAAGATCGCCACGTCCGCCGTCCCATGCGCGACGTTGCGCCGCGCGACGTCCAGCAGCGACCCCAGCAGGGTCGTGCGCATCTGCGCATGCTCGGCGGACATCGGGTTCTCGACGACGACGGCGCGCCGCCGCGGATCCTCCGCCGGCAGCCGCAGTCTGTCGGCCAGCTCCGGCGCGCTCCACGACCAGCCGACCGCCTCGTGCAGCCCGGCGGCGGCGAGCGTGTCGGCGGCGAGCCGGCGCAGCCGCTGCGCCGGGGTGAGCCTCCCGACGGCATGGCCGGAGGCCGGCAGCGTCGCCGGCAGCTTGTCGACGCCGTCGATCCGCGCGACCTCCTCGATCAGGTCGGCCTCGCGCGTGACGTCGTTGCGCCGGAACGCCGGCACCGTCACGTCGAGCCCGTCGTCCGCGTCGGCGACGCCGAAGCCGAGCGCGTCGAGGATCTCGGCCGAGCGCTCGCGCGCGATCGGCGCGCCGAGCAGCCCGCTCACGCGCGCGTCGCGCAGCCGAATCGTCTTGTGCGAATGGTCGCGCCCGGACGGCGGGTCGACGTCGAGCGTGCCGAGCGCGAGCTTCGCGTCGCACAGCTCGACCAGCAGCCGGGTCGCGACCGCGAGCGCGTCGACCGCCTGCTCCGGCGCGAGCCCCTTCTCGTAGCGGCCCGACGCCTCGCTGCGCAGCGCCAGCCGCGTCGAGGTGCGCTGGATGTTGGGGCCGTCCCACACCGCCGACTCGAGCAGCACGCGCGTCGTGCCCGCATGGACCTCCGAGCGCGCGCCGCCCATCACGCCGGCGAGCGACGTCGGCCCGTCGTCGTCGCAGATCACGACCATGTCGGGATCGAGTCTGCGCAGCTCGCCGTCAAGCGTCTCCAGCTCGTCGCCCGCGCGCCCGTCGCGCACCGTCAGGCGCGCGCCGGCGACGCGGTCGAGATCGAACGCGTGCAGCGGCTGGCCGGTCAGCAGCATCGCGTAGTTGGTGATGTCGACGACGTTCGAGATCGGCCGCTGGCCGGCCGCCATCAGGCGCGCCTTCAGCCATGCCGGCGAGGGCCCGACCGTCACGTCCTCGAACACGCGCGCCATGAAGCGCTTGCAGCGGTCGGTCTCGACCCGCACCTCGACGCCCGCAAGATGCTCGAAGGAGCCGAGATCGCTGTGCCATGGCGCGGGCGCGAGCGGCGCGCCGGTCGCGGCGTGCACCTCGCGCGCGACGCCGTAGACGCCAAGGCAGTCGGGCCGGTTCGGCGTGATCTCCAGCTCCAGCACGTCGGTCGCGATCGGCAGCACATCGGAGAGCGGCGTGCCCGGCGTGGGCCCCTCGCCGTCGAGCCCGAGCACCATGATCCCTCTGCCCTCCGCGCCGATCTGCAGCTCCGGCTCGCTGAGGATCATCCCGTCCGACTCGACGCCGCGCAGCTTCGCCTTGCGCAGCCTCGTGCCGTCCGGCATCACGGCGCCCGGCTGCGCGACGGCGACCGTCTGCCCGGCGGCGACATTCGGCGCGCCGCAGACGATCTGCGCCGGCTTCGAGTCTCCGAGGTCGACCATGCAGACTCGCAGCCGATCGGCGTCGGGGTGCTGCTCGGCGCTCAGCACATGGCCGATCACGAAGCCCTCAACGCTCGGCACGCCGTGGCGCACGACCCGCTCGACCTCGGTCCCGGTCAGCGCGAGCCGCTCGGCGAGCGCCGGCGCGTCGAGGTCGGGTCTGACGTACTCATGGAGCCACGAGAGCGGGACGCGCATCAGAACTGCTCCAGGAACCGCAAATCGTTGTCGTAGAACAGCCGCAGGTCGGAGACGCCGTGCTTGAGGAAGGCGATTCGCTCGATCCCCATCCCGAACGCGAAGCCCTGGATCTTCTCCGGGTCGTAGCCGTGGTCTCTCACGTAGCCGAACACGTTCGGGTCGACCATCCCCGCGCCGAGAATCTCGATCCAGCCGGTGCCCTTGCAGAGCGGGCAGCGCGCACCGTCGCGCGTGACGCCGTCGGTGCAGTTGAAGCACGAGACGTCGACCTCCACGCTCGGCTCCGTGAACGGGAAGAAGTGCGGGCGCAGGCGCACCTGGCGCTCCGCCCCGAAGATCGCCCGCGCGAACGCGAGCAGGGTCCCCTTCAGGTCGGCGAGCGTGATGTCCTCGTCGACCGCGAGCCCCTCGATCTGGTGGAACTGCGGCGTGTGCGTCGCGTCGTTGTCGCGGCGATAGACGCGCCCCGGCACGATCAGGAAGATCGGCGGCGGCTGCTGCTCCATCGCGCGGATCTGCATCGGCGAGGTGTGCGTGCGCAGCACGACGTCGTCCGCGACGTAGAACGTGTCGCTCCGCAGCCGCGCCGGATGCGCCGGATCGTGGTTGAGCGCGTCGAAGTTGTAGGAGACGCGCTCGACCTCGGGCCCCTCCGCGACCGTGTAGCCGAGCCCGACGAAGACGTCCTCGATCTCGCGCCGGGTCTGCGTGAGCAGGTGCAGCCCGCCGGCGCGCGGCGACGGCGCGCCCGGCAGCGTCACGTCGATGCGGTCGGCGGCGAGCCGCGCGTCCAGCTCGGCGCCGGCGAGTTGCGCGCCGCGCGCCTCGATCAGCTCTTCGAGCGCGACGCGCGCGACGTTCGCCGCCTTGCCGACGGCTCCCCGCTGCTCGGGCGGGAGCTGGGCGACGCCGCGCAGGAGCTGCGGCAGCTCGGCTCTGCGGCCCAGGAACTGGATCCGCGCCTGCTCGAGCGCGTCGGTCGTGGCGGCGGCCGCGATCGCCGCCTCCCCCTCGTGCCGCAGCTGTTCGATCCGCTCGATCATGCGGAGGGCATCCTATGCTCGGCGGAGACGGTCTCGCGCGTGACCTCGTACAGCGCCACGGTCGCCGCCATCGCCGCGTTGAGCGACTCGCTGTGGATCGGGATCCGCGCGACGCGGTCGCACGCGGCGAGCACGTCGTCGGGCAAGCCGGCCCGCTCGGCGCCGATCAGCAGAGTGAGCGGCTTCGGCCGCCCGCCGGGCCACCCCTCCAGCGCCTCGGCGCCATGCGCGTCGAGCCCTACCTTCGTGCCCGGCAGCTCGTCGATGCACACGAATCTCGCTTTCGCGACTGCGAAGATCGCGCCCATCGACGCGCGCACGGCCTTCGGCCCGTACGGATCGGCGCAGCCCGGCCCGAATGCCACCGACGCCGCCCCGAATGCGAGCGCCGAGCGCAGCACCGTCCCAACGTTTCCCGGGTCCGCGATGCCGTGCAGCGCGACGCACAGCGGCCCGGCGACGGCGCCCGCCCACCGCTGTCGATATACGGCCAGCGTCCGCGTCCCGGAGCCCAGCTGCGAGACCGCTGCGAGCAGCTTCGGCTCGACCTCCTGGCCCACCAGCCCGCTCCCCGCCGCGCAGTAGCGCTCGACCGGCACCCAGCCGGCCGCGTCGGCGGCGGCAAGCAGGTCCTCGCCCTCGGCGATGAACGCATCGGCTCTGGTGCGCATGTCGCGCCGGGCGAGCTTGCGGAGCTGCTTCAGCTTCTCGTTCTGTTGTGAAGTGATGGTCATTAACGAAAAAGGGCGCCGTCCGGATGGAGCGGCGCCCGATGGAGTTGCGTCGGCGGTTCGGCTAGGCAGCCGCAGCCAACGCCTCGCGGGCGCGGTCGGCGAATCGGCGGAACGCCTCTGCGTCGCGGACGGCGATGTCCGCGAGGATCTTGCGGTCGACCTCGACCCCGGCCAGCTGCAGGCCGTGCATGAACTGCGAGTACGAGAGATCGTTCTGCCGCGCGGCCGCGTTGATGCGCGTGATCCACAGGCGACGGAAGTCGCGCTTGCGGTTGCGCCGATCGCGATAGCGGTACTGGTCGGCCTTGAGCAAGGCCTCCTTCGCGCGTCTGTAGTTGTGGTTCGCCTCGCCGCGGAAGCCTCTCGTCAGCTCCAGCGTCGCGCGCCGCTTCTTGCGCGCGTGGACAGACCGCTTGACGCGCGTCACTTGCCAGCCCCCAGGAGCTTCTTGATGCGCGGCGTGTCGTGCGCCGATATGTCGGCCGGCAGGCCGTGCTGACGCTTCCGCTTCGGCGACTTCTTCTCGAGGATGTGCGTCGAGAACGCATGGCGACCACGGACCTTGCCCTTCGCGGTCAGCTTGAAGCGCTTCTTAGCGCCGGAGTGCGTCTTCATCTTCGGCATCGAGTGGCGTAGTAAAGCAGAGATCGCCCGCCGCACGCCGCGTGGGGGCGTGCGCTGCGTCAGCGCGCGGCGGCGCGCTTGGCGGCGGCTCTTCTGGCGGCCGGTCTTCTGGCCGCGGGCGCCGCGCCGTCGGTCTCGGAGCCGTTCGCGGCGGCCGCCGGCTCAGCATCATCGGCAGGCTCAGCGTCCACGGTCTGCTTCGCGTCGGCGGCAGGTCTCGTCTCAGCCGCAGGTCTCGCATCCGCAGCCGCTCTCGCCTCAGCCGCAGGTCTCTCGTCAGCCGCAGGTCTCGCCTCAGCCTCCGCTCTCGCGTCAGCCACCGGTCTCGCCTCAGCCGCGACCTCGTCCGGCTTCGCCGCCTCGTCGGCTCTTCTCTCGCCCTCGGCCAGCACCGCCTTCGACGGGCCGAGCATCATCGTCATGTTGCGGCCGTCCTGGATCGGGCGCTGCTCGACGACCGCCAGCTCGGCCAGCTCCTCCGCGAGTCTCTCCAGGAGCATCACGCCGCGCTCCGGGTGCGTGACCTCGCGCCCGCGGAACATGATCGTGATCTTGACCTTGTCCTTGTGCTTGAGGAAGCGGGTGACGTGCCCCTTCTTCGTGTCGTAGTCGTTCTGCGCGATCTTCGGGCGGAACTTGATCTCGCGGATCGTGATCTGCTGCTGGTGCTTGCGCGCAGCCTTCTGCTTCTGCGCCTGCTCGTACTTGTACTTCGAGTAGTCGAGCACGCGGCAGACCGGCGGGCGCGCGTCCGGAGCCACCTCGACGAGGTCGAGATCGCGCTCCTGCGCATAGCGCAGCGCATCGGGCGTCTTGAGGATCCCGACCTGCTGACCCTCGTCGTCGATGAGCCGCACCTCGGGAACGCGGATGCGTTCGTTGATGCGCGTCGTGTCCCGCTCGGGCGGGCGCCGGTCGAATCGTCGCGGGACCGGCACTTAGCTGGCGGCGTGGTTGCGCGTCAAGCCTGGCTGCGCGGGCTGGTGGATGGACGGATCATCAACGTCGGGCGAGTATAGCGGCGTCCGGCGGCACCGCGTGGGGTCGAAGGTCAGCCGCTGCGCGCCGCGCTCTGCTCGGCGATCCGCGCGGCCAGCTCGTTCACCGGCACGCCTCTCGCCTCCTCCGCCCCGTGCTCGCGCACGGAGACGGTCCCGCCCTGCGCCTCGGCGTCGCCGACGACGAGTATCAGCGGGATCTTGCGCAGCTCGGCGTCGCGGATCTTGCGCCCGACGGACTCGCCGCGCTCGTCGACCTCCACGCGCACGCCGGCGTCGCGCAGGGTCGCGGCGGCCTCGCCCGCATACGCCGCGTGGCGATCCGCGATTGGCAGCACGATCGCCTGCACCGGCGCGAGCCACAGCGGGAACCGCCCGGCGAGGTGCTCGATCAGGATCCCGACGAAGCGCTCGTAGGAGCCGAACGCCGCGCGGTGGATCATCACCGGCCGGTGCTCGCTGTCGTCCGCACCGGTGTAGGTGAGGCCGAAGCGCTCAGGCATCGAGTAGTCGAGCTGGACGGTGCCGAGCTGCCAGGAGCGCCCGAGCGAGTCCTTCACGTGGTAATCGATCTTCGGCCCGTAGAAGGCGCCGTCGCCCTCGTTCAACGCGTACGAGAGGCCGCGGTCCTCCAGCGCCTGGCGCAGCTTTCCCTCCGCGCGGTCCCACATCTCGTCGCTGCCGATGCGGTTCTCCGGCCGCGTCGAGAGCTCCAGGTGGACGTCGAAGCCGAACAGCCCGAGCGTCTGGAAGGCGAAGTCGAGGCAGCCGCCGACCTCGTCCTGCACCTGCTCCTCGGTGCAGAAGATGTGGGCGTCGTCCTGCGCGAAGTGCCGCACGCGCAGCAGGCCGTGCAGCGTGCCGGACGGCTCGTTGCGGTGGAGCAGGCCCGGCTCGCTGTAGCGGATCGGCAGCTCCTTGTAGGAGTGGCGCTCGCTCGCGAACAGGTGCGCGTGGCCGGGGCAGTTCATCGGCTTGATCGCCATCTCGCGCTCCTCGGCGCTCGTGACGAACATGTTCTCGCGGTACTTGCCCCAGTGGCCCGAGGTCTTCCACAGCTCGCTGTCGAAGATCTGCGGCGTCTTGACCTCCGTATATCCGTGAAGCTCCCCCATCTCGCGCGAGAGCGCGACGAGCTGGTTGAAGACGCGCGTGCCGTGCGGCAGCCAGAAGGCGGCGCCGGGGGCGACCGGCGAGAAGCGGAACAGGCCCAGCTCGGCGCCGAGCTTGCGGTGATCGCGCGCCTTCGCCTGCTCCAGGCGCTCGAGGTGCTCGGCCAGCTCCTCCTTCGAGAGGAAGGCGGTGCCGTAGATGCGCGTGAGCATCGTGCGGCTCGCGTCGCCGCGCCAGTAGGCGCCCGCGACGGATTGGAGCTTGAACGCCTTGATCCGCTTCGTCCCCGGCCCGTGCGGTCCGCGGCAGAGGTCGGTGAAGGGACCGTTCGTGTAGAGCGAGACGGTCTGGATCCCTTGTCTGTGCACGAGGTCCTCGATCAGCTCGACCTTGTACGGCTGCTCGGCGCGCACGAAGCGCTCCAGCGCGTCGCCGACCGAGACGTCCTCGCGCACGAACGGCTCGTCCGCCTTCACGTGCTCGCGCATCTTGGCTTCGATGCGCTCGAAGTCGGCGTCGGAGACGGTGACGCCGTCGGGGAACTCGAAGTCGTAGTAGAAGCCGTCCTCGATCGGCGGCCCGATCGAGATCTTCACGCCGGGATAGAGCTCCATCACGGCGGCGGCGAGCACGTGGGCCGCGTCGTGGCGCAGCAGGTCGAGCGCGTCGTCGCTGGAGGGCGTGACGATCTCCAGGCGCGCACCTTCGTGCAGCGGCGCCGACAGGTCGCGCAGCTCGCCGTCGATCTTCACCGCGAGCGCGGCGCGCGCGAGTCCGGCGCCGATCGCGGCGGCCGCGTCGGCGCCGGAGGCGTCATCGGCGAGCGCGAGCGGGGTGCCGTCGGGGAGCTGGACCTCCATCGAGCGGCCATGCTACGTGAGCCGCCCCCGGCGCCGTCGCCCTCTGCGGCCAGGGCCGCAGCGGCGCCAGCCCGTGCGGTGCGCCCGGGCGCACGACGAGCGTCTGGCAGACGCCGATCTCACCGCGCTCGAACATCAGCGCCGAGCCGGCCATGTAGAGACGCCAGACGCGCTCCCGTTCGGCGCCCGCCTGCGCGACCGCCGCCTCGCGGTTGCGCGCAAGGTTGCGGCTCCAGGCGCGCAGCGTGAGCGCATAGTGCTCGCGCAGCGCCTCCACGTCGCGCACCTCCAGGCCGGCGCGCTCGAAGGCGGTGAGGCTCGCGCTCAAGGGGTGCAGCTCGCCGTCGGGGAAGACGTAGCGGCCAACGAACGAATCGTCCGACGTCGCCTTCGGCACGAGCCGCACGATCCCGTGGTTGAGCACGCGGCCGCCCGGGCGCACGAGCGCCGCCAGGCGCCGCGCGTAGGTGTCCAGCAGCGCGACGCCGACGTGCTCGACCATCCCGACGCTCGCGACCTTGTCGTAGGGGCCGTCGTCGAGCTGGCGGTAGTCGGCGACGCGGATCTCGACGCGTCCCTCCAGCCCGGCCTCCGCGACGCGCCGGCGCGCCTCGCGCGCCTGCTCGGGCGAGAGCGTGATGCCGACCGCCCGCACGCCGTAGCGCTGCGCGGCGTGCAGCACGAGCGAGCCCCAGCCGCAGCCGACGTCGAGCAGCCGCTCGCCGGGCTCGAGCGCGAGCTTGCGGCAGACGAGGTCGAGCTTTCGCTCCTGCGCGACCTCCAGCGGCTCGTCCGGGGAGGCGAAGTACGCGCACGAGTAGACGAGCGAGGGGCCGAGCACGAGCCGATAGAAGCTCGTCGGCACGTCGTAGTGGTGGCGGACCGCGGCGCGGTCGCGGCGCAGCGAATGACGAGCGCCGCGCACGCGCGCCTCGACGGCCGGCGGCCGCGGCGCGCGCACGCTCACGGCGCCGAGCCGGCGCGCGAGCAGCAGCAGGCGCACACGGTCGCTCCGGCGCAGCCGCACGCGGGCGAGGTCGGCGAGCGCCGCGAGCGCCCGCTCGGCGTCGCCGTCCAGCTCGAGCTCGCCTGCCACCCACGCGCGGGCGAGCCCCAGCTCGCCGGGGGCGTGCAGCAGGCGCGCGAGCGCGCGCGGGCTGCGGACGCGCAGGCACACGGGCGGGTCGAGCGGCGTGCTCGCCGGGACGACGCTGCCGTCCCACAGCTCGAGCGCGAAGGGGCGGCGCGAGAGCGCGCCGGCGGCGGTCTGCTCGAGCACCGGCGCGACGACGGCTGCGAGCTTCTCAGTGGGACGAACGGTCGAGTTCAGCATGTGCGGGATGACATCGCCGACCCCGTCCGTATTCCCACTCAGCCGCGTCGATTCTCCCCCAGCAGCTCGGCGATGCGCGCGCGGCGCGCCTCGATCTCCTCGCGCAGCGTGTCGAGCTCCCGCGCGCGACGGTCCACCGCGGCGAGCTGACGCTGCGCGAGCGCGTCGAGCCGGCGCAGGATCCGTCTGCGCTCGGCGGGCGCGTCGGTGCGGTGCAGCTCGCTGCGCAGGACGGCGCGCTCGTCGTCGACGGCGACCAGCTCGCGCAGCTCCTCGAGCGGCACGCCGAGCAGGTTTCGCATCCGCAGCAGCTCGCGCAGGCGTTCGACGTCCTGCGCGTCGTAGAGGCGGTGCTGGCCGGCCGCGCGGTCCTCGGCCGGCGGCAGCAGCCCCTTCTCCTCGTAGTAGCGGATCGTGCGCGGGGTCGTACCGACGAGCCGCGCGACGTCGCCGATCCGCAGCAGCGTGGCGGTCGCGCTCACGCCTGCGCTCCCTGGCGCGGGCGCAGCAGCGAGACGAACGCGCCCAGCAGCGAGACGGCCGCGAGCACCCACAGCGCCGTGTGCATGTTGGCGATGAAGGGATCGAGCTGGTGCGCGGTGAGACCCGACGCGAGCCCGGAGAAGATCTTGAAGAGCACGTCTCTCGGCACGGCGGCCGTGATGATCGCGAGCACGAACGCGATCGACAGGATCGCCCCCGTGTTCTGGAGCATCAGGCGCGCGCCCGCGGCGATCCCGCGCCGGTGCGGCGGCACGGTCCCCATCATCGCGGCGGTGTTCGGCGAGTTGAACATGCCCGAGCCGATGCCGACGACGAACAGCCACAGGCTCGAGAGCCAGTAGGCGGAGTCGGCCTGCAGCAGCGTCATGCCGGCGAGCCCCGCCGCCGTCACCAGCATCCCGAGCGCGGCGAGTGCGCGCGAGCCGCGGCGATCCGCCCACGCGCCGGCGAGCGGGGAGCTGACCAGCATCCCGACCGCGAGCGGCGCGAGCTTGACGCCGGCCACGATCGGATCGTCGCCCTGCGCGCCCTGGAAGTAGAAGACGAACACGAACATCAGCGCGAAGCGCGAGAGGCCGTTGATGAAGGCGGCGCCGGTCGCGGCGGCGAACAGGCGGTTCTCGAAGATCGTCAGGTCGAGCATCGGCGCGCGGGCGCGGTGCTCGATCAGCACGAACAGCGGCAACAGGATCGCGGCCGCGACAAGGCTCGTGAGGACCACCGGGTCGCCCCAGCCGGACAGGCCGCCGCGCGAGATGCCGAGCACGAGCCCGGTGAGCCCGACGACGAACGTCGCCGTGCCGAGCGGGTCGAAGCCGCGCACGCTGTCGGGTCTGCTCAGCTCGTGCAGGATCAGCCAGCCCCACAGCGAGCCGGCGAGCGCGAGCGGCACGTTGAACCAGAAGACCCAGTGCCACGAGATCGCGACGAGCGCGCCGCCGAGCACCGGGCCGATCACGAGGCCGATCGCGGCGACCATCACGTTCGTGCCCATCGCGACGCCGAGCTGCTCGCGCGGGAACGCGTCGGTGACGAGCGCCGAGGAGTTCGCGAACAGGAACGCCGCGCCGACGCCCTGCACCACGCGCCAGAGGATCAGCTGCGTGCCGTCGGCCGCGAAGCCGGCGCCGAGCGAGGCGAGCGCGAAGACGACGAAGCCGGCGACGTAGGCGCGCTTGCGTCCGAACAGGTCCGACAGGCGCCCGCACGCGAGCACGAGCACCGTCGAGGCGATCATGTAGGCGAGGATCACCCACACGAGCGCGAGCAGGCTGGTGCCGAGCGAGCGCTCGAGGTCGGGCAGGGCGATGATCAGCGTGCCCGAGTTGGTCGTCGCGAGCAGCATCCCGAGGCTGGTGCACGAGAGCGCCCACCACTTGTAGTGCTCGTGCTCGGCGGCGACGCCGACGCGCCGGCGTGGGCGGCCCACCTCTGTCCTCGTGCCTGCGGTGGTGCTCACGTCGGGCTCTCGGGCTCCTCGTCGAATCGAAACGGATCCTTACGTCAACGTCAGATTGTAGACGAGCATTTGCTCAACGTGACTTGAGTATTCAAGGAGCTGTAGGTTCCAGCCGATGTGTGGCACGAGGACGCTCCTCCCGGGCGTCCTGTCCCTCCCAACTTCATGAGTGCGCACACGCCACCCCCGGCCTGCGACCGCTACATGCTCGCCGAGCAGCTCGGCGACATGGTCTCCACGCACACGCCCGACGGGACGTATCGGTACGTCTCGCCCGCCGCGCGAGAGCTGCTCGGCTGGGAGCCGGACGAGCTCGTCGGTCGCTGGTGTTACGACCTCCTGCACCCCGACGACGTCCCGAAGCTGAGCGCCAAGCACCGCAGCGCGCTGCGCGGTGCGGCGGTGACCGTCGTCTACCGCCTGCGCCGCAAGGGCGGCGGCTACGTGTGGGTCGAGACGACCGCGCGCGCGGTCCCGGATGACGGCGGCCGCGCGAGAGAGATCGTCTGCAGCACGCGCGCGGCGCGCGACCAGGCGCCGCATCCCGCCGGCGAGAGCTACGCGGCGTGCGTCGCGCGCGTCGCACAGGTGCTGCGGACCGAGGCGATCCGGCCGCTGCTGCAGCCGATCGTCGACCTGGAGGACGGGCGCATCGTCGCCTACGAGGCGCTCGCGCGCTTCCCCGGCCAGCCGGTGCACACACCGGACCGGTGGTTCGCCGACGCGTGGCAGGTCGATCTCGGCATCCCGCTCGAGCTGCTGGCGGTGCGTGCGGCGCTCGCGACGCTGCCGCGCCTGCCGCGAGACGTCGCGCTTGCGGTCAACGTCTCGCCGGAGACGGTCTCGACGCCGGACTTCCTGGCGGCGCTGGACGGCAGGACGGACCGGGTCGTCGTGGAGATCACCGAGCAGCGCCGGCTCGACGACGACGGCTTCGCGAGCAGGCTCGCGCCGCTGCGCGCGCTCGGCGGCCGCGTGGCGATCGACGACTTCGGCGCGGGCTACGCGAGCCTCAGCCAGGTGCTCGCGATCGCGCCCGACATCATCAAGCTCGACCGTTCGCTGACGATGCGGCTCGACGAGAGCCCGGTCGCGCGCGCGTTGACCGCCGCGGTCGTGTCGTTCACCGACGAGGTCGGGATCGACGTCGTCGCCGAAGGGATCGAGGACGAGCGGCAGCTCCAGACGCTGCGCTCACTCGGCATCCGCCGCGCCCAGGGGTACCTGCTCGGTCGCCCGATGGCGATCGACGCGCTCGTGGCCGAACGGGTCTGACGCGGCCGAGCGCGGGCGTGCACGGCCCGAGGCGAGCGGCCGGACGATCCGCGGCACGCCGCGCCATGACTCCTCGCGCACGTCGTCGACCGCGAGCTCGCCCGCCGCGATCAGCTCGACGGTCGCGCGGTTGCAGCGACACCCCTCGGCGAATCGCTGCCAGGGCCCGGCGAGGCGGTCCTGCCAGGCGGCGAGCCGCGGCGACTCGGAACGGACGTGCTCGATGAACAGCAGTTGGCCGTCGGGACGCAGCACCCGGGCGATCTCCTGCAACGCGCGATCGGGCTCGTCCACGGTGCACAGCACCAAGGTCGAGACGACGGTGTCGACCGAGCGGTCGTCGAACGGCAGCCGCTCGGCGGACGCAGCGAGCACGCGCGCCGTCCGCCTGCTGCGACGCAGCTTGCGTTCGAGGCGGGCGGCCATCGCCGCGCTCGGCTCGGTCAGGATCAGCTCGTCGAGGTCGTCGGGATAGTGCGGGAGGTTCAGGCCGGTTCCGCTTCCCAGCTCGACCGTCCGCCCGCGCGCATGCCTCAGCAGCTCGCGGCGGCGCGCGCGCATCCCGGCGCGCTCGCTCGCCCACAGGACGGAGTCGTATACGGCTGCGAACACCCGCGTCCAGAGACCCGAAGTTGGCGGTGCCTTCACGTTGACGGTGCTCATGGCGACGACCATACGCCTGGCGTCGCCCGCCGCGCATCGCCTGGCGAGGCCATCTTCGCCGAATGGCGGGATCGCGCGGTCGGAGCGGCGATGCACCACCTGCGTCGGCGCGCGCACCCGCTCCAGCTCGGCGCGGACGTCGAAGCGGTAGATCCGCCCCAGCAGCGCCGCCGCGGTCTCGGCGCTCGCCGCCGCCCGCTGCAGCCGCGCGAAGCGCTCGCGCTCCTCCGCGCCCGCGTCGCCCAGGAAGATGTCGGCCGGCACGCGCGAGCCCAGGCCCCAATGGGAGCGCACCGTCGCGACGATCGCGTCGCGAACCGCGGGCAGGGCGATCTCGGTCTCCAGCGTCCGCTCCTGCGGCTGCCCGTCGCGGTCGGACATGCCGACGCCCGGGCCGTCGTAGCGCACGAGCGTGCGTCCCTCCCCGACCGCAGCCCAGAACGATCGAAACGCCCGGTCGCGCCAGTTCAGCTCAAGATGGCTGACCCACCACGCCGGCACGACCAGCGCCGGCCCGTCCCCGCTCACCGCGTACGCGACGCGCCGGCCCCTGAAGCTCAGGAACCGGACCTCCACCTCGCGCACCACGAGCGAACGGGTCAGCCGGCGACGCTCGCCTCCTCGCGTGCGGAGCCGCAGCAGCTCGTAGACGGGGCGGCTCACAGTGGGATGGTCAGGCGACCTGCCATCGCGCGCACGCCGAGGCGAGGCCGGCGACGAAGCGCCGGAGGGTGCTGCCATCTGCTTCGCCGTGGAGCGGGTTGAGCTCGGTCACGGTGAGCGCGGCGACGCGTGGATCGCCGAGGAGCGTCGCGAGCGCGTCGATGGCGCTCTGGAGCGGTACGCCGACGTTGCGGCCGGTGTTCTCCGACAGCGGGGCATCGATGAAGTCGACGACGTCGACGTCGAAGTGCACCGCGACCGTCCCGTACTCGGCGGCGGGGACGGCGGCCAAGGCGGCCCGAGCGGCGCCTTGGGGGTCCGCCGCAAGCGCATCGACGTCCACGACGCGCAGCCCGTGGGCCAGCACCTGCTCGCGCTCCCATGCGGTTGCGTGCGTCGGATCGAACCCGAGCAGCGCGACCTGCTCCGCTTGCAGCTCGCAGCACGCGGCCAATGCAGGCAGGCATCCGGTGAGCGAGAGCGCGTGTCCGATGCCCATCCAGTCGAGCGCGCCGTCAGGCGTGCTCGACGGCACGTTCATGTCCGCGTGGAGATCGAGGTAGACGAGCCCCGGCGCGTCGAGCGCGGCGATCGTCCCGAGCCCGACGGTGCAGTCGCCGCCCAGCACCAACGGGCGCTCGCCATCCTGGAGGCACACTGCCACCGCGGCCCGCACCTCGCCGATCGCGGCGATCACGCCCTCGACGTTCTGCGCGCGACGAGACGACCGATCGGGCGACCAGCGACGCGGCGAGAGATCGCCGCGATCGTGGACCTTCACCCCCAGCTGCTCAAGCCCGCTCACCAGCCCCGCCTCGCGCAAGCGCCGCGGAGCCAGCTCCTGCCCCGGCGCATACGCGCCGGCGCTCGACGGCGCACCGATGATGCCGACGGTCTGCATCGCTTCAACGGTACCCCCGTCGCGCGAAGGCGACCGGCGAGTGGGCGATACGGGCTCGAACCCGTGACCTCTGGCGCGTGAACACCCGCGCCGTCAGTGCCCGCCGTGGCCGCCGCCGTGACCGCCGCCACCGCCGTCGAAGGACCCACCACCGTCGAAGCCGCCGTGGTGGCCCCCGTTGTGGCGGTGACCGGACGAGACGTCGCCGAAGGTGGGCGGAGCACTATCGAAGGTGCTCCCATACGTCTCCGCCGCCTGACGTCGCTGGAGGCCGCTGCGGCGCAGTGCCCACAGGCCGCCGGCGAACAGCAGCGCCACCCCGCTCATCTGAGCCACGACGGGACCTCTCGGTACACGCCGGCGAGCAGGACGCCAGCGCCCGCGAGAATCACACGCGTACGTCGCGCAAACCATCCACTGGTTGGTGCGCTGTTGCGCGTCGCGTCGAGATCGACAGTGCTACCAATCTGGTACCATTATGGGATGAGCAAACAGATCGCCGTCCGCCTCTCCGAGGAGCTGGTCGAGTTCGTCGACGAACTCGTCGGCACCGGAGCTGAGCCCAGCCGTGCAGCGGTCGTGACGCGCGCGCTCGAACGCGAGCGTCGCCGTGCGATCGCCGTACGCGATGCCGAGATCCTCGCTCGAACCGGTCAGGATGCTGAGCTTGCCGGTCTCGCCGAGCACGCGGCGGGGCTTCCGTCCGATCTCGCCTGATGCGGCCGATCCACGTCGCCCGGCTCGACAAAGCTCGGCCGGTGCTGATCCTCACCCGCGAGCTTGTGCGCCCGCATATGACGGCCGTGACCATCGCGCCGATCACCACGAACGTCCGCGGGCTCTCGACCGAGGTAGCCGTCAATACCGCGAATGGTCTCTCGGGGCCGTCGGTCATCAGCTGCGACGACATCACGACCGTCCCCACAACTGCCCTGGGCGAGCAGATCGGCGCGCTGCTCGACCGTCAAGAACAGGCCCTCAGCGACGCGATCCGCGCAGCGTTCGAGATCGACTGAGAGCCCCGTCAGGCCGACGCCCATCTCGGTGCGGCTGTACCGCCACCCTCCAACAACGAGCCTCCTCCGAGGGAGCGGTTTGCGAGTGGCGATACTGGGCTCGAACCAGTGCCCTCCGCCTTGTCGAGGCGGAGGGCATTTCGTCTCCTGCGCGCTCGCCGATCGCCCGGAATCGCCCGTGTGGCCGGCGATCTCGTGCACTGGCTCGTGCCTGGTTTGCCTTACGCCGTGGCCGGAACGTACGGATTACGTACAGGCGGCCGGCTCAGCGCTCGTCGTCGCGCGTGCCCGATGCTTCGTCGCGCGCCGCTTGCCGCTCGCGCTCGATGGCAGCCGCGAGGCCGGCGCGCAGCTCGGACGCGAGCTTGTTCCAGCTCAGCGCCAGCGCCAGGCGCTTGGACATCGGTCGCCGAGATCCAAGTGGCTCGGTCTCGCGGCGACGCGGATTAGGATCGCCGCCGCGTGACAATCCGCATCCCTCGCTCCGCCCTCATCCTCGCTTTGGCTCTCGGCGCCCTCGGTGCTGTGGGGGTAGGCGCATACGCCTACGGACGACATAGCCGCGACACCGAGGTGGAACGGGGCGTCCTCGCCGCCCATAAGCTCGCACAGTGGAAGCACGACGAGACGACCCATGTCCACAACACGTGGCGACTCCTTCGCAACCTGTGTCAGGAGGTGATCCGGATCTCCCCTGCCGCGGGATACTTTGCGCCCGACGACTGCACCCACTACGGGCTGTATGCGCCACCACGGCCGATCTCGACCGTCTCGGATCAAGACGAATGGTTCGTCGACGGCCTGGTCCAGATTTGCGACCACGTGGCGCGTATCGAGCGCCCGGCAGGAGACATCCCGCGATCACGCATGAACTGCGTCCAGGGGCTCCATTCGATGCTTCCGCCGATCAGACTGACGCAGTCACCCTGATCGCACCACTTCGTGTAGGCGGACGCGATCCAACACGAAGCTGGGAGCCGTCCGCGGCCGCCGGCATCCTCGTTCCGATGGGTGGCGAGGAGGTCATCGACGAGGCGATCGACCCGGAAGGCGCACGCGTCGTCCTGCTGGCGCGCGTGTGGGACGACAAGGTGCTGCGCGACCACGCCGAGCTGGACGGCTACCTGCCCGAGGTGCTGCGCGCCGTCCACGCGCCCGATCACGTCGAGCCCGACCCGACCTACGAGCAGCGCAGGCGGTTCCACCTGCGCGGCGTCGGCCCGAGTCGGTGGCTTATGGTGGTCGTAAGCTATGAGCAGGAACCCGGCGCGGATCATCTCCGCGTTTGGGAACCGAAAGGACCCGAGGTCATGGAGCGCGTGAACATCAGGATCGGCCCGGTCACCTTCGACCACGCCGACTACGACGCCGAGCACGACGTGCTCTACCTGCACGTCGGCGAGCCCCAGCCCGGCGAGGGCGAGGAGACCCCCGAGGGCCACGTCATCCGCTACGTCCCCGGCACCAGCCGCATTGCCGGCCTGACGATGCTTGGCCCGCGCCGCATCCTCGAACGCGACGGCCGCCTCACGGTCACGATCCCCGAGACGATCGAGACCACCGCCGACGACCTCGCACCCGCCCTGGCGGCCGGCTGACGGCGCGGGGTATCACGGCGACGTCCTCGACCGCTCGCCGGCACGCATCGCCTTACGCGCCGGGCCGGCGACCGCGACGCGGGTTCTCCAGTGCCCACCGGACGGCAGCGGCGTACGCCTCCTCCGGCACCTGCGGATAGTCCTCGCGCATGATCGCGCGAGACTCGCCCCGTTCGATCAGCCCGGCGACCGTCCGGACTGGAACCCGCGTGCCGCGGATCACGGGCACGCCGCCCATGATCGCCGGGTTGCGCTCGATGTAGCGCTCGCACAAGCGCGCGTACTCGGCGTCGTCCTCCATCGACTCAGCATCCTTGCGCGCCCCCGAACGCGCTACCCCGGCTATGTGGGATCGGCGTTGCCGATCGCGGGTCCGGAGTCGTCGGTTACGGCTCGTCGCCGAGCGATTCGAGCAGGCGCACGTCGGCGAGATCCTGCGGTCGCCCGGCAGCGCGCTTCATCGTGAGCAGATCGTCGCGGTGCGCGATCGGGATAGAGAGGTCGCCGAGCTGCACGGAATGAGCGCGAGCGCGCACGTCGGCGAAAGAGCCGAGGTGCGCGGGGAGCGTGAGCACGTCGAGCGGCCCGTACGCGGTGATGAGGTGCCACTGGTCGCCCGACGCGAGCAGCGCCGCCGACGGGGTCGACTTCGAGCGCTGTCCGTCCGGGCCGAGGATGCGCCCGTCGAGGTCCACGAGCGCTGCCGCGAGCCGCTGCATGTTGTCCTTCGACGCAGCGATGGCCACGTCGAGGTCCCGCGTCATCCGCTGGCCGCCGTATGCCTGGATCGCGACTCCACCCACGGTGACGTACTCAACCTCGTGACGACCGAGCGCCCGGAACAACTCCAGCGCGTCGAAGTCCGACGGCTCGGTCACCGGCGCGCCGTCGGGCCTCTCATCGCCTCAGCAAGGCCAGACCGGAGCTGAGACGCGAGTCTGTTCCAGCTCAACGCCAGTGCCAACCGCTCAGCCATCGGGCGCTGCCGCGCGGCGAGCACCGCCGCCGGATTCGCGAGCGGGTCGCGGACGCCATCAGCGTCCGACTCGCGATCCGCCGGGACTGGTCCTCTTGCCGGATCCACGGCAG
The DNA here is from genome assembly GCA_035572475.1 of Conexibacter sp. Taxonomy (GTDB): domain Bacteria; phylum Actinomycetota; class Thermoleophilia; order Solirubrobacterales; family Solirubrobacteraceae; genus Conexibacter. The sequence continues at coordinate 2,440 of DATNAP010000076.1, read as the reverse complement.
CAGCGTACAGCGGGGGGCCGATCACTCTCATGCGAACCGGCCCTCAGGCAGCAGGCGCGAGCACGTCGAGTACGACGATCCGATCCGGCACGACCAGCGCTGAGCGCGCCGCAGCTTCGAGCGCACCCCTGTCGAGGTCATAGCGGACCACCACCGCCGCGATCGGCTCCTCGACGCCGAGGTCCGGGTAGAGCACTTGCAGCCTGACCGGATAGCCGTCGTGCAACGCGACGATCGCGCGCTCATGGACCTGGTCCGCACGCTCGGCGTGCTCGACCTCCGGCACGAGCGCGATCGAGATGGCGTTCGCCTTGCTGTCGTAGTCGGCACGCATGCCAGTCGGCTGGGAACAACAAGCGGAGCGATGCGTTTCCCCGCCGCAGCAGCGATTCCACGCCCCTAGAACGAGAAGAGCCCCGCCAACGCGGGGCCTCGAAACGAGTGGAGAGAACTTGGCGTCGCGCAAACCGGGCGGTGCCGGCGCCAGCGCTGCTGGCCGCGTGAGTCGGTGCAGCGAATGTGACCCTGGGAAGACGGAGCCCCAGGGGGATCACCGCCCAAAGCGGGAGAGCCTTCCCTGGGGCATACGGTGAAGGCGGGACGCGAGTGCCCCGCTCCGCTGGTTAGCTCTGATGAGGCGGGTTCGCTCCGCGCGTCTCCGGAATGAACACCGATGGAGGCACGGGCGGGATGCTCTCCGACGGGAGAGCCGGAGGAACCGGCTTGGGGGCGGATGCGGTGTCGGGCTTGGGTTTCATCGAACCTCACAGTAGCGCCAGCGCCCACGCCCAGCAGACAATCTCGATCACGAGGGCGCCAGCGGCGAGCGAAAGGCAGCGCAGGAGCTGAGCAACGCGCTTTCCGTTCTGCTCTCGGGCGTCGCGGAGTCCGAACGCGAGGCGCAGGTGCAGGCGTTCGGGATCGTCTCTGTCCGGCGCAAGGCGGTCATAGAGCCGGCGTGCGTCAGATGCGAACTTCAGCTCGTGCGGATAGAGCACGTACAGCCCGCTCAGCACGGTGACCGCCAAAGCGCTCGCTGCCAGAACGACCGGGATGCCAACGCCGTCGCGACCCAACGCCGCCGCACCGAAGAAGGATGCTGTCAGCGCGGCGGCTCCCAGCAGCGTGCCGGTGCGCTGGCGCAGCTCGTTGACTTGACGCTCCTGTTGCTCGAGCGCCTTCTGCGCCTGCTCGTAGGTCAACTCGGCGAGGGTCAGTGCGGACACGCCCCGAAGGCTGACGAGCGCAACGTCTGCCGTCTACACAGCATGCAGTTGCATGCGGCGCGATCCACGCGATGGACCCGCCGCGGCCATTGGAGCCTCGCGTCCGGGAAGGAACCTCTGCTCAAGAGCGCTGTACCGCGAGCCGCCTCGAAACGCTCGCGACGAGCAGTTCAGTGGAGAGAACTTGGCGTCGCGCAAACCAAGTCGCGTTGGCCGCTCGGGCGTTGACGCTCGGTTCGGATTAGGCTTTTCGAATGGCCTTGTACGACGCGATCGGCACCGGATATCGGCGGACGCGTCAGCCGGATCGGCGGATTCGACGGGCGATCGACGCCGCGCTCGGAGACGCCGCGTGCGTGGTGAACGTCGGCGCAGGAACGGGCTCGTATGAACCGAGCGATCGAGAGGTCGTCGCAGTGGAGCCATCGGCGGTGATGATCGCTCAGCGGAGTCCGGCCGCGGCGCCGGTCGTGCAGGCCGCGGCCGAGTCGCTGCCGTTCGAGGCCGGGGCCTTCGACGCGGCCCTGGCAGTCTTGACCGATCACCACTGGAGTGATCGAGCGGCCGGCTTGCGCGAGATGCGACGGGTCGCGCGCAGACGGGCGGTGCTGTTCACGTGGGACGGGCAATTCGCGGGGCGGTTCTGGCTGGTGCGCGACTACCTGCCCGAGTTCGTCGGTCTTCCCGGCATGTCGATCGAGACGATCGCCCGGCATCTCGGTGCACGGACCATCATCCCCGTGCCGATTCCCTCTGACTGCCAGGACGGCTTCTTTCACGCCTTCTGGGCCCGCCCCGAGGCGTATCTCGACCCGAACGTACGTGCGGGCATCTCGGTGTTCGCACGACTGGATCCGAGCGTGGTCGACCGTGCTGTCGAGCGCTTGGAGAACGACCTCTCCACAGGCGCTTGGCATGAGCGCAACGCGATGCTCGCCGACCGTCCCGAGCTCGACCTCGGCTACCGGCTGTTGCTCGCCGCCTACTGAGGCGACCGATCGCCGCAGCCGTCCAGACGGGGACGATCGGCGACGCTGCGGTTTGCGCGATGGGCGATACTGGGCTCGAACCAGTGACCTCCGCCTTGTCGAGGCGGCGCTCTCCCAGCTGAGCTAATCGCCCTGGGAGCGGCAAGCCTACCAACGCGGGCGTCCGTATGGCGGCGTCGCGGTGGCCCGCGGTGGGCGTCGTCGGTCGACTAGGCTATGCGCTCT
>DATNAP010000075.1:0-42515 GCA_035572475.1 Conexibacter sp. | reverse complement strand
AGATGCTGCTCGAGCCCGGCAAGCACCGCTTCGAGCGCGTGTCGTGCAGCGACCTGGGCCAGCCCGGTTGCGGCGCCTGGGAGGTTCGCCCGCGCCTGGGTCTGATCGGCATGCTGATGGGCTGGTGGCAGGTCAAGCTCTCCTCCGGATGTCCCCTAGCCTGGGCCGCCTGCGTGGCGGCCTGATCTGACCGAGCGCCAGACCGATGGGCCGACGCAGTCGCCGGCGCGCGAGCGCCGCGCCACGCGAGCGCACGACCGCACCCGCGCCGCCGGCGCCCTCCCCGGCGCGCGCGGAGGCGCCGCTCAGCACCGCCTCCCGGCGCGCGCGCCGCGACGCCGCCCCGAAGCCGCCGTGGGGCAGCTTCCCGCTCGTCGAGCTGTGCGCGCTGGCGGCGATCGTGCTCGGCGTCTGGGGGATCCTCGGCGGCCGCCTGCCGCTGGTGTTCGCCGCGATGCTGCTGGGCTCGATCGCCGGTCTCGAGGTCGCGATCCGCGAGCATCTCGGCGGCTACCGCTCGCACACCCTCGTGCTCTCGGGCGTGGTCGCGATCACGGTCATGGCGATCCTGTACTTCGCGGGCGCGCAGCGCACGCTCCTGATCGCCGGCGCCGGCGGCGGCCTGCTCGTCGGCGTCCCGACCTTCCGCCAGCTCTTCAAGCGCAAGAGCGGCGGCGTCGGCATGAAGGTCCGTTAGCCTCCCGCGCGATGGCAGACCAGGACCTCCGCCGTATGCGCCTCACCGGGCTGCATCACGTCACGGCGATCTGCCGCGACCTCGATCGCACGACGGCGTTCTACCGCGACGTCCTCGGCCTCGCGCTCGTCGAGGAGGGCGTCAACGACGACGATCCCGATACGCGCCACTTCTGGTTCGGCGACGCCGACGGCGCGCCCGGCACGCTCGTCACGTTCCTCGAGTACCCGCAGATGGAGGACGGCGTCGTCGGCGCCGGCTCGCTCCACCACCTCGCGTTCGCCGTCGAGTCGGCCGACGAGCAGCTCGCCTGGCGCGACTACCTGCACGACAGAGGCGTGGAGTGCAGCGAGGTGCTGGATCGCGGCGCGTTCCGCTCGCTCTACCTGCGCGATCCGGACGGCCACATCGTCGAGATCGCCACGCGCGGACCGGGATTCGGAGCACCCGGCCCGCGCGTGGCGCCCCTCGCCTAGACCGAGACGAGCTCGCGCGCGACCGTCATGCCGACCGCCGGCTGACAGGCGCGCTCGATCGTCGCATGTGCGTCGAGCTGCGCGGCGAGCGCGAGACGCTGGCGTTCGGTCAGCGACCCGATCGTCTTCGTCTCGGAGATGCGGAACATCGCGAGGAACTTGCGGCAGCGCGTCCCGCCCCACCGACGCTGGCTCATCAGCACGTCGCCGATGGCCATGCTTTCCGCTTCCCACGGCGAGGTGAGGATCACCTCGCTCGCGGTCAGCTCGCCTTCGGCGATCCGGCGCTTGAGCTCGGCACGCGCGAGGCGCACGCGGTTGGCACGCTGAAGGGCCTGCAGGTGCTGCGGCCCGGGGGACATCGTCGACAACGCGTCCATCTGCACTCTTTCTCCCTGCCTCCGTACGAGATAGGCGTGGAGAGGCACGCCGAGCGGGGGGCTCGACAGCCTCGGGGGGTTCGCCGTCGAGCGCGAGCTTGGGTCCCATCTCCTGGCGACGGCTGGCGGTCTTGCCGTCGCCTGAGACAAGTCGTCCCGGCGGCAGAGGAGAAGCTATGCGAGCGGACCATCCCAGGTCAATCCCGAACCGTCCGGGACCCACGCTAAGAGCGGCCTTTTCACAATCGCACCGGCTGCCGGTGCGTCAAGCTACCGTCAACTGGTAGAGGGCAGCGGGCCGTGCTCGGCCTCGAACGCGCGCTTGACCTCGGCGAAGGCGTCGAGCGCGCCGTCGAGCGTCGCGCGCTCGTGCGTCGCCATTACGCTCGTGCGCAGCAGCGCGCCGCCTGGCGGCACCGCCGGGTGGAGCGCGACGTTGACGTAGACGCCGGCGTCGTAGAGCGCCTTCCACAGCAGCGCGGCCTTCCAGTCGTCGGCGACGAGCACCGGCACGATCGGCGTCGCGACGCGCGTCCCGTCCGGCAGCGCGACCGGGTCGACGACGTGGAAGCCGAGCGCGCGCAGCCCCTCGTTGAGGTAGCGGCCGTTGTCGAGCACGCGCGCGAACAGCTCGCGCCCCTCGTCCGAACGGCAGATGCGCGTCGCCGCGAGCGCGGCGCCGACAGCGGCCGGCACGCCGGAGGCGGTGAACAGGAACGGCCGCGACTGGATCCGCAGGAAGTCGATCACGTCGGCCGGGCCGGCGATCACGCCGCCGCAGGAGGCGAGCGACTTCGAGAACGTCGCCATCCGCAGATCGACGCGGTCCTCGACGCCGAGCAGCTCGCTCGCGCCGGCGCCGCGCTCGCCGAGCACGCCGAGCCCGTGCGCCTCGTCGACCATCAGGCGCGCGCCGAAGCGTGCGCACAGGTCGGCGATCTCCGGCAGCGGCGCGACGTCGCCCTCCATCGAGAAGACGCCGTCGACGACGACGAGGATCCCCCCGCCGTCCCCCTCCGCCTGCGCCAGGCGCTTCTCCAGCAGGTCGAGGCGGTTGTGGCGGAAGGCGCGCAGCTTCGCGCGCGAGAGCAGCACGCCGTCGAGGATCGAGGCGTGGTCGCCGGAGTCGACCACGACCGTGTCCTCCGGCCCGAGGATCGTGCCGATCGCGCCGAGGTTCGCCTGATGCCCGGTCGAGAAGACGAGCGCGTCCTCCGTCTGCATCCAGCCCGCCAGCTCGGCCTCCAGCTCCAGATGCAGGTCCAGCGTGCCGTTCAGCAGGCGCGAGCCGGTCACGCCGGTGCCGTAGCGGCGGATCGCGTCGTGCGCCGCCTCGATCACGCGCGGGTCGGCCGTCAGTCCCAGGTAGTTGTTGGAGCCGAGCATGACCCGGCGCTCGCCCTCCATCTCCACGACGGGCGCCGCGGCCGACTCCAACCGCCGGAAGTACGGCACGGCGTCGAGCTCGCGCGCGGCCTGGAGCTGCGCGACGCGCTCGTGCGTGCGTGCCTTGCTGAAGACGTCGATCCTGGTGGGCATATATCGTTGCGCCGCCAATGGGAGTCGACGTCAGGCCTGTCGCGTCAAAGCGCGACCTCACGACCTTCATCAAGCTGCCTTGGCGGCTCTATCGTAACGAGCCGAACTGGGTGCCGCCGCTGATCTCCGAGCGCCGCCAGTTCCTCGACCGCCGCAAGAACCCCTGGTTCGAGCACGGCGAGGCGGAGTACTTCCTCGCCTGGCGCGACGGCCGCGCGGTCGGCCGCATCACCGCGCAGGTCGACCGCATCTTCAACGAGTTCCAGGACAACACCTGGGGCCTGTTCGGCTTTTTCGAGTGCGAGGACGACCCGGAGGCGGCGGCCGCGCTGCTCGCCGCCGCCGAGCGCTGGCTGAGGGCGCGCGGGCGCGACCGCATGGTCGGGCCGATGGACTTCACGATGAACGACGAGTGCGGCGTGCTGGTCGAGGGCTACGAGCTGCCGCCGATCATCCTCACGAACTGGACGCACCGCTACTACCCGCGCCTGCTGGAGAGCGCCGGGATGAGCAAGGCGATGGACACGCTGATGTGGGAGCTGCGCATCCAGGGCCGCGACAGAGTCCACCCGGCGATCTGGAGAATGGCCGACCAGGTCGAGAGCAAGCACGGGATCACGGTGCGCCCGATGCGCAAGAAGGACATGCAGGCCGAGATCAACCGCTTCCTGGAGGTCTACAACGCCGCCTGGGAGAGAAACTGGGGCTTCTCGCCGCTGACCGAGAGAGAGGTCCGCCACTACGCGAGAACGCTCAAGCCGCTGCTCGACGAGCACTGGGCGTTCATCGCCGAGAAGGACGGCGAGACGGTCGGCGCGGCGCTGTCGCTGCCCGACTACAACCAGGTGCTCAAGGGGATGAACGGCCGGCTGCTGCCGTTCGGCTGGGCGAAGTTCCTCTGGAACCGCAGAAAGATCGACCGCGTGCGCGTCTTCGCGCTCGGCGTCAGACGCGAGTGGCAGCACACCGGGGTCGCCGCTCGCTTCTACCAGCTGCACTTCGACTCCGCCGAGATCACGCCGCAGACGTACGGCGAGATGGGCTGGATCCTCGAGACGAACAAGTCGATGAACCGCGCGATGGAGGGGATGGGCGGCAGAGTCGTGCGCCGCTACCGCCTCTACGAGCGGACGCTCGAGGAGTCGGTCCCGGACGAGGTGTCCGAGTTCGAGGCCGTGCCGGTCGGCGCCGGCGCCCCCGTCTGACCGCCGCCGCTGTCACCATGCGCTGATGGATCCCCAGCCGGATCTCGTCGAGCCCGAGGAGACGGTCGACGGCGTGCCCGTGCTCGCAGCCGAGGTGCACGCGATCGAGCGGGCCGCGCCGCGGCGGCAGCTTCCGGCCGTGCAGGCGACCGCCGTCGCGGTGACCGGCTTCGTCGCGGGCGCCGCGACGGTCGTCGCGATCAGCCGCCACGTCGCGCGCCGGCCGGCCCGCGCGCCGCGTCGCCGCAAGCGCGGTGCGGGCGCCGAGACGCTGACCGTCCTCGGCACGCGCTCGTTCCTGGTCGACGTGCACCTGCTCGGACGCGAGTGAGCGCGCTGCGCGCCCGCCCGCGGCCGCGCCCCGCGGCGCCGCCGGCCGGCGTGCGCGAGCTGCGCGTCGAGGTGCGGCCGGCGTGGCCGTTCCGGCTCTCGCGCGCGAGCGGGCCGGACGGCGTGCTGCGCGTGCGGCGCGGCGTCGTGCATCGCCTGCTGCACCACGGGCCCGACGAGGCGCCGGTCGTCGTGCGCGTCGCGCAGACGGCGCGCGATCGGGTGCTGTTCGGCGCGGCGGCGGCCGACCCGGCCGCCGCGGCGTGGGGGATCGAGCGGATGCGTTTCGCGCTCGGCGTCGACGACGACCTGCGCCCATTCCACGACGGCTTCCGCGACGACCCGCTGATCGGCGCCGCCGTGCGCACCGATCCGGCCGTGCGCCTGCGGCGGCGCCCCGAGCCGTTCGAGGCGCTCGCGTGGGCGGTCACCGAGCAGCTGATCGAGTACGTGCGCGCCGCGGCGATCCAGCGCCGCATCGTCGCGCGGATCGGCCGCCGCTGCGCGCGCAGCGGCCTGCGCGACCTGCCGAGCGCCGCGACCGTCGCCGCGCAGGCGCCCGCGCTGCTGTGCTCGTTCGACCTCGCGCCCAAGCGCGCGCTTGCGCTGCGGCGGTGTGCGGAGGAGGTTGCGAGCGGGCGCGTCGACCTGCATGCGCAGGAGGCCGACCGCCTCGAAGCCGGCTGGCGCCGCCTGCGGCGGATCCCCGAGATCGGCACGTGGACGCTGTCGCTCCTCGCGCTGCTCGGGCAGGGCCGCTACGACGCGCTGCCGGCCGGCGACCTCGCCTACGTCAAGCTCGTTGGCCGGCTGCAGAGCGGGGGAGACCCGCGCGTCCGCGCCACCGAAGACGACGTGCGCGCGTTCTTCGCCCCCTACGGCGAGTGGGCCGGCCTCGCCGCCGCCTACGCGCTGCGCGCGGCCGCGCCGGAGCTGCGCGCGGTCGCGGCGGCGGCATGACCTGTGTCCCGTAGGGTCGGTATCTCGACCCTACGGGACACAGCTCGACCTCAGGAGCCCTGTCCCGCCAGGAACTCGTTCGTGTATGGAGTGGCGCCCGCGCTCGGCATCACGCCGATCAGGTTGTTGGAGAACATCCAGCGCTCGTACGCCTGCCACGCGGCCGGGTCCTGCCAGCCCCACGGCTCGCTGGCGTTGGCCGGGAAGAACGCCGGCAGCGATGCCTTCACGCTTGCGAGCGCGAAGCGCTTGTCGAGGTCCGGCGCCGCTCTCACGAGCGCGTCGGTCGCGGCCTGCGGGTCGGCTCTCGCGGCCGCGTAGCCGCGCGCCAGCGCCTGCACGAACGCGCGCACGTCGTCGCCGCGGTTGGCGAGCGTGGCCTTGCGCGCCACGAGCACGAGCTCGTCGTACGTCGGCACGCCGACCTGCTCCATGCGGATGATGCGCGGGTGCTTGCCGGCGCGCGCGAGCTGCACGCCCTCGACGTTCCAGTAGGCGCCGAGCGTCGCGGAGACCTTCTTCGACAGCATCGCGGGCACGAGGTCGAAGCCGACGTTCGTCTCCTTCACCGAGCTGCGCGGCACGCCCGCGTGCGCGAGGATCGTCGTCAGGTAGGCGCTCTGGTAGGGGATCCCGGCCGTGCCGACGCGGCCGCCTCTGAGGTCCTGCGGCGTGCGCACGCCCTTCTTCAGCGACATCAGCGTCGTCAGCGGGACCTGCGAGATCGCCCCGACGGACACGAGCTGCTCGCCCTTGTCGCGCGCGATCAGCAGCTCGGGCTCGTAGGAGATCGCGAGGTCGACCTTGCCCGCCTCCAGCAGCTTGAGCGGCGCCGCCGGGTCGGACGGCGTCACCACGTTCACGTCGAGCCCGGCCTTCGCGAAGTCGCCGTTCGCGAGCGCCGCGTAGAGCCCGACGTGGTCCGGGTTCGGCAGGTAGTCGAGCATCAGCGTGAGCGATCTCCTGGCCGTGCTCGCGCTCGGCTGGATCGCGTCCTTCTTCTCGCCGCAGCCGGCGAGCGCCAGCAGCAGCGCCGCCAGCGCGACGACGATCGCGAGTCCTCGCTTCATCGGTTCCGTCCTTGTCGGGATGGTTCATGCGCCCACGGCACGAGCAGCCGCTCGGCCAGCGTGAGCAGGCCGAACAGCGCGATCGCGAACGCGGACAGGATCAGCACGGCCGCGTAGGCGCGGGCCGTGAGCAGTTGGGGGATCGCCTGCTGGACGAGGTGGCCGACGCCCGACGAGGAGCCGACCCACTCGGCGAAGACGGCGCCGATCGGCGCAAACGTGACGGCGACCTTCGCGCCGCTGAAGAGGCCGGGCAGCGCTGCGGGCAGCTCGACGTGGCGCAGGATCCGCAGGCGGGAGGCGTCGAGCGTGCGCATCAGCTTCGGCAGCTCCGGGTCGACGCGCGAGAGCGCGTCGAGCGTCGTGACGACGATCGGAAAGAAGCAGACGAGCCCGATCACGACGAGCTTGGGGGCGATGCCGAAGCCGAGCCAGGTGACGAGCAGCGGGGCGATCAGCACGACCGGGATCACCTGCGAGACGACGAGCAGCGGGTAGACCGACCGGCGCAACGGCGAGGAGAGGTGCAGCACGACCGGCAGGACGAACCCGGCCGTGCCGGCGACGAGGATCCCGAGCAGCACCTCGCCGCCGGTCGTCACGAGGTTGTCCCACAGCAGGCCGCGGTCGAGCCAGGCCGCCTTCGCGACGGCGTGGGGCGCTGGCAGGATCGCGGGGTCGATCCCGCTGAGGTCCGCGTACAGCTCCCACGCGCCGACCACGACCAACAGGATCGCGACGGCGCCGAGCGCGCCCAGCAGCGCGCCGGACCGGCGTCGCCGACGGCGCCGCGCCTGCGTCCCCGCCGCCGCGAGCGTCGCCGGCGGCTCCGCGATGCGTCCCAGCGCTCTCATGCGGGCGCTCCCAGCGCCGCGAGCGCCCGCTCGCGCAGCCCGACGACCGCCGCGTCCGTGCGGGCGCGGGGACGCGGCAGCTCGACGTCCAGCTCGGCGATCGCGCGCCCCGGCCGCGGCGACATCACGACGACGCGGTCTGCGAGCACGACCGCCTCCTCGACGTCGTGCGTGACGAGCACGACGGTGCGCGGCTCTTCGATCAGCGCGTGCGCGAGCCAGCTCTGCATCTCCTGGCGGGTGAGCGCGTCGAGCGCGGCGAACGGCTCGTCGAGCGCGAGCACCGGCTTGCCCGCGAGCAGCGTGCGCACGAACGCGACGCGTTGGCGCATCCCGCCCGACAGCTCGGCCGGCCGCGCGCGCTCGAAGCCGCCGAGCCCGAAGCGCCCGAACCACGGGCGCGCCCGCCTGCGCGCCGCGGCCGCCGCGACGCCGCGCACGCGCAGGGCGAGCGCCGCGTTGTCGAGCGCGCTGGCCCACGGCAGCAGCAGGTCGCGCTGCGGCATCAGCACCGCCGGATCGGCGGCGACCGTCCCCGCGTCGGGTGCCTGCAGCCCGCAGATCAGCTCCAGCAGCGTCGACTTGCCGCAGCCGCTCGCGCCGACGACCGCGACGATCTCGCCCGGAGCCGCGCGCAGCTCCATCCCGCGCAGCGCGACGACGTCGGCGCCACGACGACCACGGCCGCGGAAGATCCGCTCCACTGCGTCGACCCGTACGCCGTCCATCGCTCCCTCCGCGGGCATTACCCCACAGGTTCGAAGGGTCAGCGCCGGGTCGCTCCTCCGCGATGAGACGCTATCTCAGCCGGCTCTCCTGCCAGCACCCCTGGTGTGCTTTCGAGGACGGATCGTAGTACACCGTCGAGCGTGGCCCCGATGTGCGCGGCAGCGGCGGCGGGCGCGCAGCACGACGACTCTGCGGCGAGCTGGCGCCGGTCTCGTCGCCGGCGGGAGTGGCGTCGTCAGCGGCTGAGACGAGATGGCGATCGCCTGCGTGACGGAGCTCGAAGTTGCGAAGGCTGCGTCCCCGGCGTACGAGGCGGTGATCGCGTGGTCGCCCGGCGACAGCGATCCGAGGTCGCAGCTCGCCTGCGGCGTGGATCCGACCAGCGGCCGCGCGTCGCATCCGGGCACAGGGGTCCCGCCGTCCCGAAATGCCACCGTTCCGGTCGGGACCAGCGGCCCGGCGTAGGTGGGGGTGACGGTGGCGGTGGCGAACGGACCCGTCGTCGCAGGGTCGACGGCGAGCGCCGTGGACGTGGCGCCGAGTCCCACCGAGCCCCAGTTGGAGTTGCTGGAGCCTTTCAGCGCACCGGCGTCGCTGGGCGTGAAGTCCGCCCGCAGGTTGCCGCTCCACGTTCCGAGGTCCTCGCCGACGTTGGCCCGGAGACTGGTGTCGCACGTCGCCGTGTAGGCGTCGCGGACGAGGTGCACCGGCACGTGGACGCACAGCTCGCCGTCGCCGGGGCCGAGCCGGTCGAAGAACGAGACGGTCCCCGTCGCGCTCCCGGAGCTGGGGCGTACCGTCGCCGTCAGCGTGACCGGCTGGTTCGTCTGCAGCGGCTCGCTCGGGACGGCGAGGTGCGTGGTCGTGACGGGAATCGGGGAGCCGTCGACGACCGTGGCGGTGACGGTCTGCACAGGTCCGCTCTCGTGATAGGCGATGCGGAGCTTGCTGCGGACGCCGAGGCCGCAGTCGTGTCCCAGCGTCATCATCCCGACGGTCGTGTCGTCGGGAACCTGCTGGTAGGCGCCGGTGAGCCCGCCGGTCGTCGAGACCAGCGTGTAGACCTGTCCGGTCTCGAGCCGGTCGGGAAGGTAGCCGCAGCCGTCGACCTCGTCGGCGATCACGAGCAGCGTCTTGTCGCCGAGGTCGACGGGGTCGCTCGTGACGATCTGGTCGTAGTCGAGGCCGGGCATGTCGCCGACGTTGCGGATCGTGAAGACGTCCCACGTCGTCGCCTGCGCTGCCGCGCTCGGGAGCAGGGCGAGCGCACATGCCGCGAGCCCGCGCCCCAGGATCCGTCGCGCTGTCCGTGCGCCGCCGACCTTCATGCCGACCGGAATCTAGAGCTTTGGCGGAGCGCCCGCGCCGCTCACGGCAGGATGTTCACAGCCCGCGCGACGATCAGGACCGCGATCACGAGCGAGACGAGCGACTGGAGCCCCATCAGCGTCTTGGCGATCGGCGTGAGCGGCATCGTGTCGGTCGGGGAGAACGCGGTCGCGTTCGTGAGCGACGTGTAGAGGTAGTCGACGAAGCCGGGCCGCCAGCCCGGTGGCGCGAACTGCGGGTTGTCCATCTGCGGGAACTGGAAGTCGGGCAGGCGGTCGTGCTCGACGAAGCGCGCGGCCGGGCCGCCGCGGTCGAGCTCCCAGTACCAGACGGCGAACAGCAGCACGTTCGTCAGCCACACGAGCACGCCGGACAGGACCAGCGCGTGGCCTCTGACCTTGCCGCCGTTGATGAGGAAGTGGACGAGCAGCCCGAGCGTGACGATGTTCGTGAGGCTCACGAGCGCGATCAGCGTGAGCGAGAGCCGCCTGCGGCCGGGCGAATGCTCGGTCGCGCGGCGCGGGGCGATCACGACGAGCCAGGCGAGCAGCACGGTCTCGACGCCTGGCAATAGCCAGTGCGGCCCGATCAGCACCTCCTTCGAGAGCCCGAAGCTGAGCGCGATCGCCAGCGCGACCGCCGCCTGGGCCGGCCACAGCGAGTCGCCCTGCTCGAGCCGCGCGCGAACGTGCCGCAGGTCGATGCGCGCGCCACGCCTCGGGCCGGGCTTCATGGCGTCCGCGTTCCCGTCCCCGTCAGCGCCTTCACGAAATCCTCCAGCTGGTTCGCCGTCCAGCACTCGAACGCGGTGCAGTGGCGCTCGTAGGCGGCGATCACCGAGTCGCCGTAGTTCCAGTACAGGCGCGGCTCGGGGTTGAGCCAGAACGTGCGGCCGGCCTTCGCGGCGATTGCGGCGAACACGTCGTCGCGCGGGGGGCGGCCGTTCGTGCGCGCGTCGCCGAGCACGATCACGGTCGCGCGCGGGTGGAGGTCGTCCTCGACCTCGGTGAGGAACTCGGTCCAGACGCGGCCGTAGTCGGTGTAGCCGGAGATGTCGGCGACGCCGGCGTCGCGCGAGATCGCGTCGCTCGCTCTGCGGAAGTCGCGCTCGCGCTCGAAGACCTCCGTCACCTCGCTGATCCGCTCGATGAAGACGAACGAGCGCAGCTTGCGGAAGGAGTCGTGCAGCGCGTGCAGCACGCTGAGGAAGAACACCGACGCGGACGTGACGGACGTCGAGACGTCGCAGAGGACGAACAGCTCGGGCCGTCGCGGGCGCAACGGCCGGTAGCGCAGCTCGACCGGCACGCCGCCCGTCTGCAAAGACGCCCGCATCGTGCGCCGCACGTCCACGTGCGCGTGGCGTCTGCGCCCGCGCAGCTCCTTGCCCTGCGTCGCCAGGCGGCGCTTGAGCTGTGCCACCACCCGGTGCACGGCTGCGAGATCCTGGATCGGTCCGCCCGGCAGCGAGCGGTCCAGCTCGGACAAAGGCCGCGCCGGCGGAAGCTGCCGCGTCCGCTCGATCTGGCCGCGCTCCAGCTCGCGCCGCAGCTGCTGCTCGAATCTGCGCAGCTGCTCGCGCGGGACGCCGTCGCGGCGCGGGTCGCCCTCCGGGAACTCCGGCTGCGGCTCGGCACGCAGCCCGAGCGAGCGGCGGATCCGCTGCACGTCCACGCCGATCACGCCCGAGCCCTCGCCCTGCTCGCCGAAGGCGGCGATCGCGAGCCGCGCGAGGTCGCGCATCGCGCCCTCGTCGCCCTCCATCAGCGCCTGCGCGATCTGCTCGCGCAGCGCGTCGACGTCGATCGCGCCGGCCTCCTCGAAGCCCTCGCCCTCGCGCACGCCGCGCACGGCCGCCTCCGCCTCGGCGGCGCGGAAGAAGAAGCGGTCGAAGACCAGCTCGAACACGCGCCGGTCGTCCGGCGACTTCGCGAGCGTCGCGGCGAGCGCCTCCTTGAAGTCCGCCCGCACCTCCCACGGCACCTCGGCCAGCGCCGCGAACGCGTCGAGCAGCTCGGACGTGCCGATCGCGACGCCCTCGCCGCGCAGCTCCTCCGTGAAGCCGATCAGGCGCGCATCGAGGCCGGGCGTCTCAGCGGCGCGAGGCCGCGCCATCGGACGCCCCCTCGGAGAGCCGCACGCCGACGCGCGCGGCGACCGTGTCGAGATCCGTGCGGTGCTTGACGATGACCGACATCGTCTCGCGGAACGTCCGCGCGTCGAGCTCCTCGGCGCCGAGCAGCAGCAGCGCGCGCGCCCAGTCGATCGACTCGGCGATCGAGGGCGGCTTCTTGAGGTCGAGCTCGCGCACCTCCTGCACGATCCCGACCAGCTTGCGCGCGATCGTCTCGCGCAGCTCGGGGGCGTGCAGCCGCACGATCTCCAGCTCGTGCTCGACGTCGGGGTAGTCGAGCCACAGGTACAGGCACCGCCGCTTCAGCGCCTCCGTCAGCTCGCGCGAGTTGTTCGACGTCAGCAGCACGACCGGCTGCGTGCGCGCCTCGACGCGGCCCAGCTCGGGGATCGAGATCTGGAAGTCGCTCAGCAGCTCGAGCAGCATCGCCTCGAACTCCTGGTCGGTCTTGTCGATCTCGTCGATCAGCAGCACGACCGGCTCCGGGTTCGCGATCGCCGTCATCAGCGGCCGCGCGAGCAGGAACTCCTCGCCGAAGATGTCCTCCTGCACCGCGTCCCAGCCGGTGCCGGACGCCTCCGCCTGGATCCGCAGGAGCTGCTTGCGGTAGTTCCACTCGTACAGCGCCTTCGCCTCGTCGAGGCCCTCGTAGCACTGCAGGCGCACCAGCTCGCGGCCGAGGAAGCGCGAGAGCGCCTTCGCCAGCTCCGTCTTGCCGACGCCGGCCGGCCCCTCGACCAGCACGGGCTTGCCGAGCTTGGCGGAGAGGTAGGAGACGAGCGCGGTCGACTCGCCTGGGAGGTAGCCGACCGAGCGCAGGCCGTCGGCGACCTGCTGCACGGAGGTGGGCTCGACCGGGGGCATCGGACGCCGAACGATAGCGGCGGGGGTGCCGCCTCACGCCGGCGCGCGGGAGCGCCGGATCAGCTCGGCTCGTCGCCCGGCGGCAGCGGGATCGTGAGCTGCTCGCCAGACGGGCCCGGTCCCGCGCGCGGTCGCCGCGGGCGCTCCGGCGGCAGCACCTGCGTGACGATCGTGCCGGGCGCGGGGGGCGCAGCGTCCGTCGCGGGGCGCGGGCGCCTGCGCACGAGCGGCGCCGGCGGCCGCGCCGCCCGGCGCATGCGCAAGCCGGCGTAGGCAAGCAGCCCCGCGGCGGCGAGCGCGACGAAGATGCCCCATTCGACGCCGACGAGCGCGCCGGCGACGTCGGGCTTGTCGAACAGCCGCCAGAGCAGCAGCACGCCGACCCACAGCCCGGCTGCCATCACGATCGTGCCGTCGCCGCCGGGCAGGTGGAATGCGCGCCCCTCCGCGCGCATGAACAGCAGCCCGAGCGCCGCGACCGCGACGAGCAGCACCGACGCCTCGACGAACGAGAAGGCGCCGAACGCGGTGATGCTGTCGTTCACGGCTCTGCTCTGAACCTGGTACCAGGGCAGCAGCATCGTCACGAACAGCGCGAGCGCCGCGGTCGCCGCCAGCCGCCCGTCGGGCGTGAGCGCGCGCCAGGCGGCGATCACGCGCGCGAGCGCGCCGCCGCGGCGCTCGCTCATGCCCGCGCCGGGTCGGCGGCGCGCAGGCGCCGCAGCAGGACGTCGGCGTCGTGCTCGGAGACGGCGCGCATCTGGCCCTGGAACGCGAGCTTCCAGTGCTCGCGCGGCCACTTGCCGATGTGCTCCAGCTCGTCCACGAGCGTCTCGGCACGGACCCACATGTCATCCGGTAGCACCAGCTCGGGCTCGGTCTCGAAGCGCCACGGGTACGGGTCGGCCTTGCCGGGCTTGCCGGGCCAGATCTTCGCGCGGTCCTCGTACAGCTCGCCCGCGACGCGGATCGAAGCGGCGAACGCCATCACGCGCGTCAGGTAGAGCACGATCCGGTCGCCCGGGACGATCTCCAGCGCGCGGTTGCGGTTGCGCTCCTTCAGGCCGATCACGCGGTAGCCGTGCTCGCGCGTCGCGGCGTAGTTCTCCGGCGAGCCCGTCAGGATCCAGGTTCTCGTGGGCGCTGCAGCCACGCGCTCGATTCTACGCTGGCGATCCCCTGTCAGGCAGCTCGCCGCCTACGTTCTCGGCGCTCTGCCGATCACGGCGATCGTCCCCGTCGCCCGTCCGCCGTTGCCGGCGAGGTCGGTCCCGGTCAGCGTGACGTCGTATCTGCCCGGCCTCGAGGGCACGCGCCAGCCGTACGCATGTGTGCCGTGCGAGACGGACGCGCTCGTCGCCAGCACCGTCTTGCCGTCGCGCTCGCGGCGGATCGTCATGCCGACGCGCGAGACCTTCGACAGCGAGAAGCGCACCTGCGCGTATCTTCCGGCGCGCACGCGTCTCGTCAGCAACGTCAGCGTCGGCGCGTCTTTCAGGTCTCTCGCATACGCCGCGCCGGTCGTGCAATACACGGCGACCTGCGTGCGCTGACAGAGGTTCTGCAGGAAGCCGGTCAGCAGCTCGTGGTAGGAGAGGTCGGACTCCGCGCCGCCGAGCTGGTAGAGCGACCACGCGCCGGTGTCGCCGGCGGGCACGTCGAGGCGCGCCTGGCGGTCGCCGGCCGCGAACAGCCGTCGCGCGAGGCCGCTGTCCGCGATCTGCGCGTAGTCGTAGAGGCCGACGAGCGTCTGCACGAACGCGTTGATGACGATCTCGCCCGGCGCGAACGAGTACAGCAGGTAGCGCGCGCCCGCTTTCGTCGGCACGCGCACGCCGACCGGCGGACGCAGCGAGAACAGCTTCAGCGCGTTGCCGGCGGCGGTCAGGTACGCCGGCTCGTGCAGCTCCTGGGAGGCGCGCGCGAGCGCCTGGATCCCGGTCGCCTGCGACATCGCGCTCGTCCACGGCGGCGAGCCGCCGCCGAACGCGAAGTCGTACTCCCACGCGAGCGCGCCGCCGCGCTGGGCGGCGAGCGGCAGCATCTCGTCCAGCAGCGCGCGCAGCTTGTCGTCGTCTCTCGCCTGCCACAGGCCGTTCGCCTTCCCGAACGTGCCGAGCACCTGGAGCTGGATCCCCTGGCCCGGGTAGTACTCCCACACCAGCTCGCTGTCGGAGAACTCGACGCGCTGGCCGTAGCTGAGGAGCGCGCCGGTCGTCCACCACTGGCGGTTGCGCGCGAGCGTCGTGAACAGCTCCGGCAGCCGCGCGGCGGTGAGCTGTCCGCCGGCGGCGATGTCGTGCAGCGTGTCGATCGCCGCCTGCAGCTCGGCGCGGCGCGTGCCGCGCAGGCGCCGCGCCGTGCGGATCGCATCGTCGAACGCGCTGCGGTCGGCCGCGGCGGTTGCGGCGTCGATCTGGTGGGTTGCGAGCAGCCGCTTGAGCTCGCTGCGGACCGTGCGCTCGGGTGCGTGTCTTCTGCGCTGCGCCGCGGTCGCGAGCGCCGCCGGCCCGGCGGGCGGCCAGGCCGCAGCGGCCGGCAGTGCGGGATCGATGCGAGCGTGCACGCGCCCGTTCGCGTTCATCACGAGCACGCGGCCCGCGGCGTGCGCCGCACTCGGGTGAACGATCGCGACCAAGAGACCTGCAACGATGGACGTCCACAGGAGGAGGCGCACGGGGCGCATGCGGGCGGATGCTACGCTCGCGCGCCGGGTCGCCACGTCGCAGAAGGAGATTTGCAGGTGCTTTTCACCCATCGGTTCGTGCAACACCGCGCCCGCGCGATCGTCGCGCTGCTCGGGCTCGCGCTCGCCGCGCTCGCGCTCGCCGCCTGCGGCGGCAGCTCCAGCGGCTCCGGCGATGCCAAGACGCTGCTCAGACAGACGTTCACCGGCAGCCACCAGATCAAGAGCGGCAAGGCGAGCATCCAGCTCAGAGTCGACGTGACGGGCGACGCGTCGCTGCAGGGCCCGATCGAGGCGCACATAGCGGGGCCCTTCCAGAGCGTCGGGTCCGGCCAGCTCCCGAAGTTCGACCTCACGCTCGACGCCAACGCGCAGGGGCAGGGCATCAGAGCCGGGCTTCTCTCCACCAGCGACCAGCTGTTCGTGACCTTCGGTGGGACCGCGTATGAGGCGCCGGCGCAGCTCGTCGACCAGCTCAAGCAGTCGTGGGCCAGAAGCCAGCAGCAGGGGGGGAGCACGCACCCGAGCCTCTCCGCGCTCGGGATCGACCCGCTGAGCTGGCTGCAGGACCCGACCGTCGTCGGCAGCGAGTCGGTCGGCGGCACCGAGACCGACCACATCAGCGCGAAGGTGAACGTCGGCGCGCTGCTGGACGACGTCGACAAGCTGCTCGCGAGAGTCAGCTCGGGCGGCGTGCCCGGCGTGCCGGGCGGCAGAGTCCCGAGCAGCATCCCGGCGAGCGCGCGCAGCGAGATCGAGCAGGCCGTCAAGAGCGCCGCGTTCGACGTCTGGAGCGGCAAGAGCGACCACACGCTGCGCCGTCTCACGCTGGCGCTGAACGTCGTGCCGCCGAACGGCAAGCCGAGATCCGTCACGGTGAACCTGTCCGTCGAGCTGACCGACCTGAACCAGCCGCAGACGATCGCGGCCCCGGCGACGAGCCGTCCGCTCAGCGAGCTGCTCGGCCAGTTCCAGGGCCTGCTCGGCGGCGCGCTCGGCGGCAGCGGCGCGCTCGGCGGCTCCTCCGGCGGTGCGGGCGGCTCCGGCGGCGCCAGCTCGGCGCAGCTCAACGCTTACGCCAAGTGCGTGCAGAGAGCCGGCTCGAACGTGACCGAGGCGCAGAGGTGCGCCTCGCTGCTGACGAAGTAGCCGTCCCGCGATTCGCGTCCGCGACCCCGCCCGCGCCGCCGCGCGCGGGCGGGTCGCTCGGCACGCCCGCGCGCCAGTCCCGGCGGCCGGGTCACGTATCGTTCGGCGCCCGTGCGCGTGGAGCCCACCCAGCCGCCCGATCTGCGCGGCTTCCTGCTCAGCAGCAGCGGCTGGCCCTATCTGCTGGTGCCGTTCATCGCGCTGGCGATCGTGCTTGAGGTGGCGCACGCGTCGCCGGTCGCGATCTTCTTCACCTCAGCGCTCGGCGTGATCCCGACCGCCGCGCTGATGGGACGCGCGACCGAGGAGCTGGCGGCGCGCTCCGGTCCGGGCATCGGCGGCCTGCTGAACGTCACGTTCGGCAACGCGCCGGAGCTGATCATCGCGCTGTTCGCGCTCGGCGCCGGCCTGCACGAGGTCGTGAAGGCGTCGATCGTCGGCTCGGTGATCGGCAACACGCTGCTCGTGCTCGGCGCCTCGATGTTCGCCGGCGGGCTCGGGCGCGAACGTCAGCACTTCAGCCGCACGACGGCGATGGCGCAGTCGTCGATGCTGCTGCTCGCCGTCGTCGCGCTGACGATGCCGGCGATCTTCGAGCTGGTCGAGGGCAAGGGGCTGCCGTCTCCCGGCGCCGCGCGCGTCAGCTACGGCTCCACCGTCGAGCACCTCTCGCTCGCGGTCGCGATCGTGCTGATGGCGTCATACGGGGCCGGCCTCGTGTTCTCGCTGCGGACCCATCGCAGCCTGTTCAACCCCCCGTCGGACGAGGAGGAGGGCGCCGAGCCGTGGAGCGTGCGGCGCTCGGTCGGTGCGCTCGCAGTCGCGGGGATCGCCGTCGGCGCGATGTCGGAGATCCTCGTCGACTCGATCTCCGACGCGGCCCACTCGATCGGACTGACCGAGTTCTTCGTCGGCGCGATCGTCGTGGCGATCGTCGGCAACGCCGCCGAGCACTGGGTCGCCGTGCTGGTCGCGCGCAAGGACAAGATGGACCTCGCGGTCAACATCGCGATCGGCTCCAGCGCGCAGATCGCGCTGTTCGTCGCGCCGCTGCTCGTGATCGTCTCGTTCGTGCTCGGCCCCGGCCCGATGCCGCTCGTCTTCAACGGCTTCGAGCTCGGCGCCTTCTTCCTCGCCGTGCTGATCGCCACGCACGTCACGAACGAGGGCGAGTCGACCTGGTTCGAGGGCGTGCAGCTGCTGGCGGTCTATGTAGTCATGGCGCTCGCGTTTGCTTTTGCGTAGCCGGCAACGCCCTCTGACGGATGCCGGCGCCCGTCAGGGGAGGACGCAGCCGGTGTGGCGTACTTCGTACGCGAACCGGCGAGGACGATGCCTGGCGGGATGCCGGCGCCGTCAGAGTTAGAGCTCTTCGACGTCTTCGTCTGGCTCCAGCTCGTCCTCTTCGTCCTCGTCGAAGTCGTCGTCCTCGTCGAGCACGGGGTCGGAGCTGCCGCCCTCGTGGTAGGTCGCCTGGAAGCGCTCGAGCAGCTCGTCGCGCGCGGCCTCGTCGATCGGCGCCTCGTCGGAGACGAGCACCCACTCGCCCTCGCCGGTGCCGGCGTCGGCCCCGAGCGTCGCCTGGTCGATCTCGGCCGAGTCGTCGACGACGATCAGCACCTCGGTCTGCGGGTTGAGGTACGTGCCGGGACGGACCAGCAGCTCGTCGATCTCGAAGCGGCGGGCGCGGGCCATGCGCGCACCCTACCGCGGCGATGCGCTGAGACGTTCGCTACCCTTGCGACACGCATTGACTGACCAGTCAATCTATCTGCGCCACAAGGAGAACGCACCGTGGTCGATTTCACGCTGACCGACGAGCAGAAGAACCTGCGCGAGATGGCGCACGACTTCGCCGAGAAGGAGATCCGGCCTGTCGCCTGGGAGTACGACAAGGACGGCACCTGGCCGGAGGAGATCATCAAGAAGGCGTGGGATGTGGGTCTCATGAACACCCACATCCCCGAGGAGTACGGCGGACCCGGCGCCGGCTACCTCGACGGCTGTCTGATCGAGGAGGAGCTGTCGTGGGGCTGCTCCGGCATCCAGACCTCGCTCGGCTGCAACGGCCTCGCGACCGCTCCGGTCGTGCTCGCCGCTTCCGACGAGCTGAAGAAGGAGTATCTCGGCCGCCTCACCGAGGCGCCGCTGCTCGCGTCCTTCTGCCTCACCGAGCCCGACGCCGGCTCCGACGTCTCCGGCATGAAGACCACTGCCGTCAAGAAGGGCGACAAGTGGGTCATCAACGGCTCGAAGTGCTTCATCACGAACGGCGGCTACGCGAACTGGTACACGGTCTACGCGAAGACCGACAAGGACGCCGGCCACCGCGGCATCTCCGTCTTCGTCGTTCCCCGCGACGCCGGCGTCGTGGTGGACAAGAAGGAGGACAAGATGGGCCAGCGGGCGTCGAACACGGCGACCGTCTCCTTCAACGACGTCGAGATCCCCGCCAACCATCTGGTCGGCGAGGAGAACAAGGGCTTCAAGGTCGCGATGATGACGCTCGACCGCACGCGTCCCGGCGTGGCGGCGATGGCGACCGGCATCGCGCGCGCCGCGATGGAGTTCGCGATCGACTACTCGAAGGAGCGCGTCCAGTTCGGCGTGCCGATCGCGATGCACCAGGCGATCCAGTTCATGATCGCCGACATGGCGACCGACGTGGAGGCCGCGCGGCTGCTCACGTGGAAGGCGGCGACGCAGCTCGACCAGGGCCAGCGCAACACGCTCGTCTCCTCGCACGCCAAGCGCTTCGCCGCCGACGCCGCGATGAAGGTCGCGACCGACGCCGTGCAGGTCTACGGCGGCTACGGCTTCATCAAGGAGTACCCGGTCGAGAAGCTCATGCGCGACGCGAAGATCATGCAGCTCTACGAGGGCACGGCGCAGATCCAGCGCCTCGTGATCGCCCGCGAGACGCTGCTCCCGCGGCGCATCGAGGAGCCCGCGGCCGCCGCCGTGTAGCGCAACGGGCGACGGCCCCGGAGCGCTCCGGGGCCGTCTCCGTGCTACCGCCCTGCCCGGGGCTCAGCGGATCCCGACGAGGAACGTGGGCGCATCGAACGGCGTGAGGATCGCGTTGCCGCCGAAGCGCACGTGCACCCGCAGGCGCGTCACGCTCGACGGCACGCCGACGCGCAGCCGCACGCGGAAGCTGCAGTGACCCGCGCGCAGGTCCGTGTGCGTGTGGCCGACCGTGTGGCGGCCTGACGTGAGCCAGACGCTTATGCGCCCGCTGCCGCAGCCGAGCGCCGTCGAGACGCCCGAGCCGAGCACGAGGTGGCCCTTCGTGACGTAGAACGGGTGCGCGCGCCGCTGCCGGTGCGGGCTCGTCGCGACGACGAGCTGACCGGGCGGGAACGGCCCGGTCTGCGCGACCGTGTCGGGGCCGTAGCTCGTGCCGGCGCGGTTCGAGGCGACGAGGCGGAAGTGGTAGGTCGTGTGCGACGCGAGCGAGTTGATGCGGAAGCTCACCGACTGCGGGACGACGCCGGCGCCGAGCGACTTGCCGAACGTCTCGAGCCCGTACGCCGTCGAGGTGCCGTACTGGAAGCGGTAGGTCGTCGTCGCCGCGCCGGGGTTCACGAGCGCGGTGAACGTGACGCCGGTGGCGTCCGGTGCGAACGGGGCGGTGCCGAGCACGCTCGGCCGCTTGGCGGGCGGCAGCGCGGTCTTGAACGAGCGGTCCGCGCCGACGCTCGTGCCGTCGGCGTTGGAGGCGATGACGCGGTAGTGGTAGCGCACGCCGGGCGTGAGGCCCTTGATGCGGACCGACACGGCCAGCGTTCTCGTCCCGCTGCCGGCGCTGCGGGTGGTGGTCTGCGCGCCGTAGGCGCTGCTCGTCCCGTATTGGAACGCGTACGTCGTGGCGAGTCCGTGCGGGGTGACGTTGGCGTGGACCGTCCCCCCGGTGGTCGCGATCGACGAGACGCTGCCGGTCAAGACGGTCGGGCTTGCCGCCTGCGCGACCGTCGGCGCCGCGGCGCCGAGCACGGCGCCGACCAACAAGGCTGCCTTCAAGGACCTCATGCCGTTCTCCCAGTTCGCAGTGGCTCTGCGCCCAGGAACACTCCCCGGCACGAGGAGTTGCCATGCGCCAGGCTCGCCGGTGCGATCCACCGGCGAGCCCGCGCAGGGGACCGTCAGTTGGCGGCGAGGTCCGCCTTGACCTCGGGCGTGTACGCGCCCTTGGTCGCGCCGTTGCTCTGCAGCGCGCCGAAGTACGCCTCGCGGCCGCTCTGCGTGCCGGTCGCGTACTGGTCGTGCGCCTGGTAGAGGAAGAAGGCGCCGAGGCGGCTGCCGTAGCGGCTCTGCATCCCGGCCAGCGCCGAGTGCAGCGTGCTGGCGGCTTCGCTGTACGTCATGCACCTGTTGAAGCCGTAGTTGTCGTCGAGACAGCGTCCGTTGTCGCTCGACAGGCCCCACTCCGTGATCCAGATCGGGCGGTCGGGCGAGCCGGCCGCCTTGGTCGAGTTGACGGTCGAGTCGATCCGCGTCGCCCAGTTCGGGCCGTACGGGTGGATCGTCCAGCCCGCGACGTAGCTGCCGAGGTTCGGCACGGCGGCGAACATGTTCGTCACCCAGCTCGTGCCCTGCTGGGCGTTGTCGCCCTGCACGAGCAGCCCGACCCGCGGGTTGGCGGCCGTGATCGCCGTCGCCGCGACCTTCGCCGCCAGCGCGTACGTCTTCGCGCGCGTCGCGTACGTCGAGGCCGAGTTGTCGGAGAACTGGTAGCTGTAGCTCGTCTCGTTGCCGAACTCGATGTCGGTCACGGCCGTGTTGGCGGGGTAGCTCTTGCCCTGCCAGAACGTGCCGCCCGGACCGTATGCGGCGGCCCAGCTCGCGAGGTTCTGCGCCTGAGCCGTCGTCGGCAGCCCGCCGCCGAACGTCGCCAGCAGCATCGGCCGGATGCCGGCCCTCGCATAGGCGTCGATCACGGACGCCATGCTCGACGCGGACGTGCCGATGCCGTAGTCGAGTCGTGCCGTGTGCGCGCCGAGCGTCTTGATGAAGCTCAGCTCGTACGACAGCGCCGAGCCGGCGACGACGCCCATCTGGAACGGGCCGTCGACCGGCGTCGGCGTGGGGGAGGGCGTGGGGCTCGGGGTCGGCGAGGGGCTGCTCGCCGGATAGGTGATGGAGACCTCCTTGGCCCAGGCGCTGCCGCTGACGTTGGTGCGCACGCCGTAGGTGACGGTCGTGCCCGGAACCGCGGGCGGCGTGGTCGAGGTTCCGTTGACGGTCGAGTACTGCGTGGCCTGGTTCGGGATCTTGCGCGCGAACACGTAGCTGCTCACGCCCTGCGTCGGCGTCCACGACACCATTTGCCCGGACACCGACATCGTCGGCGCCGCCAGCTGGTCGGTGCTCCCGCCGCTGCCGCTCCCTCCGCCGCCGGTGCTGGTCGGATAGGTGATCGAGACCTCGGTGGCCCAGCTGCTGCCGCTGACGTTGGTGCGCACGCCGTAGGTGACGGTCGTGCCCGGAACGGCGGGCGGCGTGGTCGAGGTTCCGTTGACGGTCGAGTACTGCGTGGCCTGGCCCGGGATCTTGCGCGCGAACACGTAGCTGCTCACGCCTTCCGTCGGCGTCCACGACACCGTCTGACCCGAGACCGACATCGTCGGCGCGGCCAGGAGGTCCGTCGTCAGCGATGCGCTCGCCGTCAGGGAAGCGCTCGCCTGCAGCGGGTCCGCCGCGGCCGTCAGGGTCGCGGCGGCCGTCGTCGCAACCGGCGACGGCGGGTCAGGCGCCGTCGCATCGCTCGGCGCCGCGTCAGTCGACGGCGCTTCGGATGCGGTGGCGTCGCTTTCGTCGTAGAACCAGTCGCTCCACGACCAGTCTTCGTCGGATGCGTCTTCGAACCAGGCGCTCGGCGCCTGGTTATCGGCGGACAGCGACGTGTCCGCGGGTGGGGGAGCGTCCGCGCGTGCGGCCGGGGCAAGCACGAGCGCTCCGATCAATACTGCGGCGGCGACGGCGCGCCCGAGCGCGACCGCCACCGTCCGGCACATGGTGGCCGGAACCATGCGAAAAATCCCCTCTGTTGCTTACGGCGACGCGGGGATCTGTAGCGTCCCCGGCATAGTTACGTCAACCTGGAACGTCCGTGTATCTAAACGTCTACCCGCCAGGTCGGCCATCCAATCCCAACGCCGCCGGTGCGCTGCGCCGGGACGTACAATCCTCGCCGTGACGACCCCAGACCCCCCGATCGTCCCCCAGCCCGACGCCGGCTGGGAGGAGGAGCTCGTCAAGCTGGACACCCGCGGCGCCGTCGCGATCGCCTGGCTCGACCACCCGCCGGCCAACGCGCTCTCGCCCGCGACGGTCGACGCGCTGCGGCGCGCGTGGGAGGCGCTCGCCGGCTCGCCCGTGCGCGCGCTCGTGGTCGCGTCCGCGAACGCGCGCCTATTCTGCGCCGGCGCTGACATCAAGGCGTTCACGGCGATGGACGAGACCTCCGGGGCGGCCTACGTCGCCGGAACGCATGCGCTGCTGCGCGGCTTCGAGCAGAGCGCGATCGTCACGATCGCCGCCGTCAACGGCCTCGCGCTCGGCGGCGGATGCGAGCTCGCGATGGCGTGCGACCTGCGCATCGCCGCCACCTCGGCGCGCTTCGGGCAGCCGGAGATCAAGCTGGGGATCATCCCGGGCTTCGGCGGCACGCAACGGCTCGCACGGCTCGTCGGCCGGGCGAAGGCGCTGGAGATGAACCTGATCGGCGATCCGATCGGCGCCGTGGAGGCGGCTGCGTGCGGGCTCGCGAACCGGGTCGTGCCGGACGACGAGCTGCTGCCGACCGCGCTGGGCCTCGCGGAGACGCTCGCGACGCAGGCGCCGCTCGCCGTCGAGCAGATCAAGCGCGTCTCGGCCGCCGCCGACCTCGACGCCGGCCTTGCCGCCGAGCAGGCCGCGTTCGCGCAGGTGTTCGCGTCCGCGGACGCGAGAGAGGGCATCGCCGCCTTCCTGGAGAAGCGGCCGGCGGCGTTCACGGGCCGCTGAGCGCTCGCGCGCGCAGCGCGCCTCGACTCAGCCGCGGCTCGTCGCGGCGATCCGCGCGCGCAGCGCGGACTCCAGGCGCCCGAGCGTCCCGTCGAGCGTCTCGCCGGCGTCGGCCGGCAGCGCGCCGTCGAGCGCCGCGTGGACGAGCCGCTCGACGGCCGGACGGCGCTCGCCCAGCTCCGCGATCCGTCCGGCCATGTCGTCCGACCTCGCCGCCTCGCGCGGCAGCTCTGCGAGCGCCGCGTCGAGCGCCGCGCGCAGCTGGAGGCAGGCGGCGCGCACGCGGCCGTGCTCCAGGTCTGCACGCGCCCGCAGCGTCAGCTCCTCGCACGCGAGCGCGTCGGCGTGTCCTCCGAGCAGCGCTGCGAGCCGCTCCTGCGGCCGGAGGGCGGCGACGTGGCGCCGACGGCCGACGGGATCGCGCGGCAGCTCCCGCGCGGCGCTCCAGCGCCCCTCCGCGACCTGCTCGCCCGCGCCATAGCCGGCGCGCACGACCAGCTCCTGCCCGAGCGCCGGCTCGCGCACATGCGGATCGGCGCTGGCGATGCGGTGCGCCGCCACCGCCCGCGCGACCTGGGCGAGCGCGCGCTCGGCGTCCGGCTGCCCGCTTGCGGCGAGCCAGCGCTCCGCCTCCGCCGGCGTCACGGGGGTCGCGTCGATGACCGTCGCGCGCCCGGTCGTCACGGGCGCGGGCGGCGGCTCCGGCGCGACCGGACGCGCGCGGCGCCCGCGCAGCCGCCGGCGCTCGGGCGCCCCGAGCGTCGCCAGCACCAGCACGTGCGAGGGCGGCACGCCGGCCGCGTCGCGGACGAGATAGCGCCCGTCGGCGGGGCCGAGCGCCCACGGAAACTCGAACTGCACGAAACGGAATGCGCGCCCCGCCGTCGCGACGACGGGGCCGGCGCCCGCGTCAGTCGCCGCGGCCGTCCTTGATCGCGTACTTCGAGACGTGCTGGGGCACGACCGGGTTCGGGATCGAGGCGAGCCGCTCGACCAGCTTCGTCCACTGGCTCGGCTTCAGGATCGACTGGAGTCTCTCGCCGCCGAGCAGGCTGCCCTCGGGGTGGAAGCCGACGTGGATGTGGTTCCAGTGGTCCGGCAGCGCAAGCGTGTTGTCGGTGCCCGGATACGTCATCAGGCTGATGATCTGGTGCGGCTTCATCGCGCCCTGCAGCGTGAGCAGCCGGCGGATCGTGATGTCCGTGATCGAGCCGGCGCCCTGGTGGCCGGCGATCGGGATGTTGTTGACCGCGGCGATGTCGACCGCGTCGCCGGTCGTGTGCTCGGAGACGTTGCCGGACGTCGTGAAGTAGCCGTGGCCGCACTTCAGCGAGCTGATCGTCGGGTCGAGGCCGCTCGCGACGAGGAGCTCGATCGTGGCGAGCACGCGGCGGTCGATCTGGCCCGAGGCGATGTCCTGGCGCCCGCACTCGTAGATGCTCACGTTCGGGTCAGCGAGCACGCGCTGCTGGAGCTGCTCCTTGCTCATCAGCAGGACCTGTCCGATCGACGGACCGGCGCCGTTCGCCGCGGCGAACGCGTTTCTGCCGTTCGCGCGGTAGATCGCCGTCGACTCGAGCAGCTTCCAGCCGTCGAGGATCGGCTTCGGGTCGATCGTCGGCGCGCCGCGGCCGGCCGGCCGGATCGAGAATTCGACGTGTGGCGCCAGCGTCCGGTCGGTCTTGCCGATGCGGCCGAGGATCGTGCCGGCGACCACCGACGAGCCGGCCTGCAGCGGCTTGAGCACGTAGTCGTGCGGATCGAGCTGGAGCGCGTCGGCGAAGTAGCCGGCGACGCTCGTGAGCGGCTGGCCGAGCTCGGCGAGCTGGCGCTCGCCGCCGGCGGCGTACGCGCCGGGCCGTTCGGGATGCGCGAACAGGCGCTCCTTCGTCGACGGATCCGCGGCCGCGGAGCTCGCGGCCGCGTCGGCCTTGAAGGATGCGGCCGTCTGGTCCGCGCCGCGCGAGGACGGCTGCGCGCCGGCGGTTGCGGGCGAGGTCGGCTTCGCGTCGTGCTTGGGCAGTTCGAGCTCGGTGTTCGTCGCGGGCGCGCCATGCGTCTTCGGCACCGGGTACTTGCGCGCGACCGAGGCGAGGTGGGCGTAGCTGTAGCGGTTGCCATAGACGTCCTGGAGGACGACGAACCTGCCGAGCCGCCGGTTGTGGCCGACCTTCACGATGCGGCCGTCGTTGACGGCGACGACCGGGGCGCCGGCTCTGGCGAAGACGTTGATCGAGCGGCGGGCGGGATCGCCGTCGACCGTGACGGCCGCGTTGCCGCTGTGCACCCGCCGCGTCGCCGCCTTGGCGTTCAGGCCGTCGGCGTACGTCGCACGCGCGGCGACGGGGAAGCGGCCCTCCGTCAGACCGGTGAGCGAGCCGACGAGGTCGGCGGGCATGCCGCCGATCACCCGCGCGCGCAGCAGCACCGACTGCACGTACCAGTCGGCGTGGTTGTAGGCGAAGATGGCGCCCGCGAGGTTCGTGTCGGCGCCGGCGGCCTTGAGGTAGCGCGCGGCCGCGAAGATCGCGTCGACCGGGTTGTACGGATCCTTCACGCCGTCGCCGTTGGCGTCGACGCCGTACATCGCCCAGCTCGACGGCATGAACTGCATCCAGCCGATCGCGCCCGCGCTCGACACGGACAGGTTGCGGCCGTAGTCGGTCTCGATCTCGTTGATCGCCGCGAGCACCTGCCACGGCACGCCGTACTGGATGCCGGCCGCCTGGTAGATCGGCAGCAGGAACGGCGGGATGCGGAAGTTCTCGATGAAGAAGTCCGGGACGCCGATCGGCGCGGGCCCAGGCTGGACGAGCGTGAAGCCGGGCGCCGAGGGGGAGGGCGACGCGCCTTCGGGCTGCTGCTGCACCGTCGAGGGCGTCGAGCCGCCCGAGTCCTGGAGCGCGCCCTGTCCACTGCCGGCCGGCTGCGTCGTCGTCGGCGGGATCGCGACGGAGCCGGATCTGGTCTGAGTCTCACCCTTAGGTTGACCCTTCGGCTTGACGATGCCGCCGACGTCCGGGTTGGTGGTCGTGCCCGTGCCCGTCGTGCCCGTCGCCGTCGTCCCGGTCGTGCCGACCGTTCCGGTGGTCGCCGGACCGGGGATCGTCGTCGGCGGACCGGTCACCGTCGTCCCGGTGCTACTCGTCGTCGGCGCGACCGTCGTGACGGGCGGCGCGGCGCTCGGCAGCTCGATGACGTGCTCGACCGGCATGCCGAGGTCCGGCAGCGGGATGCTGCCCACCGGCGTGCCCGGGGCGGCTTCGACGGTGATCGTCACCTGCCTGCCGCCCATCAGCGTGACGAGCAGGCGGCGGGGCTCGGCGGTCGCCGGCCCGGCCAGGAGCGCCACCAGCATGAGTGCGGTCCCCAGGACCAGCGCGGCGATGCGAAACGGCTTGCCCGTCATGCTGCTGCTGAACTCCTCCCGCACGGCCGCCTGCGCGGCCCGGTCGAACGAACGCCGCGTCGGCGATCTCTTCTGGACGCTATCGAGTGGCCGTGACGTATGCAAAGAAGAACCCGCGTGTTTGCAGATGGCGTGGACCGCGCGTTGCACAGGTCCCCAGACCATCGGCGCACACCGCGCAGCCCTTGAGTACCGCACCCGATCGGACACGACCGTAAACAACCTGTTTAAAGCCGCCGTGAAGCAGAAGTTGCGCTTGCGCGCCTGCGCTATGGTCCGCCGCGCCCTGCGATTCGACCCGTGAGGGAAGCGACGATGACCACCGATCCCGCCCACGACGGACTCCGCGCGCGCATCTCGCACAGGAGCGAGGACGCGCTCGGGCGCCTCGCGCAGGAGCTGCTCGACAGCCCGCTCGTGAGCGGCACGATCTCGCGCGCGTTCGAGGCGCGCGAGAAGGCGGCGCAGGCGCAGGAGCTTGCGATGGGGGCGCTCAACCTGCCGTCCGCCGGCGACCTCGAACGGCTCACGCGGCGCGTGCGCTCCGTCTCGCAGCGGCTCGAGGGCGTCGAGGACGCGCTCGACCGCGTCGACGAGCGCGTCGGCGCGATCGGCGGGACCGGCGACATCCAGCAGCGGCTCGCCGCGATCGAGGGGCAGCTGACCGCGTTCGCCGGGCAGCTGAGCGAGCTGGCCGCACAGATCGCCGGTGCGCAGCCCGCTGCCGCGGCAAGAAAGCGCGCCGCCGTCAGAAGAACCTGACGAACGTCAGGAAAGCGCCGCCGCCGCGATGCGGCCGATCCGCTCGGCCGCGGCCTCCATCGCCGCCGCGTCGATGCGTCCGCGCGCCGGGCCGAGCAGGTCGCTCACCGCCAGCACGCAGCCGGCGCGCACGCCGCGCCGGGCCGCGAGCTGGAACAGCGTCGCCGTCTCCATCTCGATCGCGAGCGCCGGCTCGCCGCCCCGCGCGGGGCGGGACCCGGGGTCGGCGTGCTTGCCGTCCGCGTCGTAGAAGAGGTCGGTCGTGATGACGGCGCCTCGGCGCACGCCGCCGCTGCGCTCGGCCGCCGCGACGAGCGCCGCCGTCAGCTCCGCGTCCGCCGCGACCCGCTCGCCGGCGCCGAGCGCGCGGCTCGTCCCGTCGTCGCAGATCGCGTCCGACGCCACGATCGCGTCGCCGAGCGCGAAGCCGCCGACCAGCGCACCGCACGTCCCCACGCGCACGAAGCGGCGCGCGCCGAGCTGGACGAGCTCCTCGATCACGATCGCGGCGCTCGGGCCGCCCATCCCGGTGCTCTGGATCGTCAGCGCCTCGCCGTCGGCGGCGGTCCCCGTGTAGCCCCACAGGCCGCGGTTGTGGTTGAACATCTTCGGCTGCTCGAGCAGCGTCTGCGCGAGCAGCAGCGCCCGCCCCGGGTCGCCCGGCAGCAGCACGCGCTCGGCCAGCTCGGTCGTCGGATGCACGTGCAGGGCCGCGGTCACGGCGCGCGAGCATAGAGATCGGAGATCGCCCGCGGCCGCGGGCCTACACTGACGACGCGATGGAGGCCGATCGCGTGCTCGAGCAGGTGCGCGGCGGGGAGCTGCTTCCCGCCGGCGGGTCCGTCGTCGTGCTGTTGTCAGGCGGGCGGGACTCCGTCTGCCTGCTCGACGTGGCGGTCCGGCTGTGCGGTGAGCAGGGCTCGGTGCGCGCGCTCCACGTCAACTACGGGCTGCGCGACGAGGCGCCCGACGACGAGCGCCGCTGCGCGGAGCTGTGCGGCCGGCTCGGCGTCGAGCTGCACGTCGAGCGTCCGCGCCGGCCCGAGGCCGACGCGATCGGCAACCTCCAGGCGTGGGCGCGCGACGTGCGCTACGCGGCCGCGACGAGGCTCGCGCTCGAACGCGGATCCGATCCCGCCGCCGCCGCGGCCGCCACCGCCGCCGTCGCCGCCGGCCACACCGCCGACGACCAGGTCGAGACGATCCTCTACCGCCTCGCCTCCTCGCCGAGCCGCCGCGCGCTGCTCGGCATGCGCCCGCGCGACGGGCTGCTCGTGCGCCCTCTGCTCGGCGTCACGCGCGCGCAGACGACCGCCTATTGCGAGCAGCGCGGCCTGCCGTGGTCCGACGACGTCACCAACGGCGGCGACAGATACGCGCGCAACCGCGTGCGCCACGCGCTCGTGCCGGCGCTCGAGCAGATCCATCCGGCCGCCGCCGCGAACGTGCTGCGCACCGCCGCGCTGCTGCGCGACGAGGGCGAGGTGCTCGACGCGCTCGTCGGCGAGCAGCTCGACGAACGCGCCGGCCGCTTCGAGATCCCGCTCGCGCGGCTCGCCGGGCTGCCGCCGGCGCTGCGGCGGCTCGTGGTGCAGCGGCTGGCGGACAGCGCCGCCGGAAAGCTCGTGCCCGGCGCCGCGCGCCATGCCGACGAGGTCGCCGCACTGCGCCGCAGCGGGCGCGCGATGCTCGACCTCGGAGGCGGCGTGTGCGCGGTCGCGGAACAGGGCGTTCTGCGCGCCGAGCGCGGCAGCGGGAGACACACCGGCGCGAAGACATAGACTGCCCGCCCTCATGGGCGACGCGGCGATCGGCGAGATCCTGGTCCAGCCGGACGACCTGCAGCACCGCGTCCGCGAGCTGGGCGCCGAGATCACGCGCGACTACGCCGGCAGAGAACCGCTGCTCGTGTGCGTCCTGAAGGGCGCTGTCTTCTTCCTGTCGGACCTCATGCGGGCGATCGATCTGCCCTGCGAGGTCGACTTCATGGCGGTCGCCTCCTACGGCTCGGCGACGCAGTCCTCCGGCGTCGTGCGGATCCTCAAGGACCTCGACGCCGTGATCGCCGGCCGCGACGTGATCATCGTCGAGGACATCGTCGACTCGGGCCTCACGCTCCAGTACCTGCTGCGCAACCTGAAGGCGCGCGACCCCCGGTCGCTGGCGGTCTGCGCGCTGCTGACGAAGCCCGAGCGGCTCGAGGTGGACCTCTCGCCGCGCTATGTCGGCTTCGAGATTCCGAACCGCTTCGCGGTCGGTTACGGGCTCGATCACGCCGAGCGGTACCGCAACTTGCCGTACGTCGCGGCGTTGAAGGAAGCCTGAGCGCCCGTGGCGCGGTGCTAGGCTTGACCTTCCGTCTACTGTTCGGCATCGCGCATCGCGCGCCCGGGATGACTTCATGAGCCGGTTCTTCAAGAGCGCTGCATTCCCGATCCTGATCGTGGTCGTGCTGGCGTTCTTCGCCCAGCGGATCATCAATCCCGGGCATCCCAGCCCGCCGTACACGTACACGAACTTCCAGAGCGACCTGGCGGGCGGCCGCATCCAGTCCGCCGTCATCAAGACGAAGGACAACACGGTCGCGATCAAGCTGGCCGGCGGCCAGCAGCACGAGATCGGCTTCGTCCCCGACAACGGCAACACGCTCGTCAACGAGCTGAGAACCGCGAGAGTCAACTTCAACGTCGAGGGCACGAAGACGAACGGCTGGCTCTCGCTGCTGACGTACGTGCTGCCGTTCCTGATCTTCCTCGGCTTCTGGATCTTCCTGATGAACCAGGTCCAGGGCGGTGGATCGAAGGTGATGTCGTTCGGCAAGTCGCGTGCGAAGCGATTGTCGGTCGACTCGCCGAAGATCACCTTCCGTGACGTCGCGGGCGTCGACGAGGCGGTCGAGGAGCTGCACGAGATCAAGGAGTTCCTCGAGAACCCGAAGAAGTTCCAGGCGCTCGGCGCGCGCATCCCGAAGGGCGTCCTGCTCTACGGACCGCCCGGCACCGGCAAGACGCTGCTCGCGCGCGCGGTCGCGGGCGAGGCCGGCGTGCCGTTCTTCTCGATCTCCGGGTCGGACTTCGTCGAGATGTTCGTCGGCGTCGGCGCCTCGCGCGTGCGCGACCTGTTCGAGCAGGCCAAGCAGAACTCGCCCTGCATCATCTTCATGGACGAGATCGACGCCGTCGGCCGCCATCGCGGCGCCGGTCTCGGCGGCGGTCACGACGAGCGCGAGCAGACGCTCAACCAGCTGCTCGTCGAGATGGACGGCTTCGAGGCGAAGGACAACATCATCATGATCGCGGCCACCAACCGGCCCGACATCCTCGATCCCGCCCTGCTGCGACCCGGTCGCTTCGACCGCCAGATCACCGTCGACCGGCCCGACCGCAAGGGCCGCGCAAAGATCCTCGAGGTGCACACGCGCGGCAAGCCGCTTGCGCGCAGCATCGACATCGACGCGCTCGCCGGGCAGACGCCCGGATTCACCGGTGCCGACCTCGCGAACCTCGTCAACGAGGCAGCACTGTTGGCGGCCCGTACGGGGAAGCGCGAGATCACGCAGGTGGAGCTGGAGGAGGGGATCATGCGCGTGATCGCGGGCCCCGAGAAGAAGACGCGCGTGATGAGCGACAAGGAGCGCCGCATCACCGCCTACCACGAGATGGGGCACGCGATCGTCGGCCACTACCTGGAGCACGCCGACCCGGTCCACAAGATCTCCGTCATCTCGCGCGGGCAGGCGCTTGGCTACACGATCTCGCTGCCGCAGGAGGACAAGTTCCTCACCACGCGCGCGGAGCTGTCCGACACGATGGCGATGACGCTCGGTGGGCGCGCCGCCGAGGAGATCGTCTTCGGCGAGATCACGACCGGCGCCTCGAACGACCTGGAGAAGGTCACGCAGACGGCGAAGCAGATGGTGATGCGCTTCGGCATGAGCGAGAAGCTCGGGCCGCGCGTCTTCGGCCACGAACATGCGCAGCCGTTCCTCGGCCGCGAGTTCGCCTCCGAGCCCGACTACTCCAACGAGATCGCGCGCGAGATCGACGACGAGATCCGCCGCATCGTCGAGAGCGCCCATCAGGCCGCGAAGGACATCCTCACCCAGCACCGCTCCTCGCTCGCGACGATCTCCGAAATCCTGATCAAGCGCGAGACGATCGAGCGCGAGCAGTTCGAGGCGCTGCTCGAAGGGCAGAGCGAGGAAGAGGTCTTCGGCGCCGAGGCGCCGCCGCCGCCCGAGGTCCCGCTGCCGCCCGGCAGCCCGGAGCGCGCCGGCCGCGACGCCCCGCGCCCGCTCCCGCGTCCCGGCCTGGCCGGTGGCGCGGCCGAGACGCGCTCTCTGGAATTCCCAGAGAAGCCCGAGCTCGCGTAACCGTCTCGTCACCCGCGCGCTGGCGCGCCGGGGTACAGTCGCTTCGGACTCCCGGACCAAGGAGAAGGAGCGATGGCGATAGCCGTGACGTTGGAGTTTCCCGGCGGGACGCTCGAGCAGTACGACCGCGTGATGGAGCTGATGGAGCTGACAGACGGCGACACGGCGCCCGAGGGTCTGCTGTTCCACTGGGTCGCCGCGACGGACGACGGCATCCGCGTGACCGACGTGTGGGAAGACAGAGCCCAGTTCGACCGCTTCGCCGAGGAGCAGATCGGCCCGTACACGCAGGAGGCCGGGGTGCCGGGGCCGCCGACAGTCGAGTTCCTCGAGGTGCACAACACGCTCGCCGGTCGCTGAGCCGGACGCCGCGCGCCGCCACGCCGCCGCGCGTGGCCGCGCATGCGACGATGCGGCCGTGGAGCGGCCGTATCGGATCATGGGCGTGCTGAACGTCACGCCCGACTCGTTCTCTGACGGTGGCCGCTTCCTCGATGCGGAGGCGGCGGTCGCGCATGGCCTGCGGCTGGAGGCGGAGGGCGCGGAGATCCTCGACGTCGGCGGCGAGTCGACGCGGCCGGGGGCCGCGCCGGTCCCCGCGGAGGAGCAGATCCGGCGCGTCGTGCCGGCGATCGAAGGGCTCGTCGGGCGAGGTGCGCGCGCGCAGCTCTCGGTCGACACGACGCGACTGGAGGTCGCGCAGGCGGCCGTCGCCGCGGGTGCGACGTACGTCAACGACGTGAGCGCGTTCCGCCACGA
This sequence comes from Conexibacter sp., assembly GCA_035572475.1. GTDB lineage: Bacteria > Actinomycetota > Thermoleophilia > Solirubrobacterales > Solirubrobacteraceae > Conexibacter. The sequence continues at coordinate 9,803 of DATNAP010000075.1, read as the reverse complement.
ACCCGAGCTGGCCGCGTTCGTCGCCGATCGCGGGCTCGACTGCTGTCTGTCCCACATGCTGGGCGAGGACCCCCGCACGATGCAGGCCGACCCCGTCTACGACGACGTCGTCTCCGACGTGAAGGCGTTCCTGGCGGAGCGGCTCGCGGCGGCGACCGCCGCGGGGATCGCGGAGGAGCGGATCATGCTCGACCCGGGCATCGGCTTCGGCAAGACGGTCGAGCACAACCTCGAACTGCTGCGCCGCCTCGACGAGCTGGTCGCGCTCGGCCGGCCGATCGTCGTCGGCACCTCGCGCAAGTCGTTCCTCGGCCGTCTCACGGGCAGAGCGGCCGGCGATCGGCTTGCCGGGACGATCGCCACGAACGTGCTGGCGCTCGAGCGCGGCGCCGCCGTCTTCCGCGTCCACGACGTCGCGCCGGTCGCCGACGCGCTCGCGGTGGCGGCTGCTACGGTCCGCGGCCGATGAGCGACGAGCACGACGAGGAGTTCGAGGACGAGGACCTCGAGCACGGAGATGAGGACGAGGACGAGCCCTCGGAGCCGCTCGTCACGATCGAGATCACCGGCCTGTCGCTCTACACGCATCACGGCGTGACCGAGGCCGAGCGCGAGATCGGCCAGCGCCTCGTGATCGACCTGCGGATCGAGGTCGGCGCCTGCGACGCGACCGTCACTGACCGCGTCGAGGACACCGTCGACTACGGCGAGGTCTGCCAGACGGTCGCGCTCGTCGCCCAGCAGCGCTCCTACAAGACGCTCGAGCGCCTGTGCACGGCGATCGCGGACCGTCTGCTGAGCGACTACGAGGCCGAGTCGGTGTGGGTGAGAGCGGCCAAGCCCGAGCCGCCGATCCCGCTGCCGGTCCAGGAGGTCTCGGTCGAGGTCGTGCGCGACGCGGATGAGTGAGGCCGGCGCGCCCGCCGCGGCGCTCACGCGCGGCGAGCGAATCGGCTACCTCGGCCTCGGCTCGAACGTCGGCGACCGCCGCGCTCAGCTCACCGCGGCGGTGAACGCGCTGCCGGCCCACGGCGTGCGCGTGCTGGCGTCGTCGAGCACGTACGAGACCGAGCCGGTCGGCGAGATCCTCGACCAGCCGGACTTCCTCAACGCCTGCCTGCGGATCGCGACCGCGCACGACCCTGAGGGGCTGCTGGACGCGTGCAAGGCGGTCGAGCGCGAGCTGGGCCGCGAGGCGGGCGGCATGCGCCACGCGCCCCGGCCGATCGACGTCGACGTGCTGCTGCTCGGCGACCTCGCCTATGCCTCCGAGCGGCTGCGCCTGCCGCACGCCGAGGTTGCGACGCGCCGCTTCGTGCTGATCCCCCTGCTCGAACTGGAGCCGGCGCTGGCGCTTCCTGACGGCACGCAGCTTGCCGACGCGCTCGCTGCGCTCGACCCGGCGGTGCGGGTCAGCAGAGCTGGCCCGCCTCTGGACTGACCCACGCGACCGCAGGGTCGCCGGCACGCCCGCTACGTTGCACCGGATGGCGGTATGTCGGCGCAGCGATGTTTGAGCGCTTCACCGAGCGCGCGCGGGAGGTGGTGATCCTCGCGCAGGACGAGGCGCAAACGCTCGGGCACGAGGCGATCGACCTTCCCCATCTGGAGGTCGGGTTGGCGCGCGAGGACGAGGGGCTTGGCGCGCGTGTGCTGCGGGAGTTCGGCGTCGACGCGCAGATAGCGAGAGATGCGCTCGTTCGCAGGATCCCCAGCCGATCGCCCCACGACGACCCGATTCCGTTCACCGAGTCGGCGAAGCGCGCCCTCGATCTGACGCTGCGCGAGGCGAGCAACCTGGGCCACAACTACATCGGGACTGAGCACATCCTGCTCGCCGCGATGCGCGCGGAGGAGAGGCAAGGCGGCGGCCTGCTCATCGACGACTGCGGCCTCGATCCCGACCAGATCCGCGACGCGGTCATCCGGCTGCTGAGCGGTCCGGCGCGGAGACCGCGGCCGAAGGCTCCGGCGCGGAGACCGCAGCGGAAGACTCCGGCGCGGAGAGCGGCGAAGGCGGGAGCGCCCGCCACCGCGCCAGCCGCGACTGGCCCCGAGCCGCCGGACGTGCAGGCGCCCGAGGCGCTCGGGCTCGAGGCGGCGCCGACGCACGCCGATCGTCCTGCGCTTCGCGACGAGCTTGGACGCGCGCGCCTCGCCGAGGTCCTCGCCGAGCGGATACGCCGCGTTCGCGGCGAGGACACGGAGGTCGTCGTCCAGGGACGACGCGATCGCAGGCGCAAGCTCCGACGCGACCGCCACGAGGCGAAACGCGCCGGCAGCTTCATGGTCCACGTGCACGCGCCGTGGGGCGCGGGAAAGTCCTCGCTGCTGAACTTCCTCTCGACCGACCTGCGCAACCGCGAGGCGCCGGCCCACGGCGCGAGCGTGCGCCGGGCCTTCGCTTGGCGCCGGGCAAGCCACCCGAGCCTGTCTCGCTGGATCGTCACCGACTTCAGCGCATGGGAGCACCAGCGGCTCGACCCCCCGTGGTGGTGGCTGCTCGCCGCGATCAGGCGCGCGTGCGTCCGCGAGCTGTGGCGGATCGATCGCGGTCGCTGGGCGTGGTTCCTGCTGCGGGACATCGCATGGCGGCTGTGGAACTCGCGGGCGGTCTGGCTCGCGCTGGCGCTCGCCGGAGCGCTGGCGCTGCTCGCCACCTCGCTCGACTGGTTCGGGCTTCAAGGCAGGTCGCTGAGCGCGCTGCAGTCGGTGGCGGCGTCGGTGAGCGTGCTGCTTGCGCTTGGAACGACGATCTGGGGCCGCATCCGCGGCACGAGCCGCTGGCTGGCGATCGGCTCCGCCGAGGGAGCCGTGAAGTTTCTCAGACGCGCGAACGATCCACTCGGCGTCTATCGACGTCGCTTCAGCTGGCTCGTGCGGTCGGCGGGTCATCCGGTCGCGGTGTTCGTCGACGACCTCGACCGTTGCCGGGCCGAGTACGTCGTCGGGCTGCTGGAGGGAATCCAGACGCTGTTCATGGGGGAGCCGGTCACGTTCGTCGTCGCGGCGGACCGGACGTGGCTCTGCGAGAGCTTCGCGAGCGTGTACGGGACGTTCCAGCAGGCGGTCGGGGAGCCCGGGCGTCCGCTCGGCTACCTGTTCCTGGAGAAGACCTTCCAGGTCTCGATGGAGATCCCGCCGATGACGTTCGAGGACCGTCGCCGCTACTGGCAGGCGCTGACGACCGACGTCGCCGATCCCCCCCGCGCCGAGGGCGAGCCAGCGGATCCGCGGCTCGCGGAGCGGCTGTTCGCGCAGGCGCGGACGCACGGCGAGGTCGAGCAGCGCATCGGCGAGCTGCTGCGGGCCGAGCACGGCGAGGACCGCGTCCTGCGCGCCGCGGTGCGGCGGCTCAACGCCCCCGATCTGCAGGCCCAGCTCGAAGATCTGCTCGGCCCGTTCGCTCCGCTCCTGGAGAACAACCCCCGTTCAATGAAGCGCCTGGTGAACGCGTACGGGATCGAGCGCGACCGCCTGCTGCGGGAGGGCCGCCTGCCGAGCGAGGAGGAGCGCAAGCAGCTCGTGCTCTTCACGATCCTGCGACTGCGATGGCCGCGCTTCGCCGAGCACGTGCTGCGGCGCCCTGAGGACATCGCGCTGTGCGGCGACTCAGAGCGGGTCCCGGAAGGCCATCCGTACGGAACGCTGCTGTGCGACCGCGACGTGTGCGCGGTGTTCGACGGATCGCTGGTCGACGCCAGGCTCGACGTCGACTCCCTCCGGCGCTACGCCGGACGCGAGCCGCTCCAGTCGCCGTCGGTGGGCGCCTGACGCTAGGCCGCGGCCGGCAGCGCGCCGCTCGGCATGTGCCCGCCGTAGGACGGGAACAGCCGCATCGCCAGGTCGAGGCAGGGACGACCGGCCAGCAGCGGCCGCACGTCCTCCATCGTCGCCAGCAGGCGGATGCTCGGCGCGATCTGGAGGTCGGCCGCGTTCGGCTCGGCGCCGCCGAGCACGCCCTCCGCGATCCACGCGTCGACCTTGTCGAGCTGCGCGGGCAGCGCCGCGAGGTCCTTGCGGGCAGCCTGCTCGCCGCCTCTGTTGCGCCAGCGCGCGACGCGCGCGATGCGCGGCGCGGCGAGCCGCTGCACGAAGCCGGGCAGCGGCAGTCTCGATCCCTCCGAGTAGCTCGCCAGGGCGTCGGGCCGCGCGCACACGCCGGTCCACGCGAGGCGGCGCGGGACCGGCTGGAGCACCTCGTCGCCCCAGCGCTCGGCCTCCAGCACGCGGGCGCGCGCGGCCGCGTCGGCCGGCAGCAGGCGCGGCTCCGGCACGAGCTGGTCGAGCCGGTGGACGATCGCGCGCGAGCCGACGATCTTCTCGCCGTTGCCGAGCCGCAGCGTCGGAACGGTGGTGGCGCGGAAGCGCAGCCACTGCTCGGGCACGTGGAGGGCCGGCGCCATCTCGTGGATCCGGTACGGCTGCCCCTTGAGCTGCAGCGCCCGCTCGGCGGTCGCGCAGGGATGCGAGTTGTTGAGCACGTAGAGCGTGTGCGGCATCGACCGAGCATATGGCTGGCTGACCAGCCGATGCGCCGCTTCGCGTTCGATCGCGGTCGTCGCACTGCCCGCGATCCGCCGGGCGCGCGATACTTCGCGCCCATGCTTCTCGTCGTCGACGTCGGCAACACGCAGACCCATTTCGGCACGTTCGAGGGCGACGCGCTGACGCAGCACTGGCGCTACGCGACCGTGCGCGAGTCGACCGCCGACGAGCTCGGCGCCAAGCTCGCCAACTTGCTCGCCCTGCGCGGTCTCGGCTTCGCCGACCTGCACGGCTCGATCGTCTCCTCGACCGTTCCGCAGCTCGGCGCGGAGTGGCGTCAGGTGGGCGAGCGCTACCTCGACCACGGCACGCTCGTGATCGGCCCCGGGATCAGAACCGGCATGCCGATCCGCTACGAGAACCCCCGGGAGATCGGCGCGGACCGGCTGGTGAACGCGGTCGCGGCCTACGACAAGGTCGGCGACGCGTGCGTCGTCGTCGACTTCGGCACCGCGATCACGTTCGACCCCGTCTCGTCCGAGGGCGAGTACCTCGGCGGCGTGATCGCGCCGGGCGTCGAGATCTCGATGGAGGCGCTGACCGAACGCGCCGCCGCGCTGCCGAAGATCGACCTCGTGCCCCCGCGCTCGGTGATCGGCAAGACGACCGTCGACGCGATCCGCGCCGGCGTCGTCTACGGCTTCGCCGGCCAGGTCGACGGGATCGTGAAGCGCCTGCGCGCCGAGCTCGGCGCCGAGACGGCGACGATCGCCACCGGCGGCCTCGCCGGCGCGATCGTCCCCTACACGGACGAGATCGACGAGGTCGACGACCTGCTGACGCTCACCGGGCTCCGCCTCCTCCACGAGCGCAACGCGCCCTGAGCAGGAAGCTCTCCAGCAGCGCGTTGTAGGGCTCGCCGGTCGCGGGGACCGAGTGGCCGCGGCCGCGGATGCGTGCGCGCTCGGCGCCGATCCGCGCCGCGAGCGCGTCGCAGACGGCCTCGAAGACAGGGGAGTGGTCGCCGCTGACGACGAGCTTGGGGAACGGCGCTGCCGCGAGCGCCGCCAGCGGCGGCTCGACCTCCCAGGCCGGGCGCTCGGCCATCGCGTGGCGTGCGCCGCGTTCGAGCCAGTCCGGCAGCTCGTCGGGGGTGGTGCGCGCCGATCTCGCCCCGGCGCGGAACAGCGCGACGAAGTCGCGCGGGGACAGCCGTTCGCGCGCGGCGCCCGCGTACAGCAGCTCGCCGTTGGCGATCGTCGTGTCGACCTCGGGATCGCCCGCGGCCAGCCGCAGCGCGCCCGGCTCCGAGACCGTGAGCGAACGCACGGCGTGCGGGCGCAGGCCGGCCGCGCACAGCGCGATCACCGCGCCGTAGGAGTGCCCGACGAGGTGCGCGCCGCCGCCGAGCAGCTCGGCGACCAACGGCGCCTCGGCCTCGAAGTCCCCGCGCGGCAGCGGCGGCGAGGCGCCGAAGCCGGGGCGGTTGGGCAGGATCAGCGTCCAGCGCTCGGCGAGCGGACGCTGCTCGCTCCACGTGCGCTCGCGCCCGACGACGCTGCCGTGCACGAGCACGACCGGCGGACCCGCGCCGATCCGCTCGACGTCGAGGTCGGCGGCGCGCAGATCGCCCATCGGCCGAACGCTACGCCTACCATTGGGCGCGATGACGCGGTCCCTCCACGACCCCTGGACGCTCGGCGGCGTGACGATCCCGAACCGGGTCGTGCTGGCGCCGTTGGCCGGCATCGGCAACTGGTTCGTGCGCCTGCAGGCCAAGCGCCACGGCGCCGGCTACGCGATCTCGGAGATGGTCTCCAGCCACGCGATCCACCACGGCAACGAGCGCACGTGCACCGAGCTGCTGCGGATCCACCCGGACGAGCGCGCCGCCGGGCCGACCGCGGTCCAGCTCTTCGGCGGCGATCCCGATGTGATGCGCAGCGCCGCCGAGCACGTCGCGCAGGTCGGCGGCGTCGACGTGATCGACCTCAACATGGGCTGTCCGGTGCCGAAGGTCTGCAGGACGGGCGCCGGCGCGGCGCTGCTCGACGACCCCGACCGCGCGGTCGCGGTCGCGCGCGCCGCGCGCGAGGGCAGCGGGCTGCCGGTGACGGTGAAGCTGCGGCCGGGCCTGAAGCCGGGGGAGCGCACCGGCGTCGAGCTGGCGCACCGCCTGGTCGAGGAGGCCGGGGTCGCGGGCCTCTGCATGCACCCGCGCGTCGCGAAGCAGCGCCATGGCGGCAGAGCCGACTACGGCCTGGTCGCGCAGATGGTGCAGGAGCTGCCGGTGCCGGTGCTGATCTCGGGCGGCCTGAGAGACGCGGCGAAGGTCCACGAGGTGTTCGAGCGCACGGGCGCGGAGGCCGTCCTGCTCGCGCGAGGGTCGCTCGGCAATCCGTGGATCTTCGAGCAGGTGCTCGGCGCACGCGAGCAGGAGCCCACGCGCGCGGAGATCCTCGCCGAGCTGGACTGGGTGCTCGACCGCGCCGTCGAGCACCTCGGCGAGGCGCGCGCCGCCCGCTATCTGCGCAAGTTCTACCCGTGGTACGTGACGCGGCTGGGGGAGGGCAAGGTGCTCCAGGACCGCCTCCAGCGCACCCGCTCGATCGCCGAGGCGCGCGCGGCGCTCGGGATCGTCCCCGCGCTGGCGGGGGCCTAGCGGGCCGCCGAAACGGCCGGCGAAAGACACGCTGAGTGGTCGCTATACTTGCCCGCCGCCGAGCCGGGCTCGCCGGACCCCCGCCCTGAGCGGGGGTTGTGCTTTCTCCGGCCGGTCAGGCCGTCACGCCCACCCTCGCACGGTTCAAGGTCACGCTATGCCCAAGGACGTCATCCTCACGCCGGACGGTCTCGAGAAGCTCAAGAGCGAGCTCGAGCACCTCTCGACGGAGAAGCGGCGGGAGGTCGCCGCGCGCATCAAGGAGGCGCGCGAGTTCGGGGACATCTCCGAGAACGCCGAGTACGACGACGCCAAGAACGAGCAGGCGATGCTCGAGGCGAAGATCGCCCAGCTGGAGGAGAAGCTGCGCGCCGCGACCGTGATCGACGCCAGAGCCGTCGGCACCGACGTCGTCAGCATCGGCACCATCGTGCACGTCAAGGACCAGGCGAACGGCAGAAGCGAGACGTACACGATCGTCGGCTCCTCCGAGGCGAGCCCCGCGGAGCGCAAGCTGTCGAACGAGTCGCCCGTCGGCAAGGCGCTGATCGGCGCCAAGCGCAACGAGATCGTCGCAGTCGTGCTGCCGAGCGGCAAGAAGCGCGAGCTGAAGATCACGAAGATCGACATCGGGCTGAAGTAGCCTCAGTGCCGTGAGGCAAGGCTCGTGAGTGATTTCTCGAGTGGATCGTCGTTCGTGAGGACGGACGGCGACGCAGCCTGTGCCGGTGGCACAGGCAAGTCGGTGGCTGGACTCATGGGCGGCGAGGCGCCGAGAAATCACCATCGAGCCGTCGGCTCACGGCACTAGCCGGATGGCTGCTCCCGAGGACGACGACGCGCCCGAGGCGGAAGCGCTGCCGCAGGTGCTCGCGGCGCGCCGCGAGAAGCTTGCGCGTTTGCGCGCTGAGGGGGTGGAGCCGTTCCCGCACGCCTATCCGGGCGTCGCGCCGATCGCGGACGTCCGTGCTGCGCACGACGAGCTGGAGGCCGGCGCCGAGACCGACGCCCGGTACCGCGTCGCCGGCCGCATCGCCGCGCGCCGCGGGCAGGGCAAGGCGGCGTTCATCGACCTCGTCGACCGCTCCGGGCGGATCCAGCTCCACGCGCGCGCGGACGTGCTCGCCCCCGACGCGTTCGAGCGGCTCGTCGGCCTCGACCTGGGCGACCTGATCGGCGTCGACGGCACGGCGTTCAAGTCGCGCCGCGGCGAGCTGTCGCTGCGCGTCGACGACTGGACGCTGCTGGCGAAGTCGCTGCGCCCGCCGCCCGAGAAGCACCACGGCCTGCAGGACGTCGAGACGCGCTTCCGCCACCGCGAGCTGGACCTGATCGCGAGCGAGGAGAGCCGCGAGCTGTTCGTCGCGCGCGCCGCGATCGTCGCCGGCGTGCGCCGCCACCTCGACGAGGCCGGCTTCGTCGAGGTCGAGACGCCCGTGCTGCAGCCGCTCTACGGCGGCGCGAACGCGCGTCCGTTCACGACCCACCACAACGCGCTCGACCGCGAGCTGTACCTGCGGATCGCGACCGAGCTGTATCTGAAGCGCTGCATCGTCGGCGGCCTGGAGCGCGTCTACGAGCTGGGCAAGGACTTCCGCAACGAGGGGATCTCGCACAAGCACAACCCCGAGTTCACGATGGTCGAGCTGTACGAGGCGTACGCCGACTACAGAGACGTCGCCGCCCGGACGGAGCGGCTCGTGGCAGCCGCCGCCGAGCGGATGGGCTACGACGGTCCGCTGAACCTCGCCCCGCCGTGGAGACGCGAGACGCTCGCCGACGCGATCCGCGAGCGCACCGGCGGGATCGACATCCTCGCCGCCCGCGAGCGGGACCGGCTCGCCGCCGCGATGGAGGCCAAGGGCCTGCACGCGCCGCCCGGCGACACGTGGGCGCAGCTCGTCGACGAGCTGGTGACCAAGCACGTCGAGCCGACGCTGATCGAGCCGACGTTCCTGTTCGACTACCCCGTCGAGCTCTCGCCCTTCGCCAAGGGCCACCGCGACGACCCCCGGCTCGCCGAGCGCTGGGAGGCCTACTGCCAGGGGATGGAGATCGCGAACGCCTTCACCGAGCTGAACGATCCCGACGAGCAGCGCCGCCGCTTCGAGCAGCAGCGCGCGCACGCCGCCGCCGGCGACGAGGAGGCGCAGCCCTACGACGAGGCGTTCGTGCAGGCGCTCGAGCAGGGGATGCCGCCGACCGGCGGGGTCGGGATCGGGATCGACCGGCTCGTGATGGTGCTGACCGGACGCAGATCGATCCGCGAGGTCGTGCTGTTCCCGGCGATGCGCGATTGAGGGGTGCGCCCCCGCGGCGCATCCGTGGCATGTACGCGCGCCGCATCGGCGGAGATTCCGGCGAACGCTGCACCGGAGTGCCTCCCGGGCTGTTGGTAGACTGGTGTATGCCCGGCGAACGAACCCGACCGCTCAGCCTGAGGCCCCCTGTGGCCGATGACCTGGGTGAGCAGGGGCGTCCGTGTCCCTCTCGACCATCTTGCCGCCTCACCGCCCAGTAGGGAAGGAACGTCGCACCCATGTTCGAGCGATTCACAGAGCGAGCCCGCCAGGTGGTCGTCCTCGCCCAGGAGGAGGCCCGGACGCTCAAGCACAACTACATCGGCACCGAGCACATCCTCCTCGGCCTCCTG
>DATNAP010000074.1:0-29469 GCA_035572475.1 Conexibacter sp. | reverse complement strand
GCTGCTGATCTGGACGACGACGCCGTGGACCTTGCCGTCGAACGCGGCCGTCGCGGTCGACCCGGACCTCACGTACGTGCGGGTGCGCAGCGACGACGGCAAGGTGCTCGTGCTCGCGGAAGCGTTGATCGAGCGCGTGCTGGGAAACGGCGTGGACCTCCTCGCGCGCTTCGCCGGCGGCGACGTCGTCGGCGCGGCGTACGAGCCGCCGTTCCCGTTCATCCCCGGCTCCGCGTACGGCCCGAAAGGTCACACCGTGCTGCCGGCCGACTTCGTCACCGCCGAGGACGGCACCGGGCTCGTGCACACCGCGCTCGCGTTCGGCGAGGACGACTACCGCCTCGGCGAGCAGCAGGAGATGACGGTCGTCAACCCGGTGCGGCTGGACGGCACCTACGACGAGCGGATCGGGCCCTACGCCGGCCGTGCGGTGCGCGAAGCGAACGACGACCTCGTCGAGGACCTGCGCGCGCGCGGGCGGCTGCTGCGCGCCGAGGAGTACGAGCACGCCTACCCGCACTGCTGGCGCTGCGGCACTGCGCTGCTCTACTACGCGAAGCCCTCCTGGTACATCCGCACGTCGCAGATCCGCGACCGGCTGCTGGCGGCGAACGAGACGGTCAACTGGCATCCGCCGCACGTCAAGCACGGCCGCTTCGGCAACTGGCTGGAGGGCAACGTCGACTGGGCGTTGTCCCGCGAGCGCTACTGGGGCACGCCGCTGCCGATCTGGCGCTGCGAGCACGGCCACGTCCACTGCGTCGGCGGCTTCGACGAGCTGGAGGAGCTGAGCGGTGTGCGGCTGGAGGACGCGCACCGGCCGTACGTGGACGAGGTCGGCTTCCCCTGCGTCGAGTGCGGCAGACGGATGCAGCGCGTGCCGGAGGTGATCGACGTGTGGTTCGACTCCGGCGCGATGCCGTTCGCACAGTGGCATGCGCCGCACGAGAACGCCGAGCACTTCAGAGAGCGCTTCCCGGCCGACTACGTCTGCGAGGCGCTCGATCAGACGCGCGGCTGGTTCTACTCGCTGATCGCGATCTCGACGCTGCTGTTCGACTGCTCCTCCTACAAGAACGTCGTCTGCCTCGGGCTCCTGCTCGGGCCCGACGGGCAGAAGATGTCGAAGTCGCGCGGCAACGTCGTGGACCCGTGGGAGGTGCTCGACCGCTACGGCGCCGACGCGCTGCGCTGGTACTTCTTCACCTCCAAGCAGCCGTGGGACGGCTATCGCTTCTCGGTCGACACGGTCGCCGAGGCGGTGCGGCAGTTCCTGCTGCAGCTGTGGAACACGTACGGCTTCTACGTCCTGTACGCGAACGCGAACGGGACGGCGCCGGGCGCGCTGCCCGATCCGGCGGAGTCGTCGTATGAGCTGGATCGCTGGGCGCTCTCCCGGCTGAGCGCCACCGTCGAGGTCGCGCGCGAGCGGATGGACGACTACGACGCGACGGCCGCCGGCCGCGCAATCCAGGCGTTCGTCGACGACCTCTCGAACTGGTACGTGCGCCGCTCGCGCAGGCGCTTCTGGGACGGCGATCCGGCCGCGTTCGCGACGCTGCGGCACTGCCTCGTCGCGGTCGTGCAGATGCTGGCGCCGTTCACGCCGTTCGTCGCCGACGAGATCTACCGGAACCTCGACCCGGCCGGGGAGCCGAGCGTGCACCTGTGCGACTACCCGATGGCCGGTGCGCGCGATGTGGCGTTGGAGGAGGCGATGGAGGTCGCGCGCGAGGCGGTGCGGCTCGGCCTCGCCGCGCGCGGGCAGTCGAAGATCAAGCTGCGCCAGCCGCTGCACGCGGCGGTGATCGTCGCGACCGGGCGCGAGCGCGCGGCGATCGAGCGGCTCGCCGACGTCGTGCGCGAGGAGCTGAACGTGAAGGAGCTGCGCTTCGCCGCCGCCGCCGACGAGCTGGGCCAGCTCGAGGTCAAGCCGAACTACCGCGCGCTCGGCCCGCGCTTCGGCAAGCAGATGCCGCTGGCCGCGGAGGCGGTCGCAGGGCTCGATCCGGCGCGCGTCGCGGCGGCGCTGCGCGAGGGCCGCACGGTCGGGGTGTCGGTCGACGGCCGCGACCACGAGCTGAGCGCGGAGGACCTCGTGGTCGCGATGCAGCCGCTGGAGGGCTACCAGCTCGAGCGCGAGGGCTCGCACGCGGTCGCGCTGGAGCTGGCGCTCGACGAGGAGCTGCGCCGCGAGGGGCTCGCGCGCGAGGTCGTCCACGCGGTGCAGGCGGCGCGCAAGGCGGCCGGCCTCGACGTCTCCGACCGCATCGCGCTCACGCTCGGCGGCGACGAAGCGCTGCTCGCCGCCGCCCGCGAGCACGAGCCGTACGTGACCGGCGAGACGCTAACGACCGCGATCGACTACGACGGCGCCGCCGTCGCCAACGGGGACGCCCACACGGTCAAGATCGAGGGCCTGCCGCTCAAGATCGCCGTCGTCCGCGCTTAGGGGTCCAGGTCCTCAGCCCACTGCGCCCGACGGCGTGACGAGCGTGAAGGCGTGGTCGAACGCGCCGCGTCTCTGGCCGATCGCGACCCACAGGATCACGAGCGACTCGAGCTCGCGGGCGCGCTCGATCCGGCCGACGTCGAACGCCTTCCAGCCGAAGTCGGCGAGGATCTCGGAGACGCTGGCTTTCGCGGCGTCGTCGTCGCCCGCGATGAACATGGGATGTGGGCCGTTCGGCAGCTTCGGGTCGACCATCAGACCGGCGTTGACGGTGTTGAACGCCTTCACGACGCGGGCGTCGGGCAGCGCGCGCTGGACGGTCTCGCCGCCGGAATCCGTGTGGCCGACCGCGAGCGCAGGTCCGCCGCCGGAGAAGCCGAGCGGGTTCGTGGCGTCGATCACGAGCTTCCCGGCGAAGTGCTCGCGTCCGGCGGTCTCGATCGCCTCCGCGACGGCGGTCCCTCTCGTCGCCAGCACGACGATCTCGCCGCCCTCCGCAGCGGCGGCGAACGTGCCGACCGCGACGTTGTCGCGCTCGGCCGCCCACGCCTGCAGCTCGTCGTTCGCGTCCGGATCGCGCGTGCCGATCGCGACCTCGTGCCCGTGCGCGGCGAAGCCGGCCGCGAGCGCGCGGCCGACCTGTCCGCTGCCGATGACGCCTACGCGCGTCGGCTCCATGGGGATCGGCTACCCGCTCCGCGCTCCGCTCAGGCGGCGAGCGCCGGCTCGAGCTCGGCCTCGAGCTTGCGCTTCGGGTAGGCGCCGACGACCTTCTTCGCGACCGCGCCGTTCTTGAAGAGGATCAGCGTCGGGATCGAGAGGACCTCGTACGTCATCGCCGTCTGCTGGTTCTCGTCGACGTTGAGCTTGACGATCTTCAGCGCCGCGCCCTTCTCGCCGGCAATCTCCTCGAGGACCGGAGCGACCATCCGGCACGGACCGCACCACGGCGCCCAGAAGTCCACGAGCACGGGCGTCTCCGACTCGATGACCTCGGCCTGGAAGTTGTGGTCGCTGACCTCGCTGATCGTGCCTGCCATGAGGGCTCCTTGGACGGATTCGTCGTCTTTACTTCACAAAGTATAGTACGCCGGCCCGTTGCGGGGCGGAGGCGGGCAGCGCGCTCGCTCCGCAGAACTGCGCAGATCCACCACTTCCTGCTGTAGACCCGCCGGTCGCGCCGCGATGAGCTGCGGACGCATCGTCGCCGCACGCCTCCAGAACTGCCGAAGCTCCAACTTCGGCCGGGGTGCAAGCCCTGAGAAAGGAGGTGATACGAGTAGAACAGCTCGTATTGGCGATGCTGCTGCTTCTGATCATCCTTCGTGAGATGAGGTAGCAGCAGGGTCGGCGCCATGCGGAGGCGCCGACCCGTCTAACGACGAGAGGCCGGCGATGCGGCGCCGACCTCTCAGGAGGTGATGAATCCTCGAACTCGTACTGGCGCCACGGAGAATAGCGGCGACATCGCGTTGCGCAACAGCAGCTATGTGGCGCTCAGCGGATCAACGCCGCGAGCAGGTGCGGCGAGACGTAGACCTCGATCAGCGCGGCGAGGACGAGCGCCGGGATCGCTATCGCGAGGGTGACGACGGTCGCGGCGAGCAGCTCGTCCCAGCGGCCGCGGCGGCTCGCGATCAGCCAGGCGGCGAGCGGCAGGAACAGCGCCCACAGCTCCAGCAGCGCGTGCGGCAGCAGCGCGAGCAGCAACCGCCCTGGCGAGACGCCGAGCTGGGCGGAGACGGTCGAGGCGGTGGAGCCGATCACGTACGCCTGCGTCGTGAGCGAGAACAGCGTCGCGGCGCTCACGAACGCGATCGCGAGCGGTCCCGCCGTGTCGTGCACACGGCGCCACACGCCGCGCCGCCGTGCGGCCTCGCGCGGCAGCGAGCTGCCTGCGATGTAGCCGGCCACGCACGCGAACGCGTGCAGCGCCAGCACGAGCGCGTTGCGGTGCAGGATCTCTGCCACGTCGCCGAGGCTCGGCGCGGCGGTGATGCCGATGACCGGAACCGGCGTCGGGTCCGCCGGCGCGGCGAGCGCCACGAGCCAGGTCGCGAGCAGCAGCAGCGCGGCGACCGCGAGGCTGCCCAGCGACCACGCCCACAGCACGGGCCCGGGACGGGCGTTCCACCGCACAAGCGTGCCGCGCGTCGGCCCGAGGCCGCGGACGAGCGCGAGGTCGTTGGCGTGCATGTCGTCGAGAGTGACACACGCACGGGGGCAGGATGATGCGCAACTGGACGCCAATGGACGTCCGCTCCGCACGAGGAGCCGTAACGAGACCCGGGTAGTCCGGGTCTCGTTACGGGAGGTCGAGGGCGGCGAGTGGTGACCTACCCTTCTGGACGCCCGTGCCCGACTTCACCAACAGCGAGATCGCCGCGAGACTCGACGAGCTCGGCGACCTGTACGAGCTCGACGGAGCGATCGTGCACCGCGTCGTCGCGTATCGCAACGCGGCGAAGGCGGTCCGCGACGCGTCCACGTCGATCGCGGCGCTCACGCGCGCCGGACGCGTCACCGAGCTGGCGGGGATCGGCGCGACGCTGGAGACGAAGCTCCAGGCGCTGCTGGAGCAGGGCGACATCGCGCAGGCGGTCGCGCTGCGCGAACGCTTCCCCACGGGTCTGCTGGAGATGACGCGCCTCCCCGGCCTGGGGCCCAAGCGCGCGCGGCGCCTCTACGAGGAGCTGGGCATCGATTCGCTGGAGACGCTCGCCACCGCCGCGCGCCAGCAGCGCATCCGGGACCTGCGGGGCTTCGGCGCGAGAGCGGAGCAGGCGTTGCTGGAGGCGGTCGAGCGCGCCCTCGCCGAGGACGGCGGGATCGCAGCCGGCACGGGCCACCGGACCGTGCTCGGCCGCGCGCGCGAGATCGGGGACGCGATCGTCGCGGCGCTGCGCTCGCACCCCGCGGCGGTGCGGGTCGAGCTGGCCGGCTCGGCGCGCCGCTGGACAGACTCGGTCAAGGACCTCGACGTCGTCGCCGCCTCCGACGATCCGGAGGCGCTGATCGAGGCGTTCATGCGGCTCGATCAGATCGAGGCGGTGGGGTCGAGCGGCGAGGCCGGCGCGCGCGCCCGCACGCACACGGGCATCGCCGTCGACCTGAAGGTCGTCGCGCCCGACCAGTTCGGCAGCCTGCTCCAGCACTTCACCGGCAACAAGCAGCACAACGTCGCACTGCGCGAAGCGGCCGTGAAGCGCGGGCTGCACGTCTCCGAGTACGGCATCCTCGACGACGCGAGCGGCGAGACGCTGCGCTGCGCGACCGAGGAGGAGGTGTACGCGGCGTTGGGCTACGCGTACGTCGAGCCGGAGCTGCGCGAGGGGCGCGGCGAGCTGGCCGCGGCGGCACTCGATGGCGGGGCGGGCCTCCCGAAGCTCGTCACGCTCGACGACATGCGCGGCGAGCTGCACTGCCACACGACCGCCTCCGACGGCAGAGCAGAGATCGAGGACATGGCCCACGCCGCGCTGGAGCTGGGCTACGAGTACCTCGCGATCACCGACCACTCGGCGACG
This sequence comes from Conexibacter sp., assembly GCA_035572475.1. Lineage (GTDB taxonomy): Bacteria > Actinomycetota > Thermoleophilia > Solirubrobacterales > Solirubrobacteraceae > Conexibacter. The sequence goes on along the minus strand of DATNAP010000074.1, from coordinate 23,490 downwards.
CACGGCTTCGGCAACGAGGTCTCGCCCGAGCGGTTGGTGGAGCAGATCGAGCGGATCCGCGCCGCGAACCTCGCGCTCGACGGGATCGAGCTGCTCGCCGGCAGCGAGGTCAACATCCTGCCCGACGGCCGGCTCGACTACAGCGACGAGCTGCTGGCCCAGCTCGACTGGGTGATCGCGAGCGTCCACACGTCCTTCGCGCTGGACGAGCGGGCGATGACGGAGCGCATCCTCGCCGCCGTCGAGCATCCGTCCGTCGACGCGATCGGCCACCTGACCGGCCGCAAGATCGAGGCGCGGCCGCCGTACGCGGTCGACGTCGAGCGGGTGATCGACGCCTGCGCGCGGACGGGCACGATGCTGGAGATCAACGGCAGCGTCGATCGCCGCGACATCAACGACGTCTACGCGCGCGCCGCCGCGCAGGCGGGCGTGTGGATCCTCGTGACGACGGACGCGCACCGCGTCGCCACGCTGTCCAGCACGCGCCCGTATGGCATCGCGACCGCGCGCCGCGCCTGGCTGACGGCCGAGCAGGTGGCGAACACGCGCCCGTGGAGCGAGTTCGCTCCGCTGCGCAAACGGGCACACGGACGGCAGCCCGGCGGCCCGGCGATCGCATAGCGCGGCGTCTCAGAGGAGCGCGGGCAGCAGCTCGTCGCGCACTGTCGCCTCGAACGCGGCGCGACGGTAGGGCGCGAGCAGCCGCGCCGCGCGCGCGGCGTAGTCGTCGGGCGGCGCGTCGAGGGCCGTGCGGATCGCGACGGCGAGGTCGTCCGAGACGAGCCGCGGGTCGAGCGCGCGCGCCAGCGCGAGCGCCGGATACGGGCCGCTCGCCGGCGCGCTGACGAGCCGGCAGCCGTCGGCGAGCGCCTCGAGCTGCGCGATCCCGTAGTCCTCGTGGCGCGGGGCGGCGACGAAGACGCGCGCGCGCCGCAGCAGCGCGCGGTAGTCGTCCGGGGCGAGCAGGCCGGCGCCCTCGGCGCCCTCGCCGAGCGGACCGGCCGGCTGACCGGCGACGAGCAGCGTCTCGTCCGGCCGGCGCGCCGCGGCCCAGGCGGCGAGGATGCGCGCGAGGCCCTTCTTGCGCGCGTCGGCGGCGTAGGCGAGCGCGGCGATGCGCGGCGACGGCAGCGCGCCGGCGGGTGCGCTCGGCTCGACGGGCACCGGCAGCACCGTCGCCGGCGTCCGCGGAAGGGGTTCGAGCGCGCGCAGGCCGCCCTCGCTCATCGGCAGCAGCAGCGGCGCGCGCGCCATCCGCCGCCGCTCGACCGGGCGCTGCCATGCGCCGTGGCGGCCCGGGCGATTCTCGGCCGCGGGCGAGTCGAACCAGATCGCGCCCGGACGCGGGCCGAGCAGGGCCGCGGTCGTGGAGGCGTAGATCAGCGCGCGCGGGTGGTGCGCCGCGATCCCCGCCAGCGCCGCCGTGCGCGCGCCGCGCGCCTGCACGAGGTCGGTCAGCGGGAAGGTGCGCACCGCGCGCGCCGGCGCCGCCTCCGCCACCGCGACGCTCGCGCCGGCCGCCTCGATCGCGCTCGCGAGCGCGGGCACGGCGCCGCGCCAGCCGGCCGTCGTCGGCAGCGCGACGACCAGCAGGTCGACCCGGCGGGTCACACGCGACCGCGCGAGACCGGCGTCGGCTCGACGTCTTCGAACGTCCAGACGTTCGCCTTGAAGCCGGGCGTGCGCAGGAGCTGGATCGGCTTCAGCGGCGAGGTGCGCTCGACGTAGTAGCGCACGCCGTCGCGCTCCTCGATCGCCGCGACCGCGCCGTCCTGCCGTCGCCACGAGAGCGCCCAGATGAGCGCGAAGCCGGTCGCGATCGCCGCGATCTGCGGCAGCACGAGCGCGAGCCCGCCGGCGACGACCGTCGACAGCAGCAGCGGCCACAGGCGGTTGAGCAGGATCCGGCTCGGGTGGACCTCGGGCAGCCCTCTCGTCGATCTCGCGCCGGCGAGCAAGCGCGCGATCGGCGGCGAGGTCTCGGCGCGGCGCCCGAGCAGCGTGCCGACGAACGCCGCGATCACCCACCAGCCGGCCGCGAACGGGACGAGCAGCGGGTCGTCGTGCGAGCTGGCGGCGGTGACCGTGATCGCGGCCAGCAGCGTCGCCGCCGCCGCGCTCGTCATCACCGTCGCCTTGAGGAAGTCCGTGAAGCGCATCGCAGCTCGTCGGCGGCCCGCCTAGACCGCGTCGGTCGTGCGCAGGGTCTCCAGCAGCACGCGCACCCCGTCGGGTCCGTCGACGATCAGGTCCGCCTCCTGCGCCAGCTCCGACGGCCCCTCGTCGGATTCGACGCACACGCGCACGACATGTCTGAGGCGCCCTTCGGCGAGCAGCTCGCCGAGCCCGCGGAAGGCGTCGACGTCGGTCGCGTCGTCGCCGACGTAGACGGCGGCGTCGAGATCCATGTCGCGCAGGAACGCGACGATGCCGGCGCCCTTGTCCATCCGCACCGGCGGGCGCACCTCGAGCACCTTGCGGCCCCAGTGCGTGCGCAGGTCGGCCTGCTCGGCCCGAGCGGCGATCGCTTCGATCGCGGCGCGGGCGGCGGCCTCGTCGGGCGCGCCGCGCCAGTGGAAGGCGACGATCGAGCCCTTGTCCTCGATCCGTACCCGCAGCCTGCGCAGCTCCGGGCTGTCCGCCTCGTGCCCGAAGGCCTGGATGCGGCGGCTCCAGTCGCGCACGTCCGGGTCGAGCGTCGGCGCCGTCCCGCCGGCGCGCAGCAGCTCGGTGCCGTGGCTGCCGAGGTAGGAGATCGTCCCGATCGCGACGATCCGTCGCGCGTCCGACGCGCGCCGGCCGCTCACGCACGCGACGACGGCGTAGCGGCGCGCGATGTCGATGAGCAGGCCGCGCGTCGACTCCGGCACGTGCGCCTCCTCCGCGTAGCGCACGATCGGCGCGAGCGTGCCGTCGACGTCGAGCAGGATCGCGCTGCGGCTCGGGTCGGATCGCAGCGGGCTCAGCGCGTCGGCGAGTCGGACGTCCGAGGCGCCCGCCGTGGGTCGGGCGGGAGTCACCCCGTCAGTATTGCGCACGGAAGGCCGGTCGCAGGGCGCGCGTGCGGCTGCGGACGAAGGAGGTTTCAGACGCCGCGTCGACGCTCCGGTTGCTGGTCTACAGCGCGAGCGCGCCGAGCACCTCCTCCCACCAGGCGCGCTCGGCCTCGCCGGCGGCGGCGCGCGCTCTACGGCGGACCCACTCGCTCAGCAGCTGCTCGCGGCCGATCGCGAGCAGCGGGCCGGTCACGGCGAGGTAGCCGTCGTCCAGCCGCACGAGCGCGCCCGGCATGTCCCGGCGCGTGCGCAGGCGGTCGGCGACGCCGCGCCCGGCGACGCGCTCGGCGCTCGCCGGGTCGCCGTCGGCCGGATCCCAGCGGCGCACGCTGAAGACGGGCGCGTGGCCCTCGGGGATGCGCGGCGCGCGCGGCGGCGGGCCGACCGGGCCGTCGCGCCAGCGCTCCAGCAGCCGGCGCATCGTGTCCATCTCCTCGCGGCGGATCAGCACGTGGAGGCGGTCGCCGGCCTCGATCCGCGTCGAGCCGCGGGGCGGGATCGCCTGGCCGTCGCGCACGATCACGTTGACGATCGCCGCGCGCGGCAGGCCGAGGTCGCGGATGCGGTGGCCGACGAGCGCGTCGCCGGGCGCGGCCGCGACCTCGATCGCGTCGGCGCCGAGCTGGCGGATCGTGCCGGTCTCCGTCAGCCCGCTCGCCGCCAGCGGCGGGCTCGTCGTGGTCGCGCCGAGCCAGCGCGCGACCGGCTCGAGCGTCGTGCCCTGCACGACCGTCGACAGCAGCACCGCGAAGAAGACGATGTCGAAGAACTCGCGGCTGTGCGGCACGCCGGCGATCACGGGGAACGTCGCGAGCACGACCGGCACCGCGCCGCGCAGTCCCGCCCAGCCGAGCAGTGCGCGGTCGGCGTGACTGAACGATCCGAAGCTGGCGACGGCCGCCGCCGCCGGGCGCGCGACGAGCACGAGCACGAGCGCCAGCACCGTGCCCTCGAGCGCGACGCTCGGAAGCTGGCTAGGCGACACGAGCAGCCCGAGCACGAGGAACATCCCGAGCTGGGCGATCCACGCCATCCCCTGGTGGAACGTGACGATCGTATGGCGCGCCGGGATCGGCGCGCTGCCGAGCACGAGGCCGGCGAGGTAGACCGCCACGAAGCCGGAGCCGTGCAGCGAGTCGGCGTCGCCGTACGCGAGCGCCACGGTCGCCATCGAGGCGACCGGGTAGAGGCCGGGCGTCGCGAGCTGCACGCGCCGGAACGCCCAGGCGGCGGCGTAGCCGATCGCGAGCCCGAAGACGACGCCGATCGCGACCTCGCGCGCGAACAGCCAGAGCATGTCGGGCAGGCCGTAGCCCGGCTGCTGGATCCAGTCGATGAAGCCGACCACGAGCAGCACGGCGACCGGGTCGTTCAGCCCGGCCTCGCCCTCGAGCACGCGGGCGAGCCGGCGCTTGAGCGAGGAGCCGCGCAGCATCGCGAAGATCGCGGCGCCGTCGGTGGAGGAGACGATCGCGCCGAGCAGCAGTCCCTCCAGCAGCGTGAAGTCGAACAGCCACGTCGCGGCGAGCCCGCAGATCGCCGCCGTGACGAGCGTGCCCAGGAACGCGAGGCTGAGGACCGGCTTCAGCACCGGCCGGATCTCGTCGAGGCCGGCGTCGAGGCCGCCCTCGAACAGGATCAGCGCGAGCGCGACGATGCCGATGTCGCGCGCGAGCCGGTAGTCGGAGAAGTCGATCCAGCCGAGGCCGTCGCTGCCGACCGCCATTCCGACGCCGAGGAACAGCACGAGGCTCGGCATCCGCAGGCGGCCGGCCAGCAGCGACGCCGCGAGACCCGCGGTCAGCAGTGCGCCCGCGGCGAGCACGAGATGGCCGTCCGCCATGGCGCAACGATGTCAGGCGGGCGCGCGGAACGGCGGGCCGTGGCTGGTCGAGCGCGAGCGGGGTAGGGAGTTCGCCGATGCGCTGGCGCGGGGGGTGGAGTATGAGCGGACCGGGGGTGTGTGGCGGCGGGACGCGGCCGCCGCGTGACGCGTGTGGCGTGGGTGGTGCTCCGCTCGGGCGCCGCCCACGCGTGCCGCGCCGCCGGTCTGCTGGGGAGGGGGAGGGGGCGGTGCCTCAAGCGTTCGCGCGCTCTTCCATGACGTTTCGCGTCCCTTCCTGCGCACTCTCCCGCCCAACCACCGCAGCTCGCCCCACCGGATTCGATGTGTGTCCCTTTGGGTGCCGTATACCGACCCTAAGGGACACACGTGAAAGTGGACCGTCACGTTTTCGAGCACTCCGTCGGAGTCCTGACGCAAACGGTGGGTCCTCCGACGCGAAGCGGACCGCGAGGCGCGGCGGACGGCAGCGCGACCGCCACCTGCTCACCCCCCTCCCCAGCCGACCGGCGGACGTGGCTAGCCGACGCGGCGCCCGAGCGGAACGCGAACGCGAACGGGGCGCGAACACGACCGGCGCACGTGGCGAGCCGGCTACGCGCCGTCCGGCCCAGCAAGCGCGTCGAGCGCGTCCAGCACGCGCTCGACGGCCACTTCGACGTTCAGCAGGCACAGCTCCAAGTCGGGTTCGCGCGGCGGCTCGTAGGGGTCGTCCACGCCGGTGAAGCCGCGCAGCTCGCCGGCCTTCGCGCGGGCGTAGAGACCCTTGGGATCGCGTTCCTCGCAGACTTCGATCGGGGTGTTCACGAACACCTCGACGAAGCGCAGCCCGTCGCGCTCGTGCAGCTCGCGCGCGAACCTGCGCGCCTCCGCATAGGGCGAGACGACGGACACGATCGCCACGACGCCGGCGTCGGCGAACAGGCGCGCGACCTCGGCCGTGCGGCGCACGTTGCGGTCGCGATCGGCGGCGGAGAAGCCGAGGTCGCCGCAGACGCCGTGACGCAGGTTGTCGCCGTCGAGCCGGTAGGCAGGGCGGCCTTCGCGCACGAGCCGGGCCTCGACGGCCGCCGAGATGGTCGACTTCCCCGAAGCCGGGAGGCCCGTGAACCACACGGTCGCCCCCCGCTGCCCGATCGAGTCCCACCGCTGCGATCGCTCGACGACCCCCTCGTGCCACGTTACGTTGGCACTCGTCGTCATCGGACGATGCTCCCACAGATCGGCAACGCCGCGCAGCAGGAACCGGGCGGGCCGACCGCCGGCCGATATGCTCGCCCGCGATGGCGGCGCCGACCTATGACCTGCAGTCCCACTCGCTCCACTCCGACGGCGCGCTGGCGCCTGCGGAGGTCGTCGCGAACGCGGCGGAAGCCGGCGTCGAGCTGCTGGCGCTCACCGACCACGACACCGTCGACGGCGTCGACGAGGCGCTCGCGGCCGGCGCCGAGCACGGCGTGACGATCGTCCCCGCCACGGAGATCTCGGCGGTGTTCGGCCGCTACGAGGACCTGCACGTGCTCGGCTACGGCATCGACCACCGCGATCCGCAGCTCGCCGAGCGGCTGCGCGCCGCGCGCGCCGACCGCGAGCTGCGCGCCGAGCGGATGGCCGGGAAGCTGCGCGAGCTGGGCTGGGAGGTCGACGACGCGGTCCTCGCGCCGCGGCGCGAGGCCGGCAAGCCGATCGGCCGCCCGCACCTGACGCAGGCCGTCCTCGCCCATCCGGCGAACGCCGCCAGACTGGCGGCAGCCGGCTACGACGACGTCTCGGCGTTCCTGCCCGACTTCCTGATCCCCGGCAAGCCGGCGTACCTCGCGCGCACGCACCCGACCGTGATCGAGGCGATCGGCTGGATCCACGACGCCGGCGGCGTCGCCGTGTGGGCGCATCCCTATTGGGACCTCGACGCCGACGCCGAAGTGCTGGAGGCGATCGACCTGTTTCGCTCGCACGGGCTCGACGGCGTCGAGTGCTTCTACGTGACGCACACCCCGGAGCAGACGCGCCTGCTCGCCGAGCGCTGCGACGAGCTGGGCCTGCTCAAGACGGGCTCCTCCGACTACCACGGGCCCCGGCACCGCCTCTTCTCGCGCTTCCGCGCGTTCGACGCCGAGGGGCTCGCGGCCGACCTCGACGCGCTGCCCGTCGCGGGCGCGCGCGAGGCCTGAGCGGCTCACGCCGGGCGCTCCCCGTCGCCGACCTGGGCGCGCAGCGCGCGCAGCGCGTCCTCGAGCTCTGCGATCCGCGCGCCGACGGACAGGCCGGCGCCCGGCGGCGCCCGGTCCGGGGCGCTCCGCTCGGGCCGGCTCGTCCCGGAGGCCGTGCCGGCCGCGGCCGCTCTCGCCGCCGCCATCGCTCTCATCGCGAGCTCGCGCACCTCCTCCGGCGTGCGCGTCAGGCGCCGCGCGAACGGCAGCGCCAGCAGCAGCAGCAGGGCGGCGCCGCGGAACGCCCAGCCGAAGGCGTCGCGCGCGATGTCGGCGCTCTCGCGCCGCAGCCAGCGGTCGAAGCCGACCGGCGCGTGCGCGCGGTGCGGCACCGCGCCGGCGAACTCCGCCAGGTTTCTGCCCGTCAGCCCGAGCACGAGCGGGTCGGGGATCGCGTACACGTACGCCTTGTCCTCGATCGGGTCGACGCGCGAATCGAGGTACCAGGTCGACGTCATCGTGAAGACGCCGATCAGCAGCGCGATCCCGAGCGCCGCGCCGAGCTGGCGCGAGGTGTTGACGATGCCCGACGCGACGCCGACCTCCGGCCCGACCGCGGCGCCCATCGCGCCGACGTTGATCGCCGGGAAGGCCGTCCCGATGCCGAGCCCGAAGAGGACGATCCCCGGCAGCACGACGAGGTAGTCGAGCCGGCTCTCGTACGTCGCGGGCAGGAACGAGAACCACAGCATCCCGAGCGCCATCGACAGCAGCGCCGGCATCGCGAGCCGGTAGGGCGCGAGACGGTCGGCGCCCCTGCCGACGATCGGCCACATGATCAGGCCGCAGACGCCGATCGGCGTGAGCGCGAGCGCGGCGTCGAGCTGCGAGTAGCCCCACAGGTTCACGAGCACGACGCTCAGCAGGAACAGCGAGCCGAGCGAGCCCGCCCCGAGCAGCAGCATCGCCGCGTTCGCCGACAGGAACTGGCCGTTTCGCTGCAGCGCCTGCGGGATCATCGCCGTCTTCGCGCGGCGCTGCCACAGCACGAAGCCGATCAGCAGCACGATCGAGACCTGCAGGAAGAAGAGCACGCTCGCGCTGCCCCAGCCGCGCACGTTCGCCTCCACCAGGCCGTAGACGAACAGGCCGACGCCGGCGCTCAGCAGCCCGGCGCCGACCCAGTCGACGCGCCGGCTGGCGGACAGGTCGTACGTCTCCGGCCACCAGCGCCAGGCGAGCACGAGGCCGACGACGCCGATCGGCACGTTGATGAGGAAGATCCAGTGCCAGTTCGCGACGTCGACGACGACGCCGCCGATCACCGGCCCCATGCCGGAGGCGGCGAGCGCGACGACCGCGATCATCGCCAGGCCGCGGCCGCGCAGCTGCGGCGGGAAGATCAGCGCCGTGATCGCGAAGCCGAGCGGCGCGAGCAGGCCGGCGCCGACCGCCTGCAGCGCGCGGAAGCCGATCAGCCAGCCGACGTCCCACGCGGCCGCGCACAGGCCCGAGCCGAGCGTGAACAGGAACAGCCCGGCGATGAAGAACCGCTTGCGCCCGAACTGGTCGGCGAGGCGGCCGGCCGTGATCAGCAGCACGGCGAAGACGAGGTTGTAGGCGTTCGCGACCCACGAGACGGTCGACAGGTTGGTCTCGAAGTCGTGCTCGAGCGTCGGGATCGTGATGTTGACGATCGACACGTCCATCAAGGACATGAACCAGCCGATCATCATGACCGCGAAGATTCTGGTGCGGTGCGCGTAGAGCCACTCGACCGGCGGGTTGCTGCGCGTCACCGTCATCCTCCCGGCGTGACGCCGAGCCGCTCGGCGTCCATCTCGTCCTGGTTGAGCGTGCCGTCGTCCGCCACCGTCGTCTGCTCGTCCGGCTTGTTCGGCCGCACGGCGGAGCTGGCGCCGAACTGCGGCAGCGTGCCGCCGGCGGTCCAGATCGTGAACTCTCTGAGGCCCTGCAGCACGGTCGGGGCCGTCACCGTCTTGTTCTCGACGTCGTCGGGCTTGTCGGTGTCGTCGAGGTGGTACAGGCGCCAGCGGTCCTCGTCGGTGCGTCCGAGCAGCATCCATTCTCTGTCGCCGGTGACCGTGTGCGTGTCGACGCCGCTGACGAAGTAGAGGCGGCCCGGCAGGTCGTCGTCGTCGAACAGCGTGGTGAGGTCCTCGCCGTTCATCTTCCCGGGGATCGGGATGTCGAGGTAGGACAGGATCGTCGTCGGGATGTCGTGCGTCGAGGCGTACCACGAGCTGGTCTCGCCGGCCCAGCGGCGGCGCGGGTCGCGGATCAGCAGCGGCGCCTGGTAGACGCGCCGGTGCCACATGCCGGCCGGGTGCCCGAAGACGCCCTGCTCGCCCAGGCCGATGCCGCCCTCGCTGGCGAAGATCACGACCGTGTCGTGCCCGAGTCTCGCGTCGTCAAGCTTGTGCAGCAGGCGTCCGAGCGCGTCGTCGACGCGCCGCACCTCGTCGGCGTAGCGCGATCTGACCTCGTCGGCGAGCCCGTCGCGGCCGGGCACGTGCACGGTGCGCTGGTAGCTGCGGTAGTCGGGCTGCAGCGAAGACAGCTCGTTCACCGGCCCGTCGCCGAGCACGTACTGGCGCGGCAGCTCGAACGCGTCGACCGGGTCGAACGCGTCGAGCGCGAGCACGAACGGCTGCTTGCCCTTCAGCTCGTCGAGCAGCTCGATGCCGGCGTCGAGCACGCGCGTCGTCGGCTCGCGCCGCGCGGGCGGCTTGTCGGTGCGCAGCGGCAGGAAGTAGCTGCGCTCGGTGCTGACGTGGTCGCTCGACAGCGGCAGCGGGCCGGTGCGCCGCACGAAGTCGAAGCGCGGCCCGCTCAGCAGCGGGTTGTCGGTCACCCACACGGTCTCGACGCCGGCTGCCTTCGTCAGCTCCGGCAGCAGCGGCTGGAAGTCGTAGATCTTGTGCCAGCCGGGGACGGGCGGGCAGCCGGCCGTCGCCGTCCAGTCGCGGAACGGCCACGTGCGCATGCCGGTGAGGATCGCGCGCCGCGCCGGGATCGCCGGCAGGCCTTCCGGCACCATGTATCTGAAGCGCAGCGACTCGTCGGCCAGCGCGTCGAGGTTGGGCGTGCGATGGGCGTTGTCGAACACGTCGTCGTAGCACTTGAGCGCGTCCGCGCGGATGCGGTCGGCCATGATCAGCACGACGTTCGGGCGCGTCCGCTCGCGGTCGCCCTCCTCGCCCTCGCTTGCGCGCGCCGCCGCCGCCGGCAGGCCGCCGAGCGCCGCGAGGCCGAGCGCGCCGCCCCGCCCGAGCAGCGCGCGGCGCGACAGCCGGCTCATCCGCCGACCACTCCGATGTGCTTCTTGAACTCGGGCAGCGTGCCGCCGGCCTCGTCGGTCAGCACCGCCCACAGCTTGTCCGTGATGTCGGGGTGCTGCGCGGCGACGTCGTCGTTCGCGTCGGGATCGTCCGGCAGGTGGTACAGCTCGCGTCTCGTCCCGTCGGTGTCAGAGATCATCACCCACTCGCGATCGCCGGCGATCCACGTCTCCTGGTAGCAGGCGGTGTAGTAGGGGCGCGGCGTCGGCTGCTTGCCGTCGAACAGCAGGGTGAGGTCCTCGCCGCTCATGAGCCCCGGCGCGCGCACGCCGAAGTACGACAGGATCGTGCGCGCGACGTCGTAGGACGAGGCGAAGTAATCGTTGCGCGTCCCCTTGAGGCGGCCGGTCGGGTCGCGGATCATGTACGGGACGTGGTGGATCTCCGGGTACGGCCGCGGCGTCGACTTGCCGATGATGCCGTGCTCGCCGAGCGTGATGCCGTGGTCCGACAGGTAGTAGACGACGGTGTTGTCGGCCAGGCCGAGATCGTCGAGCTTGTTCAGCAGCTTGCCGATCCAGACGTCGGCGAAGGTCAGCTCGGCGGCGTAGAGGTCGCGCACCAGCTCGAGCGTCTCGGGGTCGATGTCGACGCTCTTGAGCGTGGAGGCCGGCGTCAGGAACGGCTGGATCGGCAGGATGCCCTTCGTCCTCTGGATCCCGAGCTTTCTGCCTCCCTCGATCACGTTCACGTACACCGGCGGCGCGTCGAACGGCTCGTGCGGGTCGAACGAGTCGACGCCGAGGAAGAACGGCTGCTTGTGCTTGAGCTCGTCGAGCGCGTCCATCCCGCCGCGCATGACGCGCGCGGCCGAGTAGTTTCTCTCGCCCACGCGGTAAAGGCTCGCCCAGCCGATGTGGCCCTCCAGGCGGTCGACCTCGATCGTGTTCGAGAGCGCCGGCAGCAGGTACTTCTCGATCGCGCTGCGCGGCGCCGGGCGGTCGAACGGCGTGTTGAGCGAGCGGTAGGCGCCCTGCGAGAAGTCGGGGCGGGCGATGTCGAGCGTGCGGCGGAAGTCGACGTAGCGCGGCCCGACGAGGAACGGGTTGTCGGTCACGTAGGCGGTCGCGACGCCGGCCTGGTCGAGCACCTCGGTGAGCATCGGCTGGTGCGGCAGGATCTGCGTCCAGCCGACCTCCGCCGGCAGCGGCGGCGAGAGCACCCAGTCGCGGCACGGGAACCCGCGCATGCCGGTGAGGATCTCGCGGCGCGTCAGCCCGGTCGGCATCGCCCCCGAGACGGAGTACTCGAACAGCGTGCCGCTTTTCGCGAGCGCGTCGAGGTTCGCCGTTCTCGCGCGCGTGTGCGGGTTGTACGCGCCGACGTAGTCCGCGCGCGTGCTGTCGGTGACGATCAGCAGCACGTTCGGCGCGTCCTTGGCCTTGCCGATCGTCGTCGCGTACTCGTCCCCGCACGCGTTGAGGCCGAGCGCCGCCGCGCCGGCCGCCCCCGCCTGCAGCGCGCGCCGTCGTGTCATGCGTGGTGCTCGGGCCATCGTGCTCCTCACCGTCTCCGTCGCGTCGCAACACGACCTGCATCCGCGAGTTGCGCGGCAGCCGCGACTTTCCGCCTGCGTTGGTGTTGAATCGCCCGATCCGCGTGCCCTCGCTGCCTACCGCATTTCGGCTGATCGTGGTGCTGATCGGCGTCGGGACGCTCGCGGCGCTCGCGCTGCTGTGGCCGGGCCACGCGCGGCGCGAGTTCCAGTCGGTCGTGACGCCGAGCGACCGCGCGACGGTCGTCGGGATCCTCGACCGGCCCTGCGGCGCCACCGTCTCGGAGAGCTGCAGACGCGTGAGCGTCCATCTCGACAGCGGCGACGACGCCGGCACGTACGGGGTCATCCAGTGGAACGCGAACGGCGACGACCCGCCGGTCCACCTCGGCGACAAGATCCGCGTCGTCTCCGCGCCGCCGGTGCCCGGCTACGACGAGGAGAACGTCAACTTCTACACGCTCGTCGACTATCAGCGCGGCCACGCGCTCGTCGCGCTGTTCCTCGTCTTCGCGCTGCTCGTCGTCGCGCTCTCGCGCTGGCGCGGCCTGCTCTCGCTCGTCGGGCTCGGCGCGAGCCTCGCGGTGGTGCTGCTGTTCATCGTGCCGGGGGTGCTCAACGGCAGGCCGCCCGTGACGATGGCGGTCGTCGGCTCGCTCGCGGTGATGTTCGTCACGGTCCTGCTCGCGCACGGCACCGGCCCGAAGTCGATCGCCGCGTTGCTGGGCACGACGCTGACGCTGCTGCTGACGGCCGCGCTCGCGGTCTTCTTCACGCGCCTCTCGCGGCTCACCGGCCTCGCCGGCGACGAGGCGTTCGCGCTGCGCCTCGCCGATCCGGGCGTCTCGCTCCAAGGGCTGCTGATCGCCGGCATGATCGTCGGCGCGCTCGGCGTGCTCGACGACGTGACCGTCAGCCAGGCCTCGATCGTGCTCGGCCTGCGCGCCGCGAACCCGGAGCTGCGCTGGCGCGAGCTGTTCCGCCGCGCGATGCACGTCGGGCGCGACCACGTCAGCGCGACCGTCAACACGCTCGTGCTCGCGTACGCCGGCTCGTCGCTGCCGGTGCTGCTGATCTTCGCCTCCGGCGCGCTGCCGCTCGGGCAGGCGGTCAACCTCGAGCTCGTCTCCGAGCAGGTCGTCGCGACGCTCGTGGGCTCGATCGGGCTGATCGTCGCGGTGCCGGCGACGACCGTGCTCGCCGTCGCGCTCGCGATGCGCCTCCCGCGCGACCAGCTCGAGGCCGCCGCCGCGCACGGCCACCCGCACTGACTCAGCTGAAGTACGGCAGCCTGTGGACGTCGGATGCATGCAGCACGCGCTTGTAGATCGTGTCGAGCAGCGGAAAGTTCTCTCTCGCGACGCTTCTCCGCTCGCCTGGATCGCTCGCGAGGTCGAAGAGCTGGCGGCCGCGGTCCTTGCCGTCGGCGATCAGCGCCCAGCGGTCGTCGCGGTAGTAGAAGTGGTTCGCGTAGCCGCCGAAGCAGAACGGGCGCGCGACGCGCGGCGCTGTGCCGGCGAGCAGCGGCGAGACGTCGACGCCGTTCATCGTGGACGGCGCGGGCACGCCGGTCATCGCGAGCACCGTCGGCCCGACGTCGTGCGGAGAGACGAAATAGGGCGTCGTCTGCCCTGCCATCCGCCCGCCCGGGTCGCGCAGGAGAAACGGCACTTGAATCAGCTCCGGATGCAACTCGAGCGCAGGCTTGCCGGTCCAGCCGCGGTCGCCCAGCATGATGCCGTGATCGCTGAGGAAGACCACGACGGTCTCGTCCTGCAGACCGGCCGCGTAGAAGCGGTCGAGGAAGTGGTGCATCCACGCGTCGGCGAGCGTGACCGAAGCGGCGTAGACGGTCGGAAGCTGCCGCAGCGCGGCGCGGTCCATGTAGCCCGAGTGGGTGTAGCGGACGTCGCCCGGCCAGCTGCCGTGGTAGCGCGCGCCGCCGTAGAGGTCGAGGTAGTGCTGCGGCGGCGTCCACGGCTCATGCGGGTCGAAGGAGTCGACGACGAGCGCGAACGGCTTGCGCTTCATCGCCGCCAGCAGGACGTCGATGCCCTGCCCGAAGACGCGCGCCGCGCACGAGTCGCGCTCGTCGCGCGCGCCGCGGACGTTGGCGAGGTACTGGCGCATGCCGGTCAGGTAGCGCTCGCTGCGCATCCCGGCCGGCAGCCAGTGGAGCACCTCCCGTTCGGAGATGGTCTTGGCGGGGTGGAGCGCGCCGACCTGCCCGCCCACGCGCACGAACTTCGACAGCGTGCTGCGGAAGCCGGCCCACTCGGGCGCGAAGCCGAGGAACGGGTTGTCGGTCACGTAGCCGGTCCAGTAGCCGTGCGCGCGCAGCGTCTGCAGCCACGTCGTCGTCTGAGCCGAGAGGCCGCTCCAGCCGGGGGTCCTCGGCAGGCCGGGCACCGGCGTCCAGTCGTTCCACGGGTACACGCGCCGGCCCGTCATCAGCGAGCGGCGTGCCGGCACCGTCGGCATCGCCTCGGGGAAGGCGCGCGTGAAGCGCAGGCTCTCCTGCGCGAGCGCGTCGATCGCGGGCGTTCTGACCCACGTGCTGCCGTACGCGCCGACGTAGTCGTGGCGCAGCGAGTCGAGCACGAGCACGAGCACGTTCGGGCCGTCCTGGGCGGCGCGCAGGCGCGCGGCACGCGCGGCAGCTCCCGGCCGCCACCCGGTCGCTGTGGCCGCGCCCGCGGCGGCTACGCGCAGGAACGCCTTGCGATCGATGCGATCCTGCACGCCCCTTCTCCTCGTCCTCGACGCCTCGCTCCAGCCGCTTCAACTCGCGGCCAGGCTGAGCGATGCGTTTTGCGTCAGGATTTTGGTAGATGAACCGGCCGTCACATCCCGCGCCCCGTCGCGACCGGCGCGAGCTGGCCGCGATCTTCGCCGGCGGCACGATCGGGGCGCTCGCCCGCGTCGGGCTCGCGCAGGGCTTCCCGCACGCTGCGACCGCCTGGCCGTGGCCGACGTTCGCGGTGAACCTGTTCGGTGCCTGGCTGCTCGGCTGGGCGGTGACGCGGCTGTCCCCGCACGGCTACGGCCGCCCGTTCGTCGGCATCGGCGTGTGCGGCGCGCTGACGACGTTCGCGACGGTCCAGCTCGAGCTGCTGCGGATGCTCGACGCCGGCAGCTGGGCGCTCGCGCTCGGCTACGCCGCCGTGTCACTCGTGTGCGGTATGGCGGCCGTGCGGCTCGGCATCGCGGTCGCGCGGCGGGAAGGGGTGCGGACGTGAACGCGCTGCTGCTGTGGCTCGGCGTGGCGCTGCTCGGCGGCGTCGGCGCGGTCGCGCGCTTCCTGTTCAGCACGGCGGTCGCGCGCCGCAGCGACGGCTGGTTCCCCTCCGGTACGCTCGCGGTGAACCTCTCGGGGACGGCGCTGCTCGGACTGCTCGCCGGCGTCGCGCTGCACGGCGATGCGCTCCCGCTCGTCGGGGGCGGCCTGATCGGCTCCTACACGACCTTCTCGACGTGGATGCTCGACAGCGAGCGGCTCGCCGAGCACCACAGCGACCGCGCGCTGTTCGTCAACCTCGCCGGCAGCCTGCTGCTCGGGTTCGCCGCCGTCGCGCTCGGGCGCGCGCTCGGCGGCCTCTTCTGAGTGGGGCTACGCGGCCGCGGGATCGCGGCGCGCGGCCTCCCACTCCTCGTCGCTCACGCCCTCGTCGCGCGAGGACCTGGCGGCTCCGCTCCCGGCTGCGGCGGCGATCTGCGAGAGCGTGACCGGCTGGCGCGAGGCGAGCTTCACGCCGCCCGCCTCGTCGGCGAGCACGCCCTCCCGCTTGAGCTTGGAGACGGTGGTGGCGACGGTCGGCTTCGCGATCTTCGTCACAGCCGCGATCTCCGCGACCGAGACGCCCGGGCGCTCCTCGACGATCGCGAGGATCGCCGTCTGATTGGGGCCGCGTGGAGCGCGCTCGCTCTCGGCCTCCACCTCGGAGCGTGCCGCCGCCGCCGCCGCGCTCCCGTTCAAGCGCTCGGACGTCGCGCCGTTGGGGCTGGGCGAGGAGCGCACGGGGCGGCGGCCGGCGCGGCTCTCCGCAGCCGCCTCCGCGAGCATCGCCTCCTTGGCGGCGACGAGCCGTTCAGCTTCCTTCACCATCGGTCGCAGCTCGGCGAGACGCGCCTCGATCTCGCGCTTCAGGCGGGGGATCAGCGGCTCGAGCATGGGAAACGACCTCCGGCGGCAATCGAGGGGAACGGGAGCTGTCGATGTTAACCAACGTCGTGTGTGGATTGGGGCTGGGAGTCCATGTGAATCAGGAGAGCAGCCTGCGCACGTCGTGCGCGAGGCCGCTCGTGTCGAACGGCCGCCCGGCCGGGACGTTCGCCACCAGCCGCCCGTGCGCGTCGACGACCCACACGATCGCGGTGTGCGCGCTCTCCGGATCGCCGGGGATCTGCGGCGCCGCGTACCACGCTCTCCAGACTGGCGCGAGCGTTCGCTGCGACCCGATCAGGTAGTGGAACTGCGCCGGCTCGCGCTCGCGCTTGAGCCACGCCCGCACGTTCGCCGGCGTGTCGCCACGCGGGTCGACGCTGACCGCGACCACGCCGACGCGCTGCGCGTCGCGGCCGAGCAGCTGGAGCGTGTCGCGCAGCTGCGCGCCGATCAGCGGACAGACGTCCGGGCAGTTCGCGTACAGGAACGTCACGAGGTACGGCTTGCCCGCGAGCGAGCGCGTGTCGAACGTTCCGCCCTGTGCGTCGGCGAGGTGGATGTCGGGCGCCGCTCTGCCGGCCAGTCCGGACGGCAGCGGCTGGGCGACGTGGAAGCGGCTCGCCCCGCCGGTGGCTGTCGCCGCTCCGCCCGCCGCTCCGCCGCCCGCTCCGGAGCCACCGCAACCGGCGAGCAGCGCGCCCCCTAGCGCGAGGACGGCGAGCAGGACTGAGGTCCTAGACAGGCTCGCCCTCCGGATCCCCCATCGGCGCGCGCTCCCGTTCGCCCGGCTGCTCGACGATGCCGTCGTCGGGCGCGCGCAGCACCCGGATCGTCGCCAGCACCGCGAGCGACGTCATCACGATCGCGCTGCCGACGCACCACTGGCAGATCGCGTGAATCCGGAACAGCTCCAGCGAGGTGAGGTAGACGCTGAAGGCGCAGCCGCCGATCGTCATCACGGCAGTCGCGAGCCGCGCGAGCTCTCCGCGGATCAGCAGCGAGACGAAGATCGCCACGTAGCCGATCAGGCCGATGAGGGGGACCGGCACGCCGGCGACCTTCGCGTACTTCGAGGACTGGACTTTCTCGCAACCCTGGTTAAGCGCGCAGATCGGCGACAGGCCCTTGTAGTGGACGTACGTGAGGTAGGACGCGATGCCGATCCCGACGAGCGTCAGGACCAGCATCGCGCGGTGCAGCGTGCGATCCCCGCGCATCGCCTCAGCTGGCCGCTCTCGGTGCGCTCGCGAGCGCCTTGTCGATCGCCGCGCTGAAGTCGGCCGGCCCGAGCGACCTGACGTTGACCGCGCTGAGCGTGCCGCCCGTCGGGCCGACCAGGAACGACGGCGTGCCGCTGAAGCCGTTCGACGTCCACTGCGCCTGCGCTTCGTCGAGCTGTCTCTGCAGCTTCGGCCCGTTGCGGTCGCTCATCGCTCTCGCGACGTTCAGGCCTTTCACGCCGCTGGCGATTCTCTGCAGGAAGGCGTCGGTGACGTAGCCCGAGTTCTCCTCCTGCTGGTTCGTGTAGAAGAGGTCGATGAACGTCCACAGCTTGTTCTGCAGGCCGACCGCGGCGGCCATCTTGGCGGCCGTCAGCGAGTCGTTGCCGATGAACGCGACGTTGCGGAAGATCATCTTCACCTTGCCCGTGCGCACGTAGGTCGTCACGAGCGTCGACAGCGACTGCTGCGTGTATTCACGGCAATAGGGGCACTGCAGGTCCGCGAACTCGACCATCGTCACCGGCGCTCTGGGGTCGCCGAGCGTGATCCCGTTCTGCGGGATGCCGGCGAACAGCGCGTTCGACTCGATCTGACCGGGGATCACCTCGCCGGCCCTCTTCTTCGGCGTGCTGCTGCCCCCGCCGCTCGCGATCGCGATCGCGACGACGACGACGACGGCGATCGCGAGCGCGCCGCCGATCACCCACAGCCGCTGGCGCTGACGGGCGCGCGCGGCCTCGGCGGCGCGATCCCGCTCCGCCCGCGCGCTCGCGCGGCGTTCCTTGCGTGTCTCCGTGCTGTCCGCCATCGCTGCTCGTCGTCCTCCTCGTCGGTGCATCCCCGGGCCCGCGCCGACCGATCGCCCCCGGACGCAGGTGCGCCCCCGCAGGCCACGCGAGATCGTCTTGATGGTACTGCTACTGAGATGGTGGCCCGTCACCTTTACGGCAGCTCAACGCGCGCGCCAGCGCCCAGGGGCGACCGGCGGTGCATACTCGACGACGCCATGCGCGAACTGCTCGTCTCGATCGCCCTGGCGCTCGCCGCCGCAGCGGCGCTTGCCGTCGCGCTGCCGGGCTGCGGCGGCGGCGAGCCGACTGCGGGCGCCGCGACGCCCGCGGCGAGCGCGCCGCAGGCGGTCGACCGGCTCGTGCGCCATCCGCATGCGGTCGATCCGTCGGCGGGGGTCCCGGCCGGCGAGAGCGGCGTCGTCGTCGACGCGGCGGCGGGCACGGACGGCGGCGGGAGCGACGCTTTGCCGCGCCCGGTCTCGGACGCGGAGATCCGCCGCGAGCTGGCGGCCAGCGGGATCCCGTCCGGCGATCGCGCGGCGCTGACGGCCGACGGGCTCGCGGTCGCGCCGCTCGGCGCGCCGCCGGTCGTGCAGGCCGTGATCCAGGCCGGGAACCAGATCGCGCGGCTGCCGTACCGCTACGGCGGTGGCCACGCAACATGGATCGACACGGCCTACGACTGCTCGGCGTCGATCAGCTTCGCGTTCGCCGCGGCAGGCCTGGTCTCGGCGCCGATGGTCTCCGGCCAGCTCGCGCAGTGGGGCGCGGCCGGACCGGGGAAGTGGATCACCGTGTTCGCGAACGGCGGCCACACGTTCATGTACGTCGCCGGCCTGCGCTTCGACACGGGCGGGCTCGCCGCGACCGGCTCGCGCTGGCAGGCGACATCGCGCTCGACGGCCGGGTTCGCCGAGCGGCATCCCATCGGCCTGTAGTCAGGCGGCCTCGGCGAGCGGCGCGTCGTCGTCGGTCGCCGCGAGCGTCAGCCAGCGCGCCTAAGACACGCGTCTCGTAGCCGCGAACTCCATGCGGTGTTCGAACAGCGGCTCCATGACCTCTCCGTTCCCCGCCATCTTTGCGCGGCAGTTGCTGAACCGGGACGTTCGCATCGTGACGTTCGCCGCGGACGCCGCCGCTACGACACGTCGCCCTCGATCAGCGGCACGAAGCGCACCGGATCGAGTGTCCGGCGGGTCAGATCGCCCGCGTGCGCGCCGGCGCCGCGCTCGACGAGCACGAGCTGCTGGCCGCTCGCGCCGACCGGCGCCACGAGCCGCCCCTCGGGCGCGAGCTGGCGCTCGAGTGCAGGTGGGATCTCGGGCCACGCCGCCGCCGCCACGTTGATCGCGTCGAACGGCGCCGCGTCCGGCAGTCCGCGCGAGCCGTCGCCGACGATCGTCGTGACATGCTCGATCCCGGCCTCCAACAGGTGGGCTGCCGCGTCCTCGCTCAACGCGCGGTGGCGCTCGATCGTCCAGACGTGCGCGGCGAGCTGCGCGAGCACCGCGGCGTGGTAGCCCGAACCGGTGCCGACGTCGAGCACGCGGTCGGTCGGCCGGACCCGCAGCAGCTCCGTCATGCGCGCGACGATCAGCGGTTGGGAGATCGTCTGGCCGCGGCCGATCGGCAGCGCGACGTTGTCGTAGGCCCGGGCGCGCAGCGCGCGCGGGACGAACGGCTCGCGTGGCACGACGCGCAGCGCGTCGAGCACGCGCTCGTCGGCGATCGCGCCGCGCAGCTCCTCGATCAGGCGATCGGCGGCGGTCATGTCGAGAGCATGCCCGCGATCGCGGCGAGCGTGCCGGCGCTCGCGGAGGAGCGCCGGCACGAGGCGGGCGGCCAAGCTCAGCCGATCACTGCGCGCACGAGCGGCTCATACCCGCTCCTGTGACCGGTTCTGTTCGGGTGGAAGCTTTCTTCGACCGGGTTCGAGAGGCCGTTGAGCCACTCCGATTCCGAGCAGATCGCGTGCCCGGTGAAGCCCGGGATCGCGTCCTTGAACCTGAAGCTGTGCGCGTTCGCGCGTTCCTGCTCCACCGTCTTGAAGAGGTCCGCGATGTGATTCATGCGGCTCATCTCGGTCGTGCTGAAGAACGTGCCGGCGTTGCAGTCGACGCCCATGAACAGGCGCGGGTAGTCGAGCACGATCACGGTCGCGTTCGGCGCGTCCGTGTGGATCCTGCCGAAGAGCGTTTCGAGCCGGCCCGGGAGCGTGCCGGTGACGAACCTTTCCGCTTCGGTCAGTTCGCCTTCGCACGACCACGGCCACGGCAGTGCGCACTGCGTGATGATGCTGGAGAAGCCCGCGTCGTTGCCGCCGACGGTGATCGTGACGATGTTCGTCGAGCTGTTGAGCGCGCCGAGCTGTTCGCTCGTGACGCTCGCCGTCGTCGCGCCCGAGCAGGCTCTGAACGTGAGGCTTGTGCCGGCGCGTTCCCTCGCGACCAGCTCCGGATACGCATATAGGCTGCGCTTGCACGTGGATTCGAAGAATTCACGCGTGCCGACGCCGGACGAGTACGAGTCGCCGAGCGCGACGTAGTTGTCGGCGATCGCGCTCGCTGCGGCGAGCAGCAGCGCGAGCATGGCGAGGCCGGCCGCGAGCGCGGCCGTGCGCGAGATGTGCATGGTCCCCCCTGTCTGAATTGACGGAGGCGTCAGCTTAATCCATTTCCCGCTGCCTGCGGGAAAAGTTGGCTGCCTCAGCCTTGCCCGGCCGCGTGCGCCCACGCGACGAACAGCGCCTGCAGCGGCAGGCGCGCGTACAGCGCGCGCCGCCCGCCGGGGACGCGGTAGCGCTCCGGGTGCAGCGCCATGTGCACGTTCGCGGGAAAGACCGCGAGCAGCGTCGCGACGCTCCAGCGGCCGCCCGCCCGACGCGTGCGCGGATGCAGCAGTGCGAGGCCGCCCGCGATCTCCGCCACGCCGCTCGCGTAGACGACGGCGCGTCTGCCGGCCGGCAGCCAGTCCGGCACGATCGCCGCGTACGCGCGCGGGATGACGAAGTGCAGTGCGCCGGCGAACACGAAGAAGGGGCCGAACAGGCGACGCATGCCGGCAGCGTACGTCGCCGGGGGCGGCCGGGCGCCGATAGGTGCGGTCCCGCCCGCGCGGTGACCGCGGGCGTCGTCACTGCCACTCGGGCGGCCGGCGCTGCGCCTTGCGCTCCGCCCGCTGGCGCTTCGCCGCCGTCTGGCGCACTCTCGACGCCGCCGTCGGGCGGGTCGGCCGGCGTGGGCGGGGCGTCGCGAGCGCGGCGGCGAGTCGCTCCGCCAGCCGCTTCAGCGCCAGCTCGCGGTTGCGCGCCTGGCTGCGCGCGTCCTGCGCCACCGCCGTCACGCGGGGGCCGACGCGTTCGATCACGCGCGCTCGCTGCGCCTCGCTGAGCGCGGCCGACGCCGCGACGTCGAAGACCGCCTCGACGCGCGACGCCGTGACGTTCGCGTGCTGGCCGCCGGGACCGGACGAGCGGCTCGTGCGCAGCACGACCTCCTCCAGCGGCAGCGCGAGCCCGCGCGCGATCTCCAGCGGATCGTCCATGAGCGGTCCATGATGGCGTGTATCGTCCCGCCCGCCGATTCGATCCGAAGGAGGCGAGATGGCCGTCAAGCTGCACCGCTGCTCCATCATGTGGATCAGAGGGCCGCACCCCTGCTGGAGAGTCCAGAAGGCGCTCGACGAGGCCGGGGTCGAGTACGAGCTCGTCCAGCATCCACCGCGGCGCGGAAAGCGCGACGCCCTGGAGGCGAAGAGCGGCCAGCGCAAGCTGCCCGTGATCGAGCTGGATGACGGCACGACGATCCGCGAGGAGTCGAAGGACCTCGCCGCGAGAGTCCGCGCCGGCGCGCTGCCGCCGCGACGGGTGCCGTCCGAAGCGCCGCAGGCGCCGCCGCCCGTGGGCTGACGCTCAGTCCGCGGGCGCGGTGCGCGCGGCGAGCCAGTCGCGCAGCCGCGGGACGAAGGCCGGGTCGATCGCGTGGCCCATGCCGGGCGTCTCGCGATAGAGCAGGTCGGCGCCCGCCGCGCGCAGTCGCTCGCGCGCGGCGTGCGCGAACGCGACCGGGATCACCGGGTCGGCCGCGCCGTGCCCGAGCGCGACCGGCAGGCCCGCGCGACCGCTCAGCTCGGGCTCGTAGCCGGGGACGTGCGGCAGGAAGCCGCTCAACGCGAGGATCCCCGCGGGCGCCGGCCGCTGCGGGCCGAGACCGAGCGCGAACGACATCGCCGCGCCCTGCGAGAAGCCGCCGAGCACCGTCCGCGACCACGGCACCCCGAGCGCCTGCGGGAGCGCGTCGAGCCATCCGGCGAGGCGCGCGTACGTCGGCGCGAACGTCGCCTCGTCGGGGAAGCCGACGCGCCGCACGACGTACCAGTGCGCGCCCGGCTGGCCGGGCAGCGTCAGCGGTCCGCGCGGGGCGACCGCGACCAGCCGCCGCTCGGGATCGAGCGCGTCGGCCAACGGCAGCAGGTCGTGCTCGTCGGTCCCGCGGCCATGCAGCAGCACGAGCGCGCCCTGCGGCGTGCCCGCGGCCGCGCGCACACGGTGCGCCAAGAGGTCGAGCGCTGCGGTCGCCATCGCCCGCCGATGGTATCTGCGCCCGCGCGCCAGGCGGCGGTCCCGCCCCCGGCCGACCGGTAACGTGCCCCTGATGACGCGCCTCGATCCGCAGGCGCTCGTGACGCACCTCGACCGCCTCTACCGCGTGGCATGGGCGCTGTGCGGCTCGCGCGAGGAGGCCGAGGACCTGGTCCAGGAGACGGCTGCCCGCGTGCTCGCGAAGCCGCGCCAGCTCCGCGGGCAGGACGAGCTCGCCTATCTCGTCCAGGCGCTGCGCAACACCTTCCTGCTCTCGCGGCGCACCGCCTCGCGCCGGCCGCGCGAGGTCGCGATGCTCGAGCAGCTGGAGCCGCCCGACGTGCGCGGCGCGGGCGCGGGCGGGCTCGGGATGCCGGAGTCGGCGCTCGCGGCGCGCGAGCTGTTCACCGCGATCGCGGCGCTCCCCGAGGACTTCCGCCTCGCGCTCGTCGCCGTCGACGTCGCCGGCCTCTCCTACCGCGAGGCGGCTGACCTGCTCGACACGCGCGAGGCGACGATCGCCTCGCGCCTCTTCCGCGCGCGCGAGCGCGTCGTGCAGGCGCTGACCCCGGACGCCGGTCGCGGGGAAGCCAGCACCGCTTCGCGGAGTCTCAGATGATGGAAGACCACGACATGAGCCCCGAGCACCCCACCGATCCACCCGCGGATCCCGGTCCGCGCCCCGCCGCCCTGCGTGCGCTCGACGACCTCGTCCCATCCGACCGCCTGCGGATGGCGGTCGCCGAGCTGGTCGCGGACGCGCAGCGCGCGCAGCAGCCGCGCTGGCGCCGGGGCGGCCTGCCGCGCCGCGGTGCGCTGCGCT
>DATNAP010000073.1:0-88859 GCA_035572475.1 Conexibacter sp. | reverse complement strand
ACAACACGCGTGTCGGTGATGCACTGGTTATCGGCATGACGCGACGCTAGGGCGCTCGAGGGGCACGCGACGACCGTGGTTCCCCGCGGCCGGGAGCGGCGTTCCCGTGCGTTCAGTCCCGCAAGGCCGGGAGCGGGCGCGCCGGCGCGGGCTGGACGACGCGCACGCGCGCGTCGACCACGACCGCGCCGTCGGGATGCACGACGACGGGGTTGCAGTCGAGCTCGGCGATCGCCGGGTGCGCGTCGGCGAGCGCGCCGACGCGCAGCACGACGTCCTCGAGCGCGGCGACGTCGACCGCGGGCGCGCCGCGGTGACCGCGCAGCAGGGGGTAGAGGTCCAGCTCGCGCACGAGCTCGTTCGCGTCGCGGTCGGTGAGCGGCGCGAGCCGCACGCCGGCGTCGCGTGTGAGGGCGACGTTGACGCCGCCCGCGGCGCAGGCGACGACCGGGCCGAACAGCGGATCGCCGGTCGCGCCGACGAGCAGCTCGACGCCTGCGGGTGCCATCGCCTGCACGAGGAACCCCTCGACGGCGATGCCCTGTGCGGCGAGCCGCGCGCGCATCGCGGACGCGGTGCGGCACACCGCCGCGGGCGTCCGCAGTCCGAGCGCGACGGCGCCGGCGTCGCTCTTGTGCAGCAGCCCGGGCGCGATCGCCTTCAGCGCTATCGGCGCGGCCAGCTCGGTGGCGCCGCGCGCGGCGGCAGCCGGCGTCTCGGCGACGCGCTCGGGGGCGAGCGGGACGCCGTGGCAGGCGAGCAGCGCGTGCGCCTCGGATGGCGTGAGCCACGCTCCGGCGGCTCCCTCGGCGCGCGCGAGCGCGCGGGCGATCACCGCGGCCGCCTCGTCGCGGCGGCTGTCCGCGAAGGCGGGCACCTCGCCCGCCGGTCGCGCGCGCCACGCCGCGTGGTCGGCCGCGCGCGCAAGCGCCCGCGCAGCGTCCTCGGGATAGCGGAAGGCGGGCAACGGCGCGGCCGCGTCGTGGAGCTCGTCAGGTGCGCCGCTCGCGCCCATGAAGACGCTCAGCAGCGGCACGCGCCGGTCGATGTCGTGCGCGGCGCGGCGGATCGCGTGCGCGACCGCGTCCGCCTGCGTGACGAGCGGGGGCACGAACACGGCGATCAGCGCGTCGACCGCATCCGAGTCGGCGATCGCCGCGAGCGCGTGCTCGAACGTCGCCGGCGTCGCGGCCGCGAGCAGATCGACGGGATTCGCGAGCGACGCGCCCGGCAGCGCATGGCGCGCGAGCCGCTCGCGCAGCTCCGGCGGCAGCTCGGGCAGCTCAAGGCCGGCGGCCTGGCAGGCGTCGGCGCAGAGGATCCCCGGGCCGCCGGCGTTGGTGACGATCGCGACGCGGCGCCCGGCCGGCAGCGGCTGGCGCTCGAGCAGCGTCGCGAGGTCGAGCAGCTCGCCGAGCGTCTCGGCGCGCAGCACGCCCGCCTGGCGAAAGAGCGCGTCGACGGCGCGCTCCGAGCCCGCGAGCAGCGCGCCGGTGTGCGAGGCGGCGGCGCGCGCGCCCGCCGGGCTGCGACCGGCCTTGACGGCGACGATCGGCTTCTCGCGCCCGACGCGCCGCGTGATGCGCGCGAACTTGCGCGGGTTCCCGAACGACTCGAGGTAGAGCAGGATCGCCTTCGTGCGCTCGTCCTGCGCGCACCACTCGATGAAGTCGTTGCCCGACAGGTCGGCCTTGTTGCCGGCGGAGACGAACGCAGAGACGCCGATGCCGAGCGCCCTCGTCTGCTCCAGCAGCGCGATCCCGACGCCGCCGCTCTGCGAGAGCAGCGCGACGCCGCCGGGCGGCGGCGCGGTCGGCGCGAAGCTCGCGTTCAGCCGCACGGCGGGGTCGGTGTCGATCACGCCGAGGCAGTTCGGCCCGACGAGCCGCATCCCGCCGGCGCGGCAGACGGCCAGCAGCTCGCGCTGGAGCGCGAGACCGTCCGGACCGGTCTCGGCGAAGCCGGCGCTGAGCACGACGAGCGCGCGCACGCCGCGTGCCGCGCAGGCGCGCGCGGCCTCGACCACGCCGGCGGCGGGGATCGCCAGCACCGCCGCGTCCAGCTCGCCGGGGATCTCGGCGATCGAGCGGTGGCAGCGGCGGCCGTCGATCGGGCGGCCGCGGCGGTTGACGGCGTGCAGCACGCCGCGGTAGCCGCTCGCGAGCAGGTTCGCGAAGACGGCGCCGCCGATCGAGTCGCGGTCGGGCGAGGCGCCGACGACGGCGAGCGAGCGCGGGCGCAGCACCGCGTTCATCGCGGCGATGGAGGCGATCGCGTCGCGCTGGTCGAAGCGCCGCAGCGCGTCCGTGGTCATCTCCGCGGGCAGCTCGACGTGGAGCGCCCCGGGGGCGGCGCGCACCTGCACCGGCAGCCCGCTGCTGCGGAAGACGTCGAGCATGCGGTGGTTCTCGGGGAGCACCTCCGCGACGAGCGTCTCGATCCCCTGCTCGTGGGCGCCGAACGCGACGTGGGCGAGCAGGATCGTCGCGAGCCCATGGCCCTGCTGCGCGGCGGCGACCTCGAACGCGACCTCGGCGCGGGTCGCGTCGATGCGCGCCCAGGCGGCGTGGGCGACGATCTCGCCCTCGCCGCTCGTCGCGACGACGCCGTCGCGTTCGCGGCGGTCGACCTCGGCCGACCAGCGGGTGGCCGCGTCGAGGTCGGGCGCGCCGGTGAACCAGCGCAGCTGGCGGTCCTCGCGCGAGAGCCCGTGCAGGAACCGCCGCAGCGCGGGCAGGTCCGTGGCGCGGACGGGTCGCACGTGGGCGGTCGAGCCGTCGCGCAGCGCGACGTCGACCTCGCGCGCTGCCAGCGCCGGGTCGAGGCGGGTCGCGGTCATCGCGCGACCTCGCGCAGCAGCGCCAGCTGGTCGTGCAGCAGGCGTGGGAGCAGGAAGCGTTCGCGCACGCGCTGGATGCCGGCGGTGCCCATCGCGTGCGCGGTCGCGGGGTCCTCGAGCAGCTCGACGACGCACGCGGCGAACTCGCCGATCGTGGACGCGAACCGGCCGGTGACCCCGTCCTCGAGCTGGAGCGGGATCCCGCCGGCATGGCCGGCAACGAGCGCGGTGCCCTTCCACTGCGTCTCGGAGACGATCAGCCCGAAGCCCTCGCGCACGCTCTTCTGGATTGCGACGTCGGCGACGCGCTGGAGCGCGTTGACCTCGTGGCTCGTGACGCCCATCTGGTCTGTCAGCAGGAAGCAGGCGTTCTCGGAGACCGTCTCGCGCGCGATCTGGTCGTAGACCTGCCAGCCCTCCGGGTCGTCGGTCGCCATCGAACCGACGAGCGCGAGCTGCAGCGTCGGCAGCGTCTCGCGCGCGCGGCGCCACACGTCGATCACGCCGAGCGGGTCCTTCCAGCGGTCGAAGCGCGAGACCTGCAGCAGCAGCGGCCGCTCGAGGTCGACGCCCAGCTCGGCGACGGTCTCGCGCGCGAGGTAGCCGGGCAGCGCGCGGTTCTTCGAGGAGAGCGGGTCGATCGCCGGCACGAGCAGCGTCGTCGGCAGCGAGAGGTCGGGCGGCACGAACTCACGCAGGGTGAAGACGGCATGGTCGTGGCGCTCGACGTGCGGGCGCAGGAACTCCCACGTCGGCAGGTGCGGCGTGGAGCTGTCGACGTGGCAGCGCCAGATCCAGCGCCCGCGATGGCCGGGGGCGAAGCTGCGCAGCGCGGCGGGTTGAGGATCGTGCACGATCACGACATCCCATGCGTCCTCAAGCGCGGCCGCGTAGCGCTCGTTGTGGCGCAGGTAGTCGCGCCGCTCCTCCGGCGAGAGCTCCACCGCGAGGCCCTGCATGCCGTTATGCAGCTTCTTGGTGACCTCGAAGAACGCGGGGTCGCCGGCGACGACGCCCCAGGCGGCGTCGAGGCCGAGGTCGCGCTCCAGCGGCACGAGCGAGGACAGCATCTCCGCGACGCCGCCGCCGGTCGCCGTCGAGCTGATCTCCAGCACCCGCAGCCCCCGCAGGTCGTGCGCGAGCTCGCGGATCGCGTCGATCGTCTCCTCGCCGGCGGGCGCGCGGTAGCGGTCGAGCCGCTTGCGCTTGAGCTCGACGCGCTGGATCGCAGGACGGCGCGGGGACTCTCCCATGAGCGCCCAGCTTCCCGTCCGCGCACCGCCGACGTCATCCGCTGCGCCCCGCGTCCAGGTCCGTGGTGGGCCGCAACGCGCGAGGTCGTCCTCAGCGGCCGTGCAGCCAGCCGCCGAACAGCGGCAGCAGCGCGAGCGCCAGCACGACGCCGGCCGCGAGCGCCGCGGTGACCGCGCCCGCGCGCAGGCCGCGGCCGGGCAACTCGTGGCCGGCGGCGAGCAGGTCGTCGCGTGCTGCGCCGAGGCCGGTCAGATGGCCGAGCACGTGGACGCCGGTGAACGCGATCCAGACGACGAAGCTCGCCTTGTGCACCAGCAGTAGCGGGTCGCGGTGCGGGCGGCCGAGCGCCAGCAGCGCGATCCCGCTCGCGAGCACGGCGACCGTCGAGAGGACGACGATCGGGCCGATCGCGCGCAGGACGACGTGCGGCGGTCCGCGGTCGACGTAGGCGGGGGCGTGCGCGTAGTAGCGCATGAAGCGCCAGCCGGTGCTCGCGAGCTTCAGCGCGACCGGCGGGATCAGCAGCGCGCCGACGAACAGGTGGACCGACAGCAGCCGGCCGAGGAACAGGATCGTGACGCCCTCGACGGCGAGCAGCACCAGCAGGATCGCCGCGGTCGCGGCGGTCAGGCGCTCGTTGCCGTCGATGCCGCCGCTGCGCGGGCGGGATCGCGTCGAGCTGGACGCGGTCACGACCGGCCCTCGCGGGTCGCGCGCTGGCGCCTGAGCGCCAGCGCCAGCGTCGGGCACGCCGCCGCGGCGCGGCGCGCGTGCGCCAGCGCGTCCGCGGGGATCGTCGGCTCGGTGACGATCGGGTAGCCCCAGTCGTCGAGCTCGATCGCCTCCGGCAGGTGCTCGGCGCACAGCCCGTGGCCGGTGCAGGCGATCGGGTCGACGTGCAGGCGCCAGCTCATGCCGCGAGCGCCTCGATCGCGGGCGGGGTGCGGAGGACTGGGGCTGCGGTGCATGCCGTGCAGTGCCCGTAGCGGTGGTGGTCCGCCAGCTCGGCGGCGAACGTGTCGAGCCCGCTGCGCACGTAGGCGCCGGCGCCGCCGGGCAGGCTGCAGGCGCCGCGGCCGTCGAGCTGTCCGCTCCAGCGCTCGATCCGTGCCAGGTCGCCGTCGTCGGCGCGGCCGGCGACGAGCCGTGCGAGTCCGTCGGCGAGCGCGGCGAGGCCGTGCAGGCATGGTCCGCACTGGCCGGCCGACTGGCCGGCCAGCCACGCCGTCGAGCGTGCGAGCTCGGCCGCCGGGCAGGCCGAGGCGCCCAGGGCGACGACGACGCCGGAGCCGAGCGTCCGATCGAGCGCCAGCTCGGCCGCGGTCGCCGCTGGATGCCAGCGGCCGAAGTAGCCGCCGAGCAGGATCGCGCGCAGCGGCTCGGTCGGCTCGCCGGCGGCCGCGAGCAGATCACCGAGGCGCGTGCCGGTGGCGATCTCGTAGACCCCCGGATGCGCGACCGCGCCGCTGAGCGTGACGAGCGCCGACCCGGGCAGCTGCGGCGATCCGAGCGCTCGGAACCACGCGCCGCCGTGGCGCGCGATCAGTGCGACGTGCGCGAAGGTCTCGACGTTCTGCACGAGCGTCGGCCGGCGCCCCACGCCGCGCTCGGACGGGTAGGGCGGGGTCACCGCGGGCCGCAGCGGGCCCCCGTCGGCGAAGCGCACGAGCGCGCTCTCCTCGCCGGCCAGGTAGCGGCGCGGCACGGGCTGCACGCGCACGCCGCGGGCGTCGTCGCGCTCGCCGATCGCCGCCTGCAGCGACGCGTGCGCGTCGTGGGCGTCGACCGGCACGCACACGATCAGCTCGCGCGCGCCGACCGCGGCCGCGGCGGCGAGCGCGCCGTCGAGCACGAGGTGCGGCGCGGCCGCGAGCAGCAGGCGATCCTTGCGGCTCATCGGCTCGCCCTCGCCGCCGTTGGCGAGCACGACCGCGCGCCGCCGCGACCGCGCGACCGCGTCCAGCTTCGCGGCGGTCTCGAACGCACCCCCGCCGCGACCGCGCAACCCGGCCACGGCGACCGCGGCGACCAGTCCGCGCGCCTCGGCCGGCGCGGGCAGCGGCCCATGGGTCGCGACGTGCTCGGCGAGCGTCAGGCGGCGATCGCGACGCACGCCCGCCAGCAGGCGCGGCAGCCGGCCCGGGTCAGTCATCGTGCCCGCCCGCGGGCTGGGCCGTCAGTCGGCCGCCGAGGCGCGCGCCGTCCGGTTGCAGATCGATCCGCAGGCGCAGCGCGGTCCCGTCCGGCGCGGCCACGAGCGACCCGAGCGTCGTGCCCGCGAGCTGCTCGACGCGGCCCGTGTAGCGCGCGCCGCGCACGAGCGTCACCGCGCTCGTGCTCAGCGCCACGCCGCCGCCCGTGAGCGCCTGGCCGGCCAGGCGCACGCGCAGCGCGCCGGGCCCCGGTTGCAGCCGCAGCGCGAGGTCGACGACCGCGACGCCCCCCGCGCTCGTGCCGTCGCGCTCGACGCCGGCCAGCGCGGCCGAGAAGCCCTGGGCGGGAGGTGCGGCGGAGACGGGCCGAGGCCGCGCCGAGGCGAGCAGCCGCGTCGGCGTGCCGGCGCGGCGCGCCCAGCCGCGCGCGAGCGGCCCCTGTGGCAGCCACGCCGCGAGCGCGAGGACGGCGGCGACCATCCCCACCGCGCCGACGCCGCGCGCGAGCGGGCGAGCGGGGCCGCCGCCGGCGAGCCGCACGCCGGCGGCGAGGATCACCGCGGCGACGGAGCCGAACGTCAGCGCGAGCAGCCACCCGCTGCGCGTGTCGCTGCCGCTCCCGAGCCCGTGCGCCACGGCCACCGGCCAGCACGCATAGGCGAGCCAGTGGACGGCGCGCCAGCCGCGGAAGCCGATCCGCCGGCGCAGCAGGCTCGTGAGCGCCAGCGCGAGCAGGAGGTCGAGCGCGAGCGCCCCGAAGCCGACCCACAGAGGACGATACGCGGAGGTGAACGGCACGACCGCGTCGAGCAGCCGGATCGGGGCGTACGTGTCGAGGACCGAGGTCGCGACGTGGACTGCGAGCACGGCCAGCACCAGCAGCGAGATCGTGCGGTGCGCGGACTCGACCAGCAGCCGGCCGCCGCCGGGCAGGCGCCGTCGGTCGGCGTGGACGATCCCGAGCACCACACTGGCGCTCAGCAGCAGCAGCGCGACCGCGCCCGCGCCGCGCGTCAGGTACCACAGCGCGGGCGTCCCGGCAGCCGCGACGATCATGACGCCGCCGGCCATCCTGCGGTCGTGGAGACGCTCCCGTCGGCGGCGACGAGCCGCGCCGGCAACCCCAGCTCCGTCAGCCACGCGAGCGCGCCCGCGCCGCGCACGATCGCCGCCGTGCTGGCCGCGTTCGCGTCGACGCAGCACGCGCCCGCGACGCTGACGGTCCGCCACACCTCGCGCGCCGGGAGCCCGGTGGCCGGGTCGAGGATGTGATGGGCGTCGCCGCGCCCGCGTTGCCAGCGGCGCGTGGTCGTGCTCGACGTCGCCAGCCCGCCGTCGTGGATCCGCATCGTCTGCCCGGGCGACTCGGGGCCGGCGCGGTGGTCCTCGCAGACGTGCACGCGCCAGCCGCCGGCCGGCGGCGCGCCGGCGGCGGCGACGTCGCCGCCGAGGTTCACGAGCACGCCGCCGCCGACGCGGCGCGCGGCGGACGCCGCGGCGCGGTCGGCCGCGAGCGCCTTCGCGCTCGCGCCGAGGTCGAGCGCCACCCCGGCCGGCACGCGCACGGCACCGGCGCGGCGATCGACCGTCACCGTCCGCCAGCCGGCGACGGCGACCGCCCGCAGCGGCGAGCGGGACGGCCGCAGCTCGGCGTAGTCACGGTCGTAGCCGGCCAGCCTGAGCGCGCGTCCGACGGTCGGATCGACGTCTCCGCCCGTGGCCGCAGCGACCCGCAGGGCGGTCTCGACGGCCTCCAGCAGCAGCGGGCCGACGGCGACGGGACGACCGCCGGCGCGGTTGACGCGCGTCAGCTCGGAGTCCTCGCGGAAGCGGCTGCAGGCGGCGTCGATCGCGGCGAGCTCGCGCTCGACCTCCGCGCGGGCGTCGGCGAGCACCTCCGCCGCGGCGATGACCGAGGCGGTGGTGCCGAGCGCCTCCCATGAGGCGACGGCGAGCGTCACGATCCTCCCGAGACCGCCGGAGGGGGAGCCGGTTCCGGGGCCGGCGCCGGCGCGGCGGGAGCGGACGGCGCCGGCGCGGACGCCGCAGGCGGCGTGGACGGCGCCGTGTCGGGCGTCGGCGCCTGCGCGGGCGGCTGCGGCGCGGGCGCGGCGTCGGCGATCGCCGGCACCGGCTGGGGCGGCGGCACCCGGACGCGCGCGGTCGTCGTCGGCCGCGCGCGCTGCGTTGTGCCCTGAGCGTGGCCCTTCGTCGCGTGGGCGACGAGCAGGGAAAAGCCGGCGGTCAGACCGAGCGCGCCGGCCGCGCACGCGCGCGCCGAGCGGCGTGCGGCGCGCAGCGCTCGGTCGCGGACGGCGAGTCGGTCGCGTGGGGGACGAGGCATGAGCCGCTCTCCAGTCTGCGGACGGGACGGTCAACCCGCCGCCACAGGACGGCAAAGGTTCGGCAAAGGCCCGGGGCGCGTGCGGATTCGCCGGTCGGTCGCGCTCCGCGGGGTACTAGCATCGGCCTGTGGCGCGGCTGCTGATCGCCGAGGACGACGCGGGGATCATCGAGCCGCTGCGGCGCGCGCTCGAGCGCGAGGGCTACGAGGTCGACGCCGTCGCCGACGGCCGCGACGCGGTCGCGCGCACGAGCGGCGACCCGCCGGACCTGCTGATCCTCGACATCGGCCTGCCCGGGCTCGACGGGCTCGAGGCCTGCCGGCGCGTGCGCCGCGCGCTGCCGAGCCTGCCGATCCTGATCCTGACCGCCCGCGACGAGGAGCTCGACCTCGTCGAGGGGCTCGACGCCGGCGCCGACGACTACATCGTCAAGCCGTTCAGGCTCGCCGAGCTGCTCGCGCGCGTGCGGGCGCTGCTGCGCCGCGGCGGGCGCGAGCAGCTCACGACCGAGGCGGGCGGGGTGCGCGTCGACCCGGCGTCGCGGCGGGCCTGGCAGGACGGCCGCGAGCTCGACCTCACGCCGAAGGAGTTCGACCTGCTCGCGCTGCTCGTCCGCGAGGCCGGGACGGTCGTGCGCCGCGACCGCATCATGCGCGAGGTGTGGGACGAGAACTGGTACGGCTCGACGAAGACGCTCGACATGCACGTCTCGTGGCTGCGGCGCAAGCTCGGCGACGACGCCTCCGCGCCGCGCCTGATCGTGACGGTGCGCGGCGTCGGCCTGCGCTTCGAGGTCTGACCGCGTGCGCCGGCAGCTGATCGGCTCGACCGCGCTGATCGCGCTCGCGGCCGTGCTGGTGCTCGGCGTCCCGCTCGGGATCGTCGAGTCCAAGCGCGCGCGCGGCGAGGCGACGGGACGGCTCGAGCGCGAGGCCGACGCGCTCGCGGCCGCGGTCGACGACCGCCTCGAGGTCGGCCGTCCGCTCGATCCGGCGCGGCTCGACCGCCTGCTCGCCGCCGAGCACTGGGCCCGCGTGACCGACCGCCGCGGCCGCGTCACGACCGTCGGCGACCCACGCGCCGGCTCCGCGCTGTCCGTGCGCTCCGGGGCGCGCGCGGAGGCGCGCGTCGTCGTCAGTGCGCCTGCGGGCGAGCTGGCCGAGCGGGTCCGCCACATCTGGCTGCTCGTCGCGCTGCTCGCGCTCGGCGGGACGGCGGCGGCCGTCGCGCTCGCGGCCTTGCAGGCGCGGCGCCTCGCCCGCCCGCTGGAGCGCCTCGCGCGCACCTCGACGCTGCTGGGCGAGGGGGACTTCTCTGCGCGCGCGGGCCACTTCGGCGTGCCCGAGATCGACGCGGTCGCGAGCGCGCTCGACCGCAGCGCCGTGCGGATCGCGCAGCTGCTGGGTCGCGAGCGCGAGTTCACCGCGAACGTCTCGCACCAGCTGCGCACGCCGCTGACGGCGCTGCAGCTGCGCCTCGAAGAGCTCGCGCGGGCCGAGGACGCGGCGGCGGTCGCGGAGCAGGCCGAGGGCGCGCTCGCGGAGGCGGAGCGGCTGGAGCGCACGATCGCCGAGCTGCTCGCCGTCGCGCGCGGTCGTGCGGAGGCGGGCGTCGGCGCGGTCGAGCTGATCGAGCTCGT
The DNA here is from genome assembly GCA_035572475.1 of Conexibacter sp. Classification (GTDB taxonomy): domain Bacteria; phylum Actinomycetota; class Thermoleophilia; order Solirubrobacterales; family Solirubrobacteraceae; genus Conexibacter. Next base: position 78,629 of record DATNAP010000073.1, on the reverse strand, counting down.
GCGCCGCCACGAGCCGGGCTGGCGCGCGACCTGCGCCGGCCACGGCCGCCGCCTGCGGGTCGAGACCGCCGAGCCGGTGCGCGTCGAGGGCAGCGCGGGGCCGATCGGGCAGGCGCTCGACGTGCTCGTCGAGAACGCGCTGCGTCACGGGTCGGGCACGATCACCGTCAGCGTCCTGCGGCGCGGCGGCCACGGCTGCCTGCGCGTCGAAGACGAGGGGCCGGGCATCCCGGAAGGCGCCGAGCAGCGCATCTTCGAGCGCGGCAGCTCGCTGAACGGCGGCACCGGCATCGGCCTGCACCTCGCGCGCGCGCTCGTCGAGGCCAGCCGCGGCCGGCTCGTGCTCGTCCAGCGGGCCCCCGCCGCCTTCGAGATACAGCTGCACCCTGCGGCGCCCCCGGCCGAGCCGGCTCCGCGGCGCGCCTGACCGCGCCGCTGCGCGACGGCTCAGCCGCCCCCGGGTCGCAGCGCCCGCAACGCGTTGAGGATCACCGCGACGTCGATCGCCTCCTGCAGCAGCGCGCCGGCGACGGGCGGCAGCAGGCCGGCGGCGGCGAAGCCCATCGCCGCGATGCTCAGGCCCATGCCGGCGAGCACGCTCTGGCGCGCGATCGTCAGCGAGCGCCGCCCCGTGCGGATCGCCTCGGCGACGCGGTCGACGCGGTCGACCACGATCACGACGTCGGCCGCCTGGGAGGAGACGGTCGCGCCCTCGCGCGCGATCGCGATGCCGACGTCGGCGAGCGCCAGCGCGGGCGCGTCGTTGACGCCGTCGCCGACCATCGCCACCGGCGCGAACTGCGCGGACGCGCGCGCCGCGCGCACGACGTCGAGCTTGTCCTGCGGGCTCTGCTCGGCGTAGACGCGGTCGACCCCGACCGCGGTCCCGATTGCCTCCGCCACGGCGCGGCGGTCGCCGGAGACGAGCGCGACGTGCTCGACGTCCGTGGCGCGCAGCTCGCGCACCATCGCTTCGGCGTCCGGCCGCAGCTCGTCGCCGATTGCGATCGCGCCCGCATACGCGCCGTCGAGCGCGACGTGGACGAGCGTCCCGTCGCCGCCGGGCGCGGCTGCGCGCGGCCCGCCGCTCGTGCAGCGTCCCGCGACGAACGCGAGGCTGCCGACGGCGATCCGCCGCTCGCCGACGCGTCCCTCGATCCCCTGGCCGGGATCCTCGTGCACCGCGTCGGGCTCCTCGAGGCGCAGCTCGCGCGCCTGCGCCGCGTGCACGATCGTCTCGGCGAGCACGTGCGGGGAGAGCTGGTCGAGCGAGGCGGCGAGCCGCAGCAGCTCGTCGGGCGGGATGCCGTCGGCGGGCGCGACGCGCTCGACCTGCGGCGCGCCGAGCGTGAGCGTGCCGGTCTTGTCGAGCAGCACGCTGCGCACGCGGCCGAGCGCCTCGATCGCGGTGCCGCTCTTGACGATCACGCCGATGCCGGCGGCGCGCGAGATGCCGGCCACGAACGCGATCGGCGCCGCGAGGATCAGCGGGCACGGCGTGGCCACGATGACGACTGCGAGCGCGCGCACCGGATCGCCGCTCAGCGCCCACGCCGCACCGGCGGCCAGCAGCGTCACGGGCAGGAAGATCGCGGCGTAGCGGTCCGCGACGCGCACGAACGGCGCCCGCTGCCGCTCCGCCTGGCGCACCAGCTCCACGAGCGCCGCGAACGAGCTGTCGGCCGCGCGGCGGCGCGCGCGCAGCTCGAACGGCGGTCCGTCGTTGGAGCTGCCGCTGCGCAGCGACGCTCCGGCCGCGTAGGAGACCGGCAGCGGCTCGCCGGTCAGCGTCGACTCGTCCAGCAGCGCGTGCGCCGAGATCAGCGTGCCGTCGACCGGCACCACGTCGCCGGTGCGCACGACGACGACGTCGCCGACGGAGATCTGCTCGACGGGGATCTCGGCGATCCCGCCGTCGCGCCGCACGTGCGCGACCGACGGCGCGAGCGACAGCAGCCTGGTCAGCTCGCTGCGCGCGCGTCGCCCGGCGCCCTCCTCGAGCGCGTTGCCGCCGGCGAGCATCAGCGCGACGATCGCGCCCGCGAGCTGCTCCCCGAGCGCGAGCGCGCCGGCCATCGAGATCAGCGCGACCACGTCGACCCCGAAGCGGCCGCGGGCGAGATCGCGCACGACCGACCAGCTCAGCGGCACGAGCATCGCGGCGGTCAGCGCCGCCCAGACCGCGTCGCCCGCCGCCGGGCGCCCGGCGAGATGCAGGGCGCCGCCGCAGGTGATCGCCGCAAGCGCGAGGAGCGCCAGCGTGCGGTAGCGCTCCGCGACGAGCGCCCGGGCGCGCATCAGCCCGTCGCGTCGCGAGGCACCGTCGCCGGCGTGTCGGTCTCGGCGACGCGCGCGGCCGCGAACGTCGCGTGCACCGTCGTCCCGTCGCCTGGGGCGGAGTCGACGTCGAGCTGCCCGTTGAGCAGCGAGATGCGCTCGCGCATGCCGAGCACGCCGAAGCCGTCGGTCGCGGCGGCCGGATCGAATCCGCCGCCATCGTCGCCGACGCTCACCTCCACCTGTCCGTCGTGCTCGACCACGGAGACCTGCACGGCGGTCGCGGCCGCGTGCTTGACGACGTTCGTCAGCGCCTCCTGCACGAGCCGGTAGATCGCGCTCTCCTGCGCGGGCACCAACCGCCGCTGTGCGGCGCCGCCGGACTCGAACGCGAGGTTGACGTCGAGGTCGATCTCCAGGCCGGAGGTGATCGTCACCCGCTCGGCGAGCGCCTCCAGCGCGGCCTTGACGCCGAACGTGTCGAGCGCGGCCGGGCGCAGGTCGGTGATGAGGCGCCGCAGCCCGGTGATCTCGGTATCGATCTGGTCGATCGCGGCGTCGAGCGTCGCGTGGACGGTGTCGATGTCGCGGTTCTCGCGCGCGCCGATCAGCATCACCTTCAGGCCGGCAAGCTCCTGCAGCGTCTCGTCGTGCAGCTCGTGCGCCCAGCGCTGACGCTCGCGCTCGGAGGCCGCGATGCTCTTGCGCAGGCCCTCGCTCGCGACGGTCTGCGCCGTCGCGACGGCGGTGGCGGCGCTGGCGGCGAAGCCCTCCAGCAGCCGCTCGTCGTCGGCGGTGAACTCGCCGCCGCTCGTGCGGTCGAACGCGTTGAGCACGCCGACGGGGCGGCCGCGGAACACGAGCGGGACGAACAGCCCCGAGCTGACGGTGAGCTGCCGTGCCATCGCGAAGCGGATCTGGTCGGGCATGTTGCTCATCCGCTCCGGCCTGCGCGTCTGGAGCACGTGACCGCTGATCGATCCCTCGATCGGGATGCGCTCGTCGAGCAGGGCGCCTTCGAGCTGCCCGGCGATCGCGGTGACGACGAGCTCGTCGCCGTCGCACAGCAGGATCAGCACGCCGCGCGTGTCGACGAGCGCCCGCGCGCGCTTGACGATCAGCTCGAGGATGCGGTGCAGGTCGGTCTCGCCGCCGACCGCCCGTGCGATCGCGGTCGAGGCCTCCAGCCCGCGCACGGCCTGCTCGAGCTGCTGGCGACGGTCGTGCTCGCCGTGGTAGGCACGCGCGTTGGAGATCGCGACTCCCGCCCAGCTTGCGAGCAGCACGATCGTCTCCTCGTCGTCCTCGTCGAACTCCTCGGCGGCTTGCTTCTCGGCGAGGTAGAGGTTGCCGAAGCTCCCGCCGTGCACGCGGATCGGGACGCCGAGGAACGATGTCATGCGCGGATGCCCGAGCGGGAATCCGTAGGAGCGCGGATGGTCGCTCACGTCCTTGAGGCGCAGCGGCTGCGGCTCGTCGATCAGGACGCCGAGCACGCCGCGGCCGCGCGGCAGCGCGCCGATCTGGCGGTGCGTCTCGTCGTCGATCCCGAGCGTCAGGAAGCGCTCCAGCTCGCTGCGCTGCGCGTCGAGGATCCCGAGCGCCGCGTAGCGGGCGCCGGTCAGCTCGCGCGCCTCTTCCAGCACCCGCTGCAGCAGCGCCTCCAGGTCGAGCTCGGAGACGACGGAGCGCCCAACCTCCAGCACCCGCCGCAGGCGACGTTCGTCAAGCATGGGCGCAGCCAGTTTAGCCCCATTCAGACCGCGCAGGTGGCGAGTTCTCCGCGCTCGATTCAACGCCGATTCAGCAGCTCGATCGCGCGCAGCGCATCGGTGGGCGAGAGCAGGCCGACCCAGTCCGCGCCGTCGACGACGAGCGCGCGCCGCAACGGCGCCCGCATCAACTCGCCGACGGCCTCCGTCAGCGGACGCGTGCCGTCGAGGACCAGGACCCGGTCGAGCGGGGTCATGATCTGCGCGACCGACCGCACGGCGCGCTCGTCGGGACGGGTCCGCAGCGCGTCGCGGAAGGACACGAGCCCGACCGGGTCCGTCCCGTTGAGGACCGGGTAGACGAGGTGCCGGTGCGCTGTGACGACCTGCTCGAGGAACTGCTCGACCGTCGTCGTCGCCGGCACGCACACCGGCTCGCGCACCGTCACCTCCGCGACGTGCGGGCCGGCGGTCGCGCCCGCGGCGAGCATCCCCTCGCCGGCGGCGGCGTTGAGCAGGAACCAGCCGATCAGCGCGAACCACAGCCCGCCGAGCGCCCCGGTGAGCAGGACCAGGACGACGCCGCCGCCGATCAGCGCGCGCGCGAACGCATTCGCGATCGCCACGGCGCGCCTGGTCGCGGCCGCGTGGTCGCCGCTGCGCGCCCACAGCGCCGCGCGCAGCGCGCGTCCGCCGTCGAGCGGCAGCGCCGGGATCATGTTGAACGCCAGCAGCAGCAGGTTCATCGACCCGAGCCAGTACACGACGCCGTCGAGCGCCGCCGGCAACGGGATGACGAGCGAGGCGGCCAGCAGCACGACGCCGATCGCGAGCGAGACGACCGGCCCGGCGATCGCGATGCGCAGCTCCGCGCCCGCGGAGGGGAATGCGCCGCTGAAGCGCGCGACGCCGCCGAGCAGCCAGAGCGTGATGCCGTCGATCGTCATCCGCTCCCGCCGCGCCTGCAGCGCATGCCCGAGCTCGTGCGCGGCGAGCGAGACGAACAGCAGCAGCGCCGCCGCAACGCCCATCGCGACGTAGGTCCCGTCGCTGAGGCCCGGGTTGCTCGTGGGGAAGACGGCGGAAGCGAGCGACCACACGAGCAGGGCGACGATCAGCGTCCAGCTCCAATGCGCCTCGATCTCGATGCCCGAGATGCGCGCGAGCCGCAGCGTGCCGCGCATGCGGCCGTCGCCCGGGGGCGGCGAGGGCCGCAGCTGCGCGGCGGCGCCGCGCTGCGAGACGGGCGTTGTGATCGTCGGATGCGCCATGGACGCAACGTACGGCGGCGCCTGGGGAGCGCCATCCGAAGTGAGCTGCGCCGGCTTCGGGCGAACTACGGTCCACAGCTCGTGCGGGGCACTACGGATCGTGCGCCGGCTCTCGACGGATTGCGCGCGATCCGGCGGCTCGTAGCGTCTGCACCATGATCGCCAGCGCGCCAGCCCGAGCGACGAAGAGGATCGCCGCGCCCGCCAGCACCCCCGCGGCGATCGAGACGGAGGCGCTCGGCAAGCGCTACGGCCGTCACGCCGCGCTCGTGGACCTCGACCTGCGCGTCCGGCGCGGGGAGGTGTTCGGCTTCATCGGCCCCAACGGCGCCGGCAAGACGACGACGATCCGGCTGCTGCTCGACCTGATCCGCCCGACCTCCGGCCGCGCGTCGGTGCTCGGCCTCGACGTCCGTCGCGACGGGGTCGAGGTGCGCCGCCGCGTCGGCTACCTGCCGGGCGATCTCGCGCTCTACGAGGACCTGACCGCTGCGCAGCAGCTCGCGTTCCTCGCGCGGTTGCGCGGCCGGCCGGAGCTCGACCCGCGACCGCTCGCCGAGCGGCTCGCGCTCGACCTGCACCGGCCGGTCAAGGCACTCTCGCGCGGCAACAAGCAGAAGGTCGGGCTCGTGCAGGCGTTCATGCACGACCCGGAGGTCCTGATCCTCGACGAGCCGACGACCGGGCTGGACCCGCTCATCCAGCACGAGTTCGCGGCGATGGTCGGCGAGGCGCGCGAGCGCGGGCGCACCGTGTTCCTCTCCTCCCATGTGCTCAGCGACGTCGAGCGCCTCGCCGACCGCGTCGGGCTGCTGCGCGCCGGCCGCCTCGTGCTCGTGGACGACGTCGGCGCGCTCAAGGCGCGCGTGACGCGCCGCATCGAGCTGCACTTCGCCGACCCACCGCCCGCCGGCGCGTTCGCGGGCCTCGCGGGCGTGCAGGCGGTCGAGCAGGCGGGCGAGCGCGTCACGCTCACCGTCAACGGCCCGGTCGACGCCGTGCTCAAGCGCGCGGCGACGTTCCGCACGCTCACGCTCGCGAGCCACGAGCCCGACCTCGAGGACATCTTCCTGCAGCTCTACGAGGGCGGTGGTCCGGATGGGCGCTAGCGTGCTGGCGCACACGCTGCGGGAACGCCGGCGCGGCCTGCTCGGATGGGCGATCGGCGTCGCGGCGCTCACGGCGCTGATCGCCGTGTACTGGCCGTCGGTGCGCGACAGCCCGGACCTGCAGTCGTTCACGCGCAAGCTGCCGGAGGCGATGCGCGCGCTGGTCGGCGGCGGCGACTACGCGACCGCGACCGGCTTCCTCAACGCCGAGCTGTTCGCGTTCATGATGCCGCTGCTGTTCCTGGTCGTCGCGATCGGCATGGGCGCCCGCGCGGTCGTCGGCGAGGAGGACCGCGGCACGATCGACCTGCTGCTCTCCACGCCGTTGACGCGGCGGCGGATGGTCGTCGAGAAGGCGCTGGGCGGCGTGCTCGTGCTGCTCGCGCTCGGGCTCGTGCTGCTCGCGGCGCTGCTGCTCGGCGACGCCGTCGTCGGCATGGGGATCCCGGCGGCGCGGCTGGCGGCGATCTCGCTCGCGGTCGTGCTCATCGCGCTCCCGTTCGGGGCGCTCGCGCTGCTGCTCGGCTGCGCGACCGGCTCGCACAGCCTCGCGCTCGGCGTGACCTCCGCGGCCGCCGTCGCCGCGTACATGCTCAACGCGCTCGCGCCGCTGATCGGCAGCCTCGCGCGCTGGCAGGACGCCTCGCCGTTCGCGTGGTACGCGAGCGGGGACGTGCTCGCCGGCCGCCTCACGGTCGCGCATACGGCGTTGCTGATCGGGACGGCGCTTGTGCTCGCGGCCGCGGCCGTCGCCGCCGTCGAGCGCCGCGACCTGCGGACATGAAGGCATGGCGGTGCCGCTCGCCCGAACGCTTCTCGACGCGCGATGAGCACGCTCGACCTCGCGCCTGCCGTCACCGCGTCCGGCGGACTCTCGGAGGTTGAGGCGCAGCGGCGCCTGCGCGCCCGCGGTCCGGTGCGGCCGCCGGCGACGAGCCGCTCCTATGGGAGCATCGTGCGCGCGAACACGCTGACCGTGTTCAACCTGATCCTTGCCGTGTTCGGGGTGCTCACGCTTGCGTTCGGCGACTGGCGCGACGCGCTCTTCCTCGGCGTGCTGCTCGCGAACACGGCGATCGGGATCACGCAGGAGGTCCGCGCCAAGCGCACGCTCGACCGCCTCGCGCTGCTCGTCGCCCCGCGCGCGACCGTCGTGCGCGACGGCGCCGGACGCGACGTCGGGCCCGAGCAGCTGGTCGCCGGCGATCTCGTGCGGGTGGAGGCCGGGGACCAGCTCGTCGCCGACGGACGGCTCGGGCGCTCCCGCGACCTGCGCGTGGACGAGTCGATCCTCACCGGCGAGTCCGAGCCCGCCGTGCGCAGCGCGGGCGACGAGCTGCGCTCCGGCGCGTTCGTCGTCGAGGGCACGGGCGCCTACGAGGTGACCGCGGTCGGCGCCGACAGCTACGCGGAGCGGCTGCTCGGCGAGGCGCGCGCGTTCCGTCACCCGCGCTCGCCGCTCGAGCAAGCCGTCAACCGGCTGCTGCTCGCGCTCGCCGGCGCCGTCGTGGTGCTCGGCGCGCTGCTCGGCTTCTCGCTGTGGCACCGCGACGCCTCTGCCGGCGAAGCGGTCGCGACGGCCACTGCCGGCGTCGTGAGCCTCGTGCCGGAGGGCCTCGTGGTGCTCGTCAGCCTCACCTTCGCGGTCGCCGCGCTGCGCATGGCGCGCCGCGGCGTGCTCGCGCAGCAGCTCAACGCGATCGAGTCGCTCGCCTCAGCGGACGTGATCTGCCTCGACAAGACGGGCACGCTCACCGACGCGAAGCTGCGCGTCGCGGCCGCGATCCCGCGCGCCGGCGTCGAGGCGGCCGAGCTGACGCAGCTGCTCGGCCGCCTCGCCGCCGGCGCCTCGCTGCGCAACGCCACGCTCGCGGCGATTGCGACGGCGTTCCCGCAAGCCGCCCCGGAGGAGCCGCTCGGCGAGGTGCCGTTCGCGTCGCGCCGGCGCTGGAGCGGCGTGCAGCTCGCCGACGTCACGCTGCTGCTCGGCGCGCCCGAGCGCTTCCCGCTCGACGACCGGCTCGTGCGCGCCGCCGAGGCGCAGCGCCGCGGCGGCCGCCGCGTCGTGGCGGTCGCGCGCAGCGACGAGCCGCTGACGCCGGACGCCGACGATCCGCCCGCCGACGCGCGGCCGCTCGGCCTCGTCGTGCTGGCCGAGCGCCTGCGCGCCGACGCGCGCGCGACGGTCGCGTTCTTCGCGCGCGAGGGCGTCGAGCTGAAGGTGCTCTCGGGCGACGATCCCGAGACGGTCGCGGCGATCGCCGCCGACGCCGGCATCCCCACGACGACCGTCCTGCACGGCGCCGATCTGCCGCAGGACCCGGCCGAGCTGTGCGCGGCGGCGCTGCGCGCGAACGTGATCGGCCGCGTCTCACCGGAGGACAAGCGGCGCGTCGTGGAGGCGCTGCGCGACGCCGGCCGCTACGTCGCGATGGTCGGCGACGGCGTCAACGACGTCCCGGCTTTGAAGACCGCCCGGCTCGCGATCGCGCAGGGCAGCGGCGCGCAGATCGCGAAGGGCGTCGCCGACCTCGTGCTGGTGGACGGAGACTTCGCGGCCGTCCCCGAGCTCGTGCGCCAGGGCCGGCAGGCGCTGCGCAACCTCCAGCGCGTCGCGCGGCTGTACGTGACGAAGTCGGCGTTCGCCGGTTTCCTGATCCTCACGATCGGCATCAGCTCGACCGCCTACCCGCTGCTGCCGCGCCACTTCAGCCTCGCCGCCGCGCTCACGATCGGGATCCCGACGTTCTTCCTCGCGCTCGCGCCGAGCAGCGGCCCGTGGTCGCCGGAGGGCTTCGGCCGGCGCGTCGCGCGCTTCGCGATCCCCGCGGGCGTGCTCGTCGGCGTCGGCGTCGTCGCCTCCTACCTGTTCGCGCTCGACGGCCTCGACCTCGCCGTGCGCGAGGCGCGCACCGTCGCGACGACCGTGCTCGTCGCCGGGGGCCTTTACCTCGTGATCGCGATCGAGGCCGAGCAGCCGCGACGCCGCCGCGCCGTCGAGGGCATGTGCGCGCTGCTCGGCGCCGTCTACGCCGCGACGCTGCTCACACCGGCGCTGCGCTCCTTCTTCGAGCTGGCCGCGCCGACGCCGGCGATGCTCCTGGCGGCGCTCGCCGGCGCCGGGATCTCGATCGGCGCGCTCGCGCTCTCCGGCTACCCCTCGCGCGCGCCGAGCGACGGCGCCTGAGAGGCGCCGGCCGGCGCGCGCGTCACGATCCGCCGATGGCACGCCCCCGGCGACCCGCCCCGCCGCATCTCGCCGTCCGCCACCCGCACCGGCGGCTCGCGCGCCTGCGCGGCCACCGCGTCGCGCTGGTCGCGCTGGTCGCGGTGCTCGGCCCCGGCCTGCTCGCCGGCCTCTCCGACGACGATCCCGCCGGGATCACGACGTACTCGATCCTCGGCGCCGACTACGGCTATCGGCTGCTGTGGGTGCTCGCGCTCTCGACGCTCGCGCTGATCGTCTTCCACGAGCTGGCCGCGCGCACCGGCATCGTGACCGGCAAGGGGCTGATGCGGCTCGTGCGCGAGCGCTACGGATCGCGCGCGACCGCGATCGCGCTGTCCGCCCTGGTGATCGCCAACGTCGGCACGATCTGCGCCGAGCTGGCCGGCGTCGCCGCCGGCATGCAGGTGCTCGCCGGCACGAGCCGCTACGTCACCGTTCCGATCGCCGCGCTCGCCGTCGCGCTGCTCGTGCTGCGCGGCTCGTTCGGACGCGTCGAGCACGTCCTGCTCGCGCTCAGCGCGATCTTCGTCACGTACATCGTCTCCGGCTTCCTTGCGCACCCGGACTGGGGCGCGACGGCGCGCGGGCTCGTCGTCCCGAGCCTGCCCGGGTCGCGCCACGGCCTGCTCGTCGTCGTCGCGACGCTCGGCACGACGCTCGCCCCGTGGGGGCTGGCGTTCATGCAGTCCTATGCGGTCGACAAGCGGCTGAGCGTCGACGAGCTCGGCTACGAGCGCGTGGACGTGATCTCCGGCGCGGTCCTGACCGGGATCATCGGCCTGTTCGTCGTCGTGGCCTGCGCCGCGACGCTGCACGCCGACGGCGTCCACGTCCGTGACGCACGCGACGCCGCCGGTGCCCTGGCGCCGCTCGCCGGCGACGCGGCAACGACCCTTTTCGGGCTCGGGCTCGTCGGCGCCGCGCTGCTCGCCGCCGCCGTCGTCCCGCTCTCGACCGCCTACTCGGTCGCGGAGGCGTTCGAGCAGCGCGCCGACCTCAACGACCGCGTGCGCGATGCACCGGTCTTCTACGGCGCCTACGGCGCGAGCATCGCCGTCGCAGCCGCGATCGTGCTGATCCCCGGCGCGCCGCTGATCTCGATCCTGTTCCTCTCGCAGGCGCTCAACGCCGTGCTGCTGCTCGCGATCCTGCCGTTCCTGCGCGCGCTCGCGCGCGACCCCGAGCTGATGGGCAGACACCGCCTCGGCCGCGCCGACTCGATCGCGACCGCCGCCACGATCGCGCTCGTTGCCGTCTCGGTCGTCGCGCTGCTGGTGCTGAGCGTCGTGCCGTGAGCCTGGTGGTCCCCCGCACGCCGCTGCGGGCTCGCTACGGATGATCGTGGCGGGCGGCGCGTGGAGGATGGTGCGGTCGATGTCGAGCGCGAGCGTGAGCGCTCGCGAACCCAGGAGGCCGATCGCGATGCCACCCGCTGTCCTTGCCGCGCTCGTCGATCTGCATCGTCCGGCGCACGTGGTGCATTGGCACTTCTTTCAGATGTCGGTCGCGAACGTCGTCGTGATCGTGCTGATGCTGCTCGTCTTCGTGCTCGCGATCGTGTTGCCGTTCCCCGGCGCGAGGCGGCCGTCATGAGCGCCGATCGGATGTGGACGACGCGCGTGCGCGAACGTGCCGTGGGGGCGCTTCCGCCGGAGAAGCTGCTGCCCGACCGCCAGCCGGCGTACGTCGCGTCGTGGATCTACGTGTTCGGTGTGCTGACGCTCGCCGCGCTCGTGGTGATCCTCGCCTCCGGTGTGGTGCTCGGCCTCAAGGGCCCCGCGTGGTGGCACCTCACGGGCATCGGGCGCTTCTTCAACGGCATCCACCTGTGGGCGGTCGAGCTGTTCTTCTTCTGCATGGTCATCCATCTGTGGGGCAAGTTCTGGATGGCGGCGTGGCGGGGCGGCCGCGCGCGGACGTGGGTCAGCGGAGCCGTCACGTTCCTGGTCGGGGTCGGGGCCGCGTTCACCGGCTATCTCTCCCAGCAGAACTTCGACTCGCAGTGGATCTCGACGCAGGCCAAGGACGGGCTCAACTCGGTCGGGATCGGCGCGTTCTTCAACGTGACCAACTTCGGCCAGATGTACACCTTCCACGTGCTGCTGCTGCCGACCGTGGTCCTCGGACTGGTCGTCTGGCACATCCTGCTCGTGCGCCGGCACGGCGTCGTTCCCCCGTTCACGAGGGCGGCGCTCGCCGCCTCGAACGCCGAGGAGGAGTCATGAGCGCGGCGACGCGGCAGCGCCGTCGTGCGCACGAAGACAGATACGCGACGTGGACCGGCGCGACGCGTCCCTACGACCTCGTCAAGGAGGCGGTCGTCGCGATCGGGGCGATGGCGCTGCTCGCGACCCTGCTGACGATCGTCTTCTCCTCCCCCGACGAGCGCCCGAGCACGGTCGCGCAGTGGGCGCGCACACAGCCGGTCGACTTCGTCGCGACCGCGAGCGCTGAGCTCGGCGGCACGAGCGACACGGCCGGCTACGGTCCGCCGTACAACCATGCGGCGACCGGTCAGGTGATCGGGCCGATCCAGCTGCAGAAGTGGGCCGGCGTGAGCCACCCGATCGACACCGCGCGCGACTTCGTGATCGACCCGTTGCAGACGATCACGAACGACCCGGCGCTGAACGCCGCGCTCGCCGCCTACGAGGCCGCGAGCCCCAAACAGCAGGCCGCCTGGAACGCCGCCTACGCACACGCCGTCGAAAGAGCGACGGCACACGGCACGACCGTCACGGTGCCGGACGCCGGCGCGGCCGGGCCGGTCGCGCCGATGATGGCGTCGCTGCTGAGCCTCGCGCAGTCCGGCGGGCTCGACGGCGCGCTGTTGACGAGCCGGAACTTCTACCAGACCGACTACACCAAGCCGCTGCTGTTCATGGCCGACGGATCGCTGCTGTCCGATCGCGCCGAAGCGCAGCACCTGCTCGGCGATCAGTGGGGGATGATGAACGAGACGGGCAGCTACCCAGGGCAGGTGTGGCTGTGGCTCTACACGTTCTGGTACCAGATCGAACCGTTCAGAAGCTCCGAAAACGCCGACGCGCTCGTGTGGGCGCTGATGGCCTTGCTCAGCCTCGCGTTCATCTGCATCCCGTTCATCCCGGGCGTGCGCGACATCCCGCGCAGGATCCCGCTCTACCGCCTGATCTGGCGCGAGCACTACCGCGGAGGTGCTTAGCGCTCCACGTCGTCGGCCCCCGCGCGCCCGCGCGATCCATTCGCTGCCGGGGGTGTCGGTGAGGTTGTGGGCGCGGATCGAGCACAAGCGTCGCCCGGCGCCGCGATGCGGCGCGGTGGGCGGTCCGACGGTGAGACGGCGCACGTGCCGTCCATGTCATCCCTCCGTGGAGTGGTTGCGCGTCCGGTCGGTCTGCCCCGGCGCACCGTGTCTGGGCGGGTGCGGCACAGCATGGATGCGTTCAAATCCGGGCGCCCCGATTGGTTCACGTCGTCAGGGCACGGCGTAGCGGAGGATCTTCTTTGCCACCGAGCGGTACTGGCGCCCCAGCCGTCCGCTCGCGTATGGCAGGCCGAAGCGTTCGCAGACGTCGCGGACCCCGGGCGCGATCTCGGGATAGCGGTTGCTCGGGATGTCGGGAAAGAGGTGGTGCTCGATCTGGAAGGACAGGTGCCCGGTGAGAAGATGGAAGAGGCGGCTGCCGTCGAGGTTGCACGAGCCCAGCACCTGCCGCACGTACCAGCCGCCGCGGGTCTCTTCCTCGAGTTGCTCCTCGGTGAACATCTCGGCGCCCTCCGGCAGGTGTCCCATGAAGACGATCGTGTGCGTCCAGACGCTGCGCAGCACGTTCGCGCTCAGGTTGGCCATCAGCGTGCGGCGGGCCCCGCGGCCCGACAGCGCCGGGAACAGCAGATAGTCCTTGGCGACCTGGCGGCCGGCCTTGCGCGCGAACGCGCGCACCTCCTGCTTCGCCTGCGCGGCGGTCTTGGTGCCGGCGCGGACCCCGTCGAGCTCCATGTCGTAGACCGCGATCCCCCACTCGAAGATGAGCGCCATCGCGGCCGCGTAGATCGGCTGCAGCAGGTACACGGGGTGCCATGGCTGGTCGGGATGCACGCGGATCGCCGAGTAGCCGAGGTCGCGGTCCTTGCCGACGACGTTCGTGTACGTGTGGTGCTGGTAATTGTGCGCATGCTTCCACGACGCGGCCGTCGAGACGGCGTCCCACTCCCATGTGGTCGAGTGGATCCGCGGGTCGCGCATCCAGTCCCACTGCCCGTGCATGACGTTGTGACCGATCTCCATGTTGTCGAGCACCTTGGCGACGGTCAGCAGTCCGGCGCCGACGACCGTCGCACGCCGGGAGCGAGCCGTGAGCAGGACGGCGCGCGCGCTCGCCTCCAGCGCGCGTTGGGCGGCGATGACGCGGCGGATGTATGCGGCGTCGCGCTCGCCGAGGCCGGCTCTCACCTCGTCGCGGATCGCGTCCAGCTCGCGCGCGATCACGTTCAGGTCATCGGGGGCGAGCCGTTCGAACGTCACAGCTCGATCTCCACCGGCCCGTCGGGCACCGACACGCATGTCTGGACCGCGTCGCCTGGCACGCCGGTCACGTCGCCGGTGCGGAGGTCGCGCACGACGCCTGCGCGCAGCCGCCCGACGCACGTCCGGCAGATGCCCATGCGGCAGCCGCTCGGCAGCAGGGCACCGGCCGCCTCGCCGGCCGCGAGCAGTGTCGTGGTGCCGTCGACGCTCGCCGTCACGCCGCTGCGCACGAACGTCACGTGGCCCCCCGGCGCGCCGGCGCCGGCCGCCGTCTCGGAGCTGAAGCGCTCGACGCGAAGGCGGTCTCCCGCACCGGCGGCGGCGAAATGCGTCTGCAGTCCGTCGAGCAGTTCGCCGGGACCGCATGCCCACGTCTGACGATGACGCCAGTCCTCCACGCGTCCGACGATCGCGGCAGCCGATGGGCGTCCAAGGCGGGCGGTGTAGTGCTCGTGCAGGCGCAACCTGCGAGAGCTGACAAGGCTACGCAGCTCGCGCGCGAAGATGACGCTTCCGGGTTCCCTGTCGACGTGCACGACGGCGACGTCGCCAAGCTCACCGGTCCGTGCGAGCGTGCGCAGCATCCCCATCACGGGGGTGACGCCACTGCCGGCCGTGATGAACAGCAGGGATTCGGAGCGATCCTCGGGCAGCGTGAAGTCGCCGGTGGCCTGGCCGAGGAAGACGACAGCGCCGGGTGCGATGCGACGAACGAGGTGCGTGGAGACGACTCCGCCGCGCGTCGCCTTGACCGTGATCGCGATCGGGCCGCCCGAGGCGTGCGGCGGCGACGTCAGCGAATAGGTGCGCTGGTGGCGGACGCCGTCGACCTCGACGCCGACCGTGACGTGCTGGCCGGCGCGATGGCCCCGCCATCCGGTTCCCGGCCGGATCGTGACGGTGGCGCTGTCAGCAGTCTCGCGCCGCACCGCGACGACGCGTCCGGCGAGCTGGCGCCGCGACCACAGGGGGTTGACCAGCTCGACGAAGTCGTCGGGCACCAAGGGGGTGCTGATCAGGGTGGCGAGATCGCGCAGGCGCTCCCGGGCCCGCGCCGTGTCCGGGGCGAATGCGCGCATCCGGGCCCAGGTTAGGCGAAGCCCAGCCGCCGCGCGATGCGAAACTGCGAACATCCGGGCCAGGGGTTGCGGTGGGGGTAGACGTAGTAGTCGCCGCCGAGCTTCATCGCGAGGCGCAGCTCGCGCTCGTGGGTGCCGTAGGGGAGGGCTGAGGCGATGTCGTAAAGGGGGGCGAGGCGTGCTTCGGGCCCGGCGAGCAGGAGGGAGTAGTTCTTGGCGTGGGCGTCGGTGCCGGCGATGAGCCAGTTCCATGCGAGCGCGTCGGCGAAGCGGCGGACGGCGTCTTCGGCGGCGGTTGGGCGCATCGCATCGCGGAGCAGGCGGACGATCTGGGTTGGGCCGGGGCCGCCTTCGTTCTGGTACTTGCGGCTCGGTGGGATGCCGAGCGCTTGGCAGAGGTCTTCTTGGTGGACGCGTCGGATCGTTCTGCCAGTGCTGATGCGGTCGTAGCGGGTGACGACGACCACGGTCTCTTCGGCGAAGCGCTCGATGCGGGTGCGCGCGGCGATCATGCCGGCGCGGCGGGCGGCGTCGAGGCAGAGATGCTCGTTGAGGTCGTGGTCGTCGAGGCCGGCGACCGCCGGCTTGAGGATGTGCGTCGTCGGCATCGCGCCGGACGGCACGCCCCAGCGGCCGTCGCGGTGCAGCAGCGCTGTCTTGGCTTGGGCGCCGGCGAGGCTGAACTGACTGGTGAAGGAGCGCCCGAGCCAGGCGGTCGTGTCAGCGCGCAGGTCGCGCAGCCGCTCGGCGACCTCCTCCGCGGGGAGCCAGCTCACGGATCCCGGCCGGTTCAGAAGCTCGTCACCGCGATCGCGTCTGATGAACTGGACCGCGCCGGCGCAGTCCTCGCCGACGAGGGTGGAGAGCAGTGCGAACGGCGAGGAGGCGGAGACGTGGAACTGGCGTGCCCAGCGGCGCAGCACGGCGTCGTCGCCGGGCAGGAGGCCCTACAGCCACGCTTCGAGTCGCGCGCCGGTGTGCTCGCGGATCTGCTTTGGCAGCGAGAGCGAGAGCGGCGTCGTCTCCGATCGACGGCGGTAGTCCTCGTCATAGGCGAACGCGAGCCGGCCGCCCGGTGAGCGCGTGAGCGTTCCGGCAACGGCGCCGTCGAGCAACACGGTCAGCGTCTCGCTCATGGGTCCTGCTGTTCGTTGAGCAGCGCGTCCAGGTCCACGGCATCCGGCTCACGAACGCCAGCGGACGCGGCTGCCTCAGCGACGTTCAAGCGCAACTCGAGCGCGTCGAGCAGCCGGATCACGAGCCCGATCTCCGCCGTCGCCTTTCCGCTCTCGAACTCGCTGACCCACTGGCGCGAGACACGGGCCCTGCCGGCGAGATCCACTTGGCTCAAGCCCAGATCACGCCGCCGCCCGCGCGCGATCGCTGCGAGATCTCGAAGACTGCTGACGTCCATGAGTACGACAGCGCACGCCGACATCGCAGAATGTCTAGGTTCGGCGACACACCATAGTGTCGGCGTACGCCGTCAGCGGGGAATGACCAGCGGCCCACCGGACCTGGCCTCGACGCGTCGTCACTCGTCGAGCGCGCCGGATCCGGCGCGGTGGGAGATCGGATCGCCGCCGGGGCCGCGGAGGATCCATGCGCACGCGATGGCGATCGCGGCTCCCGCCAGGGGGCCGATGACGTAGGCCCAGTAGGCGGTCCAGTCGCCGCTGACGAGCGCGGGGCCGAAGGAGCGGGCGGGGTTCATCGACGTGCCGCTGACGGGTGCGGACCACAGTCCGGCGAGTGCGATGTAGCCGCCGACGCCGAACGCGCCGATGATGCCGACGTTCTGAGCTGCGGAGGCGGTTCCGAGGATCACGCTGACGAGCCCCGCGGTGAGCGCGATCTCCATGAGGAGAGCCTGCCAGTCCTCGTATCCGGGGCCGGGCAACGTCGCGCCGAGATGCTCGACGTTGCCGAACACCGCGAGCAGGAACAGGCATGCGAGCGTGGCGCCGACCAGCTGGGCGATGACGTAGCCGGGGACGCGGCGCCAGGGAAAGTCGCCGCGGACGGCGAACGCGAGCGAGACGGCGGGGTTCAGGTGCGCCCCTGACACGGCGCCCATGAACAGGATCACCGCCAGCACCGTCAGCCCGGGCGCGACGACGGCCGCGGCCAAGCTGATTTGGCCCTTGCCGTGCAACAGGCCGCCACCGGCGGCCGCGAGCACCAGCATGAACGTGCCGAGCAGCTCAGAGAACAGGCGGCGGTACTCGAGGCTCGGGTCCTCGAACTCCTCGCGCGACCCGAACTCGAGCATCAGCAGGCGCCGCGCGCGCGGCAGGTCGTGCATCGCCAGGGGCGGCTGCTCGTGATCTGTCGTCGCCACCGTGATCGGATCGTCCGCGACGGATCGGCCCACGGTCATCACCCCAAACGGGTGATCCGCCGCGCAGCGTGCGCGGCAGCCCGAAGCGCTCCAGGTTGCTCGGCTCGAACCGCGTGATCGCGGAGATGCGCTCGCCCTTGAGCGTGAGGACCGTGAGTCCCATTCCGCGCGCGATCGGCGAGCGAGCGTCCTCGTAGTAGACGCCGAACGCGGGCTGCGCGTTCGCGCGCGTCTGGATGAGCTGGATGCGCCGGCCGTCGAGCGCGCCGAAGCCCGTCTGGAAGAAGGCGCGCACCGCCTCCGGGCCCTGGTAGGCCATCGGCAGCGGCGGCATCGTCAGCCACACGTCGTCGGTCAGCAGCGACACGAGCCGCTCGGCGTCGCCGTTCGAGAACGCATCCGCGAACGCTCCGACGAGCGCGCGCTCCCGCGCCGAGTCGGGCAGCGGCGCGCGCTCGCGGTCTCTGGCCGGCAGGCGCTGCGCGAGCGCGGCGCGGGCGCGCTGGAGCGAGCCCTTCACCGCGAGCTCGGTCGTGTCGAGCATCTCGGCGACCTCGCCGGCGCGGAAGCCGAGCACGTCGCGCAGCACGAGCGCCGCGCGCTGGTTCGGCGGCAGGTGTTGCAGCCCGGCGACGAACGACAGCCCGACCGCCTCCTTCGTGTCGTAGCGCGCCTCCGGGCCCGGCGCCGCGTCCGGGATCGCGTCGAGCAGCATGTCGGGGCAGGGCTCCAGCCATGACGGCTCGTCGTAGCGGGTCGGCTGCGGCGGCGAGAACGAGAAGCCCGGCTGCGGCGCCTCTCGCTGCGGTCGGCGCCGGCTGTCGCGCAGCGCGTTGAGGCAGCGGTTCGTCGCGATCCGGTAGAGCCAGGCGCGCAGCGACGCGCGCCGCTCGAAGCCTGCGAGCGATCGCCAGGCCGCCAGCAGCGTCTCCTGCAGCATGTCCTCAGCGTCCTGCACCGAGCCGAGGAGGCGATAGCAGTGCAGCTGGAGCTCGCGGCGGTACGGGTCCGTCAGCTCGCCGAAGGCCTGCTCGTCTCCGTCGCTGGCACGGGCCAGAAGGCGCTCCATCACAGGCGCAGTCTCCCACGGCATTTCGTCGTACATCGGGGCCGGCGAGCGCGAAGCGGGCGCAGGCGAGCTGCGATCGGCCGTTCCGTTCCCGCGCAGGGCGGTGTCTCAACGAGCGACGGACAAGCACGCCACCGCAGAAGGAGATCGCAATGACCCCTGACAGCATCCAGCGCGAGATCGTTATCGAGGCGCCCGTCGACCTCGTCTGGCGCGCGCTGACGGAGCCGGAGCAGCTCGCGAGCTGGTTCAGCGACGAAGCGGACCTCGACATGCGGCCGGGGGGCGGCGGCACGATGACGTGGACCGACCGCGCGACGAACACGCCCATGGTGGTCCCGATCAGCGTGCAGGCGCTCGACGCGCCGAGCCGCTTCGCCTACCGCTGGGTCCACCCGGAGGGCGAGGAGGCGAATGCGACCAACTCGCTGCTCGTGGAGATCGCGATCGCCCCCGCCGGCGAGGGCACGCGCATCACGCTCACCGAGAGCGGCTTCGCCGAGATCGCGTGGAGCGAGGAGCAGAAGGCGGAGGTCGCGGAGCGACAGGCCAGAGGATGGGTCATCCACCTGTCGAGCCTGCGCGACTACGCCCTCCGCCAGTTGGCGAACGCCTAGCGCGAAGCAGCCGGGTGCACGGCGCGTCCGCGATCGAACATCGCGGACGCGCCGTCGTCCTACGGCTATGCCTCGGCGCCGGCGGGCGCGGGGACCGGGGTGGGGGATGGGTCGGGCCCTGGCGACTGCGTGCCGCGCTTGAGCGACAGCGCCAGCGGGATCGCGACCGCCGAGAAGGCGACGGCGACCCACAGGGCCGTTCGGAAGCCGCTGACGAAGCTGTCAGGCGAGGTGTAGACGCCGGGCCGGTTGAAGACGGAGGCGAGCACGGCCACGCCGAAGACGCCGCCGAGCTCGCGCAGCGCATTGTTCGTCCCGGAGGCGATCCCGATCTGCTCCGGGGCCACCGATCCCATGACCTCGTTCGCGACGGCGGGGAAGACCATCGCGGTGCCGGAGCCGGAGATCGTCAGCAGCGGAGCGAGCTCCAGGAACGCGGTGCCTTGGCGGGCCAGGATCGCCACGCCCGCGAGGCCCCCCGTCATCATCAACAGGCCGGCGATCATGAACGGCCGATTGCCGTAGCGGGCGGTGAGACGGCCGACGAGCGGCATCACGACCATCCCGGATGCGCTCCACGCCAGCAACTCGGCGCCGGCCTCCAGCGGACTGAGGCCCTGCGCGGTCTGGAAGAACTGCGACATCAGGAACAGGCCGCCGAACAGTCCCGCGAAGAGGCAGAAGCTGATGGCGTTGCCGGCGTTGAAGCTCGCGCTCCGGAACATCGTGAGCGGCAGCATCGGGTGCGGCGTCCGCCGCTCCCACAGCAGGAACGACGCGAGGATCGCGAGCCCGGCGATCAGCATCGCGACGACCTCGAAGCTGCCCCAGCCGAGCGTGTTCGTGCGGACGATCGCCCACACGATGCAGAACAGCCCCGCCGTGGCGAGCAGCACGCCCGCGATGTCGAGGCGCGGATGTCCGCCGTAGCTCTGGCGGACGCGGAAGTGGGCGATCAAGAGCACCGCCAGGCCCACCGGCAGGTTGATCCAGAAGATCCAGTGCCATCCGATCGCCTGCACGACGCCGCCGCCGACAAACGGCCCGATCGCCCCGCTCAGGCCCCCGATGCCGCCCCAGATGCCGATCGCCCATCCGCGCCGCTCGGGCGGGAAGGCGTCGGTGACGAGCGTCAGCGTGAGCGGCACCATCATCGCGGCGCCGGTGCCCTGGAGCGCCCGCGCGGCGATCAGCACGCCGATCGTCTTCGCCGCCCCGGCCATCAGCGACGCTCCCATGAACGTCACGAGGCCGATGCCCAGCATCCGCCGGCGGCCGAAGCGGTCGCCCAGCGCGGCCCCGGTCAGGAGCAGGCAGGCGAACGCGAGGTTGTACGCGTTGACCGTCCACTCCAGCTCTGCGAGGCTGCCATGCAGCGAGGACCGCAGGGTGGGGAGCGCGGTCGTGACGACGAGCGCGTCGAGGAACGACATCATCAGCGCCAGGGAGGCGGCGATGAGCGTCCAGGTCGGGGACCATCTACCGGCAGGAGTGTCGTGTTCGTTCATTGCGATGCCTTCTCGGGGGGTCGGTTTGCGAGCAGGGGTCCGCAACGCCCCACGGGAGGCGTTACGGACGAGACGCGCCGGGGGGCGCTAGCGGGCTACGGCGTCTGCGACCTGCTCGTCGGCCGTGGCGGCCTGCTCGAGCATGGTCTTGAGCTTCGACAGCTTGAGCGGCCAGCCGCCGCTCACGAGCTCCAGCACGCGGCTGCCGGGCTCGAAGTCGTCCTGCACGACGGTCAGCTTGACCTGCTCGCCGTGCGGCTCGATGTCGAACGCGACCTTCGAGCGCCGCTCGGCGGCGGCGGTCGCGATCGTCTCCTCGCTCAGGCTCGTGACGGTGGTCAGCTCCGGGACGAACGTGTGCCACGTGAACGCCAGCCGGCGGTGCGGCTCGCACTCCAGGACGACCTGCTCGGGGTGCTCGATCAGCAGGCCGTCCTGGTCCCACACGACCGTCGATCCGACCTGCCAGTCGGACTCGAGCGCGAAGCCGAGATAGCGATGGCAGAAGGCCGGCTCGGTCAGCGCCTGCCACACGCGCTCCGGCGTGGTGTTGATGTACGTCGTGTAGACGAACTGCGGTCGTTCCATCGGGGTGCCCTCCAATGCTCGCTTCAGGTCGGTCAGCGCGCGCACGCGCTCGCGGCTGTATTGATCGATCCAGCGCTCGGCGATCGCGTTGATCGGCTCGGCGTTGAGGTAGTGCAGCTTCTCCCGGCCGCGCCACACGGTCGTGACGAGGTTCGCCTCCTCCAGGACCGCAAGGTGCTTGCTGACCGATTGGCGCGCCATCTCCAGCTGCCCGCACAGCTCGCCCAGCGTCTGTCCGTTGCGGGCGTTGAGGCTGTCCAGCAGCGTTCGCCGACTGGGATCGGCCAGTGATCTGAAGATCGCATCCATGAGTGATCGGCCAGCTTACATGCAGCCATCTGGCTGCATTATATGCAGCCCTACGGCTGCATGTCAACGTGGCGCTTGTGCTCAGACTCGCGCGCGCGCGATGAGGCACAAGATCTCGTGGCAGACGTTGGCCGCGAGCCATGCCGTCGTTGCGGCGGGATCGTAGGCGGGCGCGACCTCGACGCAGTCGGCTGCGCGGATGTCGATGCCGGACAGCGCCCGCAGGTACGCCAGCGCCTCGCTGCTCGACGGTCCGCCGACCTCGGGCGTGCCGGTGCCCGGCGCGAACGCCGGATCGACGAAGTCGATGTCGAAGGAGAGGAACGCCGGCCGGCCGCCGACGCGCTCCGCGGCGCGCGCGCCGAACTCGCTCGGCGTCAGCGCGCGCATCTCCGCCCACGGGATCGCTTCGATCCCCAGCCGAGCCGATGCGTCGAGGTCGTCGGCGCCGTAGAGCGTGCCGCGCATGCCGGCCTGGATCGACGCGGCCGGGTCGATCAGCCCCTCCTCGACGGCGCGCCGGAAGACCGTCCCGTGGAAGTAGCGCGCGCCGAAGTAGGCGTCCCACACGTCCGCGTGCGCGTCGAGGTGGACCAGCGCCAGCGGTCCGTGGACCGCTGCGGCGGCGCGCAGCTCGCCGAGCGCGATCGAGTGGTCGCCGCCGAGGCACAGCGGCGTGACGCCGGCCTCGTGCAGCGGCCGCAGGTGCTCCTCGATCAGTTGCAGCGTCTCGAGGTGGTAGCCAGGGACGGTCGGCGCGTCGCCGGCGTCGACGATCGAGAGGCGCTGCCCGAGGTCGATGCCCTGATCCGCGTTGAACGGCCGCAGCAGCACCGACGCGCTGCGGATCGCCTCCGGCCCGAAGCGGGCGCCGGAGCGGAACGAGACCGCGTCGTCGGTGGGCACGCCGACCACCGCCACGTCGACGTCCGCCGTCGTCGTGACGTGCGGCAGCCGCATGAACGTCCGCGGGCCGCTGAAGCGCGGAAAGCGCTCGGTGCCCGCCGGCCGGTATCTCGGGGTGGGCATCCGCTCAGTCCGCGGCGACTTCGATCCGGACGCGCTTCGCGCCCGACACGCGCATGTCGATCGACGCGGCGGCGATCGGCGCGAGCTCTTCGAAGCGGGCGAACACCCCGATCGGCACCGGGCCCTCGAACATCCCCGGCCGTGCGTCGCTGTCGTAGAGCCAGAGGATCTCGGGAAGGTCCGCGTCGATCCCGTAATAGTCGGCGGCCGGCAGGTAGACGCACGCGATGTCGCCCGGCTGCGCGTTCGTCGTCGGGTTCTCCAGCTCGAACTGCGGCAGCTGCGGCACCTCGAGCGCGATCTCGCTGCCGGAGTAGATGGCGTGGACCGCCTGCACCTCGAGCGGCAGGATCCGCAGCACCTGCTCGCAGGTCTTCGGGGCTTCGTCCCACAGCAGGCGGGCCGAGCCGCTGACCTGCTCCTCGACGAACGTCACGCTGATCCGGTCGGGTCTCATGCGGTCGTTGCTCCCTCTGTCGCAACTCGGGTGCCGCCCGCGTAGACCGCGAGCGGATTGGCCAGCGTGGTGACGTCCGCGGTGGGATCCGCGCCCAGCAGCAGCAGATCGGCGCAGAAGCCCGCCTCGATCCGCCCGACCTGCGGGAGGCCGAGGACCCGCGCCGCGACCGAGGTGGCGGCCATCAGCGCCTGCGCGCGGTCGAGCCCTGCCTGCTCCAGCAGCTCGACCTCCGCTGCCGCGCTTCCGTGCGGGACGTCCGGGCAGCCCGCGTCCGAGCCCGCGACGATCGCGACCCCGGCCTCGATCGCCCAGCCGACGGAGCGCCAGTGCGACGCTTCGAGCGCTCGCGCCTGGACCATGTCCTCCTCGTCGCTGTCGGGGCTGGCGAGCAGCGCGAGCCGGCTGGCGGCGAGCGTGGGGACGAGCACCTGGTCGCGCTCGCGCATCGTCCGCGCGAGCTCGCGGGAGAGGCCGACGCCGTGCTCGATCGTGCGGATCCCGGCCTCCACGGCGGCCGTCGACCCCTCGAGCGAGAGGACGTGCGCCGCGGTCTCCAGCCCGAGCTCCTTCGCGATCCGCACCGCGTCCTCCAGCTCGACCGGATGGAACTGCAGATGCTCGGGATCGCAGCCGCGGGTCAGCATGCCGCCCGTCACCATCAGCTTCAGCCACTCGTCGTCGCTCGCGCCGTGGCGCGCGATCGTCTCCGCCAGCTCGTCCTGACCGTGCACGACGTCGCCGATGAACCAGCAGTGCCCTGCCGGCTTGGTCAACGGCGGGCCGGCGCACTGGATGCGGGGGCCGTGCAGATCGCCGTCGGCGATGCGGCGCTTGAGGTCGCGCACCACCTCTCCCGGGCCGCCGAGGTCGCGCACGGTGGTGACGCCGCGGGCGAGCGTGTCGCGCGCGTTGGTCGCGACCAGCTCCTCGAGCTCGGCCGCCTCGATGGTGCTCATCATGTCCTGCGGGTGGTGGTGCGGCGAGAAGCAGAGGTGCACGTGCATGTCGATCAGGCCGGGGAACGCCACGAGCTCGCGCGCGTCGAGCTCCGCGCCGCGCGCGGACCGCGTCCCGGCCGGCGACACGCTCTCGATCATGCCGTCCTCGCCGATGTGGATGTCGTGGTGCTCGAGTGGCTCCGAGCCCGGATTGACCACGGTCACCCCTCGCAGCACGACGGGCGCGCAACGACCCTTCACGATCCCACCTCCAGTTCGATCACCGTTGGACCCGGGACCGTCAGCGCCTCGCTGACGGCGGCCCCGAGCCGATTCACGTCGCTCACGCGGCGACCGCTGCCGCCGCACGCCTGCGCCAACAGCGCGAAGTCCGGAGGCAGCAGGTCGACGCCGATCGGCGGGATGCCGCGCTCGCGCATCTGATCGCGGATCTCCCCGAAGCCCCGGTTGTTCGCGACCACGATCGGCAGGCTGAGGCCGAGCTCGGCCGCGGTCAGCAGCTCGGAGGCGGTGAACATGAAGCCGCCGTCGCCGACGAGCACGACGACCGGTCGCTCGGGCGCGGCGAGCTTGGCGCCGATCGCCGCCGGCAGGCCGTAGCCGAGCGTCGCGTAGCCGGTCGGGTAGAGGAACTGCCCGGGCTCGTCGGCCGGCCAGAAGTGCGCCGTCCCGTAGTAGGAGACCTGCGCACTGTCGCCGGCCACGATCGCCGTGCGGGGAAGCTCGGCGCGGACCGCGTCGTTGATGGCGCGCCAGAGCCCGTCCTGCTCGGTCGCCTCCGCCAGCGCAAGGTCCCTGATCTCGGCGGCCTGCGACGCCCCGTCGGCCACGGAGCGCCGCACCCCGGCCGTCGCCGCGAGTCGTGCGCTCAGCGCCTCCATGACCGCCCGCGCGTCCCCGTGGAGGGAAATCACCTCGCACCGCTCCGGCAGGTTCTTGCGCAGCTGGGCGTCGTCGATGTCGATGCGCACCACCGGTCCGCCCGGGCACAGCGTTCCGCCCCACAGATCGCTGTCGGCAAGCTCGCTCCCGACGACGAGCAGGCAGTCCGCATCGTCGAGCGCGCGCCGGACGCTCGCCAGCCGCAGATGGGCGCCGGCCGACAGCTCGTGACGCTCGGACAGCGCGCCCTTTCCGTTCACGGTCGTGACGACGGCCGCGTCCCAGCGCTCGGCCAGCTCTCGCAGCGCCCCGCTCGCGGCGCGGCAGCCGCCGCCGGCGACGATGAGCGGGCGGCTCGCGGTGCTCATCGCCTCGAGCGCCCGTGCGAGCTGCTCGGGCCCGGGCGAAGGCGGGGCGAGCGTGCGCGCCGCCGGCTGCGCCGCCGCGCCCCACACGCCCTCGAGCACGTCGAGCGGGATCTCGATGTGGACCGGCCGGGGCCGCCCGCTCGACCAGCGCGCGAACGTCTCGCAGATCGCGTCGGCCGCCTCGTCGGCGTCGCGGACGCGCACGCTGCGCTCGACCAGCCGGTCCATGCAGCCCTGCTGATCCTTCGGTTCGTGCAGGAAGCCCACGTCGGCGCCCTCCAGGCCGATCGGCACGCCGGGGGAGAGCGCGAGCACCGGCACCGAGTCGGCGTACGCCGTCGCGAGCGCGGTGGTCGCGTTCATCAGGCCGGGGCCCGTCGTCGTCAGGACCACGCCGGGGCGGCCGCTGGCCCGGCTGTGACCGTCAGCGGCATAACCCGCGCCCTGCTCGTGCCGGAAGACGACGTGACGAATCGAGGAGCGACTCAGCGATCGATAGATCTCGAGGTTGTGCGTGCCGGGAATGCCGAAGACCCGCTCGACACCGCACACTTCAAGCGCGCTGACGACCGCGTCGGCGCCGACGTTGGATGCTCCGTCCTGCATGACCTCACTCTCACTGCAATCAAGCGACAGCGCCACTGCTTTCTTCACCTCTGAGCGAAAGCACCGCTGCCGCTCCGCGCGCCGCCGCGTGAGCGGGGTTGGCGAAGCCCGCGCGGGCTTCGCCAACCCCGCTTAGAGAACCTTGCTCAGGAACTCGCGCGTGCGTGGGTTCTCGGGCATGATCAGCACCTGCTCGGGCGTCCCCGCCTCGACCACGACGCCGTTGTCCATGAACACGACCTGATTGCCGACCTCGCGTGCGAAGCCGATCTCGTGCGTCACCACGACCATCGTCATGCCGTCCGCCGCGAGATCCCGCATGACGTCCAGCACCTCGCCGACGAGCTCGGGGTCGAGCGCCGACGTGGGCTCGTCGAACAGCATCAAACTGGGCCGCATCGCCAGCGCGCGCGCGATCGCCACGCGCTGCTGCTGGCCGCCGGAGAGCTGCGCCGGGTAGACGTCGGCCTTCTCGGCGAGCCCGACGCGCTCGAGCAGCGCCCGGCCTCTCTCGCGCGCCAGCGCCTTCTTCTCGCCGCGCACGCGGATCGGCGCCTCGACCACGTTCGCGAGCGCGGTCATGTGCGGGAACAGGTTGAAGCGCTGGAAGACCATGCCGATCTCCGCTCGCCGCCGGCTGATCTCCCGCTCGGGCAGCTCGTAGAGCACCCCTCTGCGCTCGCGGTAGCCGACGAGCTCGCCGTTGACCTCAAGCCGGCCGGCGTCGACGCGCTCGAGATGGTTGAGACAGCGGATGAAGGTGCTCTTCCCCGAGCCGCTCGGGCCGAGGATGCAGGTGACTGAGGAGGTGGGGACCTCGAGGTCGATGCCGCGCAGCACCTCGAGGTCGCCGAAGCACTTCCAGACCCCGGTGGAGCGCACCATGACGTCGGTGCGCGTCTCGGTCGCCGAGTTATTCATCGAGCCCACCGCTTCTTCCGTCTTGTGCCGTTGTTGAATCCACGTGCGTACCGTCGCTCCAGCATGGCCTGGCCAAT
This sequence comes from Conexibacter sp., assembly GCA_035572475.1. Classification (GTDB taxonomy): domain Bacteria; phylum Actinomycetota; class Thermoleophilia; order Solirubrobacterales; family Solirubrobacteraceae; genus Conexibacter. The sequence continues at coordinate 51,708 of DATNAP010000073.1, read as the reverse complement.
TGAGAGCACCGTCGTAAGCGCCAGGTACCAGAGGCTGGCCACCACGAGCAGCGGGATCACCTTGAAGTTCTGGGAGTACACGTCCTGGAGGTTCGTGAGCAGGTCGTTGCCGGCGATGACCGACACCAGCGACGACTGCTTGAGCATGGTGATCGTCTCGTTGCCCATCGGCGGGATCATCACGCGCATGGCCTGCGGCAGGACGATCCGCCGGGTCGTCTGTCCCTCCGACATCCCCAGCGCCTTGGCGGCCTCCGTCTGCCCGCGGTCGACGCCGAGGATCCCGCCGCGCACGATCTCGGACGCGTAGGCGACCTCGTTGAGGCCGAGCGCCAGGATCGCCGCCGTCGTGGCCCCGATCAACGCGTTCGTGTTCTCGTGCACGAAGGCGACGTGGGTGAACGGGATGCCGAGGACGATCTGCGGATAGAGCGCGCCCATGTAGCCCCAGAAGATGATCTGGACGAGCGCGGGCGTTCCGCGGAAGATCCAGGTGTAGAGCATCGACACGCCCGACAGGACCGGATTGCCCGAGAGGCGCATGACCGCGATCAGCGCGCCCCCGACGATGCCGATCACCATCGCCACCACCGTCAGGTAGAGCGTCACCCAGATGCCCTTGAGCGTCAGCGTCTTGAACAGGTACTGCCCGACGACGTCACGTTCGAGGTGCGGGTTCTTCCAGAGCGATACGAGCAGCGACGCAAGGATCAGCAGGACGATGGCCGCCGCCACCCACCGAAGTGGGTGGCGGACGGGTCGCGCCTCGATGCGTGCCGGCATCTTCGCCGGCACGCTGGGGGCGTCTACGGCCATGCGTCCCTACCCCTTCCCGTTGATCGTCGCGGTCGGGATCGCGATCGCTCCGACGCCGTACTTGTCGAGGAGCTTCTTGTACGTGCCGTTGTCCATCAGCGCCTGCGTCGCCTTCTGCAGCGCGTTGACCAGCTCCTGGTTGCCCTTCGGGATGCCGATCCCGGTCGGCCGGGCGTCGTAGCCGCCCGCGGCGGCCGGGTCGTCGATGATCTCGAACACGTCGCCGTTGCCGATCGTCTTGGCCTCATAGGCGCCGGACGGCGTGTCCTCCATCACCGCGTCGGCCTTGCCGCTCGTGACCATCAGCTGAGCGTCCGACTGCTTCGGGACGGCGGCGATGTTGATCGGGGGCTTGCCGAGCGCCTTGCACTTCGGCTGCTGGGTCTTGAGGAATCCCAGCTGCTGGGCGCCCGACTGCAGCGCGGCCGTGCGGCCGCAGAGATCGAGCACCGTCTTGATGCCCTTCGGATTCCCCTTCGGAACCATCAGCGCCGTGCCGGCCCGGGAGTAGTCGACGAAGTCGAGCACCTTGCGACGGTCCGGCGTGTCCGTCATGGCCGAGATCGTGATGGTGTATCTGCCGGCCTGGAGCGCCGGGATGATCCCGTCGAACTTCTGCTCGGCGAAGTGGAATCTCACGCCCAGCAGCTGCCCGAGCGCCTGGCCGTAGTCGTAGTCGAACCCGGTGATCTTGCTCCCGCTCTCGTCGGCGAAGAACTCGAACGGCGGGTACGGCATGTCGGTGGCGACGTTGACCACTCCGGCGCTCCGGATCGACGCCGGCAGCAGCTTGCTGAGCGCCGGGTCCGCGCTCGCCGTCGCGGTCGTGGCGGCCGTCGAGCTGTGCTTCGTACCGCTTCCGCAGGCGGTGATCGCAAGTCCGACCACGACCACGCCGATCATCATTGTCACTGCCTTGCGCATCACACGCAGCATGCTCTCTCCTATCCTCTCGACGAGAAGGGTGGCAAGGCAACCACCCCCTCCAACGACACGTTGGGGCTGACGAACTCGGCCCCGAGCCCTCGCTCCTTCGCGGCGCTCAGCAGCCGTTCGCCGAGCACCGCCTCCTGCGCGCCGATCCCGGTCAGGTCGGCCACGGTGATCTGGTCCGGCGAGACGCGCCCTGCGGCCTGACCGGCCACCAGGGCTCCGAGCGTCACGAGGTCCTGCACCTGTATCGCGCCGTCCTCCAGCGCCGACCGGGTCTCGCCCAAGGCTGTCGCCTGCCCGACATGATCGACGGCGACGACGGCGGCGCGCTCGAAGACGGCGCGATCCAGCTCGCGCTTGCCGAGGCTGTCGGCGCCGACCGCCACGATGTGCGTTCCCGGCGCGAGGCACGCGCCTGCGAGGATCGGCTCGCTCGCGGGGGTCGTCGCGAAGACGATGTCGGCGTGCTCGACGGCGGCCTCGACGCTCTCGCAGATCTCGATCGGACACCCGTGGTGCTGCCGCCACCAGCTCGCCAGCCGCTCGGCGCCGTCCCTGGAGCGGCTGGCCACGGCGACCGAGGCGACGTCGCGCTTGCCGGCCAGCGAGGCGAGCTGGTAGCGCGCCTGGCTGCCCGCGCCGAGCACGGCGACGCGCCGTGCGTCCGGGCGGGCCAGCAGCTCGACGCTCAGCGTTCCGGCAGCTCCGGTCCGCAGCTCGGTCAGATAGCCGTTGTCCAGCAGCAGCGCCGACGGGACGCCGGTGCGGGCGTCGAACAGCATGATGAGGCCCGACAGCGCCGGCTTGCCGTCGTCATGGTTGGCGTAGAACGTCGAGGAGACTTTGATGCTCCAGCTCGCAGCTCCACGCACGTACGCGCTCTTGCAGTGAACCTCGCTCTCGCCGTCGCCCAGGCCGATGTGCCACGGCTCGGGAACGGCGACGGCTTCGGCGTGCAGCGCGCGAAACGCGGCCGCAACAGCTTCGCTCGCCTCCGCATGCCCTACGAGCGAGCGAATTTCACTCTCGGTCAAGATGATCATTTGGACGCGAGCCCGTCGATTTGGGATCGCCGGGCAATCCGGCTCGGGGGGCTCGCGTCCGTTACCTTCGCCTGGGCTCAGCCCAAGCGCCACTCGTTTCTCGTAGCCTGAGGCTAACCTTTGCTAACGCCGCGGTCATGGGCGCCCGCGGCGGCGACGTGCCGCTCGGCTGCCAGCGAGCGCATTAGGCGCAGCATCTCCATCACCGCGGGCGACTCGTCGGCCGCACGGGTGACGGCGAAGACCTCGCGCGGGGGGACTTCCGCCGGGCTGACCGCGAGCGTCACGAGGCCGGGAAGGTCCACGAGCGCCGGCTGCGGGACGAGGCTCACGCCGAGCCCGGCCTGTGCCAGCTTCAGCACCACCTCGTAGCTGTCGGCGCGGAACGCCACCTTCGGCTCGAATCCCGCTCGCCGGCACGCCATCTCGGTGACGGCCTGGAAGCCCACCTCCGGCCACGACGAGATCCAGCGCCGATCGGCGAGGTCGATCAGTCTGACGGTCGCGCGGCGCGCGGCGGGATCGGCGGCGGACATCACCAGTCGCAGGGGATCTACGCCAAGGTCGATTTGGCGCAGGGCCGTCATGTCGGGCCGCGGGAGGCCGGCGAATTGAACCGCGATCGCCAGGTCGAGCTCTCCCCGTCGCACCGCGGGGATCGAGAACTCCGGCTCGAGCTCGACGAAGCTCAGATCGACGTTCGGATGCGCCTGGTCGAACGCAGACAGGGCATCGGTGCCGAAGGTGACGGCGGCGCTCGCGAACGTCGAGACCCGCAAGCGGCCGCCGCTGAGTCCAGCAACCGCATGCACGCTTTGCTCCGCTGCGTCCAAAGCTGCCAGTACATAGTTAGCGTGCTCGCACAAAACGCGTCCGGCCTCGGTGAGGCGGACGCTGCGCGCCGTGCGCTCGAGCAGGGGCACCCCGAGATCGCGCTCCAGCGTCGCGAGCTGTTGAGAGACCGCTGAAGCGGTGAAGTTCAGCTCCTCGGCGGCGGCGGCGATGGTGCCGCGCCGGCTTACTTCGCGAAGGAGACGCAAGCGACGGGGATCGAGCATTAGGTGAGTTTACGATCAGGCCAAAGAGAACCGCTTGTGGCACTGCTGAGCATCGGCGAGCCTAGCCGCATGAACGACGTCCGCCACGTCGCGGTGCCCACGGCCGATGACATCCGCGCCGCCCACGAGGTGGTGCGCGCGGTCCTGAAACCGACGCCCCTGGTCCTGAGCGAGCGCCTGGGCGTGCACCTGAAGCTGGAGACGTTCCAGCCGACCGGCGCGTTCAAGCCGCGCGGCAACCTCGCGGCGATGTCGCGGATCCCCGCCGGCGAGCTGATCGTCACCTCGTCGGCCGGCAACCATGCGCTCGGCGCCGCGTGGGCCGCGGCGCGGCTCGGCCGCCGGCTGCGGATCTGCGTCCCCGGCAGCGTCTCGCCGGCCAAGCTCGCCGGGCTCGCGCGCTTCGACGTCGAGGTCGAGCAGGTCGGGACGTCGTTCGACGACGCCGAGGCGCGCTCGCTCGAACTGGCCGCCGAAGGCGGGCACTACCTGTCGTCGTACAACGACACGCACCTGCTGGCGGGCGCTTCGACGCTCGGCGCCGAGCTCGGGGAGCTGGACCAGCCGTTGACCGTGCTGTGCCCGGTGGGCGGGGGCGGCGTGATCGCCGGCCTCTGCCTCTGGGCGCGCGAGCAGCCGCGGGTCAGGCTCGTCGGCGTCGAGGCGGCGGCCTCGCGCGCGATGAGCTCCGCGGTGCAGGCCGGGCGCATCGTGCCGGTTCCCGTCGGCGAGACGATCGCCGACGGGCTCGCCGGCAACATCGAGCCCGGCTCGATCACGTTCACCCTCGCCAAGGATCGCGTCGACGAGTTCGTCGCCGTCAGCGACGACGAGATCCGCGAGGCGATCCGCTTCCTGGCCTCCGAGCACGGGCTCGTCGCCGAGGGCGCCGGGGCGACGGCGCTCGCCGCGGTCCTGGCGCAGAAGGTGCAGATCGACACGCCGGCCGTGGTCGTGGTGACGGGCCGCAACATCGCGCTGCCGCTGCTCGCGTCGATCCTGGACCCGGCCTGAGCCGCCTGGCGATGGTGCACGCGAGCGAACGAGAGCAGCAGGTCCTCGCCGCGACGCCGCGCCGGCTGCACATCGACGGCATCTGGCGCGACGGCGAACGGGGCGCGACGCTGCCGGTGGAGGATCCGGCGACGGGCGCCGTGCTATGCGAGGTGGCGGACGCGACGCCGGCCGACGCGCTCGCCGCGCTCGATGCGGCCGCTTTCGCGTTTCCGAGCTTCTCCACGACGGCGCCGCGCGAGCGGGCGGAGATCCTGCGCCGCGCGTACGAGATGGTCCTCGCGCAGGAAGAGCGGCTGGCGCTGCTGATGACGCTGGAGATGGGCAAGCCGCTTGCGGAGGCGCGCGGCGAGGTGCGCTACGCGGCCGCGTACCTGCGCTGGTACGCGGAGGAGGCGGTGCGCATCGGCGGTCGTTTCGGGCCTGCCGAGGACGGGGGCAGCCGCGTGCTGACGCTCCAGCAGCCGGTCGGGCCGTGCGTGTTCGTCACGCCCTGGAACTTCCCGCTCGCGATGGGCGCGCGCAAGGTCGCGCCGGCGATCGCCGCCGGCTGCACGATGGTCGTCAAGCCCGCGCAGCAGACGCCGCTGTCGATGCTCGCGCTGGCGCAGATCTTCGTCGAGGCCGGGCTGCCGGGCGGGGTGCTGAACGTCGTCACGTCCACCTCGGCGCGTTCGGTCGTGGAGCCGCTGATCGCCGATCCGCGCCTGCGCAAGCTCTCGTTCACCGGCTCGACCGCCGTAGGCCGCCAGCTGATCGCGCAGGCGGGAGAGCAGGTGCTGCGCGTCTCGATGGAGCTGGGCGGCAATGCGCCGCTGCTCGTCTTCGAGGACGCCGACCTCGATCGCGCGGTCGAGGGCGCCCTGCTGGCGAAGCTGCGCAACGGAGGCGAGGCGTGCACGAGCGCGAACCGCCTGCTCGTGCACGAGCGGGTCGCGGACGCCTTCGTCGCGCGCTTCGCGCGGCGGATGGCCGCCGTCGAAGTCGGCCGCGGCACGGACGAGCGGGTGCAGCTGGGCCCGCTGATCGACGCGGCCCAGCGCGACAAGGTCGAGGATCTCGTCGACGACGCGGTCGCAAGCGGGGCGCGCGTCGTCGTGGGCGGCAGGCGCTGCCCGGGCGCCGGCTACTTCTTCGCGCCGACGGTGCTCGCGGACGTCCCGGCGGATGCGCGGCTGCTGCGGGAGGAGATCTTCGGGCCGGTCGCGCCGATCACGACGTTCGCGGACGAGGCGGAGGCGGTCGCGGCGGCGAACGACACCGAGTACGGGCTTGCCGCCTACGTCTTCACCCAGGACGTCGATCGCGCCTTCCGCGTGATCGAGGCGCTCGACACCGGGATGATCGGCTTCAACCAGGGGATCGTCTCGAACGCCGGCGCGCCCTTCGGCGGCGTCAAGCAGTCGGGCTTCGGGCGCGAGGGCGGACCGGAGGGCCTGCAGGAGTATCTGGAGACGAAATACGTCGCGATGAGTCGCGGCGGCATGGAGGTGGGCGCATGAGCGCGCTTTGGCATCCGTTCGCCGACATGGGCGCCGTCGCGCGCTCGCGGCTGACGCTCGTGCGCGCGAAGGGCGCGTGGGTGTGGGACGAGGAGGGGCGCCGCTACCTCGACGGCACCGCCTCGCTGTGGTGCGCGAACCTCGGGCACGGCCGCGGCGAGATCGCCGCCGTCGTCCGCCGGCAGCTCGAGGAGCTCGACACGTACAGCATGTTCGGCGACTACGCGAACGCGCCGGCGATCGAGCTTGCGGAGCGGCTCGCGGCGCTCGCCCCGGAGCCGGGCAGCAAGGTCTTCCTGGGCTCCGGCGGCGGCGACATGGTCGACACGGCCGCGAAGCTCGCGCGCCGCTGGCACGCCGAGCGCGGCGAGCCGGAGCGCACCCATCTGATCAGCCGCGAGCACGGCTACCACGGGACGCACGGCGTCGGCACGGGCATCGCCGGGATCGCCGCGAACGCGGCCGGCTTCGGCACGCTCGTGCCCGAGGCGTCGACTGTCCCGCACGACGACGCCGAAGCGCTCGAGCGCGAGATCGAGCGCGTCGGGGCGGGACGCGTCGCGGCGTTCTTCTGCGAGCCGGTGATCGGTGCGGGCGGCGTGCGGCTGCCGCCGCCCGGCTACGTCGAGCGCGTCGCGGAGATCTGCCGGCGCCACGGCGTGCTGTTCGTCGCCGACTGCGTGATCTGCGGCTTCGGGCGCCTCGGGACGTGGCTGGGCATCGACCGCTGGCCCGTGCGACCCGACCTCGTGACGCTCGCGAAGGGCGTCACCGGCGGCACGCTGCCGCTGGGGGCGCTGCTCGTCGCGCCGCATGTCGCCGAGCCGTTCTTCACGGACGAGCCGGGGGCGCCGGTCTTCCGCCATGGCGCGACCTATGCCGGCCACCCGACCTGCTGCGCGGCGGCCAACGTCGCACTCGACCTCTACGAGCGCGACGGGCTGATCGAGCGCGGCCGGACGCTGGAGGGCGTGCTCGCCGACGCGCTCGCGCCGCTGGCCGAGCATTCGCTCGTCGCCGAGGTGCGTGCGGGCCTCGGCCTGCTGGCCGGCGTCGAGCTGGCCGAGGACGTGCGGGCCGCGGACCCGGGGATCGTGACGCGCTGGCAGCTCGCCTGCCGCGACGCCGGGGTGCTCGTGCGGCCGCTCGCCGCGGGGATCGCGGTCTCGCCTCCGCTGATCGTCGGCGAGCGCGAGATCGAGCAGCTCGCGGCGGGGATCGGCGAGGGGCTCGCGGCGCTTGACGGCGCCCACCGCGCCTCCTCGCGCGTGAGCTAGACGATCGTGCCCACTCGAGCAGGAGAGCTTTCGATGACCACGTCTGCAGCGTCCGCGGCGCCCCGTCGCATCCTGATCGGCGGCCGCTGGGTCGAGGCGGCCGCGGGGGCGACGCGGGAGATCCGCAACCCGGCCAACGGACGCCTGATCGCGACGGTGCCCGAATGCGGCCGCGAGGACGTCGAGCGCGCGGTCGAGGCCGCGTGCGCGGCGCGCAGCACGTGGGCAGACGCGACGCCGGGCGAGCGCGGCGACGTGCTGCTCGCGCTGGCGGCGGCGCTCGACGCGGGCGTCGAGGAGCTGGCCGCGATCGAGTCGGAGAACGCGGGCAAGCCGTTGACCGCGGCGCGCGAGGAGGTCGTGGCGTGCGCCGACGTGCTGCGCTTCTTCGCCGGCGCCGCGCGCAACCTGGAGGGCAAGGCCGCCGGGGAGTACGTGCGCGGCTACACGTCGATGATCCGCCGCGAGCCGATCGGCCTGGTGGCGGGGATCGCGCCGTGGAACTACCCGCTGATGATGGCCGCCTGGAAGCTCGGCCCGGCGCTCGCGGCCGGCAACGTGCAGATCCTCAAGCCGGCCGAGCAGACGCCGTGCTCGCTGCTGCGCTTCATGGAGCTGGCCGCCGACGCGATCCCGGCCGGCGTCCTGAACGTCGTGACGGGAGACGGCCCGACCGTCGGCGCGGCGCTCGTCGAGCATCGTGCGATCGGGCTCGTCTCGCTCACCGGCGACGTCGGCACCGGCAAGCTGATCGCGCGCGAGGCCGCCGACTCGCTCAAGCGGGTCCACCTCGAGCTGGGCGGCAAGGCGCCGGTCGTCGTGCTCGACGACGCCGATCTCGACGAGGTCGCCGCCGTCATTCGCGTCGCCGGCTTCTGGAACGCGGGCCAGGACTGCACCGCGGGCACGCGGGTGATCGCAGACGGCGCGATCTACGACGCGCTGCTCGAACGGCTCGTCCCGGAAGTCGCGACGCTGCAGGTCGGTGACCCGGCCGACGGCGAGCACGTCGAGATGGGTCCGGTCATCTCGCGCGAGCAGCAGCAGCGCGTGCTGGGCTTCGTCGAGCGCGCGGCCGGTGCCGGCGCGCGCGTCCTGACCGGCGGGGGGAGCGGGCCGGCGGGCGGCAGCTTCGTGCAGCCGACGGTCGTCGCGGACGTCGAGCAGGACGCCGAGATCGTCCAGCGCGAGGTGTTCGGCCCGGTCGTCACCGTGCAGCGGGCGCGCGACGGCGACCACGCGCTCGCGCTCGCCAACGACACCGTCTACGGGCTCGCGTCGTCCGTCTTCACGCGCGACGTGGGGCGGGCCATGGACGCGGCGCGCCGGCTGGAATTCGGCACCGTGTGGATCAACGACCACCTCACGCCGATCGCCTCCGAGATGCCGCACGGCGGCTTCAAGGAGTCCGGCTACGGCAAGGACATGTCGATGTACTCGGTCGAGGAGTACACGCAGGTCAAGCACGTCGCGGTGAAGCTCCGCTAGCTTGCGCGACGTCCTGCGCGTCCCCGGCGCCCTCGCGCTGTTCACGGCCTCGTGCGTCGCACGGCTGCCGATCGATGCGATCGGCCTGCTGCTCGTGTTGCAGGTCGGGCGGCTGACGGGCTCCTACGCCCACGGTGGAATCGCCGCGGGAGCGTACGCGATCGCGCTCGGAGCCACGGGCCCTGTGCTCGCCCGCCTCATGGATCGCCATGGTCAGACGTTCGTCCTGCGCGCGGGGGCGACCGTCGCGGCTGCCGGCCTCGTCGCACTCGCGGCGCTGCCGCCGGCCGCGCCCCTGGGCGCATACGCCGCCGTCGCGGCGCTCGTCGGCGCCGGCCAGCCGCCGATCGGCGCGTGCATGCGGACGCTCTGGCAGTCGCTGCTCGCTCCGGAGCGCCGCCATGCGGCCTACGCGCTCGAGGCCTCGGCGCTCGAGCTCGTCATCCTGGCAGGGCCGCTGCTGCTCGTCGCGGGCGTGGGCGCATGGTCGACGCGCGCGGCGTTCGTGCTGTGCGGCGCGCTGATGCTCGGCGGCGATCTCGCCTTCTCCGCGCATCCGGTCTCGCGCTCCTGGCGTCCGCACGACCGCCGCGTGCGGACGCTGCTCGGGGCGCTGCGCCAACGGGAGGTGCGGGGCCTCGTCATGGCGCTCACGCTGTGCGGGCTCGCGTTCGGGGGCGTCGAGGTGGCGGTGCCGGCGATGCTCGAGGGGATGGGCGCGCCCGGCCTCAGCGGCATCGCGTTCGCCCTGTGGGGCGCGGGCTCGACGGCGGCGGGAATCGCCGCGGGTCGCGTCGGTCCGGCGCGCCGCCCGGCGCGACGGCTCGCGCTCCTGCTGCTTGCGTTCGGCGTCGGGCACAGCGCGCTCGGGCTCGCGGTCACGCCGCTCATGCTGGTGCTCCTGCTCGTGCTCGCGGGCGCGACGATCGCTCCGATGCTCGCGTTCGTCAACCTCATGCTCGACGCTGCGGCGCCGGCCGGCGGGGTGACGGAGGCGTTCACCTGGACGGCGGCCGGGTTGGCGGTCGGCGGCGCAGCCGGCAACGTGCTCGCCGGGGCGATCGTGACCTGGGGCTCGCCCGCGCTGGCCTTCGCGCTGCTCGGCTGCGGCGGCGTGCTGGCGGCGCACGTGGCGCGGCGGGCGGTGGCGGCGTGAGCGCGTCTAGCCCGTCGGGTTGCGCCGCCACTCGACGAGGGCGCGCTGGATGTGGCGGCTGAGCAGCGCCTGCGCCTCCTCGGGCTCGCGCTTGCGCACGAAGTTGACGAGCTCGGCGTGCTCGAGCGAGCTCTCGCGCAGCGTGTCGGTCTTCTCCGGGGCGCGGAGGCCGAAGAGACGCGACTTCGAGCGCAGCGTCCGGACGGTCTCGACCAGATGCTCGTTGCCCGACAGGGCGAGCAGGTCGAGGTGGAAGGCCATGTCGGCGACCACGTGGCCGGTGATGTCGGACGCGCGGGCGGCCTCGACCGTCCTGGCCGCCAGCGCGTCGAGCTCGCGGAGCATGATCGCGCTCGCGCCGACGCTTGCGATCTTGGCGACCGTCGGCACCTCGATCAGGATGCGCAGCTCGGTGATCTCCTCGATGTCGCGGTCGGAGGGCTCGACGACGCGGAAGCCCTTGTTGCGCGCGACCTCGATCAAGCCCTCCTTGGCGAGGTGCAGCATCGCCTCGCGCACCGGCGTCGGCGACACGCCGAACTCGCGGGCGAGCACGGGGGCGGAGTAGACGACCCCGTTCGGCATCTCGCCGGCGATGATTGCGGCACGAAGCGTCTCGGTAATCTGGCTGCGCCGGCTCGGCATCTGCTCGAGTTCGCGCATCCGCAGCGGGCTCTTGTTCCCGTTGTCAGCCACAGGCTCCGCCAGTACTCGCAACGGTGTCATATGACATAGTAGGTGAGTGTAGCGGGCCGTGGCTAGACGCGGGCCAGTGCGTCGAAGCTGGGGAGCAGCGCCTCGTATGCGCCGACGTAGACGCCGAACAGCTCGTCGTAGACGCCGCGGTTGCGCGCGTCGGGCTCGTACGTCGCAGCCTCCACGACCGTCGCCGCCACCGCCTCCTCGATCCCGGACCACCAGCCGACGCCCACCCCGGCGAGGATCGCCGCGCCGAGCGCACCGGCGTCCGGCTGGCGCATCGTGACGACGGGCAGGCCCAGCACGTCGGCCTCGATCTGCTTCCACAGCGGACTGCGGGAGCCGCCGCCGATCGCGCGGACCGACGCGATCGGGACGCCCAGCTCGGTCAGCGCCTCGACGTTGCGCCGGACGATGAACGCGATCGACTCCATGATCGCGCGCAGGATGTGGGGGCGGCCGTGGCCCAGCGTGAGCCCGACGAGGACGCCGCGGGCGAGGTCGTTGTTCTCCGGCGCCATCGCGCCCTGCAGATGCGGGAGCATCAGCAAGCCGTCCGCTCCCGGGGCGACGTCGGCGGCGAGACGGTCGAGTCGATCGTAGACGTGCGAGCCGTCGCCCAGCTCTCCGTAGAACTGATCGCGGAACCACTTCAGCACGATGCCGCCGCTCGTGAACGTGTGCAGCATGTACGTGTCCGGCAGCGCGTGGTAGTGACACGGCATGGCGCCGGCGGGGTCCATCTGCGGTCCGCCGGTGGTGGCGCACAGCGCCACCGCCGCCCCGGTGTTCTCGCTGAACCCGCCGGCGCCGAAGTTTCCCGCGCCGATCGCGCCGCAGGCCTGGTCGAGCGCGCCGGCGCAGACCGTGACGTCCGTCGGGAGGCCGAGCTCGGCGGCGACGCCGGGCAGCAGCGGGCCGACGACCTCGCCCGGCTCCACGAGCGACGGGAGCTGCTGCTCGTCGATGCCGATCGCGTCGAGCATCTCCGGCCACCACCGCTTGGTGCGGAAGTTCCAGTAGCACGTGGAGGTCGCGAGCGACCCCTCCGTGACCCGCTCGCCCGTGAGCCGGAGCAGGAAATAGTCCTCGAGCAGCAGGTAGGTCGGCGACTGCTGCGCCACCTGCGGCTCGTGCCGCGCGAGCCACAGGATCTTGGCCGCCGGCCATGCGGCGAGCATCTCGGGCTGCCCGGTCACGTCGTAGAGCCGCTCGCGGTCGAAGGCGCTGGCCAGCTCCGCCGCCTCCGCCTCCGCGCGATTGTCGAGCCAGACGATCGCGGGGCGCAGCGGGCGGCCGTTGCGATCGACCGCGACGAGCGTCTCGCCCTGAACCGACAGGCCGAGGGCGGCGACCGACCGCAAGCGGCGGTCAGGTCCGTCGAGCCGCTCCACCGCGCGCTTGAACGCCGACCAGTACGTCTCGCAGTCCAGCTCGACCCAGTTGCGCTGGGGCGTGGAGAGCGCGTACTCCTCCGTCGCCTCGGCGACGCTCGCACCGCGTTCGTCGTACAGCGCGCACTTGATCGCGGTCGTTCCGAGATCGACTGCGAGGATCGTCGCGCTATTCACCGGGCGCTCCCGCCCACACGATCACGACCGGCTCCTCGCCCACGTTGCTGATCGTGTGCGGGACCGTGGGCGGGATCACCAGCGCGTCGCCGGCGGTCAGCTCGCACGCCCGATCGCCGAGGTCGACGACCGCGTGTCCCCGCGCGCAATAGAAGACCTCGACCGACTCGGCGTGGCCCGCGTCGAGCGCGCCCGTCGCCCCGACCGGGACGGTCGACGTGCCGAACCACATGCGCTCGTCGCGGTGGTACTCGCGGCAGTGCTCCGGCCCCTCCATGAACGAGCGGGCGTCCGACGCGCGCACGACGGCGGCGCCGCTCATCGCTCGACCCCCGCGTCCGCGCCGGCGGCAACGACGGCTTCGAGCTGCGCGCGCAGGTCGCCGTCGACGACCCGGCAGTCGAGCGCGGCGGCGCCGATCGTGAAGCCCCACGCCCCGGCGCCGGTGACAGTCTCGATGCGCGCGATGCTGTCGATCGAGCCGGCGACGATCACCGGCAGCTCCACGCGCGAGACGACGGCGGCGGTCACGTCGGTGCCGTCGAGCGTCTGGTGCCGGTAGGCCAGCAGATTGATGCCGTCGACCGATCCCTGCATCTCCTCGGCGTCGGCGACGATCTCGTCCACCGAGCCGGCGAGCGTGCCCGGGTGGCCTTCGACGCGGCCGGGATAGGGGAAGTAGCGGATGTCGCGGCCCTTGATCAGGTCGCCGACGGGGCGCCAGCGCGTACCGCCCAGCAGGTAGTCGACGCCCAGGTCGAGCGCCGTCTGCGCAGATCTCAGCTCGTCCTCCTCGGCCAGCGAGACGACCTCGAGGTGCGCGCTGCGCCCAGCGCCGTGAATGACGTCGACCACCTCCTGCATCTCGGCGAACGGGAGGCCGATGTCCTTGAAGCCGATGTGCGCGACCGGCGTCTCGACGGCCTCGCGGACGAGCTCCAGCGCGTTGGGCACCGTCACGTCGTCGCGCGTGAGCATCAGGATGAACTGCGCCATCTCAAGCCTTCTTTCTCTCCATGGGATCTGCGGTCGGGCAGGTACGGACACGGGTCGATCGCGGGTGGCCGCCCGGCGATCAGATCCGCCAGCAGGCGGGCCGAGCCTGCGGCCTGCGTCCAGCCCAGGTGACCGTGGCCGGCGTTCACGAACAGGTTGCGCCGCGGCGAGCGGCCGATGTACGGCACGCCGTCCGCCGACACCGGACGGAACCCGCTGCGGCCGCTGCCCGCGCTCCAGTCGATCGCGTCCCCGAACAGGTCGCGCCCGGTGGCTTCGAGGAACCGGAGCGGCTCGGGGCGCAGCTGCTCGTCGAAGCCGGCGAACTCGGCGCCGGTCGAGAGCCGCAGCGAGCTGCCGTGGCGCGAGAAGGCGACGTGCCGTCCCTCGTCGACGCCGCCGATGCGCGGAACGGCTGCGTCGTCGCCGATCGGCGCGGTGAGCGCGTAGCCCTTCACCGGGACGACCGGCAGGTTCAGGCCGGCCGTGCGCGCGACCTCCGGACTGCGCGCGCCCAGCGCGAGCACGTAGGCGTCGGCCTGCACGCGTCCGCGCGTGGTGTGCACGGCGCGGATCGACTGCGCGTCGGCGTCGAACCCGGTCACCCGCTCGGCGAACCTGAACCTGACTCCAAGCTCGCGACATTTCGCGGCCAGCGCACGGGTGAACGCGGCGCAGTCCCCGGAGGCCGCATCGGGAGCGTAGAGCGCGCCGGCGATGTGTTGGCTCGTGCGGGCGAAGCCTGGATCCAGCCGCGCCAGCTCCTCGGGCGTGAGCTGCCGGAACTCATGACCGGCGTGCGCGAGCAGGCTGCGCGCGGCGGCGGTGGCGCTCAGCACGCGCGCGTCACGTGCGAAGAACACCATCCCGTTCGGGACCGGGGCCGGTTCGACGCCGGCCTCGCTCGCGAGCGCCTGCAGCTCGCGGGCGCTGTAGCTGCTGAGGGCCTCCGCGGCCCGGGCGCTGGCGTCGGAGCGGCGCCGCGTCGAGTGGGCGAGGAACCGCATGCCCCAGGGGATCAGGCCCGGCCCGGCGGTCGGGCGAACGGAGATCGGTCCGCGGCGCAGGACGAACGCGCGGAACAGCTCAGCCCACGCGTCCGGCGTGTTCCAGACGATCGAGTCGGGCGGCACGACCAAGCCGGCGTTGCTGCCGCTCGCGCCGAGGGCGACGTCGTCGGCTGCGTCGGTCAGCTCCACCTGATGGCCCTCGCGCGCGAGGCAATACGCGGAGCAGACGCCGATGACTCCGCCGCCGAGCACCGCGATGCGCATCGGGCCGTTCGGTGAAGGTTGAATCATCGACATGTGACATTATACAGCTCGAAGACATGCTCGGCGAGCTCACAGCCCTGACGTCGGAGCTTGTCGCGATCGACTCGGTGAACCCCTCGCTGGTCGAGGGCGGCGCGGGGGAGGGCCGGATCGCCGACTTCGTCGCCGCGTGGGCCCGGGCGCAAGGGCTCGCGGTCGAGCGGTTGGAGGCGGTTCCCGGGCGGCCCAGCGTGCTGGTGCGGGCGCGCGGCAGCGGCGGCGGGCGGACCCTGCTCCTGTGCGGTCACACCGATACGGTGAACGTCGACGGCATGCCCGGCGCGCACCGCCCGCGGGTCGACGGCGACCGCCTGTACGGCCGCGGCTCCTACGACATGAAGGCCGGCCTCGCGGCGGTCCTCGTGGCTGCACGCGAGGCGGCGCACGCCGGTCTCCGCGGCGACGTCGTCGTCGCGGCCGTCGCCGACGAGGAGTACGCGAGCCTGGGCGTGCAGGAGGCGCTGCGCGTCCTGCATGCCGACGCGGCGATCGTCACCGAGCCGACGGAGCTGGAGCTGGTCGTCGCGCACAAGGGCTTCGTCTGGAGCGAGATCGAGGTCAGCGGCGTCGCCGCGCACGGGTCGCGCCCGCATCTCGGGGTCGACGCCATCGCCAAGAGCGGCCCGCTGCTCGCCGCGCTCGGCGCGCTCGACGCCGCGCTGAGGGAGCGCGCGCATCCGCTCCTGGGGCGGCCCTCGGTGCACGCGTCGACGATCGCGGGCGGCGTCGAGCTGTCGAGCTATCCGGCCCGCTGCGTCGTGGGGCTCGAGCGCCGCACGCTTCCCGGCGAGACGGGCGCCGAGATCGAGCGCGAGCTGGAGCGGCTGCTCCAGCGCTGCCGCGTGGCCGACCCCGAGCTGGTCGCGACGCAGCGCACCCTGCTGGTGCGCGAGCCGTTCGAGATCAGCCCCGACGCCGAGCTCGTGCAGGTGACGAGCGCGTCGGCGGCCGCGGTGACCGGCTCCGCGCCGAAGATCGCCGGCGCGAGCTACTGGGCCGACGCCGCCTTCATCGCCGCGGCCGGGATCCCGACGGTCATGATCGGGCCCGGCGGAGCTGGCGCGCACGCGCTCGAGGAGTGGGTGAGCCTGTCCGACACCGAGACGCTGACGCGCACGCTCGTCGGCGTCGCTCGCCGCATCTGCGGCTAGCGCCGGCGAGAAGAATCTGCACGACGCGCGGACGTGTCCGCGCGCCGTGCCACACCTCCCGCCGCCACCGGGAGGAGGTCTCTAGGCCTTCGCCGCCGAGCGAAGGCCGCAGTCGCTGAGGACGTCCGCGATCTGCGCGAGCCGCGTCTCGTCCTCGATCGGCGTCAGCGGCGCGCGCACGCAGCCGCCGGGCTGGCCCAGGATCGCCATCGCGGCCTTCAGCTGCGAACTCGGCGAACCGAAGTTGCCGGAGAAGTCACGGCCGACGAACCCGGCCATCAGGCGCGCGTACCGGGCGGCGCAGTGCCGCGCCTCGTCGAGCCGTCCCGCCCACAGCGCCTCGAAGAACGGGACCGCGAAGGGAGCGCCGAGCGCGCCGCCGTCGATGTAGCCGTCGCCGCCGAGCTCGCGCAGGACGGCGAGGCCGCGCGGGCTGATCAGGCTCGCGAACAGCCGCACCTCGTCTCTCAGCGCCTCGATGCAGTCGAGCACGAGCAGCCAGTCGGCCGTGCTGTTCTTGATTGCGACGACGTGCTCGAGCTCGGCCAGGTGACGCGCGGTGTCGAGCTCGATTTCGACCGCGGTGCCCCGCGGCCAGTTGTAGACCGCGAGCGGCAGCTCGACCGCTCGGTCGATCTCCTCGTAGTAGCGGCGGATTTCGTCCTGGGTCGGATGCGCGTACGGCGGCGGCGTCGCCAGCACGCCGTCGGCCCCGGCCGCAGTCGCCGCGGCGGCCAGCTCGCACACCTGCTGCGCGGTGAAGCTCGTGCAGCCGACGACGACCGGAATGCGCCCGGCGACGGCCTCGACGGCCACCTCGGCGACGCGCTTGCGCTCCTCCGTCGACTGCGCCCACCACTCCCCGGCGCTGCCGTTGATCAGGACCCCGTGCACGCCGGACTCCACATACTGGTCCAGCAGCGACCTCATCAGGTCCTCGGCAAACGCCCCGTCGGCGTCGAACGGAGTCGGCGCCGCGGGCCAGTAGCCTCGCCATTCGACGGAGTTGCGATCCATTCCTAGGTATCTCCCTTTGGTTTGCTAGAAGGTGAAGCCGGCGGGGAACGGATCCGACGGGTCGTGCAGGTGCTGGCTGAACGCCGTGATCCAGGCCCGGCCGGAGACGTGCGGGACGACCGCCGCGAAGGGTCCGACCGTCGTCGTCCTGGCGATGCCGCCGACGAAGCGCGTCCCGATCAGCGACCGGCTGACGAAGGTCTCACCGGCGTGGAGCTCGCCCAGCGCGTGCAGGAGCGCCAGCCGCGCCGAGGTGCCGGTACCGCAGGGCGAGCGGTCGAAGTAGCCGGGCTCGGTGTAGACCGCGCTCTGGCCCTCGACGGTCGCGTCGGACGTGCGCACCGCCGGGGCCGTGAACTGCACGTGGTGGATCCCGCGGATGGCCGGGTTGACCGGATGCTGGGGCGGACGCTCGTCGTTGATCGCGACGACGAGCCGCCGGCCGACGTCGAGCAGCGCGTCCTTGTGACTTCTGTCGAGCTCCAGGCCGACCGACGCGACGTCGACGACCGGGTAGAAGTTGCCGCCGTAGACCATCGCGTACGGCACCGTCCCGATGCCCGGCACGTCCACCGCCTGGTCGAGATCGAGGACGAAGGCGGGGACGTTCGTCAGCTTGACCTCGGTCGCGCGGCCGTCCGCGACGGCGACCTCGACCTCGACCAAGCCGGCCGGCGTGTCGAGCCGGATCGTCGTCACCGGCTCGGCGACACTGACGAGGCCGGTCTCGACGAGGACGGTCGCTACGCCGATCGTGCCGTGTCCGCACATCGGCAGGAACCCGGTCGTCTCGATGTACAGCACGCCCCAGTCGGCGTCCGGGCGCGTCGGCGGCTGCAAGATCGCGCCTGACATCGCCGCGTGCCCGTGCGGCTCCCGCATCAGCAGGCCGCGGACGTCGTCCAGGTTCTCCCGCGCCCAGTCGCGACGATCGGACATCGTGTCGCCGGGGATCGGCGCGATGCCGCCGACCACGACCCGGGTCGGCATGCCCTCCGTGTGGGAGTCAACGGCGTGGATCAGCTGGTTGGTCCTCATGGCTGGCTCCGCTCATCGATCCTGAGGAGACGCTTCCACACGGACCTGGCCCCTAAGCACCGGACCCGCTGAGCACGATGGCGACGCGGTCGCCGGGGATCGTGTCGCCGTGGCGGACCAGCGCCGCAAGTCCGGCAGCGCCCGCCGGCTCCACGACGACGCCGAGCGAGGACGCGATCGTCTCGACGGCCGCGCGGATGTCGTCGTCGTCGACGAGCACGATCTCGTCGACGAACGCGCGCACGCGCTCGAGCGCGGGGGGAAGCGGATCGGTGATCGCGATCGCCGTCGCGATCGTTCCGGTCCCGGGATCCGAGATCGCATGTCCCGCGGCGAAGCTCTCGGCCATCGCGGGCGCGCCGCTCGCGCAGACGCCGACGACCCGGGTCTGCGGCGAGGCCGACTTCAACCAGCAGCCGATGCCGGCCGCAAGTGCCCCGTCGCCGATCTGCACCACGATGCTGTCCAGCGGGTCGATCCGGTCGAGCTCGAGCGCGATCGATCCGGCCCCTTCGGCCATCGCAGGGTCGAGCGCGTCGACCACGAGATGGCGGTCCTCGCGCGCCTCCGCGTGGGCGCGAGCCGCCTCCTCCGGCCGCTCGCTGACTTCGACCACGGCGCCGAGCGCGCGCATGCGCTGCACCTTGAAGTCGGCGACCGCGGGGGACACGAAGATGTCGATGCGCGCGCCGCGCTCGCGCGCCGCATAGGCGAGTCCCTGCCCGAAGTTGCCGGCGGTCGAGCAGACCCAGGTGGAGGCGGGATCGAGCGATCGAGCAAGCACGGATGCGCCCCGGGCCTTGAAGCTGCCGACGGGGTTGAGCGTCTCGACCTTGACGATCAGCTCGCGGTTGACGCTCGCCGAGAGGCTCTCGGCGACGAACTGCGGCGTGTCCAGGAACGCTGGATCGATCGCGTCGCGCGCAGTGGCGATCGCGTTCGCGGAAAGGTCAAGGGCTTCGGTCTTCACTGCACTCCACCGTCCTCGGGCTCGAAACAGACTGCGCCGCCGGCATCGGGCGCTGGGCCAGTTTACCATGTGACATGGTATTGTTGTGGAAGAGTTTCGACTGGGAGGCAGCGCTGTGAATGCACGGGCAGACCAGGCAGACGAGGGGCGCTCCAACCTCGCAGCGGAGCATACGGCCGCGCTCCGCGCCCGGCTTGACGCCGTCGGCTGCGACGCGTTCCTGGCGACGAGCGACGAGGCCGTCTTCTACCTCACCGGACTGCGGACGCGTGCCTACGAGCGCTTTCTCGGGGTGCTCGTCAGCCTCGACGGGCCGCCGGTCCTCGTGGCGCCCTCGCTCAACGGCCAGGCGGCGCTCGAAGACACCCGCGACGTCGACCTGCGGCTGTGGGACGACGGCGAGGATGCGCTCGACATCGTCAGCGAGCTCGTGCGCGAGCGCCGCGTGTCGTCGCTCGCGGTCGAGGACGAGAGCCTCTCGTATGGGCGCGCGCTGTCGCTCGGCGAGAAGGTTCCCGGCCTGACGGTGACGCGCGCCGGCGCGGAGCTCGACGCCTTGCGCCAATGCAAGAGCCCTGCCGAGATCGAGCTCGTCCGCCGCGCGGCTGCGGTCGCCGTCCAGGCGGTCGACGCGGTCTTCCGCGAGGTCCGGGCCGGGATGGCGGAGCTGGACGTGGAGGCGTTCCTCGTCGAGCAGCTCAGCCGCGGCGGCAGCGAGGAGCACGACACGACCGTCACCAGCGGCGTCCACTCGGCGGTTCTCGGCGGCCGGGCAGGAGCGAGAAAGCTCGCCGAGGGCGACATCCTGCTGATCGACACGACGGCCCTCGTCGACGGCTACGTCGGCGACGTGACCCGCTGCGGCGTCATCGGCAGACCGAACGCGGACCAGCTGGCGCGCTGGAGCGTGGTCGAGCGCGCGAACGCGGCGGCGCTCGCGCAGGTCGCGCCCGGCGCCCGCGCCGGCGACCTCGACGAGGCCGCGCGCGCGGTCATCCGCGACGCCGGATACGCCAACGCGTTCCTGCACCGCGTCGGCCACGGGCTTGGACTGCAGGTCCACGAGCCGCCGTACCTCCATGGGGCAAACGACCTGCCGCTCGAGTCCGGGATGACGTTCACGATCGAGCCCTGCCTCTCGTTCCCCGGCTGGGGAGGCCTGCGTCTGGAGGACGACGTCGCCCTCGACGGCTCCCGTGTCGAGGTCCTCACCGACTACCGGCGCGATCTGCCCGCACTGCCCCTGAGCTGAGCGTGAGAGATCAGTACCATTTGACACCTCACTGTATGATCTGATGCAGAAGATCCCCCGAAGCGATGGCCCGGGGAGGGCCTGGTGCTAGTCGTTCGCAGCGTCCGGCGTCCGCGTGGTGACACGCGAGCGCGAGCGTGGGCTGACGGCCTGAGAAAGTGAGGCTTGGTCGTGACAAGCAAGGCGCATGACGAATACGACGACCTCGGTGACGGGCGGCGACGTCGCTGGCGATGGATCGCGATCCTGGTGGGTGCCGCCGCGGTCGTGGCCGCGCTCGTCGCGGTGCTTTCAAGCGGCGGCAGCGGGAGCAAGGCGTCGGCTCGGCCGCTGGTGGTCAACGTCGCGGTGGCCCCGAGCAACCTCGACCCGGCGATCACGTGTGACTTCAACGAGGTCGGCTACGTCAACAACGCGCTGTACGCCACTCTGGTGAGTTACGGCAGCAAGCCCGGGCCTTCCGGCACCCGCCAGGCGGACGCCACGAAGATCGTTCCGTATCTCGCCAAGTCGTGGACCGTCTCCCCCGACGGGAGAACGTACACGTTCACCCTCCGCACCGATGCGAAGTTCCCGAGCGGTCGTCCGATGGACGCCGCCGCCGTCAAGTACTCCTTCGAGCGCGCGCTGGCGATGAACGGCTGCGGCGGCGGGACGCTGCTCGACAATTACTTCACGCCGGCCCTGATCACGGGCATCGACACGCCGTCGTCGGACACCGTCGTGATCCATCTCCGGCATCAGGATCCGCACTTCCTGCGCGTTCTGCCGCAGCCCGGCGGCGGGATCGTCGACAAGGGCGTCGTCGACCTGCACGGCGGGGTCAAGAAGAACAGCGTCAATGAATGGATGGCGGGCCACAGCGCGGGCGGCGGTCCGTACCTGCTGGCGCAGTACCAGCCGGGCACGCAGATGGTCCTGAAGGCGAACCCGAGATTCTTCGGCACGCCGCCGGCGTCGAGAGAGATCATCCTCAAGTTCATCTCGTCCGACCCGACGCTCCTGCTTAACGCGCGTTCGGGCCAGGCCGACGCGACCATCGGCCTGTCGCTGCCGTCGGTCCACCAGATCGCCTCTGACAAGAACCTGAGCATCGTCGCCACGCAGAGCCCCACGGCGGAGATGGTCCGCTTCTCCGACAAGGCCGCTCCGTTCAACAACGTCTCGGTGCGCAAGGCGCTGGCGCTCGCGATTCCGTACTCATCCATCCTGAGCAGAATCGCTTACGGATACGGGCAGCTCTTCTCCGGACCGCTGCCGCCCGGCTTCCCGTATGCGGATCCGTCGGTCGAGGCGCCGATCCAGACCGACCTGGCGCAGGCGAGACAGCTCATCAAGCAGTCGGGCGTCAAGACGCCGATCTCGTTCACCGTGACGGTCGCCGAGGGCGACGCCGTCGCGGAGTCGATCGCCACCACGCTGCAGAGCGTGTGGGCCTCGATCGGCGTCAACATCAAGATCCAGAAGCTCGCCATCAGCGACTTCTCGACGCAGAAGTACGCCAACAGACTGCAGGCGTTCATCGACGCCGACGGACCGTTCCTGGTCGACAGCGGTTACTTCCTCCGCTACGACATGGTCTGCGGCGGCGACTACAACCTGCAGCAGATGTGCGTGCCCGAGGCTGACAGACTGCTCGAGGTCTCCGGCCACACGCCGGACGCCGAGGCTCAGCCGATCTGGAACAGACTCATCGATGCGTGGAACCAGGACTGGCCGCGCATCAACCTGTACGGACCCAAGCAGGTGGTCGTCCTCGGACCCCACTTCGATGTCGGCTCCTATACGTACAACGCGGAGCTGGACATGCGGACGTGGAAGGCGAAGGGCTGACGAGTGAGGCGATTGACGGTCCCCGGCCGGGCCATGGGCGCGACTGCGTACGCGCGGTCGGGACCGTCATGAGCAGCGAAGGCCTGACTGCCGACGTCGGCAGTCAGGTCGCCGTCACGCGCGAGCGTCGTGGACGCTGGGAGCGCAGCTCCGGCTTGCTGCGCCTCGCGATCGAGGACAGGCTGGCGCTGGCAGGCCTGATCGTGCTGTCCGTGCTGATCGTGCTGGCGGTCTTCGGGCCGCTGCTGTGGCCGCAGGATCCGCTCGCCGTGAAGCTGAGTCACACGCTGCAACCGCCGTCGTTTGCGCACCCGATGGGAACCGACGGCGTCGGGCGTGACGTGTTCGCGCGCTTCTGCGCCGGCGCACGGACGTCGCTGATCGTGGCGACGATGGTCGTCCTCGTCAGCGGCGTCGCCGGCGGCGCGATCGGGCTGGTCGCCGGCCTCTCCCGGGGCTTGACCGGCGTCGTGCTGATGCGGGCGATGGACGCGATCCTCGCGTTCCCGCCGCTGGTCCTCGCGATGGCGGTGACGCTCGGGCTCGGCGCGGGCGTCACGGCTGCCACAATCGGAATCGCGATCACGACGGTGCCGTACTTCGCACGCATCATCCGCAGCGACGTGCTGCGCATCCGCGGCCTGCCGCTCGTCGAGGCCACGGTCGCGCTCGGCGCGTCGAAGTCCCGGCTGATCGGCCGCCACGTGCTGCCGGCGACGCTGCCGACCGTGCTCGTGCTCGGAACGGCGGCGTATGGCGATGCGATCCTCACGCTCGCCGGCCTGGGCTTCATCGGGCTCGGCGTTCAGCCGCCCGCGCCCGAGTGGGGCACGATGATCACCCAGGGCCTCCAGTACGCGCTGAGCGGGCAGTGGTGGGTCGGCGTCTTCCCCGGTCTTGGCGTCCTCGGCGCCGTCGTCGGCATCAGCCTGATCGGGGATCGCATGCGCGACCTGATCGATCCCACGGGAACGGCGCTGGGAAGCTAGTCGTGCTCCGGCTGATCGTCACGCGCATCTCGACCGCCGCCGCCGCGATCTTCGGCGCCTCCATCCTCGCGTTCATCTTCCTGCGCGTGACGCCGGGCGATCCGGCCCGGCTGATCGTCGGCCCGCTCGCCAGCGCCAAGACGCTCGAGGCTCAGCGCCACGCGATGGGGCTCGACCAGTCGCTCTGGACCCAGTACCGCGACTTCATCACCTCGTTCATCCATGGCGACTGGGGGTTCTCGTACTCGGCCGGGCGCTCGGTGGCCGGTGAGATCGGATCGCGCCTTCCGGCGACGCTCGAGCTCGGTCTGTACGCGTTCGTGCTCGCGTTCGTCGCCGCGCTCGTCGCGGCGCTGCTCGTCACGTACCGGCGCCGCAAAGAGGCGGACAACGCGGCCCGCCTGTTCGCGTTCACCGCGCTCGGCGTCCCGCCGTTCTGGGCCGGCCTCCTGCTGCTGCTGATCTTCTCGGAGCACCTGCACCTGCTGCCCGGGCCCGAGGGACGCCTGAGCCTGGCGACCCAGCCGCCGGGCAAGATCACTGGCTTCTACACGATCGACGCGCTGCTCCACGGGCAGCTCGCCACGTTCGCCGACGCGGTGCGCCATCTCATCCTGCCGGTGCTCGCATTCGCGCTCGTGCCGTTCGGCTACCTCTTCCGCCTCCTGCGGGCGAACCTGCTGGAGGTCTCGCGCGAGCAGTACCTGCTCGTCGCGCGCAGCAAGGGACTGACGGAGTGGACCGCGTTCCGGCGTCACGCGCTGCCGAACGCATGCCTGCCGGCGCTCACCGCCAGCGGCCTGATGCTCGGCCAGCTGATCATCGGCAGCGTGCTCGTCGAGACGGTCTTCAACTGGCCCGGGGTGGGCGAATACGTGGTGACGGCGATCACGCGGCAGGACTACGCGGTCGTGCAGACGTTCGTGATGCTGAGCGCGTGCGCGTTCGTCCTGGCCAACGCGGCCGTGGACGTGCTCTACGGCGTGATCGATCCGCGCGTGCGGGTCTCGGCGGCGGCGTGATCGTGGAGTCGAGCGTGAGCACCCCCGAGTCCGACGACCGCGTCCTGCGCGTCGAGGGGCTGCGGACGGGCTTTCCGACGCGCGAGGGCATGGTCAACGCGCTCGACGGCGTCAGCTTCGACCTCGCCCGTCGCGAGCGGCTCGGCATCGTCGGCGAGTCCGGGTCGGGCAAGTCCTCGCTCGCGCTCTCGATCATGGGTCTCGTCCCGCGGCCGGGCCGCGTCCTGGCGGGCACGGTCACGCTCAACGGCCGCCCGATCTCGCGCTTCGGCGACGAGCGGATGAGCCGCGTGCGGGGACGGCAGATCTCGATCGTCTTCCAGGATCCGCTGACGGCGCTCAACCCCGTCATGAAGGTCGGCGCCCAGGTGATCGAGGCGCTGCGCGTGCACCAGCCGCGACTCGGCCGCGCCGCGCTGCGCCGACGGGCCGTGGAGCTGCTGGACAGCGTCG
Source organism: Conexibacter sp. (assembly GCA_035572475.1). GTDB lineage: Bacteria > Actinomycetota > Thermoleophilia > Solirubrobacterales > Solirubrobacteraceae > Conexibacter. Next base: position 27,117 of record DATNAP010000073.1, on the reverse strand, counting down.
GCATCGTCAACCCGCAGCGCCGCATCGACGACTACCCGCATCAGTACTCCGGCGGGATGCGCCAGCGCGTCGCGATCGCGATGGCGCTCGCCAACGACCCGGACGTGCTGATCGCCGACGAGCCGACGACGGCGCTCGACGCCACGACGCAGGCGGAGATCGTCGCGCTGCTCCAGCGGCTGGCCGACGAGCACGAGACGGCGATCGTGCTGATCTCCCACAACCTCGCGCTCGTCTCCGAGTTCTGCGACCGCGTGCTGATCATGTACGCCGGGCGCGTCGTCGAGCAGGCGGACGTCCCGGACGTGTTCCGCGAGCCCGCGCACCCCTACACGCAGGCCTTGCTGGGTGCGATCCCGACCTCCGGGTCCTCGCGCGAGGACGGGCTCGCGGCGATCCCCGGGTCCCCGCCGAACCTGTTGAAGCCGGCCGAGGGCTGTCCGTTCGAGCCGCGCTGCGCGCTCGGGCAGGGCAAGGAGATCTGCCGGACCGCGAAGCCGCCCGCCGTGCCGATCGCCGGCGCGAGCTTCGCCGAGTGCCACTTCGCACGCCCGCGCCACGGAGCCGGCGTGAGCGCAAGCCCGCGAGACGAGACGAGGACCGTTGGAAGCTGACACGCAGCAGGCCGCCCCGGGTCTCCGCGCCTCGTCGGAGGGCGCGCTGCTGTCCGCGCGCGAGGTGACGAAGACGTTCACCGCCGCGGCGCGCCGGCTCGGCTCCCCTCCGCCCGCGACCAAGGCGGTCGACGGGATCAGCTTCGACGTGCAGCGCGGGGAGATCCTCGGGGTGGTGGGGGAGACCGGCTGCGGCAAGTCGACGCTGGCGCGGTGCATGACCCGCCTGCTCTCGATCGACGGCGGCAGCATCGTCTTCGACGGCGTGGACATCGGCGGCCTGAGCGGACGCGAGCTGAAGGACTTCCGCCGGCGCGTGCAGATCGTCTTCCAGGATCCGTTCGCCACGCTCGACGCGCGCATGAGCGTGCGCTCGATCGTCGAGGAGCCGCTCGCGATCCACCGGATCGGGACCGCGTCCGAGCGCGAGGCGCTCGTCGACGAGACGCTGGCGCTCGTGGGCCTGCCGCCCACGCAGACGGAGCGCAAGCCGCACGCCTTCTCCGGCGGGCAGCGCCAGCGGATCGCGCTCGCGCGCGCGCTGGTCCTCAAGCCCGAGCTGCTCGTGCTCGACGAGCCCGTCTCGGCGCTCGACGTCTCCGTGCAGGCGCAGATCCTCAACCTGCTCGACGGCCTGCATCGGCAGCTCTCGCTGACGTACGTCTTCATCGTCCACGACCTCGCCGTCGCCGAGTACTTCTGCACGCGCATCGCCGTGCTCTACCTCGGCCGGATCGTCGAGCTGGCCGATGCGCGCGCGCTGTTCGAGCGTCCCGTCCATCCGTACTCGGTCGCGCTGCTGTCGGCCGCGCCGCGGATCTCGGCGGCGCCGCGGCCGCGCGCGACCGAGCGACCCGCGCGAACGCCCGAGCTGATCGGCGACGCCCCGACCGCGGTCGCGCAGTGCGCCTCCGGATGCCGCTTCCGGCCGCGCTGTCCGGTCGGGCGGGATCGCGCCGTTTGCGCCGAGGTCGAGCCGCCCCTGGCCGAGTATCGCTCGGGCCACTGGGCCGCCTGCCACTTCCCGGCAGAGCTCGAAAAGGCGGAGGCGCCGGCCGCGTGACCAGCCACGGACCGGCGGCGCCGCAGACGCTGCTGATGTTCTCCGAGAGCCGCAACGGGGCCGACATGCGGCATGCGACCGGCGTCGCGATGCACGACCCGTTCCTCTACGCCGAGCACGAGGGCAACCGCTACGCGGTCATCACCGGGTTCGAGGTCCCGCTGCTGCTGGAGGTCGGAATCGACGCCCGCTCGCTGGAGCAGTGCGGGCTGGACGAGTTCCTCGCCGAGGGGCGCTCGCGCGCCGACGCCCGGATCGAAGCGTACGTACGCGGCGTTCAGCAGCTCGGCATCGCCAGCGCGGTCGTGCCGCCGAGCTTCCCGCTCCAGCTCGCGGAGCGCCTGCGGGCCGTCGGGGTCTCGCTCGCGGTCGACGGCGAGCTGTTCGACGACCGGCGCCGGGCCAAGACCGACGCGCAGCTCGCGGGCATCCGCAAGGCGCAGCGCGCCGCGGAGGCGGGCATGGACGCGGCAAGCGCGATCCTGGCCGGCGCGCGGATCGAGGGGACGAAGCTCTTCTTCGGCAGCGAGCTGCTCACCAGCGAATTGCTCAAAGAGGCGATCATCGAGGCGTTCGAGCGCCACGGGGCCACCGGGGAGGAGATGATCGTCGCGCACGGCGCGCAGATCTACGGGCACGACCTCGGCTCCGGACCGATCGGGCCCAGCGAGCCGATCGTGATCGACATCTGGCCGCGGGATCCGGTGAGCGGCTGTTACGCCGACATGACGCGGACGTTCGTCGTCGGTGCGATCGACGAGGAGATCGCCACCTACCAGCGCCTCGTGCGCGAGGCGCTCAAGCGGGCGACCGACGGCGTGCGCGCCGGCGTGCGCGCGCAGGCGGTCTTCGAGCGCGTGTGCGCGTGGTTCGGCGAGCACGGTTACGCGACGGAGCTCACCAAGCAGCCCGGCACCGTGCTGAAGAGCGGCTTCTTCCACGGCCTCGGCCATGGCGTCGGCCTGGAGATGCACGAGCGGCCGTTCCTCGCCCGGTCCTCCGACGTGCTCGTCGCCGGCGACGTCGTCACCTTGGAGCCGGGCCTGTACCGCGACGGCTACGGCGGCTGCCGGCTCGAGGACGTCGTGCGGGTAGGGGAGGACGGCGCCGAGGTGCTGACCGACTACCCCTACGACCTGCTGCCTCGCGCTGCCTGACGCGGCTGCGTCCTCCACTGCGGCGTCACCGTGACAGCCGCCCCTGACGGCTTGTACCAGTCATTGCAGTGTGATATTGTACTGGAGTTCGCCGCACGTGACGCGGCGCGCCGACAACACACGAGTCTCTGGGAGATGAGGTTTTGTTTCGGACCGATGACGGCGCCACCCCGCGTGGCGTGAACGCCCATCTGCCTGGGCGGCTCCTGCCGCTCGCGGCTGCTCTACTGACAGCGATCGCGGTCGCCGGCTGCGGCGGCAGCTCGACGTCGAGCGCGCCTCCTGTCCTCAACGTGATCAGCACACGGCCGCCGACCACGATCGACCCGGCCAGACTGACGGACGTTCCCGACGACATCATCGGCAACGCGTACATCCAGATGACCCAGTTCGGCTCGAGACCCGGGCCGGACGGGACGACGCAGATCGACCAGACGAAGGTGCTGCCGTACCTCGCCAAGTCCTGGACGTCAGCGGACGACTTCAAGACCTGGACGTTCACGCTCAAGCCCGGGTTGAGATTCGCCAGCGGCACGCCGGTGGACTCCGCGGCGGTCAAGTTCAGCTATGAGCGCGCGTTGAGATTCATCTCCGCCTACGTCATCAACGACGGCCTGACGGGCAATGTGACGCAGATCGACACGCCCGACGCGAACACGGTCGTCATTCACCTCAGACAGGGCAACCCGCAGATGCCCAACGTGCTGGCGACCGCTCCCTCGTCGATCGTGGATCCCAGCGTCACCCAGGCGCAGTCGGACGACTACCTCTCAGGCCATGCGGCCGGCTCGGGCCCGTTCCGCCTGGCGCAGTACCTGCCGAACCAGCTGATGGTCCTCAAGAAGAACCCCGCGTTCGCCAAGTGGAACGGCTCGGGGCCGGGCGCGGACGAGATCCGCGTGCAGTACGTCCAGTCCGACGCGACGGCGCTGCTGAAGGCCCGCTCGGGCCAGGCCGACGTCGTGATCGGGCTCTCGAACCAGGCCGCGTCCAGCCTGAAGGGCAACAGCGCGGTGCGCCTGCTCGTCAACGACACGAGCGAGACCGAGCAGGTCCTGCTGCCGTGGGCGAAGCCGCCGTTCAACAGCCAGCAGGTGCGCCAGGCGATGGCCGAGGCCGTGCCCTACGACGCGATCGTCTCGAGCGTCGCGAAGGGCTGGGGCAGACTGTTCTACGGCCCGCTGAACCCCACCATGCAGTACTTCGACGCCTCGCTCGAGCCGCCGGTGGAGACGAACGTCGCCCACGCGCAGCAGTTGATGAAGCAGGCGGGCGTCAAGACCCCCGTCGCCGTCACGCTGACGATCAACGCGGGCAACCCGATCCATCAGCAGATCGCCACCCTGCTCCAGAGCGCGTGGAAGCAGATCGGCGTCCAGCTGTCCGTCCACGAGGTCCCGCCGGCGCAGTACTCGGATGCGATCTTCGGGCAGAAGGTGCAAGCCGCGCTGCGTCTCGACGGGCCGGCGTATGACGAGCCCGGCTACTTCCTGGGCTACGACATGGTGTGCAGACAGAACCCGAACAACATCTGCATCCCCGGCGCGGACAAGGCGCTGGCGGAAGCGCGGGCCTCGTCCGACACCGCCGCCAACACCGCGCGGTACGCGCAGATCCAGAAGCTGTGGAGGCCGCTCTACCCGAAGATCTTCCTCTACAGCGCTCAGAACGTGACGGTGCTCTCGAAGGCCGTCGACAAGTGGCAGTACGACCTCGCGCAGAGCATGAGCGCCTGGTCGAAGAAGTAGCCGTGACGCGGCGCTCGACAACCCCCCTCCGGCAGGCAGCACGCTCGCTCGCGAGGGGGGTTGTCGGAGCCGACCGGGCCTTGCTCGTGGCCGTCGGGATCCTGGTCGCGTTCGCCGTGCTGGCCTTCTCCGCACCGCTCTGGTACGGGATCAGCCCGCTTGCGACGGATCCCGCGCACGTGCTCGGCGCCCCGAGCTTCGCGCACCCGATGGGCACCGACGACGTCGGCCGCGACGTGTTCGCACGCTTCCTCGCGGGCGCGCGGATCTCGCTCGCGGTGGGTCTCGGCGTGGCGGTGTGCGCGGGCGTCGTCGGCGCCGGGCTGGGCGTGCTCGGCGGGCTCGGATCGGGCTGGGTCGACACGGCCCTGTCGCGGCTGCTCGACATGGTGCTGGCGTTTCCGCCCTTGATCCTCGCGATGGCCATCACGGTCGGTCTCGGGGTGGGGCTGATCACGGCGTGCCTCGGGATCGTGCTCAGCACGATCCCCTACTACGCGCGCATCACGCGCAGCGACGTCCTGCGGGTCCGCAGCGCCGGCTACGTCGAGGCCGCCGTTGCGCTCGGCGTCCCGCCGCGGCGCGTGATCCGCCGTCACATCGTGCCGCACGTCGTGCCGACGATCCTCGTCCAGGCGGCCACGACGTTCAGCTTCGCCATCCTGTCGGTCGCCGGGCTCGGCTTCATCGGGCTGGGCGCGCAGATCCCGACGCCCGAGTGGGGGACGATGGTGACCGAGGGCTCGTCGCTCTTCATCTCCGGACACTGGTGGGTCAGCACCTTCCCGGGGATCGGCCTGCTGATCGCGACGGCTGCGGCTGCGGTCGCGGCCGACCGGGTCCGGGTCCTGGCCGATCCGCACGCGACGGTCCGGACCACGCTGGCATGATCGCGTTCGTCGCGCGCCGCCTGTCGCTGGCGCTGATCTCGATCGTCGGCGCGTCCGTGATCGCGTTCGTGATCCTGCGCGTGGCGCCGGGAGATCCGGCGCGGCTGGTGCTCGGGCAGTTCGCGACGCCTGCTCAGATCGCGCAGTTCCGGCGCGCCAACGGCCTCGACCTGAATCTCGCGGCACAGTACTGGCGCTTCGTCTCCCGCTTCGTGACCGGCGACTGGGGCTTCTCCTACGGGTCGGGCGTCCCGGTGCGCCATCTGCTGATCTCGCGCCTGCCGGCGACGGTGGAGCTTGCCCTGACGGCGTTCGCGTGGGCCGCCGCCGCGGCCGTGCTGCTGGCGCTGGCGTGCACGTACCGCACGCGTCCGCGGCTCGAGCGCTCGGTGAACGCCGTCGCGTTCGCCGGCCTCGCGGCGCCTCCCTTCTGGCTCGCGCTGCTCGCGCTGCTGGCGCTGTCGCTGAAGATCGGCATCTTCCCGGGGCCCGACGGCCAGATCAACGCGCGCCTCGCGGCGTTCCCGCACCCGACGGGCTTCCTGCTGCTCGACTCGCTGCTCGCGGGCCGCCTCGACGCGTTCGCGAGCGTCGTGTCCCACCTCGTCCTGCCGGCGTTCGTGCTCGGGCTCGGCGTGTGGGCGTATCTCTACCGGCTCCTGCGGGCCAACCTCCTGGAGGTCGCGAACGAGCCGTTCCTGATGGTGGTCGAGAGCAAGGGGATCGGGCGGTGGACGACCTTCTGGCGGCACGCGTTGCCGAACGCCGGCCTGCCGACGCTGACCGCAGCCGGGCTCGTGCTGGCCTGGCTGCTGGGCGGATCGGTGCTCGTCGAGGCCGTCTTCGACTGGCCCGGCGTCGGCGGGCTGGTCGTCGACGCCGTCGGCCAGAAGGACTACTCGATCGTGCAGGCGTTCATCGTGGTGAGCGCGGCGACGTACGTCGCCGTCAACTTCCTGGTCGACCTGCTCTACGGGGTGGTCGACCCCCGCATCCGGACGGCCGTCAACCACGGAGCGCAGCAGTGACCGCCGTCGGCGCCTCGGCTGAGGCGGTCCTGAAGATCACCGACCTGTCGGTCGCCTACGGCGAGGGGCCGGAGGTCGTGCGCTCGCTCGACCTCACGCTGGCGCCCGGGGAGCGTCTCGGGCTGATCGGGGAGTCGGGAGCGGGCAAGTCGACGGTCGGCCTGGCCGTCATCGGCCTGCTGCGGTCCGGCATGCGGATCACGAGCGGCAGCGTCGTGCTGAACGGGCGGGAGCTGACGGGTCTGAGCGAGCGCGACCTGCGCGACACGCGCGGCAACGACATCGCGCTCGTCTACCAGGACGCGCTCGCCGCGCTCGATCCGGTGAAGAGCGTTCGTTCGCAACTGGACGAGGCGATCCGCGCTCACGGCGACCTCGACCGCGCGCAGCGAGAGGCCGTGATGCTCGACGCGATGGCCGGCGCCGCGCTTCCGGTCGAGCACCTCGACAGCTACCCGCACGAGTTGTCCGGGGGCCTGCGCCAGCGCGTGTCGATCGCGATGGCGCTCGCGAACAAGCCGTCGGTCCTGATCGCGGACGAGCCGACGACGGCGCTCGACGTGACGACGCAGTCGCGCGTGCTCGCCGTGCTCGACGAGCTGGTCAAGTCGACGGGGACGGCGCTCATCCTCATCACCCACGACCTGGGCGTCGTGTCCGCGTGCTGCGACACGACGGCGGTCATGTACGGCGGCCGGATCGTCGAGAGCGGACCGACGCAGGAGGTGTTCCAGTCGCCGCGGCACCCGTACACGCAGGCGCTGGTGCGCAGCGTCACGGCGATCGGCCGGTCGGACCTGGAGCGCCTGCCGGTGATCGAGGGCGCGCCGCCGGCGGCCGAGGCGATCCCGAGCGGCTGCGCGTTCGCCCCCCGCTGCGAGCGGCGCGACGGCGACCCGCTCTGCGTCGCCGAGTCGCCCACGCTGGCGGAGCTGGTCGGCGCGCCGCATCGGAAGGCGGCCTGCTGGCACGTCGAGACGGACGGCAGCGATGGATGAGCGAGCCCCCGAGCCGCTGCTGCGCGTGGAGGGGCTCACGCAGTCCTTCCGCCTGCGGTCCGCCGGACGCCAGGCCGAGACGTTCGCCGCCGTGAACGACGTGAGCCTCGCCGTGGCCCGCGGGGAGCGCGTCGGGATCGTGGGCGAGTCCGGCAGCGGCAAGAGCACGCTCGCGCGCGCGATCGTCGGACTGCGCAGGCCGGACTGCGGCCGCGTCACCTTCGACGGCACCGACGTCTACGCGCTCGGCCGGCGCGAGCGCGTGGCGCTGCGCTGCCGCCTGCAGCTCGTGCTGCAGGATCCGAGCGCCTCGCTCGACCCGCGCATGTCCGTGCGCGCGCTCGTGCGCGAGGGGCTCGAGGTCCACGGTCGCGGCGCCGGCGCCGACGCGGCGGTGGCCCAGGTGCTCGACCAGGTCGGCATTCCGGCTTCGCTGCACGAGCGCAAGCCGCATGCGCTCTCGGGCGGCCAGCGCCAGCGCGTCGCGCTCGCTCGCTCGATCGTGCTGGGGCCCGATCTGGTGGTGCTCGACGAGCCGGTCTCCGCACTGGACGTCTCGGTGCAGGGGCAGATCCTCAACCTCCTGCTCGACCTGCAGGACGCGCATGACCTGGCCTACGTCTTCGTGGTGCACGATCTTGCGGTGGCGCGGTGGTTTTGCCACCGTGTGCTCGTGATGCGTCAGGGTCGCATCGTCGAGGATGCGAGCAGCGAGCAGCTCTTCACGCAGCCTCAGCACCCCTATACGAGAGAGCTTCTGGCCGCCGCCCCGAGCGCGCTCGGCGAGCCGGTGCCCGACGCGTGACGACTGTGCAATGTCACCTTGCACAATGTATGATCCGCGCCATGGGACATCCTGATTCTTGCGGAGCACGCTGCCGATGAGCGCCCGCGTCGCTGTAGACATCGGAGGCACGTTCACCGACCTCGTCTCCCTGGACGACGCGGGCGAGGTCACGGTCGCGAAGGTGTCGACCACGCCGTCGCGCTTCGCCGACGGGGTCCTCAACGCGCTCGACGCCGCCGAGATCGAAGGCGTCGAGTTCTTCGCGCACGGAACGACCGTCATCATCAACGCGCTCACCGAGCGCAAGGGCGCGCGTACGGCGCTGATCACCACGCGCGGCTTCCGCGACGTGCTGGAGATCGCGAAGTCGAACCGCCCGGACCTCTACAACCTGCTCTACACGAAGCAGCCGCCGTTCGTGCCGCGCTCGCTGCGCGTCGAGGTGACCGAGCGCATCTCGTACAAGGGCGAGGTGCTGACGCCGCTCGACGCGGACGACGTCCGGCGCGCCGTGGCCGAGGTCAGGCGCCAGGGCGCCGAGGCCGTCGCGATCTGCTTCCTGCACTCCTACGCGAACGCGGAGCACGAGCGGGCGGCCGCACGGATCGTGCGCGAGGAGTGGCCGGAGGTCTCGGTGACCGCCTCGCACGAGCTGACGAACGAGTGGCGGGAGTACGACCGCGCCTCGACGGTCGTGCTCGACGCCTACGTCAAGCCGGTCGCATCGCACTACCTGCTCGAGCTCTCCGAACGGCTCGGAACGGCCGGCGTGCCGGCACCCGCGTTGTATGCGATGCGCTCCAACGGCGGCGTCCTGCGCTTCGACGCGGCGGCCCGCACGCCGATCAACCTGGTGGAGTCGGGCCCGGTCGGCGGCGTGATCGGCGCCGCGGCGATCTGCGCGGCGATCGGCGAGCAGAACGTGATCACGCTCGACATCGGCGGGACGACGGCGAAGTCCTCGCTCGTCGAGCACGGCGCGGTCCCCTTCACGGGCGAGTACCACATCGAGCGCACGCCGGCCAACGCCGGCTACCCGATCAAGGTGCCGGTCGTCGACATCATCGAGATCGGCTCCGGGGGCGGCTCGATCGCCTGGCTCGACGCGGCGGGCTCGCTGCACGTCGGCCCCAAGAGCGCCGGGGCCGACCCCGGCCCGGCGTGCTATGGCCGTGGCGGCGAGCTGCCGACGCTGACCGACGCGAACGTGATCGCCGGGCGGATCAGCCCGACCTACTTCCTCGGCGGGCGCGTCACGCTCGACGTGGAGCGCGCGCGCGAGGCGTTCTCAGAGATCGCGGGCACGCTCGGCGTGTCCGTCGAAGAGGCGGCGCTCGGCGTCATCCGGCTGGCGAACGCGAGCATGATCCACCTGCTGCGGCTCGTCTCGGTGCGTCGCGGGCGCGATCCGCGCGAGTTCGCGCTCGTCGCGTTCGGCGGCGGGGGCTCGATCCATGCGCCCGCGCTGGCGCGTGAGCTGCAGGCGCGCTGCGTCATCATCCCGCCGCACCCCGGCGTCTTCTCGGCCTGGGGGATGCTCGCGAGCGACCTGCGGCACGACGTCGTGCAGACGCGCTTCGGGCGCAGCGCCGACTGGACGACGGAGGACCTGGACGGGGTCTGGCGCGAGCTGGAGCAGGGGCTGCTGGACACCTTCGTCGCCGACGGCCACGACCCCGAGCGCGTGACGTTCGCGCGGGCGGTCGACGTCCGCTATGCCGGGCAGGAGCACACGGTCACGGTCCCCGTTGCGGGCGCGCTCGACGACGATGCCCGCGCGGCGCTGGAGCGGCGCTTCCACGAGATGCACGAGCAGCTCTACACGTTCCGCCTCGACGCCCCGCTCGAGTACGTCAACTTCCGGCTGACCGGCTGGGGCGCCGTGACGAAGGTCGGCGCGACCGAGCAGGCGGCGCTTGCGGGCGCTCCGGACCGTGCGCTGAAGGAGGAGCGGGACGTCGACTTCGACGAGCTCGGCCGCCAGCGGGCGCGCGTCTACGACCGGGCGCGGCTCGGGGCGGGCGACGAGCTCGACGGACCGGCCGTCGTCGAGGAAGAGGCGGCCTCGACGATCGTCTTCCCCGACCAGCGCGTGCGGGTGGACGGCCACGGCAACCTCGTGATCACGCAAAAGGACTGACGATGCCCGTCGAACCTGCGCAGGACCTCGACCCGTTCCTGATCGAGATCATCAAGGACTCGCTGATCGCGATCGGCGACGAGATGTTCATCGCGCTCGGGCGCACGTCGCAGAGCCCGATCATCTACGAGGTGCTCGACTTCGCCTCCGGGCTCACGGACAGAGACGGGCAGCTCATCACGCAGGGCAACGGGGTGACGGGCTTCATCGGCACGCTCACGGCCGCGGTCCTGTCGGTGCTGGAGAAGTTCGGAGTCGACGGCCTGAAGCCCGGCGACGTGCTGATGACCAACGATCCGTACGGCGGCGGGGGCACGCACCTCTCCGACGTCACGCTGGTCGTGCCGATCTACTACGGCGGCGAGCTGGTCGCCTTCTCGGCGTCGAAGGCGCACTGGACCGAGCTGGGCGGCAAGGACCCGGGCTCGTGGACGACCGACTCCACCGAGATCTTCCAGGAGGGGCTGCAGCTTCCGTGCGTGAAGGTGTGGGAGGCGGAGACGCCGGTGCAGGGCGTGATCGACATCCTGGAGACGAACGTCCGCCTGCCGGCGATGACGCTCGGCGACATGCACGCGCAGGCCGCCGCGCTGCGGCTCGGCGAGCAGCGCTTCCACGAGCTGTGCGACAAGCACGGGGTGGCCGCGGTCCTGGGGTCGATGAACGCGCTGCTCGACCACGGCGAGAAGCTCGCCCGCCACGCGCTCGCGGGCCTGCCGAAGGGCACGTTCGAGGCGGACGACATGATCGACGACGACGGGATCGGCCACGGGCCGTTCCCGGTCCAGGTCAAGGTGACGATCACCGACGACGAGTTCGTCGCCGACTTCACGGGAAGTCATCCGCAGGTGCCCGGACCCGTGAACTGCACCGAGACGGGGCTCAACTCCGTCGTCCGCGCGCTGTTCCTGGCGATCACCGATCCGTCGATGACGATCAACGACGGGTGCTTCCGCCCGGTGCGGATCGTCTGCCCCCCGGCGACGATCTTCACGGCGCAGCGGCCGTCGCCGGTGTCGGCGTATTGGGAGACGGCGAACTATGCGAGCGACCTGATCTGGAAGGCGCTCGCGCCGTCGCTGCCCGAGCGGCTCTCCGCCGGGCACTTCCTGTCGGTGTGCGGCTCGGTGTTCGCCGGCACGCATCCGGACACGGGCGAGCTGTTCCTCTGCGCCGAGGCGGCGACCGGCGGCTGGGGCGCCGGCGTGGCCAAGGACGGCGAGCAGGGGCTGATGTGCGTCTCGGACGGCGAGACCTACGTCATCCCGGTCGAGGTCGCCGAGGCGCGCTACGGCTTCATGCTCGACGAGTTCGCGCTCGACACCGCGCCCGCGGCGGGTGCTGGCCGCCACCGCGGTGGCCGCGGCTGCGTGCGCTCCTACCGCGTGACGTCCGAGGAGCTGTTCGTCACCGTGACGTGCGGGCGTCACAAGTACCCGCCGTGGGGAACGGCGGGCGGAGCCGTCGGATCGCCGAACCAGATCCGCTTCACGCACAACGACGGGCGCGTCGTCACGATGGGCAAGTCGGCGCGCTACCGGCTGGAGCGCGGCGAGGTGGTGTCGATTGTTACGGGCACCGGCGGCGGCTGGGGCGATCCGCACGCGCGGCCGGTCGAGGACGTCGTCGCGGACGTGGCGAACGGCTACATCAGCGCGGAGCAGGCCGACCTCGCGTACGGCGTCGTGATCGATCCGGTCACGCTCGACGTGGCCGAGGTCCGTCGCACGCCAAGCTGAACACGGCACGGCATCCACGCACCGCCGGAGGCGGCGATAGAGTGCGGCCCTAACTACTGAAATCTAGTGGCGCAAACTGCCACTAAGAGGTTAGGAGCCGAGTTGAGGGACGGATTCAGGACCCTGGCAAGCGCGACCGCATGCGTCGCGGCCATCGGGGCGTCGGTCGCCGGCTGCGGCGCGGCCTCGATCAGCGAGTCGTCGACATGCCGGCAGTTCCTCGCCGCATCGCCGCAGGACCAGCAGACGCTCGTGTCGCAGCTGGCAGGGAAGTATCAGAAGCCCGACTACGCGACCCCGCTGGGCCAGCCGGAGGTCCCGTACTACTGCGCCAGCCACCCCGACATGACGCTCAAGCAGTTCTTCGAGGTCGCCACCGGTTGAGCTGACGAGGGCTGGCCTGAAGATGCGGCTTTCGCGCGGCGGCGCGCTTGCGGTGCTGCTCGGCGTCGTGACGGCGAGCGGCTGTGGCGCCGACGTCTCGACGAGCCCGACGGTGACGTTCGGCGCGATCAAGCAGACCGAGTCCGCGGCGACCTCGCCGCTGGCCGGCGCGACCGCGCGCGACCACGGCGGCGACAGCGCGTCGATCGGCGTGAGCGTCGGCGAGCCGCAGCGGATCGGCGACGTCGACGACGAGGCCGTGCGCAGCTGCGCCACGCTGCTCTCCAACCTCGGCGTGCACGACGGCGTCGCCGTTCCGCTGCACATCTCCGCACAGGTGACGTCCGCCTCGCCCGTCGACCTCACCGTGCAGTTGGGCAACGTGAGCGAGGTCGGGGACGGCGCGCAGGTGGGGCCGTCCGACCAGGCTCTGCTGTGGGGCGTCACGTACAGCAACGTGCCGCCCGAGTGCAACCAGTCCGACGGCGGCGTGGACGGCGGCGACGTGCACTGGCCCCCGTCGTCGGGCGAGCCCAAGTCGTGGAACGCGTGGCTCGTCGTCGCGGGCGGCGGCGCTGACGACCCGACCGGCCGCGACACGGCGGACCGGCTGCTGATCCGGCCCGTCGTCCAGCTCGGCGGCAGCTTCGCCGACGTCGCGTTCGACGACCCGCCCGCGCAGAACGTCGTGCGCTGCTCGGCCGACGACCCGGCCGCCGGGGGCTTGGACTACCTCGCCGTCGATCCTGCGACCGCGCTGGACCACGGCTGCAGCGCGAGCGCCGACCAGCAGGGCGCCGCCGGGGGATCGACGCCCACGGCCGATCGGATCTGCCAAGCGCAGTACCCGAACGGCGCCGCGCACACGGTCGGCCGCGTCATGACGTACGACCGCGAGGGTAGCCTGAACCAGGTCTGCGCCGGCTTCGGCAAGCCGGACGGGCTCACCCTGACTGGGCCGATGGCGTGCGCGCTGATCGCCGCCGCGGCCTACGGCGGCGGGTCGTCCGGCGCGGGCCATGCGACCGGCACGCTGTGCGATCGCGCCTCGGTCGCGAGCGACTTCGCCTCCGGCGACTGGGTCGGCGCTGCAGGTGGGATCGCCTGCAGCTTCTTCAGCGACGTCTTCGCCACGGGCGCGGGCTTGGCGATGGCCGGCGCAACGGCCGAGACGGGCCCGGGGGCGGAGGCCGTCGGCCTCGCGACGTACAAAGCGCTCTCGGCCGGTCTCGGCGTCGCCTGTGCGGGGGCGCTCGGCGGCGGTCCCACCGGACTCGGCCGCCGGCTCGAGTCCAACCACGAGACGCACGTCGCGATCGACATCGTCGACCACGGCAAGTGCCTCGCGATCAACCAGACGCCCGGCGTCAGCTTCGCGGCCGTCACCTGCCCCGACTGACGGGGCAGGACGGCGAGTCGTCAAGGCGGCCCGTCCGCATGCCGCGCCAGCGCGCGGCGCGTGCGCGGCTCGTCGCGTAGTGCGACCGCCACGACGAGCGAGTCGACGAGGGCGAGGTGGGCGAGCCGGGTGGCGAGCGGCGCAAGGTGAGGGGCGAGCGTGCGCGTCCCGACGACGAGCGCGTGGTCGACCAGCTCGACCAGCGGCGAGATGGCGAAGCTCGTGATCGCCGTCGTGCTCGCGCCCCCCGCGACCGCCGCGCGCGCAGCGGCGAGCGTCTCGCGCGAGGTGCCGGTGTGCGAGAGCACGAGGCACGCGTCGCCGGTCCGCAGCAGTCGCGCGCGCAGGTGCTGCTCGTGGACGTCGGCCGCCGCTTCCACGTGCAGGCCGATCGCGGTGAAGCGCGAGGCGGCGTCCTTGCAGAGCGCCGCGGAGCTGCCGACGCCGACGACGAGCACGCGCTGCGCCCGGTCGAGCGCGGCGACGCTCGCCTCGAACACCCCGGCGTCGACGAGCGCGCCGGCGTCGCGAACCGACGCGGCGCCGGCCGCCGTCACCTGCGCGAGCGCCGTGAGGCGGGCGTCGGGCTGCGCGTCGATCCGCTCGGCGGGCGGGCTGCTGCCGGCGAGCTCGCGCGCGAGGACGGCCTTCAGCTCGTGGAAGCCGGCGAAGCCGAGCTGCTTCGCGCAGCGCACGACGGTGGCGCTCGACGTCGAGGCCAGCTCCGCCAGCTCGACCACCGATGTGAAGGTCGCGCGCGCCGGCTGCTCCAGCAGGAGCTGCGCGACGCGCCGCTCCGCGGGCCGCAGCTCCGGCAGGCGGCCGTCCACGCGCGCGAGCAGCGCCGCGCGCCCGTGGCCGTCGGCGCTGACCGCGGCCATCAGCGGCGCGGCTTCTCCGCGAGCACGAAGTTCGTCGAGATCGTCACGCTCGCGACGCCCTGCTGCTCGAACGAGCGCGCGTTCGCCGCGCGCACCTCGGCCGCCGCCTCGGGACCCATCTCCTCGATCGCGCGGCGGATCCCCGTGCCCTCGGCGATCGCCCACCAGTCGTCGGGACCGGACAGCGGCACCGGCACGTCCTCGACCTCGAGGCCGCGGATGCGCACGCCGCCGGCCGCCAGCAGTCCGCACAGCGTCCCGCCGTCGGCGACCTGGCGGCGCTCCCACGGCATGCTCACGTCGAGGTCCGGTCTGAGGCGTGCGCTCTCGCGGCGGAACTCGCCCCACATCGGCTCGAAGAACTGCTCGCCGATCGTCGCCACGACCAGCCGGCCGCCCGGCGCCAGCACGCGCCACAGCTCGCGGCCGACCGCGGTCACGCTCTGCGCGAAGAACATCGCGTAGGAGCAGACGACGGCGTCGAAGCTGTCGTCTGCGAACGGCAGCTCGTGCATGTCGCCGAGCTGGAACGCGACCGCGTCGCCGACGCCCTGCTCGGCCGCCTTCTCGCGCGCGACTGCAAGCATCCCCTCGGCGACGTCGACCCCGGTCACCGAGCCGCCCGGCGAGACCTGCGGGGCGGCGAGCACGGACAGTATCCCCGGGCCGCAGCCGACGTCGAGCACGGAGTGGCCCGGCGCGAGCGCCAGCAGCTCGAGCGAGTGGTCGATCACGCGGCCCCAGCCGGGCTGCGCGGCGTCGTAGCCGCGCGCGGCCGATGTGTACGTCTCCGGCGGGTTGAACAGGTCGAGGTCCTCGAACCCGGCGATGCTTGACATCCCTTCCTCCTTGTCTATGCCGCGGCCCCGAGGAGCCGGTCGATCGCGTCGATGACAGGCGTGCCCAGCTCGACGTCGCGCTCCGAGTCGAACTCGAACCACGGCCCGTCGACCGGCACGGCGGCGATGGCCGCGTAGTGACGCTGCACGAGCAGGCGCAGCGCGGCGGTCATGTCGACGCGCCGGCCGTCCGCGCTGGACTGCAGCGCCCGCAGCACGCCGCCGTAGCGGTGCCACGCCGACGGCGTCCACCGCATCAGCCCGATGTACTGGCCGCCGATGTCCTCGTCCGGGCGCGGCCGTCCGCCGATCTCGCAGACGTGGCCGTGCTCGTCGAGCGCGAACGTCTCGGCGTCCTGGAGCGGATCGGCGAAGCGCCGGCGCCACAGCGCGTGCCAGTCGCGGTCGTAGGAGAGCGCGAGCGGCGCCGGGCACGCCGCCAGGCGCCGCGCGGTCGCGGGGGAGAAGGCGATGTCGCCGTAGCTGACGAGCGTCGGCGCCGCGCGCAGCCACTCGGCCGCGCGGCACAGCGTCCCGACCTGCGTCGTCGTCGCCCAGTCGGGGTTGTGCAGCACCTCGACGCCGCGCCCGTGCAGCGCGCCGACGCGCCAGCCGCCGACGACGCCGATCCGCTCGACGCCGGCGGCCCGCAGCGCTGCCACCTGGCGCGCGAGCAGCGTCCCGCCGCCGACCGTCACGAGGCACTTGGGGCCGGCCTGCGTGAGCGCGGACATGCGCGAGCCGCGGCCGGCGGCGAGGATCAGCCCCTGCATCTCAGGCGCTTCCCGACCGTGCGGCGTGGGCGGCGACCGGCCGGGCGGCGTCCGCCAGCGGGCGGACGAGCCGATTGGCGGCGTCGAGCTCGAGCAGCGGCGCGCCGAGCCAGCGCCTGAAGCGGTCCTCGCCGACGCCGATCGCCGCCGGCAGCTCCAGCTCCAGCGCGCGCAGCGACATGTGCGAGTTGGCGCCGCCGAACGCGGTGATGAGGCCGGCGATCCGGTGCGTGAAGATCCAGTCCCAGCCGGGATCGGCCGACGTGATCATCGCGATGCGCCCGTCGAGCTCGTCGCCCCGTATGACGTCGGCGGGCGGCGCGATCACGCGCGCATGCGTCACGAAGTTGGGCTCGTCCTCCATCGTGACGAAGCTGCCGAAGCTGTCCTCGTCGCGCAGCAGCGCCGGCGCGCACAGCGTCTCCGTGACGCGATAGCGCTCCCGCCCGCGCCGGATCGCCTTGGTCAGGGCGGCGTAGACGTCGTCGAGCCCGGCGGCGAGTCTGCGCAGCACGGTCACCGGCACGTACGACATGTCGTCGGCGTCGAAGCCGAGCTGCTCGCCGAGCTGACGCACGTCCACGAGCACCTGGCTGACGAGCCGCGTGAAGTCGAGCTTGGAGCGCTCGCGCGCGGCGATCGCGCTGCGGACGAAGTCCATCAGCTCGCCCGGCTCGCACGCGAGCCCGTGCGACTCGATCAGCCGGCCGATCTCCTCAAGCTGTGCCGCATTGGGCGCGAACTCGGCGTGCGCGACGCCCGCCTGCTCGCGGTGCGCGGGATCGAAGTAGCGCTCGAAGGACTCGTCGTAGCGCGCCGAGCGGATGTCGTAGGTGCCCGGCCGCAGGTGGCCGTAGCGGTCGAGGAAGCCGTCGCGGTCGAGCGTCGAGAAGTCGCGCCGCAGGTCCTTCGTGACGTCGTTGGCGCCGCCTATCAGCGCCGCTCCCTGCTCGTCGGTGAAGACCCCCTGACGCACGAGGCTGTTGACGATCCCGACCGCGGTGAACGCGGCGCGCGCGAGGCCGGCGAACGGAAGCGTGCCGAGCGCGCGGCACTGGTCGAGCTGCTCGGCGATCCGGCGCAGCGGGAAGCCGGCCACGGGGGCGCCGTCGACGTGCAGCCGCGCCAGCTCCGCCGCCGTCTCGAGGTCGCGCGCGAACGGCCCGTTGCTCGCCATCATCCGCACGGTCAGCACGCGCAGCGCAGCGACGACGTCGCCCGCCTGCGCCGCCGTCAGCACGCCGTGCTCGACCAGCTCCCGCGCTCTGGCCGGCGTGTCGAAGTCGTAGGCCGTCAGCGCGATCGCCGACTCGATCTTGTCGTGCAGATGGGGCCGCGCGCGCAGCGCCTGCATGTAGTGCGCCACCAGCCGCTCCGCGGTCGCGTCGTCGAGCGCCGCGGGCACGAACGAGCTGAAGCTGGCGCGCGCGTCGATGTAGGGCAGCCCGCAGAAGTCGACCAGCAGGGGCACGCCGCGCAGGTCGCGGTAGCCGTAGCGAGCGCGGCTCTCGGCCCAGATCTCGTCCGTTATGAGATTGCGGTAGAGCGAGGTCGCGAGCGGCCGCGGCCGCACGCCGATCATCTCGGCGGGGTTCCAGTCGGGCATCACGCCGAAGCCGCCGAGCGGCCCGAGCGCCGGCGGGCGCGCGCGCGAGAGCCGGCGCAGCTGGGAGCGGCACTCCTTGAGCGCGGCGCGGTGGGCCTTCCTCGCGATGCCCTTGCTGCTCGTCGCGAGCGGTCGCACCTGGAACAGCACGACGGGGCCCTCGTCGGCGACGCCGAACTCGAGCTCGAACGGCACGTCGGCGAGCTGCTCGAGCTCGTCGATCAGCGCCGGCACGCCCGCGAGGCGCGGCGAGGGCGGCGCACCGTCCTCGTAGGCGAGGCAGTACCAGCTGCGGGTCCCGTCGCGGCCGGCGGTGACGGCGTCGGTGTCGGCGCTCTCCGAGTAGGTGATCACGCGGTAGGGGCCGCCGCCGCTGGGCTCGCGCGAGGACGCGACGCCGCTGGCGACGACGTGGTCGAGCTCCGGCTGCACGAGCACCTGGTCGGCGTCGGTGCGGCCCTCGTAGGAGGCGATCACCTGCTCGATCGCGAGCCGCAGCTCGCCGCGCCCGCTGACGTGCCCGCAGGACAGGAAGTGCCCGGCGTTCGACGCCGTCTCGGTGTCCTCGTCCAGGCTGCTGCTGCGGACGATCAGCGCTCCGCTCGCCCACTCGTGCCTGCACAGGCGGTCGAGCACGGCGTGCTCGTCGGCCTGCCACTCGCCGACGGTGAACCAGTCGAGCGGCAGCACGACGCCGTGACGGAGCCGGCCCGCGAGGGTCGCGAGCGTCTCCGCCTTCGTGCCGAACGTGAAGCCGTCCGCGGCCACGTCACGGGCCCTTGACCTCGGCGACCCAGCAGCGGGTCGTGTACGGCACCGTCAGACGGCCGCCGTCCTGGGCGTGTGCGACGCGCGCGGCGATCTCGTCGACGATCTGCTCCATCTGGTCGCCGGCCTGGCGCGCCAGCGTCGCGTGCGAGTTCCACGCCTCGACCCATTCGTCGGCGTCGACCTCGTGGCGCACGCTGCCCTCCAGGTAGCGCGGCGCGTGGAAGAGGCCGGAGGCCGCGACGTCGCCCGACGGATCGCTGCGGCGGGTGCCGTAGTCGTAGCCGGGGATGCGCGAGGCGATCACCGCCTCGATCTCGGTCTGCAGCGGGTCCGTGTCGAGCTCGCGGTGGTTCCACATCATCGCCACCCACCCGGGGCGGTCGAGGATCCGGGCGACCTCGGCGAGCGCGCGCGCGTGCTCGACGACGTTGAACGAGGAGCCGAACGTCACCAGCGGGTAGGCGCCCTCCGGCCGGCCGGTGTCTTCGCCGCGCGCCTCGAACCACTCGACCGGCGCGTCCGCGAGCCGCTCGCGGCCGACGCCGCGCATCGCGTCGTTGGGCTCGACCGCGTCGACCACGAGGCCGTGCGCGACGAGATGGACGCTCAGGTGCCCCGTGCCGGCGCCGATGTCGCAGACGCGATCGCCCGGCGCGACGCCGGCGATCGCCATGAGATCATCGATCACGGCGTCCGCGTAGGGCGGGCGCCCGTGGTAGCTCTCGGCCAGGGAACTGTAATCCCATGGCAACGACTTCATTACATCTTCCCCCTTGTCCCCCTGCTAGTGCCAGCGCGGTAGGCTAGCGATGATCGTTAATGTGTGTCAAGCGGTTCGTTGATGTAACAAACGATTCGCTCGGGTCTCACTTCAGGTAATCGATTGATCCATGGGGGAGGGGGGATGCAGGGAGCTGGAAGCGCTGACGGCGCGACGCCGGCGATCGCCGTCGGCGGCCGGCGCGGCTCGCCGCTGGGGCCGGTGCCCGGCTCCTACCTGCGCGCGCTCGCGACAGCCGGGGCGCGCCCGGTCGTGCTCGCGCCGAGTCGCGAGGGGGCACGCGCTGCCGAGCGGCCGCTGGCGCCCTGCCGGGGGCTGCTGCTGACCGGCGGCAACGACGTCGCGCCTGAGCTGTACGGCGGGCAGCCCGGGGGCGGCCGCGACGACGTCGACCCGCTGCGCGACGCGTGCGAGCTGGCGCTGCTGGAGGCGGCGGCGGCGCGCGCGCTGCCGGTGCTCGCGATCTGCCACGGGATGCAGCTGGTCAACGTCGCGCGCGGCGGCTCGCTGGCGCAGCAGCTCGACCCGACCATCGCCGCCGGCCATGGCACGAGCGCGGCGTGGCGCGAGCATGCAGTCCGGCTGCGGAGCGGCAGCCGGCTCGCGGCGGCCGTGGGGACGGATGCCCTGCGCGCGTGCTCGTCGCACCACCAGCAGGCCGTCGCGCGGCTCGGCGAGGGGCTCGTCGAGACCGGCTGGAGCGACGACGGCCTCGTCGAGGCGATCGAGGAAGCGGGCGCGCGCTGGATCGTCGGCGTGCAGTGGCACCCCGAGGACACCTCCTCGCGCGACGCCGAGCAGCAGCGGATCTTCGAGGCGTTCGTCGCGGCGGCGCGCGGGGCTGAGCGCCGGCCGAGCGGAGGCGGCACCGGCGGGTTGGCGGGCGGTGGCAGCGCGCCGACCGCGGGCGCCGGCCCGCGAACGGGGGACGAGCGATGACGCCGCGCGCGATCTGGCTCACCGGCCTGTCCTCGACCGGCAAGAGCGCCGTCGCGGGCGAGCTGCGCGCACTGCTGCTGGAGCGCGGCGTCGTGCCGGTCATGCTCGACGGCGACGCGCTGCGCGAAGCGCTCCCCTGGCAGACCGGCTACGCGCGCGAGGACCGCCTCGACCTCGCCCGCTTCTACGGCCGCCTCGCGCGCCAGCTCGCCGAGCAGGGCCACGTCGTGATCTGCGCGACCGTCTCGCTCTTCCACGAGGTGCAGGAATGGAACCGCGCGCACATCCCGGGCTACTTCGAGGTGTGGCTGCGCGCACCGGCGGACGAGCTGGCGCGCCGCGACGGCGACAAGCGCGTCTACGCGGGCGGGCGCGGCGCGGTCGTCGGCCGCGAGCTGGTGCCCGAGTTCCCGCGTGCGCCCGACCTGATCGTCGAGAACCACGGCGCCACGACGCCCGCCGCGGCCGCGCGCCGGATCGTGGAGCGGACCGATGGGTGAGCTGCTCACGCGCGGACCGGGCCGCTTCTTCCGCGGCAACCTGCACTGCCACTCGGACCGCTCGGACGGCGCGCTGGCGCCCGCCGAGCTGGCACGCACGTACCGCGAGGCCGGCTACGACTTCGTCGCGATCACCGACCACTGCGAGGAGCGCTACGGCTGGCCGATCGCCGACACGACGTCCCTGCAGAATGCGGACTTCACGACGCTGATCGGCGCCGAGCTGAGCTCGGCCGACTGGTCCGACCCGAACGTCTATTGGGTCGCCGCCGTCGGGCTGCCGCTCGACTTCGCGCCGCCGCGCGCAGGCGAGCACGCGGGGGCGATCGCGCGCGCCGCCGCGGCCGGCGCGTTCGTCGTGCTGCTGCATCCGGGGCTCAACGGCCTGCGGCCAGAGGTCGCCGCCGGGCTGCCCGGCTTCGACGCCGTCCACGCAGTGGAGGTCTATACGCACCAGTCGTGGATCTACCGGCCCGACACCGCGATCGCGGCGCCGTTCCTCGACGCGCTGCTCGCCGACGGTCGCCGCCTGCACGCCGTCGCCGCCGACGACGCGCATTTCCGCGACGGCCCCGACGCGTTCGGCGCGTGGGTGCAGGTCTACGCGCGCGAGCGCGAGCCGGCCGCGCTGCTCGCCGCGCTCAAGGCGGGCGCCTACTACTCCACGCAGGGGCCGGCACTCACCCGCCTCGCGCTCGACGGCGAGACGCTGCGCGTCGCCTGCTCGCCGTGCGCGCGCGTGCTGCTGACCGGCCCGAGCCGGCTGTGGCGGCGCTGGCGCTGGCGGCTCGGGCCGCCGCTGCTCACCGAGGCGGCCTTCGACGTTTCGCGCTTCCGCGGGAGCTTCTGCCGTGTGACCGTCGTCGACGCCGACGGCCGGCGCGCCTGGAGCAATCCGGTCTGGGTTTGAGCTCCGCGCGGGCGGGGCTGCGCTTGCGCCGCCGCCCGCGGCCTCCCGATGTGTGTCCATTTGGGTCCCTATACGACCCCCAAATGGACACACGTAGATCCGGTGCATGGTGGACCGGGGATCAGACCCGGCCGGGTGGTCAGCCGGCGACGGCCGCCGAGGGTGCCGGTTCGTCGGCGTCGAGGCCGAGCAGCGTGCGCAGCTCCGCGTCGTCCAGGCTGGCGACGGTGAGATCGGCGTCGATCGCCGCGCCGGGGACCGACGGCACCGCGACCACGAACAGGCCCGCGCGCCGCGCCGCCTGCGCGCCGAGCGGCGAGTCCTCGAACGCGACGGCGTCGCCCGGCGCGACCGCGAGCCTCCTGCAGGCCTCCAGGTAGACGTCGGGCTGCGGCTTGTCGCCCGCGGTCTCCTCCGCGCTCACGACCGCGGAGATCAGCTCGCGCACGCCGAGCTGGTCGAGCACGGTCAGGACGATCGCTCGCGGCCCGTTGCTCGCGACCCCCAGCGGCATGCGCTCCGCCAGGTCAGCGATCAGCTCGCGCGCTCCGCGCAGGGGCTCCGGCGGATCGGCCGCGAAGCTCGCGGCGAGCGCCGCGTGCAGCTCCTCGGCGCCGACCGGCTCGCCGAGATCCTCGCTAACGAATGCCGCGGCGCCCGCGACCGAAGCGCCGAGCAGGCGGTCGAGGCGGACGTCGTCGAGCGGGCGGCCGCGCGCGGCCGCGACGCGCGCATAAGCGCGCTCCCAGCAGATCTGTGAGTCGACGAGCAGTCCATCGCAGTCGAAAACCGCAGCTTGCGGCCTTTTTGTTAACGGCTGTGAATTGTTGGTTACCAAGCTTGAGGTCACGGTGAATCGCATCGTACAGTCGATCCCGACGGACCGGAAGCCGCCGCACAGTCTTACTCAACTCATGTCGACTGATCTACCACCGACCGACCTGGGCGCCGCACGCGAGGTGCAGGCGCGCATCCACGCGCATCTCCCGGGCCTGCAGGCCGCGGAGGTGCGCGTCGCGCGCGTCGTGCTGGAGCAGCCGAACGTCGTGATCTACAAGTCGGCGAGCGAGGTCGCCCAGCTCGCCTCGACCTCGAGCGCCACCGTGATCCGCTGCGCGCAGAAGCTCGGCTTCAAGGGCTTCCACAACCTCAAGCTCGCGCTCGCCCACGAGCTGGCGGTCTTCGAAGAGGCCCGCACCGACCAGGCGCGCGCGGCCGAAGACCCGCGCAGCGCGGTGCTCGTCGAGATCACCCGCGCCGGCGCCGAAAGCGTCCGCGACGCGGGCGCGCTCGTCGATCCCGACACGTTCGACGCCGTCGTCTCCGCGATCGCCGACGCGCGCCGCGTGCTGTTCTTCGGCGTCGGCACCTCGGCGCCGCTGTGCCAGGACGCCGCGTACCGCTTCTCGGCGGTCGGCGTGCTCGCGGAGGCGCCCTCCGACGTCCACGTCCAGCACGTCCAGGCGCGCCTGCTCAGCGACCAGGACGTCGCGGTGATCGTCAGCCACACCGGCTCCACCCGCGAGACGCTCGCGGCCGCCGCCTCGGCGCGCGGCGCCGGCGCCACGACGGTCGCGATCACGAGCTTCGCCGTCTCGCCGCTCACCGAGCAGGTCGACCACACGATCGTCGCCGGCAGCCGCGAGCTCGCGCTGCGCCTGGAGGCGATGGCGAGCCGGCTGGCGCATCTCGCGCTGCTCGACGCGCTGCTCGTCGCCGTCGCCAGCCGCGACGAGCGCCGCTCGGCACACGCGCTGGAGCACTACACCGACATCCTCGGGGAGCACCGGCTGTGAAGCTCGGCGTGCTCGCCGACCTGCACTGGAGCGTCGCGCCGCACGCGCCGGAGCGCTGGCACGCGCCCTACGACTTCGAGGGGCTGGCGGCACGGTGTGCCGCGACCGTCGAGACCCTCGCCGAACACGGCTGCGAACTGCTCGTGGTCGCCGGCGACCTGACGCACCACGGCGACGAGGCGTCGTGCGCGGCCGCGCTCGAATGCCTGCTGGACGTCTCGCCGATCCCGCTCGCGGTCGTCGAGGGCAACCACGACGTGCTGCGCGATCGCGACCTCGTCCCCGCCCATGCCGCCGTGCGCGCCGGCTGGCGGCGCGCGGACGCGCTCGCCCGCGAGCAGCTCGTGACGCTCCGTCCCGTCGGCGTCGACCCCGAGCACCGCTGGGCCCGCGACCGCGGGCTGGGACCGGTCGACGGCGAGACGCGCTCGACCGTCCTCGTCAGCCACTTCCCGCTCGTGCCGCACGCCGCGCGGCTTGCCGCCGCCGGACTGCCGTTCCCAGGCGAGTTGCTCGACCGCGGCCTGCTGCTGGAACTGCTCGGCACGACGGGCACCCCGACGGTCGTGCTCAGCGGGCACGTCCACGTGCGCGACGCGATGACGCACGGCAACGTCCTGCAGATCTGCGTCCCCGCGCTCGTCGAGCGGCCGCACGAGGCGGCCGTCGTGGAGATCGATCCGCTCGCGCAGGCGGTGCGCTGCACGCGGATCCGCGGGGGCGCGCCTACGTCCGAGCGCGGCGCGCAGTCCTGGCTGCTGGCGCCGTCCGAGCAGCGCTGGAGCTTCGCCGACGGCTCGTGGACCCGCCACGAGGTCGGCGCCGTCCGCCACCACGTCCTCGCGGAGGTATGACCCGATGAGCGTCACCGTCCCGGTCCCCGTCCCCGCCGTGTCCCAGCTCGACGTCGCGCGTCCCCTGCGCGCATCCCGGCCGCAGCGCGATGGCGGCACGCTGACGTGCGCGGGCGTCTGCGTCGCGTTCGGGCCGACCGTCGTCCTCGACGACGTCTCGCTCGACCTGCGGGCGGGCGAGATCCACGTGCTGATCGGCCCCAACGGCGCCGGCAAGACGACGCTCGCCAACGTCATCACCGGCCACGTCACCGCGCAGGAAGGACACGTCGCGCTCAACGGCGAGACGCTCACCGGCCCGCCGCACGTGCGCGCGCGGCGCGGGCTCGGACGCAAGTTCCAGATCCCGCGCACCTTCCCGCGACTGACGGTGCGCGAGCAGCTCCGGCTGGCCGCCCCGGGCGCCGGCCTCGACCACCTGCGCGTCCAGTTGGACGAGATCGGCGACGTGCCGGGCGAGCAGCTCAGCCACGGCTGGAAGCAGTGGGTCGAGCTGCAGATGGTGCTGCTGCAGCGACCGTCCGTGATCGTGCTCGACGAGCCGACCGCCGGCATGCCGCGCAGCGAGCGCGGCCGCCTCGCCGAGGAGCTGGGAGCGATCGAGCGCGGGACGTTCCTCGTGGTCGAGCACGACCTCGACTTCGTCGCCTCGATCGCCGATCGCGTCTCGTTCATGCACAACGGGCGCGTGCTGCGGACCGGCACGTTCGACGAGGTGACCGACGATCGGGTCGTCCGCGAGGCGTACCTGGGAACGGCCGCGCATGCCGCTTGAGCGGGTAGGGCTTGGCCAAGCCCTACTGGCCGAACGCCCCGTCCTCGCCGGTGCCGAAGGCGCGGTCGGCGCGGGCGCGCCACCGGCGCCCGCGCTCGAGCTGGAGCTGGACGTGCTGCGCGACGGCGTGCCGGTGGTGCGCGCGGCGCAGCTGTGGCTCGCGCCGGGCAGCGCCGTCGGGCTCGTCGGGCGCAACGGCGTCGGCAAGACGAGCCTCATCAGCGGGATCATGGGACTGCTGCCGACGCGCGGTCGCGTGCGCAGCTTCGGCGTCGAGCTGACCGGCTGGCCCGCGCACCGGCGCGCGGCGCACGGCCTCGCGCTCGTCCCGCAGGGACGCCGGCTGTTCCCCGACCTGACCGTCGCGGAGAACCTGCGCGCCGCGCAGCTCAGCGCGCACGCCGACGGCCCGGTCTTCGACGTGATGGAGCTGTTCCCGGGCCTGCGCGCACTCGAGCGCCGCCAGGCCGGGGTCCTCTCCGGCGGACAGCAGCAGCAGGTCGCGATCGCGCGCGCGCTGCTGCGGCGCCCGCACCTGCTGCTGCTGGATGAGCCGACCGAGGGGCTCGCGCCGAGCATCGTCGACGAGGTCGTCGCGGCGCTCGACGCATTGCGCGCGGGCGGACTGACGCTGGTGCTCGCCGAGCAGCGGATCGACGTGGTGAACCGGCTGTGCGACGACGTCGCGCTGATGCGGGGCGGCGAGATCGTCGCCGCCGGCGCTCCGGACTCCGCCGAGGTGCGCGGGCTCGTGCTCGCGCTCTGACTTCTCTCACACCCCCCAAAACCCACAAAGAGGAGATCGATGACCAGCCTGCAGCCCACCCGACGGGAGGTCCTCAAGCGCGCCGGCGCCGCCGCAGTCGGCACGACGGCCGTCGGCAGCCTCCTGGCGGCGTGCGGGTCGACCGGCACGTCGAGCACCGCAACCACGAGCACCGCTGCCGCGGGGGGCGGCTCCAGCGACGCGATCAAGGTGGGGGTCCTGTTCTCGCTCTCGGGCGACCTGTCGATCGCCGAGACCTCGATGAAGAACGCGACGATGCTCGCGATCGACGAGATCAACGCGAGAGGCGGCATCGGTGGGCGCAAGCTCGAGCCGGTGGTCGAGGACTACGCGTCCGACTTCAGCGTCGTCGTGCAGAAGGCGCGCAAGCTCGTCAACGACGACAGAGTCGCGGCCACGATCGGCTGCTACGCCTCGGCCTCGCGCAAGGCGGTGCTGCCGGTCTACGAGCAGGGCAACGCCGTGCTGCTCTACCCGACGTTCTACGAGGGGCTGGAGTGCTCGACGAACGTGATCTACACGTCGCTCGTCGCAAACCAGCACCTGACGGACACGACCGACTGGATGGTCAAGAACGCCGGCAAGAAGATCTACATGGTCGGCTCCGACTACGTCGGCCCGCAGACCTACAACGCGATCGTCAAGAAGCTCGCCGAGCAGCAGGGCGCGACGGTGATCGCGAACCGCTTCTTCCCGCTCACGCAGACGGAGTTCGGCTCGGCGCTGTCCGACATCAAGTCCGCGAAGCCCGACCTGATCTGGAACACGATCGTCGGCGCCGGCATCCCCGCCTTCCTCAAGCAGTACCAGGCGGCCGGCTTCACGCCCGAGAAGACGCCGATCTTCTCCGGCATCTGCACCGAGCAGGAGCTGGCGGCGGTCGGCGGCAAGGCCGCGAAGGGCCACTACTTCCCGGCCTCGTACTTCGAGACGACCAGAACGCCCGACAACAAGACGT
>DATNAP010000072.1:0-25901 GCA_035572475.1 Conexibacter sp. | reverse complement strand
GGAGAACTCGAAGATCGGGGCGTTCGCGTCCTTGTTGATCGCCACGATGTTCTCCGAGGCCTGCATGCCGACCTTGTGCTGGATCGCGCCGGAGATGCCCGCCGCGAGGTACAGCTTCGGCGCGACGGTCTTGCCCGTCTGACCGATCTGCGCGGCGTAGGGGTACCAGCCGGCGTCGACGACCGCGCGCGTCGCGGCGACGGCGCCGCCGAACGCGCCGGCGAGGTCCTCGCAGAGCTGGAAGCCCTCGGCCTTGCCGAGCCCGCGGCCGCCCGCGACGAGGATGTCGGCGTCCTCGATGTTCACGTCGGCGCCGCGCTGCTCGCCGCGCTGGACCATCGTCGCCTGGTTCGACCACGGCGAGTAGTCGACCGCGACGTCGACCACCTCGGCCGCGCCCGCGCCCGACTCCTTGACCTCGAACGCGTTGATGCGGCCGATGATGATGCCCAGGTCGCCCTTGTACTTGGAGACGGAGATCTGCGAGTCGCCGAGGATCGGGCGCTCGGCGACGAGCTTGCCGCCCTCGACCGCGACGCCGGTGACCTCCATCGTCACGCCGGCCTGCTTGCGCGCGGCGAGGCCGGCGCCGATCTCGAAGCCGAGCAGGCCGCCGCCGAAGAGGGCGTACGAATGGCCGTGCTCGTCGATCACCTTCGCCATCGCGTCGACGACCGGCTGTGCGAGGCCCTCCGCGCCCTCGGCCTTGAAGACGCGCTTGGCGCCGTAGGTGCCGAGCGTCGCGCAGAGGTCGTTCGTGAGGTCGGCGCCGCCGACGACGACCGCATCGCAGCCGACGCCGAGCTCGCCGGCGAGCTTCGCGCCCTCGGAGATCGCGCCGAGCGAGTTCTTGTTGAAGGCGCCCTCGTAGTGGAGGACGTAGACCAGGATTCCACCGGGCATCAGATCAGCTTCCTCTCGTCCAGCCACGCGACGATCTGCTCGACCGTCTCGTTCGTGTCCTCGTCCTCGATGATCTTGCCGGCGGACTTGGCCGGCGGCGCCTTGAACTCGCCGCAGTCGACGCGCGAGCCGTCCGCGCCGACGAGCGATCCGTCGATGCCGACGTCGCCGGCGCCCTTCGTGTCGAGCGGCTTCTTCTTCGCGCCCATGATCGCCTTCAGCGACGGGTAGCGCGGCTCGTTGATCGCGTCGCCGACCGAGATGACGGCCGGGAGCTGGACCTGCACGGTGTCGTAGCCGTACTCGGCCTGGCGCTCGCAGCGCAGCGCGCCGCCGTCGACGTCCATCTTGATGACCTGCGTGAGCGAGGGCATCTTGAGGTGGTCGGCGACGACCGCGCCGATCGTGTAGCACTCGCCGTCGTCCGACTGCTGGCCGAGCAGCACGAGGTCGGGCGACTCGGCCTCGAGCGCCTTCGCGAGCGCGTAGCCGGTCGCGGCGACGTCGGAGCCGGCGAGCGCGGCGTCGGTCAGGTGCACGGAGCGGTCGGCCCCGAGCGAGACGGCCTTGTGGAGCGCGCGCACGGCGGACTCCGGGCCCATCGTCACGGCGACGATCTCCTCGACGGGGATCGCCCCGCCCTCCTTGATCTGCATCGCCGCCTCGATGGCGTGCGTGTCATACGGGTTGAGGTTCTTCTCCCCGTTGCGGTCCATCCGCCCCGTCGATGGGTCGATGCGCTTCTCGACGGCGGCGTCCGGTACCTCTTTGACCAGGACGCAAATCTTCAACTCGGGTGCCTCCTCAGCAGTCCAACTCATGTTCGGGGCAAGGTGGTGCGCGCGGATGATATCGCGTTGACTGACCAGTCAATCGCACCAGGTGGACGAAGCCGTTCAGATGAGGACGGACTGGCGCGAGCGGGCGGCTACGCGGACGTGCGGACGGCGCCGCGCACGAACTCGACGATGTCCTGCGTGGGCGTCCCGGGCGTGAACACCTCGGCCACGCCGAGCTGCTTCAGCTCGGGGATGTCGTCGGCCGGGATCGTGCCGCCGACGGTCACGACGACGTCGTTGACGTCCTGCTCGCGCAGCAGCTCGACGACGCGCGGCACGAGCGTCATGTGCGCACCCGAGAGGATCGACAGGCCGACCGCGTCCGCATCCTCATGGATGACCGTCTCGACGATCTGCTCCGGCGTCTGGTGCAGGCCGGTGTAGATCACCTCCATGCCCGCGTCGCGAAGCGCTCGCGCGATGATCTTGGCGCCGCGATCGTGCCCGTCGAGGCCCGGCTTCGCGACGACGACGCGGATCTTGCGCTCGGTCGTGCTCATCGCGCGGGAATGGTAGGTGAAACTCCTCCTACATGCCGCCATCGCGGGCGGCGTCGCCCAGAAGGCTCCGCGCGATGACAAGCCGCTGGATCTCGGAGGTCCCCTCGTAGATCTCGGTGACCTTCGCGTCGCGGTAGTAGCGCTCCGCCGGCAGCTCGCGCGTGTAGCCAGCGCCGCCGAGCACCTGGATCGCCTCGCCGGTCTGGCGGCGGGCGACGGCGGAGGCGAACAGCTTCGCCTGCGCGCCCTCGACCGTGTGCGGCCGGCCCGCCTGCTTGAGCCGCGCGGCGCGCCACGTGAGCGCGCGCGCCGCCTCGATCTCCGTCTGCATGTCGGCGAGCTTGGCCTGGATCTGGCCGAGGCGGGCGATCGGGCCGCCGAAGGCGCGGCGCTCTCTGGCGTAGGCGGTCGCCGTGTCGAGCGCGGCCTGCGCGATCCCGACCGCCTGCGCCGCGATCCCGATGCGGCCGCCGTCGAGCGTGGAGAGGGCGACTTTCATTCCTGCGCCTGCGGGGCCCAAGCGCTCGCCTACGACTGCATCGAGGGAGAGCGCGGCAGTGCTGGAGGAGTTCAGCCCCAGCTTCTCCTCCTCCTTGATCACGCTCAGACCCGGCGCCGGACGGTGGACGACGTACGCGGAGATGCGCGCGTCGGGGTCGCGGGCGAAGACGAGGAGAACGTGGGCATGCGAGCCGGTCGTGATGAACTGCTTCGAGCCGGTGATGCGACCGTCGGCGTCGGCGCGCGTGCGGATGGCGGAGGCGTCCGAGCCGGCCTCCGGCTCGGTCAGCGCGAAGGCGCCCAGCTCGTGGCCCTGCGCGAGCGGCGGGACGAGGCGGTCGATCTGCTCCGGCGTGCCGTGGGCGAGCAGCGGGAGCGTGGCGGCGCTCGTGTGCACGGCGACCGTCACCGCGACGCCCGCATCCGCGCGCGCGAGCTCCTCCAGCACGAGCACGTAGGCGAGGAAGTCCGCGCCCGCGCCGCCGTGCTCCGGCGGCACGCAGACGCCCATCAGGCCCAGCTCGCCGAGCTGCGCGAAGACGTCCTCCGGGAAGCGGTGCTCGCGGTCCCAGGCGGCGGCGTGCGGCTCGATCTCGCGCTGGGCGAAGTCGCGCGCGAGCGCGCGGATCTCGCGTTGCTCGTCGATCAGCTCGTGCTCGCTCATCTCTGACGGCGCAGCGGCCGGCGCGGGGGGATTCGGCGTGGCGGCGGGACCGGTTTGCGACGGCCGAGCGCGAGCGAGCCGAGCCCGCCGAGCGCCGCCGCCGCGGCGAGCGAGCCGGCGACGGCGAGCCGCCGCCCCAGCCGCTCGAACCGCAGCACCTCCCAGCCCTCCTCGCGCGCGACGCGCGCAAGCGTCGCGTCGGGGTTGACGGCGACCGGATTCCCGACGGCGCGCAGCATCGGCAGGTCCGACTCGGAGTCGGAGTACGCCCACGAGGCGCCGAGGTCGATCCCCCGCTCGGCCGCCAGCTCGCGCATCGCCTGCGCCTTGCCCTCGCGGTAGGTGAACGGGCCGTGCGGACGGCCGGTGTAGATGCCGTCGCGGACCTCGGAGCGCGCGCCGACGCCGCCGTCGAAGCCGAGCACGAGCGCGAGCACGGCTGCCAGCTCGTGCGCGGCCGCGGTGCAGATGAAGACCTCGCGACCGGCGTCCTGGTGCTGCCAGGCGAGCTGCAGCATCTGCGGGTAGATGCGCGGCAGGATCCCCGCCAGCACCGATGGTCCGAGCCGCTGGAGGTCGCGCACGCGCACGCCCTCGATCGCCTTGGCGATCCGCTCGCGCAGCTCGTCGGTGGCAGCGTCGGTCGAGCCGCGCAGGCGGAACTGCACGTTCGCCCACGCACCCGCGACGAGCTGCCGGCGGCCGATCAGGCCGTTGCGATACGAGGCGCGCGCGAACTCGTACGCCGACGAGCCCGCCATCAGCGTGCGGTCGAGATCGAAGAAGGCGGCGGCGCGACCACCGGCCGCGCCGGCGGTGCCCCCGTCGCTGGCGGGCGCGTCGCTCAGGACGCGGGCACCTCGACGATCACGGCGTCGCCCTGGCCGCCGCCCGAGCAGATCGCCGCGCAGCCGCGGCCGCCGCCGCGGCGCTGCAGCTCGAGCACGAGCGAGCCGAGGATGCGCGCGCCGGAGGCGCCGATCGGGTGGCCGAGCGCGACCGCGCCGCCGTTGACGTTGACCTTGTCCTCGTCGATCCCGAGCATCCGCATCGAGTTGAGGGTGACGGACGCGAACGCCTCGTTGATCTCCCACACGTCGATGTCGTCGACCGAGAGACCGGCCATCGCGAGCGCCTTCTGCGCCGCGAGCGCCGGCGTTCTCGCGAGGTAGGGGAAGTCGTCGGCGACCTGCGCCTGCGCGACGATCGTCGCGAGCGGCTTCTTGCCGTTCGCCGCCGCCCACTGGTCGGAGGCGAGCACGAGCGCGCCGCCGCCGTCGTTGACGCCGGGCGCGTTGCCGGCCGTGTGCGAGCCGTCCTTCATGAAGATCGGCGGCAGCTTGGCGAGCGTCTCCAGCGTCGTGTCGCGGCGCGGCGCCTCGTCGATCTCGACGACGGTGTCGCCCTTCTTGCCCTTGATCGTGACCGGCACGATCTCCTCCGGCAGGCGGCCCTCGTCGGTCGCCTTGACCGCCAGCTCGTGCGAGCGGACTGACCAGCGGTCCATGTCGGCGCGCGTCAGCTCCAGCTCGGCCGCGACCTCGGACGCCTCGTGCGCCATGTGCTTGCCGGAGAACGGGTTCGTGAGCCCGTCGTGGATCATCGAGTCGATCGCCTTGGCGTCGCCCATGCGGAAGCCGAAGCGCGCGCCCTTGAGCATGTAGGGCGCGTTCGACATCGACTCCATGCCGCCGCCGACGGCGACGTCGAGGTCGCCCGCGCGGATCGCCGCGTCGAGGATGCCGGCCGCGCGGATGCCCGACGCGCACACCTTGTTGATCGTCTCTGACGACACTTCCTTTGGGATCCCCGCCTTGACCTGCGCCTGGCGCGAGGGGATCTGGCCCTGGCCCGCCTGGATCACCTGGCCCATCACGACGTGCTGCACCTGCTCCGGCTCGACGCCGGCGCGTTCGAGCGCGGCCTTGATGGCGACGCCGCCCAGCTCGGTCGCGTCGAGCGAGGCGAGGCCGCCGCCGAGCTTGCCGATCGGGGTGCGCGCAGCACCGAGGATGACGGTCTTGGGCATCGGATCTCCGTTTCAGCGGTGTAGGAGGGCGTCCACGGGACGCCAGCCGTGAATGCTAGGAGGGTTTGGCGAAATTCGCGCGGGCAGCTCGCGGTGGACGGCGAAGCGGGGCGAGTCTCAACGCAATGCGAGTGCCGCGAGCACGAGCGCTGCGATGCCGATGACCAACCCGAGCATGGCGAGCCCTTGGTGGACACCGAGGAGGTTGCGCATGCGTGCATGATGCAAGGCGCGGCGATGCGTGCAGCGTGCAGCGCTCACCGACCCGCTACGAGCCGCGCGGTCCGCTGAACGGCTTCACGGGTAACCTGCCGCGCAATGCGCATCGCCGCCACCACCGACGCCCCGCTTGCGACGAGCGCCGACACGATCGCCGTCGGCGTGTTCGACGGCGAGGACGTCGCGCACGACGTCGGCGGCGCGCTCCAGCGCCTGCTCGACCGCGGCGAGGCGCGGCGCGCGTTCAGGCACCTCGCGATCGCGCACGCGGAGGAGCGGCGCTTCGTGGTGGTCGGGCTCGGCGCGCGCGACGCGTTCGACGCCGAGCGCGCGCGGATCGTCGCGGCGGCCGTTCACGCGCGCGCCCGCGAGCTGGGGACGGCCGCGCTCTGCTGGGAGGTCCCCCACGACGTCGACGACGCGGTCGTCGCCGGGCTCGTCGAGGGAACGGTGCTGGCGGGCTACCGCTTCGACCGCTATCGCAACCACCCCGAGGACGACGGTGCGCTCGCGACGCTGCTGATCAGCGCGCACCACGACGTCGGCGAGCCGGTCGCGATCGCGACCGTCGTCGCGGAGGCGCAGAACCGCGCACGCGACCTGCAGAACCTGCCGGGCAACGAGGCGACCCCCTCGTTCCTGGCCCACCGCGCGCAGGAGATCGCCGGCGAGGCCGCGGGGATCTCCGTCGACGTGCTGAGCGAGGCCGACATCCGCGAACGCGGGATGGGCGCGTTCGCCGCCGTCGCGCAGGGCTCCGCACAGGAGGCGCAGTTGATCTGCATGCGATACGACCCGCCGGAGCCCAGCACCGACGCCCCCCTGCTCGCGCTCGTCGGCAAGGCCGTGACGTTCGACAGCGGCGGGATCTCGCTCAAGCCCGGGGCGAGAATGTCGGAGATGAAGTTCGACATGTCGGGCGGCGCGGCCGTGCTGGAGGCGGTCGGCGCGATCGCGCGGCTGAGACTTCCGCTGCGCGTGCTCGGAATCGTCGGCGCGACCGAGAACATGCCGAGCGGCACGGCGGTCAAGCCGGGCGACATCGTGCGCGCCTCGAACGGCACGACGATCGAGATCGTCAACACCGACGCCGAGGGCCGGCTCGTGCTGGCCGACTGCCTCGCGCACGCCGTCGCGCTCGGCGCCGAGCGGATCGTCGACCTCGCGACGCTGACCGGCGCGATCGTGACCGCGCTGGGCGACAGCCACGCGGGCTTGATGAGCAACGACGACGCGTGGGCGGCGGCGGTCGAGGAGGCGGGACGCGCCGCCGGCGAGCCACTCTGGCGCCTGCCGCTGCACGACTCCTACGCGGAACTGATCAGAGGACGCTACGCCGACATCTTGAACGCGGTCGAGAGCCGCAAGGCCGGCTCGATCACCGCCGCCGAGTTCCTGCACCGCTTCGTCGGCGACGTCCCGTGGGCGCACCTCGACATCGCGGGCACCGCGTGGGACAACGGCAAGCCCTATGCCGGCAGAGGCGGATCGGGGTGGGGCGTTCACACGCTGGTAGCACTTGCGCGCCGCGTCGCCGGATAGCGTCTCTCCTGCGTCGTCGCGGAGCGGCGCGCTCAATGTCCCAGCGCAGGATGCCGATGGTGGGGTCGATGCTCATGATCGTGATGCTGTGCAGTGCCTGGCTGCTCGTCGTGATCGCCGTGCTCGCCGGCTGCCGGATGGCGCAACGCGGTGACGCGGCGCTCGCCGCGCAGCTGAGCGCGGAGCGGCAG
The DNA here is from genome assembly GCA_035572475.1 of Conexibacter sp. Classification (GTDB taxonomy): domain Bacteria; phylum Actinomycetota; class Thermoleophilia; order Solirubrobacterales; family Solirubrobacteraceae; genus Conexibacter. The sequence goes on along the minus strand of DATNAP010000072.1, from coordinate 18,513 downwards.
CCGACGTGCGTCGGTGGGCGGTCGCGACGGCGCGTCCGCGCGCTTCAGCCGGCCGGCAGCCCGCGCCGTCCCCAGACGCGCTGAAGCCCGGCGACGGTCCCGGCGTACGAGCGCAGCGCAGTTCGACGGTCGGCGCCGCGCACGAGGTCGCGGGCGGCGAAGAAGGTCGCGCGCCGCAGCTCCTCGACGGCCGTCGCAGCCGGCGTGCGGCTGCGCGCAACGCGCACCGCCATCAGCGAACGCGCGCCGGCGCGGGCGTCCGGAGCGGCGCCCGCGAGGCCGTGCACGTCGCGGTAGCCGACGACCCAGCCGTCGTCGAGCGCGTGCTCGACGAGCGCGTGCACCGGCGCGAGGGCGTCCCGTTCGCCCGCCTGGCCGCCCAGCGCCGGCAGCAGCTCGCGGCGCAGCACGACGTACCACGGTGCGATCACGGCGTCGTTCCGAAGCTGCCGTGCGTCCGCATGGCGCCCGTGCAGGACGAGCGGCGCAGGCGGTGCGGACGCCGGCAGCGCGCAGCCGACGACGACGCCGACGCGCTCGCCGTCGAACGCCGCCAGTGCCTGCTCCAGCCACGCCCCGCTCGCCCGCACGCCCGGCAGCGTGAACGCCACCAGCTCGCGATCCGCAGCGGCCGCGCATGCCGTCGCCGCCCGCCAGTGCGCGGCGGCCGGTCCCTCCGCCGTCGCGACCGTCGCGCCCGCCGCCGTCAGCTCGGCCACGTCGGCGACATCGTCCGCGCCATGCGCGGGGCCGAAGACGACGAGCGTGCGGCTCGCGTGGTCGTGTGCTTCCGCGCGCACAGGCCGGCACCCGCACGCGCCGGCAGCCGCGTCGAGCAGCTGCCACGGCACCGCGTCGACGAGCTGCTCGGCGAGCGCGGGCGTCCACTGCCCGAGCGCCGGCTGCACGTGCGCCACGATCTGCCCCCCGACGCGCACGCGCAGGGTCGGCGGCGCGAGCGTCGGCCGCGCGATCGGTCCGTCGCCGTCGAGGTCGACGTCGACCAGCGGCTCGCTCGGGCGCGGCGGCGCGGGCGCGGCGGCCAGCACGCCGCGTTCGTAGCTCAGGCGCTGCGCGGCGTTGAACGCGCGTACCCACGTCCGACGCAGCCGCATGCGCTCCAGCGCCGCCAGCAGCATGAGCGCAGCGCGGCGCAGCGGCGCGGAGCGCCAGAGGACGCGCTGCGCTCCGCGCGTGCGTCCGCCGGCGTGGAGCCCGTCGCCGACGAGCGGCAGCAGCGCGCAGCCGGCGTCGGGATGCGCCGTGAGCATGTGCACGTCGCCGCGTCCCTCCAGCTCGGCGGCGCGCAGCCGGCCGGGCGCGTCGAGCCGGAACTCGTGGCGCCCGCGCGCGCTCGGCTCGTAGCGCGGCGAGAGCCCGGCGCGCAGCGCGCGGTACCCCCACTCCCAGTCCTCGCGGCGCGTGCGGCCGAAGCGCTCGTCGAAGCCGCCGGTCCGGGCGAACGCGACGGCGCCGATCGACATGTTGCCGGTCAGGACGCCGAGGTACGTATGCGACCCCGCGCGGGCGAGCGCGTGGAACAGGTCGTCCCACCACAGCGCGGCCGCGGAGGCGGCGAGCGAAGTATCGAGCGGCGCGGGCAGGTAGGGGCCGACGACGATCGCGTCGGCGTCGCATTCGCGCTCGTGGCGGGCGAGGTGGGCGCGCACGAGCCCCGGCTCCGCGATCACGTCGTCGTCGAGGAACAGCAGCAGCGGAGCCGTGGCAGCGCGAGCGCCCGCGTTGCGGGCCGCCGCCGCGCCCCGCCCGCCGGCGCGGATCGCGCGCAGTTCGAGCTGCGCGGCGTGGCGCGGATCCAGGTCGGCCGCGCGCGTGGGCGCGTCGTCGACGACGACGACCTCGAAGCGGCCGCGCGGCGCATCCTGACGCGCGAGCGCGTCGAGACAGCGCGCGAGCGACGCGGGCCGCGCGCTCGTCGGCACGATCACGGAGATGGCAGGCGGACTCCCCGGGTCGGCCGGACCGGCGCTCGCGGCGGCGGGCGGAGCGGCGGCCGACGAAGCGGCGGAGGCGGGATCGGAGGCGGCGGAGGCGACGGCGACGGAGGCCGGGTCGGCGGCCGGGGCCTCCGCAGGCGCGTCGCCGCGCGCCCGCGCGCGCTCCTGCGCCGCCGCCTCGCGCAGCGCGCGGCGCCAGCGCAGCGGCCCGCGCACGCCCCCGCGGACGAAGTCCCACGCGAGGCGCGTCTCGACGGCGTCGGCGAGGCCGGCGAGCCGTCGCTGCTGCGTCGAGCGGTACTGCGACAGCAGCCACAGCCACGTCGCCGGCGCCGACAGCTCCTTGTCGTCGACCGTGAGCTTCGCGAGCGCTGCGCCGAGACCGACCCCGTAGCCGAAGAACGCGCGATGGAGCGCGACCGGATCGCGTCGGTGCCGGTGATAGACGAAGGTCGCGGGGTCGTAGACGAGGCGGTGGCCGCGCGCCAGCAGCTTCGCCATCACGTACGTGTCGCCGCCGGACTCGGTCGCGGTGCCGGCGTCGAGCTCGGGCGGAAACGGCTGCGGACCGAGCGCGAGCAGCGCCGCCCGCCGGAACGCCATGTTCGCGCCGACGCCGATCGCGCCCGCGTCCGCGACGGCGAACGAGAGCCAGTCGAACTCGATCCGCCGCAGGCCGCGTGCGAGGCTCCCCTGCCGCTCCATGCGGCGCCGCGCGGCCGTGTCGAGCGTGTGCGGGAACGCGGGGCCGGTCACGCCGACGACCGCCGGGTTCGCGAGCTCGATCGGCAGGCGCCCCAGCCACCCGCGCGACGGCACGCAGTCGTCGTCGATGAACGCGACGATCGTTCCCCGCGCGGCGGCGATGCCCGCGTTGCGGGCGTTGTCGAGCCCGCGCCGGTCTTCGCGCACGTAGCGGACGCCCGCCGCACGGACCGCGGCTTCGCAGTCGTGCTCGCCGGGATCGTTGTCGACGACGACGACCTCGTGCGGTCTGGGGTCGAGCTCGCCGAGCGCGCCGAGCAGCCGCCCCAGGTCATCAGGGCGGCGGTGGGTGCAGACGACGACCGAGATCGCGAGCGGCGGCGGCGCGGGGTCGATCCCCGCGACGCCGAGCCGCGCGCGCAGCCGCTCGACGAGCAGCTCCCGCGTGACCTCCCAGTCGGCCCAGCGCGCCAGCGCCGCGGTCTGCAGTGCATCGCCCGTCGTGCGACCGGGGCTCGCGAGGTCGACGCGCGCGACCGGACGACCGCGATGCAGCACGAGCGCATGCCAGCGATCGGCAGTCGAGAGGTCGGCCGCGATCGGACCGTCGGCTGCATCGACGGTGAGCGTTCCCGTCACGTCCGCGCCCAAGGTGGCGGAATCCTAGCGGCGCGGGCATCGGCGCCGGCGCAGGTCCCTCGACCGGCGCCGGCGCGCCGTCAGCGCAGCGTGCGCACGACGCGCACCAAGCCCGCGCCGTGGACCCGCACGCGGACCGCGATCCGCACCCTCCCCCGGAAGCGCGCCGGCAGCCGCACGACGACCCGCTGGCCACGGGCGAGCCGGCGGCTCGTCTGCGCGAGGACCTGCGCGCCGCGCGGGCGCTGAACCCGCACGCCGGCGGTGCAGCGCGCGTCGCACGCGATCGCGACGACGAGCGTCCGGCGGTCGCGTCTCGTCACCCGCACGGAGACGTGCGGCGGTGAGGGCCCGAGCGCCGCTGCGGTCGCCGGCGGGGACGCGGGCAGCACGGCCGTCGCCGAGAGGATCGAGGCAGGCGGTGCGGAAGCGGGATCCGGGACCGATCCGGCCGGCGCGGGCGCAGGCGCGGACGGCGCGGGGTCGGACGGCGCGGGCGACGTCGGCGTCGAGCCGTCGCTCGTCGTCGTCGCGACGCGGCCGGCGCACGGATCGCTCGTCGCTTGCGCGGTGCCGTGCTCGACCGCCGCGATCGCGTCCACGAACGCCACCCCGGTCGGCTTCAGCGTCGCGTCGGCGTTCGCGATCCCGAAGAAGTCGTTCGGATCCGAGGCGTCGACGTCGGGCGTCAACCACGTCTGCGCGATGAAGCGCGCGACGTCGCACGAGGAGCCGGGAAGCCCGGCGACGAGCGTCGCCATGCGCGTGGCGCGCACGTCCTCGGGCAGCGGCGGCGTCGCCCAGCCGGTCTCGGTGATCTCGATCGGGAGGGCCTCGGCCCCGTGCTGGTCGAGCCAGTCGCGCAGCGCCTCGATGCGCGAGCCCGTGTTGAGGAACGTCGTCCCGTAGGGGTGGAACGCGACGGCGTCCACGGTCGCGAGGAGGCCGGGGCGATGCGTGTTCAGCTCGTCGAGGAAGGGAACGAGGTCAATCGGCGAGAGGCCGCCGACGACCACGTGCCCGGTCGGGTCGGCCGCGCGCAGCGCAGGCGCGGTCGCCGCCAGCAGATCGCCGTAGCGATCCGCCCCGCCGGTCACGTCGGGCCAGAACTCGCTCAGGTTCGGCTCGTTCCAGACCTCGTAGGACTCGACCGGAAGCCGCGGCAGCTCGGGATGCGCGTCCCAGAACGTGCCCGACGAGCCGTAGCGGCGGGCGAACGCGGCGGCGTAGGCGGCGAAGGCGGCCGGGTCGCGCGGAGCGGACTTCCATCCCTGCGAGCCGGTGATCGACGCCGCCCAGGTGGTCGAGTAGTCGAGGATCGGATACCAGCGCAGCCCGTGGCGCGCGAGCGCGGCGATCACCGCGTCCGGCTTCGTCCACGTGTAGCGGTGCACGCCGGCGACCGGGGCGGTCGGCTCGACGTTCGACCAGAAGGCGTCGCGGCGCACGACGCCGACGCCGGTCTGCGCGATCGCACCGAGCTGCCGGTCCCACTCGTCCTGCGGCAGCTTGAAGACCTGCTGCGCGTTGACGCCGAAGTAGTCGCGACCGACCGCGGCGACGGCCGTCGCGCTGCCGGCGTCGGCGCCGAGGATCGCCAGCAGAAGTCCAAGCAGGGCAGCGACGATCCGACGCCGGGCGGGCGATCGGGTGCATGCCGATGGTCTCACTTCGCGGAGATCGTCAGGGTAGCTCCGCCGCACCACCTTCGCGACCGTTCAGTGGACGAACGGGCAGACCGGAGCGCGGGCTACGATCCGTGCCGTGTCGGCCCCCCGTGTGTCGGTGTGCATGCCGGTATCGCGACCCGCGGACCGGATCGCGCGCAGCCTCGAGAGCGTGCTCGCGCAGACGCTCGAGGACATCGAGGTGCTGATCGACGACGATGGCGGGCACGGCCGCTCGGTCGTCGAGCAGGCAGGCGACGCGCGCGTCAGCTACCGCCGCAACGAGCCGCCGCGCGGCTTCGTCGGCAACCACGAGGCGCTGCTCGCGCGGGCCCGCGGGGAGCTGATCGCGATCCTGCACGACGACGACACGTGGGACCCGCGCTACCTCGAGACGGCCGTGCGGGCGCTCGATCACAGCCCGTCGGCCGGCTTCGCGCTGACGGCGCACCGCGAGCTGCCGAGCGGCGTCGTCGCGCCCCACCTGCCGCCCGGGCACCATCCGGACGCGCTCCCGCTGCTGCTGGACGAGCGCGTCCGCATGCTGCCGTCCGCGACCGTGCTGCGGCGCGAGGCGCTCGCCGACGTCCGGCGCCCGTGGCCGGCGCTGTCGTGCGGCGACATGGTCCTCTACCTCGACGCGGCGGCCGCCGGGTGGGGCGTCGCCGTCGTGGACGAGCCGCTCGTCGCCTACGTCCGCCATCCGCAGCAGATCAGCGCCGACGAGCTCGCGTTCCGCGGCGACCTCGCCGAGCTGCTCGAGCTCTATCGCTTCGACGACCGCGCCGCCGAGCGGCTGCGGCGCCGCCGCGTCGCGACCGCACGGCTCTCCAGCGCCCGCGCGCAGCTGAAGGCAGGCGACGCGGCGGGCGCGCGCGGCAGCATCGCGCTTGCCCGGGCGGTCGCTCCCACACCACGCACGCGCGCGGAGGCGAGGCTGCTGGCGCTGCTGAGCCGGCGCCCGGGACTGCTGCGCGCGGTCCTGCGCGCGTGGTATCGCGTGCGCGGCGTGCCGCCGACCACGGACACCGCCCCGACGCGATGATCCCCGAGCTGTCGGTGGTCATCCCCAGCCGGAACCGCTGGCCGCTGCTGCGGCGCGCGATCGCGAGCGCGCTCGCCCAGACCCGCGTCGAGCTGGAGGTGATCGTCGTCGACGACGACTCGACCGACGGCAGCCGCGAGCGGGCGGAGGCGCTCGACGACCCGCGCGTGCGCGTGCTCCCCCAGCCCCACCGCGGCGTCGCGGCGGCCCGCAACCGCGGGGTCGCGCAGGCGCGCGCACCGTGGGTCGCACTGCTCGACGACGACGACCTGTGGGCCGCGGGCAAGAGTCGCCGCCAGCTCGACCTGCTCGTCGAGCGCGGCGCCGAGATCGCCTACAGCAGCGCGGTCGTCACCGACGCCGCGCTTGCCTTCAAGCGCGTGCTGCCCGCACCGGACGACGGCGACCTGACCGCCTCGCTGCTCGGCTCCAACACGATCGGCACCCCCTCGTCGGTGATCGCCCGCCGCGCCGCGCTGGAGGCGATCGACGGCTTCGACGAGCGCTTCTCCGTGCTCGCGGACTGGGACGCGTGGCTGCGCCTCTGCCCCGGCCGGCGCGCCGTGGCGTGCCCGGAGCCGCTCGTCGCGTACGTCGAGCACGACGACAACCTGCACGTGGTCGACACCGACGCCGTGCTCGACGAGTTCGCACGCCTGGAGGCGCGTCACGCGCGGCTGGCAGCCGACCGCGGGGTGCGCCTCGGTGACGTCGACTGGTGGCGCTGGATCGCGTCGAGCCACCGTCGTGCCGGGCGCCGGCGCGCCGCGGCCGCCGCCTACCTGCGCGTCGGCGTGCGCTTCCGTTCGGCGCGCGACGTCGCGCGCGCGGCCGCCGTGCTCGGCGGCGAGCGCACGATGGCGCGACTGGCACGGACGCCGAGCCACCCGGCCGAGCGCGAGCGCAGCGCGTGGGCCTGGATCGAGCAGGAGGCGCGCGCGTGCGCGTCGCGCTGATCTCGAACCTGCTTCCCGGGCCGGGCGGCGGCGGCGCGGAGCGCTACGTCGCGATGCTCGGCGCGGCGCTCGCCGAGCGCGGCCACGACGTCGCGCTCTACAGCGGCGAGGCGGGCGGCGTGCCCGGCGTCGCCTGCGATCGCCTGCCCGGCCTGCCGCGGCTCGATCCGCACGCGCCGAGCGCGCGCAAGGCGGCGTGGCACCTGCGCGAGCAGTGGCTGCCGTCGGTCCATCAGGCACTGCGCGCCCGGCTGCGCGCGCTGCGGCCGCACGTCGTCCACAGCCACGAGCCGCAGCTGCTGTCGGCGGCGGTCTTCACCGCGATCGCCGCCGAGCGGCTCGCGCACGTGCATACCGCGCACGACTACAACCTGCTGTGCGCGCGCACGACGATGACGCGCGCGGGGCGCCCGTGCGGCGGCCGCTGCGCGGACTGCCGCGTGCAGCGCGCGATCCGCGTGCGCGCGCTGCGCCGACGGCTCGACCTGCTCGTCGCGCCGTCCGACTTCGTGCGCGACCGCCACGTCGCCCACGGCGTGGCGCCAGCCGGGAGGGCGGTCACGATCCGGCACGGCGCCGCCCCCGGCTCCCAGCGCGTGCGCCGGCCCCGGCCGGGGCACCTGCGGGTCGGCTTCCTCGGAACGCTCGCGCCGCACAAGGGCGTGCCGACGTTGCTGCGCACGGCGCGGCAGATGCCGGCGAGCTGGCGACTGACGATCGCGGGCGCGGGGCCGCTGGAGCCGTCGGTTCGCGCCGCGGCCGCGCACGACCCGCGCATCGCGTTCCTCGGCGAGCTCGACGCGCCGGCGCGCGACGCGTTCCTCGACGGGCTCGACGTGCTCGCGATCCCAAGCGAGTGGGACGAGCCCGCGACGCTCGTCGCCGTCGAAGCGGCCGTGCGGGGACTGCCCGCCGTCGTGAGCGACCGCGGGGGGCTGCCCGAGACGCCCCATGCGGTCGTCGTCCCCGCCGGCGACGACGCCGCGCTGCTGGAGCAGCTCGCCGCGCTCGCGGACGATCCCGACGCGCTCGCCGGCCGCTCCCAGGCGCTGCTGGACATGCGGGCCGCGTTCGCGTGGACGACGCACCTCGATCAGCTGGAGGCGGCGCTCGCGCGCGTCGCCGGGACCACGTGAGCATGCGCATCCTGCTCGCCGCCCATCGCACCGACGCCGCGGGCATCGCGACGGTGATGCGCGGGCTGAGCGAGGCGCTGCCGGGCGCGCTCGGGCCCTCGGACGAGCTGCTGATCCTGAGCGGCGAGAACGGGGCCGTCGCGCCCGGGCGCGCACGCGTGCGCCGCCGCACCCGCCCGCGCCGCTTCGACGGGCGCTACGGACGCTTCGTCTACGAGCAGACGGCGGTCCCGACGCTCGCCCACGGGACGGATCTCGTGCACCTCGGCGACTGCCGCCCGCTGCTGCTGAGCAACCGCCCGGCGCTCGTCACCGTGCACGACCTGTTCTTCCTCGACATGCCGCAGTGGCAGGAGCCGTCCGTACGGCGCTTCAAGGTCGCGATGCTGCGGGCGGCGATCGCGAAGCGGCCGGCGGCGATCGTGTGCGTCTCGGAGTACACGCGCGAGCGGCTGCTCGCCCACGTGCCCCAAGCGCGCAAGCTCGGCGTTCACGTCGTGCATCCGGGGATCGCGCCGCCGCGCGCGCCCGCGCCGTGGCAGCCCGAGGAGCCGTACTTCCTGACGCTCTCGGAGATCAACCCGCGCAAGAACCTGCTGACGCTGCTGCGCGCGTTCCAGCTCGCGCGGCGACAGGGGCTCGCGTTGCGCTGGAAGATCGCCGGCCCGCTCGGATTCCGCTCGCACAACGTCGCGCAAGCGCTGGGCAGCGCCGAGGGCGTCGACGTGCTCGGCCACGTCTCCGACGCGATGCGCGAAGCGCTCTACCGCCAGGCGCTGTTCATGGCGTTCCCGTCCCACGCGGAGGGCTTCGGGCTGCCGCCGCTGGAGGCGATGGCCCGCGGGCTGCCGACGATCCGCTCGGCCGGCACGGCGCTCGACGAGACCGCCGGAGACGCGACGTTGACCGTCGCGGCCGACGACGTGCGCGGTTGGACCGATGCGCTGCTGCGGCTCGCGCGCGAGGACTCGCTGCGCGCCGAGCTGGCGCGTGCGGGGTCGAGCCGCGCAAGCGCCTTCACGCTCGCGCGCATGGCGCATGGTCACGTCGCGGTCTATCGGGCGGTGCTGGAGCGCTGAGGCTCCACGCCGCCTTCCGCGGCGGCGCGGGCGGGCGCCGGCTCGAGCGCCCCGTAGCGCTGCGCCGACGCGCGCGCGCCGGTCAGCACGGTCCCGACGGCGCGCACGCCGAGGTGGTCGAGCTCGGCGCGCAGCGCGAGCAGCGCCTGGCGCCTGTGCTCGCCGACGCGCACGACGGCGAGCACGCCGTCGACGTTGCGCGCCAGCGGGATCCCGTCCGGAACCGTGCCGAGCGGCGGCACGTCCACGATCACGAGGTCGTGGCTGAGCCTCACCTGCGCCAGCAGCTCCGACATGCGCTCGGTCGCGAGCAGGCTCATCGGCGTGCCGGCCTCCGGGCCCGCCTCCAGCACGTCGAGCAGCCCCGACGCGGTCTCCGTGCGCTGGACCACCTCGTGCAGCGGCGTGCCCTGCGTCAGCAGGGTCGTGAGACCGGGAGCGTCGCTCGACGCACGCAGGTCCGCCCGCACGAGCAGCACGCGCGAGCCGCTGTCGGCCGCGGCCGAGCAGATCTGCCAGGCGGCCGCGGAGCGTCCGTCGTCGGCGCCGAGCGACGTCAGCATCAGCACCTGGACCCCATGTTCGAGCGCGTCGTAGTGGAGATTGGCGTGGACGGTGCGGAAGACGTCGGCGGTGCGCGCGTCGAGCACGCCGCCGGACCGCAGACGGCGGTTGTAGGGCACCGTCCCGAGCACGGGCGCGCGCAGCACCTGGCGCACCTCGTCGGCGTCGTAGACGCGCTGGTCGAAGCGATCGCGCAGCAGCGCGAGCCCGAGCCCGAGCAGCAGGCCAAGCACGAGGCCGAGCACGGCGTTGCGCTTCGGACGCGGCGACGACGGCGCGCCGGGAACGCCGGCGGGCGAGACGAGCTCGGCGTCGCCGGTCTGGAGCGCCGCGAGTATCTGGAGCTGGTTGGCGCGGTCCTGCAGCGCCTGCCCGTCGGTCGAGGTGCGCTGCTCGGGCGTGAGCTGGGCGAGCTGACGCTCGACGACCGCTCGCGCGTTGCCGAGCTGGCCCTGCTCGGCGCTGCGACGGAAGGCGATGAACTGGCGCACGTACGTGTCGGCGAGCTTGGCGGCGAAGCGCGGGTCGCCCCAGGTGGCCGTCACCGAGGCGAGGTCGGCGTCGCCCTCCGGGGCGACGGCGATCGCGCCGGCGACCTGCTCGGTCGGCAGCCCGAGCGCGCGTCCCGTGAGCACGCTGACCGCGCGCAGGTCGACCAGCCGCAGATCCGTCGCCGCCGCGCGCGTCGGGTCCTCGCCCGGGGTCGCGCTGGAGCCGAACAGCGTCTGGTCGAAGTGCGGCGCGCTGAAGAGGATCTCCGCCTGCGCCTGGTACTGCTTCTGCCCGCGCACGGAGAGGCCGTAGGCGACGGCGGGCGTGACGATCGCGCACAGCAGCACGATGCGCCAGCGGCGACGCAGCGCCCCGACGAGATGCGGCAGATAGGTGTCGCCGACCGACTCGTTCATCGCCGTTGACGCGACACCGTAACGGAAACACGGGCGGACATCTCCAGCAGTCGGCCCAGCTGGAGCGCCTGTCCCGGCAGCGCAAAGCGCTCGGCGACCGTCTCCCGCAGGCGCGCGCCGAGCCGCCGGCGCAGCGCGACGTCGTCGAGCAGGCGCGCGATGCGCTGGCCGAACGCCTCCGGGGAGGCGTCCGCCGGCAGCACGCAGTGCTCGCGCAGCAGCGGATCCACGCCGAGCACCTCCGCCACCCCGCCGACGTCGCGCGCGATGACCGGGATGCCATGCGCGCCCGCTTCGATACACGCGAGCGGCAGCGCCTCGCGCCGCGAGCACAGCACGAGCAGGTCGATCGCGTCCAGCGCGCTCGCGCGGTCGGTCCAGCCCTCGAACGAGACGTGCTGGAGCTCCGCCGCCTCCGCGCGCACCTCGTCGAGCAGCGGGCCGTCGCCGAACACGCGCGCGCGGCAGGGGACGTCGCGCACCGCCTGCACGAAGACGTCCGGCGCCTTCTCGACCGACAGACGCCCGAGGAACCCCACCGTGCGCCCGGCACGCTCCCGCAGCTGCGCCGCCGGCGGCAGGTGGACGCCGTTGTGGATCGTCGTCACCGAGCGGACGGCGAGATCCGCGCGCAGCTGCTCGCCGAGCGCGTGCGAGACGGCGACGACCCGATCCGCGCGCCGATAGGCCCAGCGCACCGACCCGCGCCAAGCGATGCGGCGCGCCGACGAGCCCTCGCCGGCGGCCGGATACGGCCGGCCATGCGCCATCGCGACCCACGGCGCGGCGGCGCGAGCGGCTTGCGCGCAGGCGAGATCCGATTGCGGCAGCAGCGACAGGACGCAGTCGGGTCTGAATGCGCGGACGGCGTCCGCCACCTGCCTGCGCAGCGTCCACGCGCGGCCAAGCCGGCTGGGCGTCTCGTCGAGGCGCAGCTCCCAGTCGGCCGGCGGCGCGTCCGCGGGCACGCGCGCCATCCATGCGACGCCCACCGTCCAGCCGTCCGCGCGCAGGATCGGCGTCGCGTCGCGGAGCCACGAGTAGACGCCGCCGCGCGAGATCAGCGGCGCGGCGACGATCAGCAGCCTCACGCGCGCGCGACCTCGCGTTTCGGCGGAGGCTGCGCGCGCAGGCCGAGCCCCATCAGCACCGCCCACGCGCAGCTCGGGCTGATCAGCGAGACGAAGTTCCCCGTGACCATCGCGACGCACAGCGCGACGAGCGCGCCGAACGCGGCGACCGCCGCGAGCGCCCCCAGACGCGCGCGCCGCCACAGCTCCACCAGCATCAAGCCGAGCGCCGTGACGAACAGCGCCAGCCCGGGCAGCCCCAGGTCCACCGCCACGAGCAGGTAGCCGTCGTCGGGGACGAGCGGCCCCAGCGGCGCGTCGTCGCGCGCTTGGCTGAGCGGCCCGGCCGCGCCCGCGCCGACGCCGAGCGGGTGCGACTCGATCACGTGAATCGCCTGCGGCCACACGCGCGTCTGGCGCTGCTGGAAGGCGTAGTCCTGACCGGGCGAGAAGATCGAGCTCACGCGCGTCTGGAGCGTCTGCGACTGGTCCCGCGAGAGCGCCTGGCCGGCGACGACGGTCGCGGCGACCCATGCAACCGCGACGACCGTGACGGCGGCGACGACGATCCGCCGCCGCAGCACGGGATCGCGCGCGAGCGCGGCGCCGGCCGCGAAGGTGCCGAGCATCCCCGCCACGAGCGCCGAGCGCACGAGCGAGCCGAACAGCACCGCGAGCGTCGCGAGCGCCAGCAGACCGAAGCCGACGCGCCAGCCGCGGCTGCGCCCGCGTGCGAGCGCGCACACCGCGACCGCCGGGAACGCGATCGCGACGAGGAACGCGAAGTCCTGGTTGGAACGCATCGCCCCGATCAGGCGGATCTGATCGCCGACGAGGTACGTCGCTCGCGTCGATCTGATGAACGCCAGCTCGGCGCCGCTGAAGCCGACGAGCCATTGGCGGCTGGCGAAGAACGCGTTGACGACCCAGCCGATCACGCCGACGGCGACGAGCGCGCGCTCGTCGCGGCGGCTCAGCTGCCCGCTGCCGACCGCGACGAGCAGCAGCAGCGGCACGACAAGCGGACGCGCGCCGGTCACGCCGTAGCCGATCGACGGCAGCAGTGGGTTGAAGGCCTGCGCGACGATCAGCGCGGCGAACGCGAGCGCGCCGACACGCCACGCCCGCGCCGGCGCGCGGCGGTCGATCGCGAGCAGCGCGAACGCCGCGACGACGAAGAAGTCGAGCAGCAGCGGCAGCCAGTGCGGCGCCCTGCCCTGCACGTAGAGCGGCCCCACGAGCAGGTGCGCGGCGAGCGCGAGCGCGATCGCGGCCCCGCGCAGGGTGAGCCCGGTCGCCAGCGCGAGCGGCGCCGCCGCCATCGCCGCCGCGAGCGCAACCGCAAGCAGCGGCTGATGGACCGCCAGCCAGCCGACCGCGACCGCGGGCGGCGCGGCGAGCGCAGGCCCGAGCGCCAGCCGGCGTGTCGCGCGTGCGGCGTGCACGCACGCAGGATAGAGACGCCGACGGCTCCGGGCGACGCTAGAATCCGCCGGCCGCGAGCGCCGCGGCGTTCCCGATGGCACGCCTCTTCAACGAGCTCCTGCGCCATCTGCCCGATCGCGCCGGCCGCGCCTCCCGCGCCTGGTACCTCGGGCGCGCGGCGCAGGCATACGGCCCCGGCAGCATCGTCGGCCGCGGCTGCCGCGTGCTCGGTCCCGAGCAGCTCGCGATCGGCGCGGGCGTGATCGTCGCGCGCGACGTCACGCTCGACGCGCGCGGCGGGCTCCAGCTCGACGACGAGGCGCTGATCGGGTTCGAGAGCGTGCTGCTCACGCACACCCATCGCAGCGACGAGGTCGGCGTGGCGATTCAGCGCCAGGGCATGTACTCGGCGCCCGTGAGGATCGGCGCGCGGGCGTGGCTCGGCATGCGCGTGCTCGTGCTTCCGGGCGTCGAGATCGGCGACGACGCGATCGTCGCCTCGGGCGCGGTCGTCAGCAGATCGATCCCCCCGCGCGGGGTCGCGGCCGGCGTTCCGGCGCGCGTGCTGCACCTGCGCTGAGCCGATGACGCGGATCCTCTACGTCAACCACACGAGCCAGATGAGCGGCGGCGAGCGCTCGCTGCTGCTGCTGCTGCGCGGGCTGCCCGACCGGATCGTCCCCGTGCTCGCGTCGCCGCCCGGGCCGTTGGCCGACGCGGCGCGCGGGGCCGGGATCCCGTGGGTGCCGATCACCGGCACGCTCGGCAGCCTCAAGCTGCATCCGCTCTACACCTCCCAGGCGGTGCGCGACCTTGCGCAGGCGGCGGTCGAGCTGCGCCGCGCCGCCGCCGAGCTGAGCGTCGACCTCGTGCACGCGAACTCGATCCGCGCAGGTTTGATCGCGGCGCTCGCGCGCCGGCTCGGCGCGCCGCCGACGATCGCCCACCTGCGTGACGTGCTGCCCGCCGGCGCCGTCTCCGCGATGACGGCGCGCACGCTCGACGCGGGCGCCGACGCGATCGTCGCCAACTCGCGCTACACGCTCGCGCACCTGCCGGCGCGCTGCCACCGCGCGAGCACCGCCGTCGTCCACAATCCGGTCGATCTCGCCCGCTTTGACCCGCGCAGCGTCGAGCGCGGCAAGCTGCGCGCCGAGCTCGGGCTCGCAGACGGCGCCGCGCTGCTGACGGTCGTCGCGCAGATCACGCCGTGGAAGGGACAGGACACGGCGATCCGCGTGCTCGCCGGCCTGCGCGAGCGCGGGCACGACGCGCACCTCGCGCTCGCCGGCTCGGCGAAGTTCGTCGCAAAGGAGACGCGCTACGACAACGCGGCCTACCTCGACGGCCTGCACGGGCTGGCGGAGGCGCTCGGCCTCGCGCGGCACGTCAGCTTCCTCGGCGAGCGCGACGACGTGCCGGAGGTGATGGCCGACGCCGACGTGCTGCTGATGCCGTCGTGGCAGGAGCCGTTCGGCCGCGCCGTGATCGAGAGCATGGCGGTCGGGACGGCCGTCGTGGCGACGACGCTCGGCGGCACCGCCGAGATCGTGCATGACGGCGTCGACGGGCTGCTCGCGCCGCCGCACGATCCGACCCTCTGGACCGACGCGCTCGATCGACTGCTCACGGACCGCGCGCTGCTGCGACGCATCGCCGACGCCGGCCGCGAGCGCGCGCAGGCGTTCGCGCTGGAGCGCCACGTCGAGGCGATGCTGCGCGTCTACGAGCTCGCCGCGGCGTCCGCGGACGACGTGCTCGCCGCCTGAACCTCCTCGATCAGCCGCCGCTGGAACGCCGCGGTCGAGAAGCGCTCGGCGTGCGCGCGGATGGCGGCGGAGTCGAAGCGGTCGAAGTCCACCTCGCGCAGCGCCTCCGCGAGCGCGTCGACCGACCCGGGCTCGACGTGGACGCCGGTGACCCCGTCGATCACCGTCTCCAGCGCCCCGCCGGCGGCCGCCGCGACGACAGGACGACCGGACGCCTGCGCCTCGACGGCGGCGATGCCGAACTCCTCCACGTTGGGGACGACCTGCGCGCGGGCGCGGCCGACCAGCTCGACCAGCTCGGCGTCGTCGACGCGCCCTGTGAAGCGGACGCGATCGCCGTGCAGCGCGCGCAACCGCTCGAGCTCGGGCCCCGAGCCGACGACGACGAGCGGGACGTCGGCGCGCCGCGCCGCCTCGATCGCCAGCTCGACGCGCTTGTGGCGCGTCACCTCGCCGACGAACAGGACGTAGTCCTCCGGCGCGCGCGGAGAGAAGCGCTCGACCGCCACCGGCGGGTGCACGATCGGCGCCTCGCGGCCGTAGCAGCGCTCGATGCGCTCCTGCGTGATGCGCGAGTTGGCGACGTAGTGCGATACGCGCGCGGCGGCGCGCACGTCCCAGCGGCGAACCTGCTCCAGCACGACGCCCAGCGGCGCCCGCTGCCAGCGCCGCGCCTCCTCGAGCGCCCGCGCACGCTCGTGCCACGCGTAGCGGAACGGCGAGTGGCAGTAGCAGACGTGCAGCGCCTCGCCGGGCGGGCGCACGCCGTGGGCGAACGCACTGCTGCTCGAGACGACGAGATCGACGGGCTCGCGCAGCAGGCGACGCGCCGCGAGTGGGAAGGCTGGCAGCAGCCGGCGGAAGCCGTCCTGGGCCACGCCGAGCCGCTGCAGCGCGCTCGGGCGCACCGGGCGCTCGCCGATCAGCGCGCGCGCCGCGTCCGGATCCGCCAACAGCGCGTGGACGGACGCCTCCGGCCAGCAGGCGGCGATCGCCGCGAACGTGCGCTCCGCGCCGCGCGGAGTCAGCAGGTAGTCGTGGACGAGCGCCACGCGCAGCGTCGAGGTCATCAGCAGATCTGCACGCGGGCCGTGGGGGCTTGCGGCGAGCGCATCAGCGCGATCGCCTGCTGGAACGCGACGCCGGAGGGCGAGAGCGTGCCGTCGGGTTGCGCGATCCCGAACCACGCCTCCGGCGAGGCGCCTGCGTCGAGGCTCGTCCAGGTGTGGACGATCAGGCGCGTGACGTCGCAGTTCGAGCGCGGCAGCTCCAGCGCGAGCTGGCGCAGGCGATCGGCGCGCCATGCCTCCGGCGTCGGCGGAACAGCCCAACCGGTCTCCGTGATCTCGATCGGCACGCGCCGGCCCGGGAACGACCGGGTGAGCGCCGCGCGCAGCGCACGGATGCGGTCGTACGTGACCTGGAGCCCGCCGTTCGGCCCGCCGCCGTAGGGATGGAAGCCGACCGCGTCGAGCTGGCCGACGAGCTGCGGGCGCGCCTGCGCCATCGCCGTGAGAAACGCGTCGACCCCGACGGCGCTCAGGCCGCCGAGCACGACGCGCGCGGAGCGGTCGACCGCGCGCACGTGCTTGCGCGCGGCGAGGTACATCGCCGCCAGCCGCGCGGGCGCGCTCGCCTGGTCGCTCCAGAAGTGGGCGACATTCGGCTCGTTCCAGATCTCGTAGTCGTGGACCGGCATCGCGTGCAGGCGCGGATGCAGCCGCCAGAAGCGCCCGTGCGGGCCATAGCGGCTGGCGAGCGCCCCGGCGAAGTCGCCGTAGTCCCGCACGCGCCGCGGCGCCGGCGGGTTGCGCGGGTCCCCCAAGCTCGCCCACGCGACGCCGTAGTCGACGATCGGGTACCAGCGCAGCCGGCTCGCCGCCAGCGCCGCCACGAGCCGGTCGGTCGTGCCCCAGCGGTAGCGGTGGTGGCCGCGGCGCGGCGGCGTCGGCTCGATCGTCGACCAGAAGGCGTCGCGCCGCACGACGCCGACGCCGACGCGCGCGATCTGCGCGGCCGTGGCGGGCCACTGGCGCTCGGCGCTCGCGCTCAGCGCGAGCTGCGCGTTGAGCCCGTAGAAGTCCGCCGGCACGGCCGGACTCGTGGCGGCGGCCGGCGGCGCGTCAGCGCGCGGCGCGAGGACGGCGACGGCGCCTGCGACGACGAGCAGCGCGATGAGGATCATCCAGCGCACGCACGCGGATGGTAAACATCGACGGCTCTACCGGCCGCGCAGCTAGGCTACCGCTCGTGAGCGCCGGCTCTCTGATCGAGGACGAGCGGCTGTCGGCGAACGCCGCGACCGCCCCGGGCCGCTCGCGGCGCCAGCTCGCGGACCTCGTGCTGCACCTCGTGCGCCGCGAGCTGGCCAGCACGCACCGCAACACGCTGCTCGGCTGGGCCTGGCCGCTGCTGCGCCAGCTCGCGCAGCTCGCCGTGCTGGTCTTCCTGTTCTCGAAGGTGCTGAACCTGAGAATCCGCGACTACCCGGTGTTCGTCTTCACCGGCCTCGTGGCGTGGACGTGGTTCCAGACGGCGCTGATGGCGGCCTCCTACAGCGTCGTCGCCAACGCGCACCTCGTGCGCCAGCCGCGCTTCGCGACGATCACGCTGCCGCTCGTGGCGGTCGCGGTCCCGCTGTTCGACGTGCTGATGGCGCTGCCGCTGCTGCTCGCGCTGCTCGCGGCGGAGGGACGACTCGACAGCGCAGCCCTGCTGCTGCCGCTGCTGATCGCCGCCCAGTTCGTGTTCATGGCGGGGCTCGCGCTGGCCGTCGGGGCGGCGAACGTCTACGTGCGCGACGTGCAGAACGTGGTCGCGGTCGCGCTGCTGCTGCTGTTCTACCTGACGCCGGTCTTCTACGGCCTGAAGAACGTGCCGTCGCAGTTCCACTGGCTGCTGCGCGCGAATCCGCTGACGGCGTTCGTGAACGCCGACCGCGCGGCGCTGTTCGACGGCCGCCTGCCGGCGCTGATCGACGTCGCGATCGGAGCCGGCGCGACCGCCGTCGCGCTGGCCATCGGCCTGCTGCTGTTCCGCCGTCTGCAGTCCGGCTTCGTGGACGAGCTGTGACCGTCCTGCGCTTCGACGGCGTCTGGAAGGCGTACCGCGACTGGACGCAGCCGCCGCGGACGCTGCGCGGCGCGCTCGCGCAACGCGCACCGCTGAGCGGCCGGCGGCGGCCGAAGCGCTGGGCCCTGCGCGACCTCACGCTCGAGCTGGCTCCCGGCGCCAGCCTCGGCGTGATCGGGCACAACGGTGCCGGCAAGTCGACATTCCTGCGGCTCGCGGCCGGCCTGGGCCGCCCGACGCGCGGCCAGATCGCGGTCCATCCCGAGACGTCCGCCGTGCTGAGCCTCGGCGCGTCGTTCGACGACCAGCTGACCGGCCGGGAGAACGCGCTGACGGCTGCGCTCGTGGCCGGCATGCGGCGGCAGGAGGCGCAGCGCCTGCTGCCGGCGATGGTCGACTTCGCCGACCTCGGCGACTTCGTCTCCTCGCCCGTGCGCACCTACAGCGAGGGGATGAAGCTGCGGCTGGCGTTCGGCACGATCGCGGCGCTCGAGCCGCGCCTGCTGATCCTCGACGAGGT
>DATNAP010000071.1:0-26283 GCA_035572475.1 Conexibacter sp. | reverse complement strand
CCGCCGCTTCTCGTTCACCGCGCTGGTGGTCGTCGGCGACGAGCAGAGCATCGTCGGCGTCGGCTACGGCAAGGCGAACGAGGTGCCGCTGGCCATCCAGAAGGCGGTCGACCGCGCCAAGAAGAGCCTCTTCCGCGTGCCGAAGCACGACAACACGATCACGCACAAGGTGGTCGGCCGGTACGGGTCCGGTCAGGTGCTGCTGAAGCCCGCCTCCGAGGGAACCGGCGTGATCGCCGGCGGAGGGGTGCGGGCGGTCCTCGAGCTGGCGGGGATTCGGGACGTGCTCTCCAAGAGTCTCGGCACGCAGAACCCGATCAACCTCGTGAAGGCGACGATGGCCGGGCTCGAGGGCCTGCGCCGTCCCGAGGAGGTCGCCCAGCTGCGCGGCCTCTCCGTCGACGCGGTGCTCGGCCTCGACCCGAACCGCGGCAACGGCGCAACGGCCGAGCTGTCCGAGAACGGCGACGCGCCGGCCGAAGAGGCCGCAGAGCCGGTGGCCGTGGGCGCCGCGGAGGACGAGTCATGAGCACGCTCAAGATCACGCAGACCAAGTCGCGCAACGGCTCCAACCAGCGCCAGCTCGACACGCTGCGCTCGATCGGCCTGCGCCGCATCGGCCACAGCGTCGAGCAGCAGGACACGCCGGCGCTGCGCGGCATGGTCCACGCGGTCCGTCATCTCGTGACCGTCGAGGAGGCCAAGTGAGCCCGGCGGCGAGAGCGAAGGCCGAGGAGGAGCGCGAGGAGCGCATCGGCCTGCACAACCTGAGACCGGCCCCCGGAAGCCGCAAGCCGCGCAAGCGCGTCGGCCGCGGCGAGGGCTCGGGCACGGGCAAGACGTCCGGCCGCGGCCAGAAGGGCTACGGCTCGCGCTCCGGCGCGAAGGACCGCGCCCGCTTCGAGGGCGGCCAGATGCCGATCCACATGCGGATGCGCAAGCTGCGCGGTCCGCACATGAAGAAGTCGATGCCGTTCGAGCCGTTCCGGACGCACACGCAACCGGTCAACCTGCTCGACCTCGAGGCGCGCTTCGAGTCCGGCGCCGAGGTCACGCTCGAGGCGCTCAACGGCAAGAACCTCGCGACCCGCAGAGGCATCCCGGTCAAGGTGCTCGCGAAGGGCGAGATCACCAAGCCGCTGACCGTCCACGCCCACGCCTTCAGTGCGGCTGCGCGCGAGCGCATCGAGGCCGCCGGCGGCACCTGTCACATACTCGAGTAGGGGGACTCGGGCATGCTCGCGACGATTCTGAGCGCCTTCACAGTCGCGGACATCCGCAAGAAGCTCGCGTTCACCGCGGCGCTGCTCGCCCTCTACCGCCTCGGCGCCCACATTCCGGCGCCGGGCGTCAACACGAAGGCGGTGCAGGAGATCCAGCACAGCCTGAACAACGGGATCCTCGGGCTGCTCAACACGTTCTCGGGCGGCAGCCTCTCGCGCATCGCGCTGTTCGCGCTCGGGATCATGCCGTACATCACCGCCTCGATCATCATGCAGCTGCTGACCGTGGTCGTGCCGTCGCTCGAGCAGCTGCAGAGAGAAGGCGAGGTCGGCACGAACCGGATCACGCAGTACACGCGCTACCTGGCCGTCGGGCTCGCCGGCGCGCAGTCGATCGCGTACGTGTTCCTGTTCCGCTCCCTGCAGGTGCAGGCGGGCCTGCCGGTCGTCAACAACTTCGGCCTGCCCAAGCTGATCCTGATCGCCGTCTCGCTCACCGCCGGTTGCATGCTCGTGATGTGGATGGGCGAGCTGATCACCCAGCGGGGGATCGGCAACGGCATCTCGCTGATGATCTTCGCGTCGATCGTCTCGCGCCTGCCGCATGGCTTGCAGGCATGGTGGACGAGCCCCGACCCGGTCTTCAAGGTGATGATGCCGTTCCTCGCGATAGGCGTGATCGCGGCGGTCGTGTTCGTGCAGGAGGGGCAGCGGCGCATCCCCGTCCAGTACGCGCGCCGCGTGATCGGCCAGCGCATGACGCAGGGCGGCCAGACCTACCTGCCGCTGCGCGTGAACATGGCGGGCGTGATCCCGGTCATCTTCGCCGCGAGCCTGATGGCGTTCCCGCCGACGATCGGCCAGCTGGTCAACCAGCCGTGGGCGCACAGCGTCGCCAACTTCTTCAATCCCGGGAACTCGCCGTACCTGATCGGCGAGACGCTGCTGATCATCGCCTTCACCTACTTCTACACCGCGGTCACGTTCAACCCGGTCGAGCAGGCCGACAACCTCAGACGCTACGGCGGCTTCATCCCCGGTGTGCGCCCCGGGCGGCCGACGGCCGAGTTCCTCGACCGGATCCTCGCGCGCCTGACGTTCCCCGGCGCGCTGTTCCTCGCCGCGATCGCCGCGCTGCCGACGCTCCTGATCAACTCGACGAGCGCGAGCTTCGCGATCGGCGGGACCTCGCTGCTGATCGTCGTCGCGGTCGCGCTCGAAACGATGAAGCAGCTCGAGGCGCAGCTCATGATGCGCAACTACGAAGGCTTCTTGAAGTAGATCGCGGCGGCCTGCGGGCCGCTGTGGGATCGCCGCGCGGGATGGCCGCGCGGCCGCCGGTCTAGTACGTTTCGGCCTTCGTGAGCGAGCTGAACCTCATCCTCTTCGGACCGCCCGGCGCCGGCAAGGGCACGCAGGCCGCCCGCCTGCAGGAAGACTTCCGCCTGCCCTACGTCGCGACGGGCGACATCCTGCGTGCCGCCGTCAAGGACGGCACCGAGCTGGGGCTGAAGGCGAAGGGCTTCATGGACGCCGGCGAGCTGGTCCCGGACGACCTCGTGATCGATCTGATCGTCGACCGCATCGGCGCGGACGACGCGCGCGACGGCTTCATCCTCGACGGCTTCCCGCGCACGCGGGCGCAGGCCGACGCGCTCGGGGAGGCGTTCGACCAGCTCGGCCGCCGCATCACGGCGGTGCTGTTGTTCGACGTCCCGGACGAGGTGCTCGTCAACCGCATATCGGGCCGGCGCGTGAGCGTGAAGACGGGCCGCGTCTACCACGTCGAGAGCGATCCGCCGAAGCACGAGGGCCGCTGCGACGTCGACGGCTCGCGCCTGATCCAGCGCGACGACGACAAGCCTGAGGTCGTCGAGAAGCGGCTGGAGGTCTACCACGCCGAGACCGAGCCGCTCGTCTCCTACTACGACGAGCGCGGCCTCCTGCGCCGCATCGACGGCACGCGCAGCCCGACGGAGGTCCACGACCACGTCCGCGCCGTGCTCGCGACGCTGCGGCTCGAAGACACGTTGTGATCGTCAAGAAGACGCCAGAGCAGATCGACAAGATGGCCGCGGCGGGCGAGATCCTCGTCCGCACGCTGGAGCTGGTGGAGGGGAAGATCCGCCCGGGCGTTACGACGCGGGAGCTGGACGAGGCCGCCGAGCGCTTCATCCGCTCGCGCGGGGCGGTGCCGGCGTTCAAGGGCTATCGCGGCTTCCCCGGCTCGATCTGCGCCTCGCCGAACGCGATGGTCGTGCACGGGATCCCCGGCGCGTACAAGCTCGAACGCGGCGACATCCTGTCGGTCGACGTCGGCGTCGTGCTCGACGGCTGGGTCGCGGACGCGGCGCGCACGTTCGCCGTCGGCCCGGTCTCGCCGGTCGCGCAGAAGCTGCTCGACACGACCGAAGGCGCCCTCTTCGCGGCCGTTCCGCAGTGCGCCGCCGGCAACCGCCTCGGCGACATCTCGCACGCGATCCAGCGGCACGTCGAGACCGACGGTTTCTCGATCATCCGCTCGCTCGTGGGCCATGGGATCGGGCGCGACATGCACGAGGATCCGCAGATCCCCAACTACGGCCCGCCCGGCCGGGGTCCGCGGCTGGAGGAGGGGATGGTGCTCGCGATCGAGCCGATGGTCACGGCCGGCCGCCACCAGGTGCGGATGGCCGACGACCACTGGTCGATCTTCACGCAGGACGGGTCGCTCGCGGCCCACTTCGAGTTCACGATCGCTATCACGGCCGACGGCCCACGGGTCCTGACCCCGTGGCACGAGCACGGCAACCGCGCGGCTGCCTAGTACGCCGCGCTCGCCGCACGCGCTTTGCTACTCTTCCTGGTCGCGCTCGGAGCCGTCAGGCTGCGCCTGCGCGTGAAGTCCTCGACGTGGTAGCGGCAACCGCCCCGGTTGCCAGAGCCGGGTCGATCGGAACCAGCCGAAAGGGATCATGAAGGTACGACCGTCGGTCAAGCCGATGTGCGAGAAGTGCAAGATCATCCGCCGCCACGGGCGCGTGCTGGTCATCTGCTCGAACCCCCGTCACAAGCAGCGGCAGGGGTAGGGCTCGCGCGATGGCTCGCATAGCAGGCATCAACATCCCGCTGAACAAGCGCGTCGAGATCGGCCTGACCTACATCTACGGCATCGGCCGGTCGACGTCCAACGAGCTGCTCGCGCAGGTCGGCATCGAGCCCGACACGTACGTGCGCGACCTCACCGAGGACGAGGTCAGCAGACTGCGCGACGCGATCGACCGCGAGCTGACGGTCGAGGGCGACCTGCGCCGCGAGCGCTCGCAGAACGTCAAGCGCCTGATGGAGATCGGCTGCTATCGAGGACTGCGCCACCGTCGCGGCCTGCCCGTGCGCGGCCAGAACACGAAGACCAACGCGCGCACGCGCAAGGGCCCGAAGCGCATGCAGGTGGCCGGCAAGAAGAAGGCGGGGAAGAAGTAAGTGAGCCCAGCACCGAAGCGCCCGCAGCGCGGCCGCCGCAGAGTCCGCAAGAACATCCCGGTCGGCCAGGCGCACATCAAGACCAGCTTCAACAACACGATCGTCTCGCTGACCGACCGCGAGGGGAACGTGATCGCGTGGGAGTCCGCCGGCGGCGCCGGCTTCAAGGGCTCCCGCAAGTCGACGCCCTTCGCCGCGCAGGTGACCGCCGACGCGGCCGCGCGCAAGGGCATCGAACACGGCCTGCAAAAGGTCGAGGTGTTCGTGAAGGGGCCCGGCTCCGGCCGTGAGACCGCGATCCGCTCGCTCCAGGCCGCCGGCCTGGAGGTGACGGCGGTGCGCGACGTGACCCCACAGGCCCACAACGGCTGCCGCCCCCGCAAGCGGCGCCGCGTCTAGGAGTCGCCGCCATGGCACGTGACACCAGTCCCCAGTGCAAGCAGTGCCGGCGGGAGGGGCAGAAGCTCTTCCTCAAGGGCGAGCGCTGCCTCACCGACAAGTGCGGCGTCGAGCGCCGCGCGTACCCGCCCGGCGACCACGGCCGCGGGCGTCAGAGACAGTCCGAGTACCGCGTCCAGTTGCGCGAGAAGCAGAAGGCGCGCCGCTACTACGGCGTGCTCGAGCGCCAGTTCCGCGCGTACTACGAGAAGGCCAGCCGCCAGCCCGGGATCACCGGCGAGAACCTGCTGCGCATGCTCGAGTGCCGCTTCGACAACGTGCTCGTGCGGCTCGGCTTCGCGGCCTCGCGACGCCAGGCGCGCCAGCTCATCCGTCACGGCCACTGGACGATCAACGGCCGTCGCGTCGACATCCCCAGCTACCAGCTTCGCGACGGCGACGTGATCGCCGTCAAGGCCTCCAGCGGCGCGGCGCAGGTGATCCGCGAGGCGACGGAGCTGACCGGCCAGGTGCCGGCGTGGCTGCAGGCGGACCACGACGCGCTGACGGCGAAGGTGCTGCGCAAGCCGGAGCGGCGCGAGATCGCCGCGCCGGTGCTGGAGCAGCTGATCGTCGAGCTCTACTCGAAGTAATCCCCGCTCCGCGCGACGCCGGCCGCTCTCGCCAGGACCGAGCGACGCGCGCATGACCGCCCGGCGGGCGGCGCTCATGACACGACGACGTTAGGACCGAACCCCGATGCTCGATTTCCAAGTCCCCCGAATCACGACCGAGACCGTCGAGGAGAACCGCGGTTCCTTCACGATCGAGCCGCTCGATCGCGGGTTCGGCTACACGTTCGGCAACTCGCTGCGGCGCGTGCTGCTGAGCTCGCTGGCGGGCGCCGCGGTCACGAGCGTGCGCATCGAGGGCGTCGCGCACGAGTTCTCCACGATCCCCGGGATCAAGGAGGACGTGACCGACATCGTCCTCAACCTCAAGGGCGTCGTCTGCCGCATGCACTCCGACGCGACCGAGATCGAGGCGCCGCTGGTCGTCACGGGCCCCGGCGAGATCACCGCGAAGGACATCGACCTGCCCTCCGGCGTCGAGATCCTCAACCCCGACGCGCACATCGCGACGCTCGAGAGAAGAACGAAGCTCGAGGTCTACCTGACAATCGGCCGCGGCCGCGGCTACCGCCCGGCGGAGGAGAACAAGTCCGCCGACCAGCCGATCGGCGTGATCCCGATCGACTCGATCTTCTCACCGGTGCGCCGCGTCGCCTACGCGGTCGAGCAGGCGCGCGTCGGCCAGAAGACCGACTTCGACAAGCTCACGCTCGACATCGAGACCGACGGGTCGATCGACCCGCACGCGGCGCTGCGCGAGGCGGCCGAGATCCTGATCTCGCAGCTCGCGATCTTCACCGACGCCGACCGCGTCGTTGAGCTGCGCGACACCGGTGGGCTCGGCGTGCTCGAGCCGGGCCTCGTCGGAGGTCCCGGCGCGAGCGGCGCTCCGGGCGGTCCCGGCGGTCGTCCCGCGAACGCGATGGACGACATCCTGATCGAGGAGCTCGAGCTCGGCGTGCGCTCGTACAACTGCCTCAAGCGCGCCGGCATTCAGACGGTCGGCGACCTGATCTCGAAGACGGAGAGCGAGCTGAACGCGATCCCGAACTTCGGCAAGAAGTCGATCGACGAGGTCATCGAGACGCTCGAGGGCCGCGGCCTCTCGCTGCGGCAGGACTGAGCCTCCGGTACCCTCACCTACGCTCATGCGCCATCAACGCAACCGCTACCAGCTCTCCCGCAGCGCCTCGCATCGCAAGGCGCTGCTGGCGAACCTCTGCAAGGAGGTCATCGAGCACGAGCGGATCAGAACCTCCGAGACCAAGGCGAAGGCCGTCAAGCCGGAGATCGAGAAGCTGATCACGCTCGCCAAGCGCGGCGATCTGCATGCGCGCCGGCAGGCGCTGTCGGCGCTCGGGCAGGACAAGTTCATGGTCTACAAGCTGTTCGAGGAGATCGCGCCGCGCTACAGCGAGCGGCCGGGCGGCTATACCCGCATCCTCAAGCTCGGTCCGCGTCGCTCGGACGCGACCGAGATGGTGTTCCTCGAGCTGGTCTAGGGCGCGCTGCGGCGCGCCCCGCAGCCGTGTCCGCCGCGGTCGTCACCAAGCTCACGCTGGAATACGACGGCCGCGACTTCGCCGGCTGGGCGCGGCAGCCCGGCCGGCGCACCGTGCAGGAGGAGCTGGAGCGGGCGCTCGCGATCGTGCTGCGACGCGATGCAGTCCCGCTGACAGTCGCGGGGCGCACCGACGCCGGCGTGCACGCGTGGGGGCAGGTGGCGTCGTACGACGGACCGCCGGCGCGCCCGGCGTCGCTCAACGCGCTGCTGCCCGACGACGTCGCGGTGTTGAGCAGCGAGACGGTCGCGCCCGGCTTCAGCGCGCGCCACGACGCGACGAGCCGCGCCTACTGCTACCGCGTGCTCGCGCGGCGCGAGCGCAGCGCGTTCGAGCGCGGGCGGGCGCTGTGGTGGCCGCACCCGCTCGACCGCGACGCGCTCGACGCGTGCGCGGCCGCGCTCGTCGGCACGCACGACTTCACGGCGTTCACGCCCACGGAGACCGAGCACGTGCGCTTCGAGCGCGACGTGCGCTTTGCCGCGTGGACCGACGAGGACGGCGACGTGCTCGCGTTCTGGATCGAGGCCGACGCGTTCATGCGCAACATGAATCGCGTGCTCGTCGGGACGATGCTGGAGGTGGCCGGCGGACGGCGCTCGGTCGCCGACTTCGCCGCACTGCTGGACGGCGCGCCCCGCGCGCGGGCCGGCAAGACGGCTCCGCCGGAGGGTTTGTATCTCGCGGGAGTGCGCTACGACGGACGGGCGGTCATCGCCGGGGACCCGCCGTCTACCATCCCAGGCCGATGCGGGTCCTGCTGACGAACGACGACGGGATCGAGGCCGAGGGCCTGCAGGCGCTGCGGCGCGCGCTGCTCGACGTGCCCGGGATGGAGCTGGTCGTCGTCGCGCCCGACGGCAACCGCTCGGCGACGGCGCGCTCGATCACCACGCGGCGGCCGCTGTGGGTCGAGCGCGTCGACTTCGACGACGGCACGCACGGCTTCGCGACCGACGGCACGCCCGTGGACTGCGTGCGGCTCACGCAGCTCGGGCTGATCGAGGACTTCGCGCCGGAGGTCGTCGTCTCGGGCATCAACCACGGGCTGAACCTCGGCGACGACATCACCTACTCCGGCACCGTCGCGGCGGCGTTCGAGGCGCTGCTGCTCGGCCTGCCGGGGATCGCCGTCTCGCAGCAGTCGCACGCGCGCGAGCTCGACTTCCGGCTCGGTCGGACGTTCGGCTTCGACGTCGCGGCGGCGTTCGCCGCGCGGCTCGTCGCCGAGCTGGAGGAGGTCCCGCTCGCGGCCGGCACGCTGCTGAACGTCAACGTGCCCGGCGATGACCCGGCGGGCGTCGAGGTCACCCGGCTCGGCAAGCGCATCTACGACGACGTGCTCCAGTTGCAGGACGAGGAGCATCCCAACCGCCGACTGTTCCGCATCTACGGCGACGCGGTCCAGACGGGGGACGAGGACGGCACCGACATCGCCGCGCTCGCCGCGGGGCGGATTGCGGTTACTCCAGTCCACTTCGACCTCACGCACACCGCCGGGATCGGGGCGCTGGAGCAGCACGGTCTCGCGCGGCTGATCGCGCCGGCGGCGCGCGAGGTGGAGTGAGCGGCGCGGCCGGCAGCGAGCCCACGGACGGCGGCGGGCCGGCGGCGGATCCGGCGGCGCGCGCGGCCGAGCTGCGCAGCGAGCTCGCCTACCACGGCCACCGCTACTACGTCCTCGACGACCCCGTCATCGGCGACGACGCCTACGACGCGCTGCTCGACGAGCTGCGCGCGATCGAGGCGGCGCACCCCGAGCTGCTGACGCCCGACTCGCCGACGCAGCGCGTCGGCGGCGAGCCGGTCTCGCACCTGGAGAAGGTGAGACACGAGCAGCCGATGCTGTCGCTCGCGAACGCGCGCAGCGAGGAGGAGCTGCAGGGCTGGATCGAGCGCATGCGCGGCCACCTCGCGCGGGAGGGGATCGAGGACCCGAGATTCGAGTACGTCGTCGAGCCGAAGGTCGACGGGCTCGCGATCTCGCTGCTCTACGAGGACGGCCTGCTCGTGCGCGGCGCGACGCGCGGCAACGGCGAGATCGGCGAGGACGTCACGCACAACCTGCGCACGGTCGGCTCGATCCCGCTCTCGATCGCGGACGCGCCGAGCCGCATCGAGGTGCGCGGCGAGATCTACATCTCGCTCGCCGACTTCGAGCAGGTGAACCTCAAGCGCGCGGAGGCCGGGCTCTCGACGTTCATGAATCCGCGCAACTCCGCCGCGGGCGCGATCCGCCAGCTCGACCCGAGACAGTCCGCCGAGCGGCCGCTGTCGATGTGGGCCTACGGCGTCGGCGTGACCGACGGGCTGAGGCTCGCCGGCCACTGGGAGGCGCTCGAGTGGCTGCGCGCGCACGGCTTCCGCGTCAACCCCGACGTCGCGAAGCTCACGCGCGGCGAAGAGGTGATCGAGCGCTGCCGCGAGTGGGAGCGCCGCCGCGGCGCGCTGGCGTTCGAGATCGACGGTGCGGTCGTGAAGGTGAACGACTACGAGCTGCAGCGGCGCCTGGGCGTCGTCGGGCGCGATCCCCGCTGGGCGATCGCGTGGAAGTTTCCGCCGACGACGGCCGTCACGAGACTGATCGCCGTCCACTGGAACGTCGGCAAGTTCGGCTCGCTGCATCCGTTCGCCGAGCTGGAGCCCGTCCACGTCGGCGGCGTGACGGTCAGGCAGGCGACGCTGCACAACGAGGAGGACCTCGCGCGCAAGGACGTGCGTCCCGGCGACGACGTGATCGTGCTGCGCGCCGGGGACGTGATCCCGCAGGTGATCTCGCCGGCGCCGCATGTCGTCGAGCGCGCGGACCGCGGGGAGCCGCCGCTGCCGCCGGCGAGCTGCCCGATCTGCGACACGCCGACGTACAAGCCCGCCGAAGGCGTCTTCACACACTGCCCCAACCGCGACTGCGCCGGGCGGCGCTGGCAGCTGCTGACGCACTTCGTCTCGCGCGGGGCGATGGACGTCGACGGCATCGGCGAGAAGCAGGTGACGATGCTGATGGAGCGGGGCCTCGTGAGAAGCGCGGCCGACTTCTACCGCCTGACGGAGGCCCAGCTCGTCGAGCTGGAGCGCTTCGGCGAGGTCTCCGCGCGCAACGCGGTCGCCGCGATCGAGGCGTCGAAGGCGCGGCCGTTCGGGCGCGTGCTGTTCGCGATCGGGATCGAGGGGATCGGCGCGATCAACGGGCGCAACCTCGCGCAGCGCTTCCGCTCGGTCGACGCGCTCATGAATGCGACGCCCGAGCAGATCGCCGACACGCCCGGGATCGGGCCGATCGTCGGCGCGCTCGTGCACGAGCAGCTCCAGGACCCCGCGATGCAGGCGCTGATCGAGGACCTGAGAGGGCTCGGCCTGCGGCTCGAAGAGGAGGGACCGCCGCCCGAGGAGGGCCCGCTGAACGGCAAGACGCTCGTGCTGACCGGCACGCTGCCGACGCTCACGCGCGAGCAGGCGACCGAGCGGATCCTCGCCGCCGGCGGGCGGGTCACGACGTCGGTGTCGAGAAGAACCGACTACGTCGTCGCCGGCGAGGCGGCCGGCTCGAAGCTCGAGAAGGCCGAGCGGTTGGGGGTGCCGGTGCTTGATGAGCCTGGGCTGCTGGAGCTGCTGGCCGGTCCTTCGGGCTAGGGCTCGGCGGGGTTGGCGGGCGGGTCCTGTCGCCGGGGAAGTGCTCTCGCGGGCGGGGCCGCGAGACCAACTTCCCCGCGCCACCCGCCCGATCGGCGTGGCTCAGCTCGTCGGCGCTCCGCCGCTTGTCGGCGCCGGCGTGGGGGTTGGTGTGCTGGGTGGCGCTCCGCTCGGTCGGTAGCGGGCGAGGGCGATTGCGAGCTTGTCCTCTGCTGCTTTGGCGGTTGGGGTGTAGACGTGGTTCTCGATGAACGCGAATGCGAGCAGGTGGCCGTTGGCGGTTGTACAGTAGCCGGCGAGCGCTGAGACGTTGGAGAGGGTTCCG
Organism: Conexibacter sp.; assembly: GCA_035572475.1. Lineage (GTDB taxonomy): Bacteria > Actinomycetota > Thermoleophilia > Solirubrobacterales > Solirubrobacteraceae > Conexibacter. Next base: position 15,071 of record DATNAP010000071.1, on the reverse strand, counting down.
GTCTTGGCTTGGCAGCGGTCCTGGGCGCTGGTGTGGCGCATGCGGTCGGCGAGCGTGCCGGTGCGGCCGGCTACCGGCAGGCCCGCGCGCAGCGCGCTGTTGGCGCGCATCGCGTTCAGCAGCACGACGACCTGGTGCGGCGAGGTGCGATCGGCGCGCGAGAGGCCGGAGCCGTCGACGATCCGCGGGTGGACGTGGAACGTGCGCGCGGCCGTGCGCAGGACGACCGCCGCGCCCGCCGTCGTCGAGCCGCTTGCGCCGAACTGCGCGCCGACGTCCTTCAGCAGCATCTCGGCGAACAGGTTGTCGGACGGTACGAGCGTGAGCTCGACGAGCGTCGCCATCGGCGGCGAGTCGACCGCGGCGAGCTGCGTCGCGCCTTCGGGGGCGGTCCCAGTGCCCGTGACGCCGCGCGGCACGCTCACGTGCGCGCTGCGCAGCGCGAGCGTGAGCTGCTGGGCGGCGAACAGCGCCGGCTGGCGCTGCAGCGCGCTGCCGTCTTCCTTCGCGAGGCCGCGGTCGTACAGCAGGCCGCCGAGCGGGCCGCCGATGTCGAGGTCGAGTCCGTAGCCGCTCGCGGGGCCGCCGCGGAGTGCGTCGAACCACGATTCGTCGCCGTAGACGCGGCCGGCGAGATGCCGGATGCCGGCGGTGCGCACGGCCGCGGCGAGCGCCGAGATCGTCGCGCCCGTCCCATAGGCGGTGCGGTCGAAGGCTGCGCTGCCGAACGTCGGATCGCCGCCGCCGCGCAGGTAGAGGTCTCCGGTCCAGGTGCCGGTCGCCGAGTCGAGCGCGCCGACGCCGAGGACTCTCGTCTCCAGCGTCGCGCTCGGCCCGAAGCGCAGCAGCGCGGTCGAGGTCGTGTAGAGCTTCTCGACCGAGGCGGGGCTGCGCCCGACGTCGGCGCGCACCGCGGCCAGGACGCGGCCGGTCGTCGTGTCGAGCACGTAGCCGCCCGAGCCGCCTCCGGCGCGCGCGAGCCCGTGCGCGACGAGGCGATCCAGCGGGGCGGCGGCGGCCGCTCGTGCGCCTGCCGCGAGCACGAGCAGGATCGGCAGGAGGACGAGGCGGCGCACGCGGTTCACAACAGCGCTCCGCCGCGATAGTCGCGGCGGGAGCGGCCGTACCTCGCCGTACAATTGAGGCTCATGGGCAAAGTCGTCAGCTTGGAGACCACGGCAAGGGCGCGCGATGCGGCGACGTCCCCGCAGCGACGGCGCGCGGCGCCGCGCCAGCCCAGGCCCTCGAAGACCGCGCTCGTGCTCGGCGGCGGCGGATTCACGGGCGCCGTCTACGAGATCGGCGCGTTGCGGGCGCTCGACCTGCTGTCGGTCAACCGCTCGGTGACCGACTTCGACGTGTTCGTGGGCACCAGCGCCGGCGCGTTCGTCGCCGCGATGACGGCGAACGGGATCTCGCCCGAGGAGATGATGCGCGTGCTCGACCGGCAGGCGCCGACCCCGTTCCCCGAGATCGCGCTCGGCACGCTGCTGTCGCTCAACATGCGCGAGCTGGCGAGCAAAGCCGTCAGGTTCCCATGGCGGTTGGCGAAGCTCGGCTGGATGCTCGCGCGACAGGTCGGGCAGGTCTCCGCGCTCGACGTCGTGCTGGGCATCGCCGAGGGACTGCCCTCAGGCCTCTACTCCGGCGAAGGGATCGAGGACTACGTGCGCCGCGTGCTCGACGACGACGGTCGCACCGACGACTTCCGCCGCCTCCAGCGCGAGCTGTTCATCACCGCGACCGATCTCGACACGTGCGAACGCGTCGTGTTCGGCATGGACGGCTGGAGCGACGTGCCGATCTCGACGGCCGTGCGCGCCTCGACCGCGCTGCCGATGGTCTATGAGCCGGTGCGGGTCGGCGAGCGCGACCTGGTCGACGGCGGCGTCATCTCGACCACGAACCTCGACCTCGCGGTCGAGGCGGGCGCGAGACTCGTCGTGATCGTGAACCCGCTCGTGCCTTACGTCAACGAGGCGCAGCACGGCAATCCGCCGCACCTGCGCGTCTCCGACATGGGCTTCCCGCAGATCGGCTACCAGGCGTTCAAGCTGATGACGCACCGCCGGCTGCACGAGATCCGCGCGATGTGGGAGGAGCGCTACCCCGGCGTCGACTTCGTGCTGATCGAGCCCGACGCCTCCGACGAGTTGATGTTCCGCACGAGCGTGATGGACTACCAGGCCCGCGTGCGGATCGCGAGCCACGGCTTCCGCTCGGTGACGGTGAAGCTCGCGCACGACTACCCGAACCTCAAGCAGGTCGCGGCGCGCCACGGAATCGAGATCTCCGCCACGCGCGTGCGCAAGGTCGTCAAGCACTTCGCCGCCGAGCCGGCGCAGACGACGCGCTGGCGCAAGATCCTCGAGCAGACGACGGGCGCGCTCGTGCGCCAGTCGGCGTCCGAGTCCTGACGCTCAGTCCGCGCCGAGCGCGGTGCGCAGCGCGTCGAGCAGGCGGTCGGTCGCGCGCGGGCTCTGCAGCGTCACGCGCACGTGCTGCTCGTCGCCGACGCTCGCGCCGCTCTGCACGAGCACGCCGCTGCGCTGCAGCCGCAGCGCCAGCTCGGCGCCGGTCAGGCCGGTCGGGCGCAGCCACATGACGTTCGCCTCGCCCGCGACCGCGTCGAGCGGCAGCTCGTGCACGGCTTCCAGCAGCCGCGTGCGCTCGCTCGCGACGGCCGCGCGGCGCTGCGCGACGAGCCCGTCGCATCTGCGCAGCGCGACGAGCGCGCCGACCTGCGCCGGCAGTCCGACGCCCAGCTCCGGCGCGATCCGCGCGAGCAGCGCCTCGGCGCCCGGGCCGCCGAGCGCGTAGCCGACGCGCAGGCCGGCGAGCCCGTAGACCTTCGAGAAGGTGCGGAAGACAAGCAGGCGCGGGTGGTCGTCGAGCAGCGCGAGCGCGCCGTCGGGCTCGGCGGTGACGAAGCCCTCGAGCGCCTCGTCGAGCAGCAGCGAGACGTGCTCGGGCAGCGCGCCGAGCAGCTCCCGCAGCGCGCTGCTCGGGAGGCGCTCGCCGGTCGGGTCGTTCGGATTGCAGAGCGCGATCGCGCGCGTGCGCGGCGTGACGGCCGCCAGCAGCCGCTCGACGTCGAAGCCGCCGGGCACCGGCAGCGCACGCGCGCCGGCGCGCTGCGCCATCACCGGATAGAGGCCGTAGGAAGGCCACGGCGTCAGCAGCTCGTCGTCGGGCTCGGGGAGCAGCGCGCGCGCGGCCGCCGCGAGCAGCTGCGCCGCGCCGTGGCCGACCGCGACGCGGCCGTGCTCGACGCCGCTGCGGCGGCCCAGCTCGCGCCGCAGCTCCTCCGCGGTCGGGTCGGGCGCGACGTTGAGCGCGCCGCGCGCCGCGTACGTGACGGCGTTGACGACTTCGGGGTGCGGCAGCTCGTGCCAGGTCGTGCGCGAGAGGTCGAGCGTGTCGATGCGCGTGAGCGCGCGGCGGCGGCGCTCGTCAGCCTGCTCGCGCAGCTGCTCGGAGATCTCCTCGTCGCTCATTCCGGCGAACTGCCGGTAATGGTCGAGCAGGCCCATCGTGAGCTAGCCGCCGCCGAGCAGTCCCTGCACGTCGACACCGGCCAGGCTGGCGCCGCTGAAGAACAGGAACCACACGCTGAAGATCGGCACGCCGATCATGCAGCAGATCATGAAGATCTTGCCGATCACGCCCTGGCGCTGGTCGTGGCCGGCCGCACGCCGCACGAGCATCCATGCGTAGTCGAGCCGCTTGAGCGCCATCAGCCCGAGCAGCAGCCCGGCGATCATCGTCGCGAACGCGACCGTGAGGCCCGCGAAGATGCTGCCGGTCAGGTACTGCGTGCGCCCGCCGAGCCACAGGCAGGCGAGCGGCAAGGGTCCCCAGAAGCACAGGTTCACGACGACCATCGCCGCCAGCAGTCCGGCCGCGATCAGGCCGTCGACGCGGCGGCGGCCGGGGTCGCCCTGTCTCGGCGGCGTCCGGTACTGCACCGGTCGCGTGCCGGGGCGCCGGGTGATGAAGAGGCCGCCGGTGTCGGATGGGTCGGTGCGCATGCGTCCTTGGAGGGTAGAGGCTCTCGTGGGAGGTCTGGCGCCGATCGGACCCTGAGATCGACCCTGATTCAGCTCGCGTAGAGCGCGTCGAACACGGCTCTGTACTTCTCGTTGACGACGTTGCGCTTGACCTTCAGCGTCGGCGTCAGCTCGCCTGTCTCCTGCGAGAGGTCGTGACCGAGGATCGCGAGCTTCTTGACCTTCTCGACCTGCGCGTACTTCTCGTTCGCCCGGTCGAGGTGCTCCTGGACGAGCGCGTGCACGTCGGGGTGCTCGGCGAGCTGCGTCACGTCCTCGGGCAAGCCCCGCTGCTGCGCCCACGGCACGATCTCGTCGGCGTCGAGCGTGACGAGCATCACCGGGTAGGGGCGGCGGTCGCCGTACATGACCGCCTGCGAGACCCAGCGGCACTGCTTCATGTCGTTCTCGATGTTCGCCGGCGTGAGGTTCTTCCCGCCGGCGGTGATGATGATGTCCTTCTTGCGGCCGGTGATCGAGAGGAAGCCGTCCTCGTCGATCGACCCGAGGTCGCCGGTGTGCAGCCAACCGTCCGAGACGGCGCCGAACGACGCGTCCGCGTTGTTGTGGTAGCCGGCGAAGATGTTGCTGCCCTTGATCAGGACCTCGCCGTCGTCGGCGATTCTCAGCTCCACCCCGGGGAACGGCTTGCCGACCGTGCCGAACTTGTAGCCGTCGATCGACTGGAACGTGGCGGCGGTCGCGGTCTCCGTCATGCCGTAGCCCTCGAAGACGGGCACGCCGCAGGCGAAGAAGAACTCGAGGATCTCGCGCGCGATCGGCGCAGCGCCCGAGACGGCCTGGCGCATCCGGCCGCCGAACGCCGCGCGGACCTTGCTGAAGAGCTCCTCCTCGGCGCGGTCGAAGTGCTGCTGCAGCTCCTCCGGCACAGGCTCTCCGGCCAGCTCCAGCTCGCGCACCCGCATGCCGACCTGCACCGCCTTCGCGATCAGCTCGGGATCGCCGTTGGACGTGACGAGCGTGTAGATCTTCTCGAAGATGCGCGGCACCGACGGGAAGTTCGTCGGCCTGACCTCGTTGAGCTCCAGCACGATCTGCTGCGGATCGTTCGACCAGTAGGCGAGGCAGGCGCCGACGTCGAAGCTCAGCAACTGGATCAGCAGCGCGAACGAGTGCGCGAGCGGCAGGTAGAGGTACGTCAGCTCGTCGCCGTCGACGGCGCGCGTCGACTCCGCCATGGTGACGATCGCGCGGTAGTTGCCGTGCGCGAGGACGCAGCCCTTCGGCGGGCCGGTCGTGCCCGACGTGTAGATGATCGTGAACGGGTCCTCCAGCTCGACGGCGGCGATGCGGCGGTCGAGCTCCGTGCGGTCGCCGTGGGAGCCCTTCGCACGCAGGTCGCTCAGCCGAATCGCGTCCGCCGGCGCGCCGTCGGCGTCGATCACGACGACGTGCTGGAGCTGCGGCAGTCTCGAACGAACCTCGGCGATCTTCGCCACCTGCTCCGCGTCCTCGCAGATCACGACGCTCGCGCCCGAGTCCGACAGCACCCACTCGCACTCCTCCGGCGCGTTCGTCGGGTAGATCGGCACCACGCATGCGCCCGTCTGGGTCGCGCCGAAGTCGCAGTAGGTCCACTCCGGACGGGTGCGGCAGAGGATCGAGACGCGGTCGCCAGGCTGGACGCCGAGGTCGACGAGCCCGAGCGCGATCTCCTGGGCGATCTCGGCCACCTGCGCGACCGTGACCTCGCGCCAGGCGCCGTCCTGCTTGTACTGGACGGCGACGCGGTCGCCATAGCGCTCGGCCGCCAGGGGCAGCAGGTCGGCGATCGTCCTCGATCCAGTCGATGCCTGCGTGGCGCTCGTCGCGCTGACGCTCGCGTCCATCTACTGCCTCCTCGTGCCGGAAAATGCGGAGGTTTTCGATTCTAGGCCCGAGGATGCGGAGGCGCGCCAGCCGGGCGCGCGGGGCTGCGGCTACCCGGTGGCGAGGCGGGGCGGCGGGATGGCGGCCGTCGGGCGCTGGTGCACCAGGCTCGCCATGAAGAGCGTCTTGTCGATGCGGCCCTGGAAGATCGGGACGCCCATCTCGATGCATTTGCTGATCACGTCGCGGCGTTCGAGGCCTGCCTCGCGTGCGAGCTCCGTGGGCGTCAGGTGAATGGCCATCGGACGGAACCTCCTCGTGGAGAGAACGCTACATGTGCCACTTATAGCGCCGCCGGGGGACGGAGTGCAACGGAAACGGTACGTTCGCCGCAGGTTTCGTGAGGAAAACAGCCGGTCAGACCGGGTTCGGGATGTCGACGAACACGTGGCGCACGCCGAAGCGCGCTTCGAGCAGCTCGCCGAGGCGGCGGATCCCGAGCGTCTCGGTCGCGTAGTGGCCGGCGGCGACGAAGTGGACGCCGGCCTCGCGCGCCTGCGCCATCACGTGCTCCTTCGGCTCGCCGGTGAGGAACGCGTCGAGCCCGAGGTCGATCGCCTGGCCAAGGCTGTTGGCGGCGGCGCCGCAGACGATGCCGAGCGTTCTGATCGTGGGCGGGCCGGCGTCGAACGCGAGCGGCGCGCGCTGCGTGACGCGCTCGATGCGTAGCAGCAGCTCGGCGGCGGGGACGCCGTCGGGCTCGAAGCGCGCGATCGCGCCGATCGGCTCGCCTTTGTAGGGGAAGGCGCGCACGTGGCCCGTGGCGCCCAGCGCCTCGGCGAGCAGGGCGTTGTTGCCGTGCAGCGGGTGGGCGTCGAGCGGCAGGTGGTAGGCGGCGAGCGCGACTTCGTTGCCGAGCAGCAGTCTCAGGCGGGTCGCCTGGGCCGGGCCGATGCGGCGCGGGTCGAAGTCCCACAGGATCCCGTGATGGACGAGCACGAGCTGCGCCTGCTCCTCGACCGCGCGCTCGAACAGCGCCCGCTGGGCCGAGACGCCGGTGACGACGGTGGTGATGCGCTCGGCGCCGGGAACCTGGAGGCCGTTCGGCCCGAGATCGGCGAAGCGCTCGATCTCGAGCAGCTCGTCGAGGAAGGCGACGATGTCGGCGGTCGCGGCGGTTGCCATCGCGGCGGCAACCTACCACCGCCCGCCCCGCCGGATCGGCGACCCGTGTGGAATACTGGATGCCTCAGTCGGGGCGTGGCGCAGCCTGGTAGCGCGCACCGTTCGGGTCGGTGAGGTCCCCGGTTCAAATCCGGGCGCCCCGATATGAGACGCCTCTTCATCCTGGCTCCGGTCCGTCGGCGGTTGGAGCGTTGGAGGCGGCGAGGCGCGAGGTGAGCTCGGTCGCCCAGGCACGGATCGTGTCCCAGTCGCGAGCGTCGCTCGCCTTCATGCGGTTGAACGGGAATCGCAGGTCGGCGGGGTCGATGACGCCGCCGAAGATCGTCACAGCCATCGGGTCGAGGTCGCGGAAGCGCCGCAATGCGTTGTCGAGCTGTCTGCGGGCGCCGCGCACCGATCTCTCGTCCATGCTCTGCGGGCCCATCGCGAAGATCGCGATCGGTCGGGTTTGCAGCGTGGGGGAGTGGCGTCGCAGGAACGTGCGCGCGTCGCGGTGCCAGCGGCCCATGTAGAGCGCGCCGCCGAGGACGATGGCGCGGTAGGCGCTCAGGTCGTGGCAGTCGGCGGCGGCGCGCAGGTCGACGCGCTCGCCGTGCTCCTGCAGGGTCGTGGCGATCGTCTCGGCGACCTCGCGCGTGGAGCCGTGCCTGGTCGCGTAGGCGACGAGCACGCGCCGCGGCGGGGCGTCGTGCGGCGCCGGGACGCGGGTGGGCGGATGCGCTGTGGGCTCAGCCATGGGGGCACACCACCGCGCGTCCCTCGATCTCGCCGCGGCGCAGGCGCTCGTAGACGTCAGCGGCCTGGTCGAGCGGGTAGCGCGTGACACGTGCGTCGATGCGGCCGGCGCGCGCCAGCTCGATCACCTCGAGCAGCTCGATCGCGGTGCCCCAGTAGGTCGTCGCGACCGCAAGCTCGTAGGGCTGAGAGAAGAACGACAGCGGGTAGGTGCCGCCGGCGAGGCCGACGAGCGCGAGGTCGCCCTCCGAACGCCCGACCTGCGCGGCGAGCGCGAGCGTGTCGTCGCTGCCGACGAGGTCGAGCACCAGCTCGGCGCCACGGCCGTGCGTGGCCTCGCGGATCGCCGCGGCGGCATCCGAGCCGGCACGCACGGTCACCTCGGCGCCGACGTCGCGCGCGAGCGCGAGCTTGTCGTCCGCGCGGTCGACCGCGACGACGCGCGCCGGCGTGAGCGCGCTCAGGATCTGGATCGCCATGTGGCCGAGGCCGCCGGCGCCGATCACGACCGCGTGCGAGCCGGGGCCCAGCTTGTGCAGTGAGCGCTTGATCGCGTGGTAGGGGGTGAGTGCGGCGTCGGTGAGCGGGGCGGCGTCGCGCGGGTCCAGATCGCCGAGCGCAAGCAGGAGCCGCGGGGACGGGACGAGCATGTACTCGGCCATGCCGCCGTCGCGGCCGAGCCCGCCGCCCATCACGCCGATCTCGCCGGCGTGCTCGCAGTAGTTCTCCGCCGAGCGCCGGCAGGCGGTGCAGCGCCCGCAGCCCCACGGCCCGTAGACGATCACCGGCTCGCCGATCTCCAGGCCGGTGACGCCGTCGCCGAGCGCCTCGACCCAGCCGGCGTTCTCGTGCCCGAGCGTGAACGGGGGATCGAACGGGAGCTGGCCGGCGGGCCACTCCATCAGGTGCAGGTCGGAGTGGCACGCGCCGGCCCCCGCGACCTTCAGCAGCACCTCGCCGGCTCGCGGCTCAGGCATCGGAACGTCGCGCAGCTCGGGAGGCTGCTGCCAGGCGGGAAGTTGAAAAGCAAGCATGCCGCGACGGTACGTCCGGCGGGCAGAGCGTCACATCCGCCGCGACTGCCGCGACGCGACCGTAGAACCCCCCATGGTCCGAGACAGCTTCGCCGCACGGGCGCTGCGCCACGCGGCGCAGCACGAGCATGTCGACCTGCTGGTGCTCGGATCGACGCATCGCGCCGACGCGGGCACCGCGGGCCTCGGCCGCCGCGCCCGCCAGGTCCTGCACGACGCCGGCTGCCCGGTCGCGATCGCCGCGCGCGGCTTCGCGCAGGAGCCGGGCCGGCCGCGGCGGATCGTCGTCGTGCTCGACGAGTCGCCCGAGTCGCAGGCGGCGCTGGCGATGGCGGCCGTGCTCGCGACGAGCTTGCCGACGCGGCCAAGGCAGCCGACCAGCTCGTGATCGGCTCGCCGCGCTACTCGCCCTGCTCGACCAGCTTGTGGTCGAGCGCGTAGCGGACCAGCTCGGCGCGCGTGGAGCGGCGGATCTTCTGCTGGATGTGCGCGCGGTGTGACTCGACCGTGCGCACGCTCAGGTAGAGCTGGGCGGCGATCTCGGGGTTGGTGTGGCCGAGCGCGATCATCCGCAGGATCTCCAGCTCGCGCTCGGTGAGGCCGTCGGGCGGTCCTGACGGCGGGGGCTCGGCGGCCATGCGCGCGCCCAGCTCGGGGTTGAGGTAGGTGCGGCCCTCGCGCGCGAGTCTGACGGCCTCGACGAGCTCTGCGTTGGCCGAGTCCTTGAGCACGTAGCCGCGCGCGCCCGAGCGCAGCGCCTCGCGCGCGAAGCTGGGATCCTGCTGCATCGTGAGCACGACGATCGCGGTGCCGGGCGAGCGCTCGACGATCTTCGGGATCAGCTCGAGGCTGGGCTGGCCGGGCATGTTGAGGTCGAGCACGAGCACGTGCGGGCGGTGGCCGAGCACGGCGCGTGCGGCCGCCTCGGCGTCGCCGACCTCGGCGACGACCTCGATCCCGTCGACTGCGTCGAGCACCATCCGCAGCCCGGCGCGCACGACCGCGTGGTCGTCGGCGATCACGACGCGCGTCGTCTCGTCGTCGTCGGCGGCGGGGTCGGGCGTGTCGCGGTCGCTCATCGGCAGCGCGACGATACCGACCGCGCCGACGGCACCGCGTCCGTAGTCGGCCACGCCGGAGAGCGGGGCGGTCCCGATGCTCGCCTCCACAGGGCGGGCGTACGGTCGCTGCATGAACCAGATCGCATCCCCCTCCAAGCGTCGTCGCGTCGTGATCGCGGGTGGCGGGATCGCCGCCGTCGAGACGCTGCTCGCGCTGCGCTCGCTCGCGCCGACGACCCAGCTCGACGTCGTCGTCGTGGCGCCCAACGAGGATCTCCACTACCGGCCCTCGACCGTCAACGAGCCGTTCTCCGAGCCGCGCGCGCGCCGCTACCGCCTGCAGGCGATCTGCGACGACCTCGGCGCCGTGCTGCACGCCGAGCCCGTGCGCGTCGTCGACGGGGCGCGTCGCGAGATCGCGACGGCATCCGGCGAGCGGATCGCCTACGACGCGCTCGTGCTCGCCGTCGGCGCGCGTCCGCGCCCGGCGATCGCGCATGCGCACACGTTCTTCGCCGACATCAACGCCGGCAACCTCCACGGGTTCGTGCGCGACGTCGAGGACGGCTACGTGCGCGCGCTCGCATGCGTCGTGCCGCCGAAGGCGGGCTGGTCGCTGCCGCTCTACGAGCTGGCGCTCAAGACCGTGGCCCGCGCACGCTCGATGGGCTCGGAGGGATTGAAGCTCACGATCGTGACCAACGAGGACGTGCCGCTGGCCGCGTTCCGCGGCGCCGGCAGCCGCGCCGTAGCCGGCCTGCTCGAGGCGGCCGGCATCGCGATCCTCTGCTCGACCTACGTCACCGCGTTCGACGGGCGCAGACTCACGCTCGCACCGGGCGGGCGGTCGCTCGAGGTCGACGCCGCGCTCGCGCTGCCCGAGCTGCACGGACCGGCGCTGCCGGGCGTGCCGTGCGACGCCGACGGGTTCATCCACGCCGACGAGCACGGACGCGTGCCCGGCCTCGACGACGTCTACGCGATCGGCGACGCGACGACGTTCCCGATCATGCAGGGCGGCGTCGCGACGCAGCAGGCCGACGTCGTCGCCGCGCTCATCGCCCGCTCTGCGGGCGTCGACGCGCGCGAGCCGCGGACGCGTCCGGTGCTGCGCGCGATCCTGCTCACCGGCGACGAGCCGCTCTACCTGACCGCGACGATCACAGGTGGCGAGAGCGTTGCCTCCCAGGCCTCGACCCACTGCATGTGGTGGCCGCCGCACAAGGTCGCGGCGCGGCACCTCGCCCCCTACCTCGCCGACCGCGACGAGGCGCCTGACAGCGCCCGCCGGCACGCGCTCGAGACGCGGCGCGGCGACGACCCGCCGCGCGCGCATGCTGAAGGCGAGGCCGGCTTCGAGCTGCTGGGGCGGGACGCGTGAGCCACGCCGTCGATCGGCTCCGTCGCCCTGACGGCGCACCGCCGCGGGTGCTGGTGGCCGGCGGCGGCGTCGCGGCGCTCGAGCTCGTGCTCGCGCTGCGCGCGCTCGCCGGCGCGCGCGTCGCAATCGAGCTGGTCGCCCCCGAGCGCGAGCTGCGCTACCCGCCGCTGGACGTCGTCGAGCCCTTCGGACTCGCTCCGCCGCGCATCGAGCTGGCCGAGGCGCTCGCGCCCTACGACGTGCCGCACCGCCTCGACGCGATCGAGGACGTCGAAGTCACGGACCACTCGGTCCGTACCCGGGCCGGCGCGCTGCTGCACTACGAGGCGCTCGCGATCGCAATCGGCGCCCGCCGCGTCGCCCCGCCCGCCGGGATGCTCGCATTCACCGGACGCGTGGGGCGCGAGCGCTTCGCCGAGCTGCTGCACGCGAGCGAGACGGGCATCGTGAGATCGCTGCTGTTCGTCGTGCCGGCAACGGTCGGCTGGCCGCTGCCGCTCTACGAGCTGGCGATCATGACCGCCCGCCGCCTGCGCGCCGCGGGCAGCGCCGCGCGGGTCACGCTGGCGACGGCCGAGCGCGCGCCGCTGGAGCTGTTCGGCGGGCGACCGAGCGGGCAGCTGCTGGAGCGTCTGCGCGAGCTTGGGATCGCGTTCGTCGCGGGCGTCCAGGTCGAGCGCATGCTACGCGGCGAGGTGCGCCTGGCGCCGGGCGGACGCCTGCTGTCCGCCGATCGCGTCGTGACGCTTCCGGCGCTCGCCGGCCCGCAGCTCACCGGGCTGCCGGTCGACGCCGGCGGCTTCCTCCCGGTCGACGCGCACGGCGCGGTGCGCGGCGCCTACGACGTCTACGCGGCCGGCGACGCGATCGCCTATCCGATCAAGCACGGCGGCCTTGCGACCCAGCAGGCGGACGCGGTCGCCGAGGAGCTTGCCGCGCGCGTCGGCGTGCCGCTCGATCCCGCACCGTTCCGGCCGGTGCTGCGCGGCATGCTGCTCACCGGCGCGGAGCCGCAGTTCCTCGAGGCCGGCGTCGGCACCTCGCGGCCGGACCCGGCTGGCGGGCGCTCTCCGTTGTGGTGGCCGCCGGCGAAGGTCGCCGGACGCCACGTCGCGCCGTTCCTCGCCGCGCGCCTCGGCCAGCCGGCGCCCGTCGCCCCCGTCTCAGACTGGACGGCGGATGCGATCCCGCTCGAGCTGGCAGGGGCCGTGGCGCAATGAGCCGCGCGCCGACCCGGATCGTGATCGCCGGCGGCGGCGTCGCCGGGCTGGAGGCGCTGCTCGCCCTGCACGGTCGCCTCGACGGCGGGGGCCTCATGGAGCTGACGCTCGTCGCTCCCGCGGAGGAGTTCTCGTACCGGCCGCTGGCGGCGGCCGCCCCGTTCAGCGGCGAGCCGATCCCGACGCTGCCGCTGCACGACATCGCGCGCGAGCACGGCGCCGCGTTCGTGCGGGACGCGGTCGTCGCCGTCGACCCGGGCGCGCAGGTCGCGACCCTCGCCGGCGGCAGCGCCGTGCCCTACGACGTCCTGCTCCTCGCCACCGGAGCGGTCCCGCAGCCGGTCGCGCCGAGCGCGATCCCGCTGAGCGGGCCGGCCGACGTCCCGGCGCTGAGCGCGCTCGTGGAGCGCGTGCGGTCCGGCGAGGCCCGCCGCGTCGCGTTCGCGGTCGCGCCGGGCGTCGGCTGGACGCTGCCGCTCTACGAGGTCGCACTGCAGCTCGGCATGGAGCGCGCCCCCGACGGCGCGCGGCCGCGGCTCGTGCTCGTCACCGCCGAGGAGGAGCCGCTCGCCGCGTTCGGCCTTGACGTGGCGATGGAGGTGCTCGAGCTGCTCCAGGGGCACGGCGTCGACGTCTACACCGCGAGCACGGTCGAGGCGTTCGAGGACGGCGTGCTGTGGATCGAGTTCGAGGGCGGCGTCGACGTCGACGCGCTGATCGCGCTGCCGCAGCTGCACGGCCCCGCGATCGCCGGGCTCCCGCACGACGATGACGGCTTCGTCCCGATCGATCGCGTCGCCCGCGTGGCCGGGGTCGAGCATGTCTATGCAGCCGGCGACGCGTGCGCGTTCCGGCTCAAGCAGGGCGGCCTGGCAGCCCAGGAGGCGGACGTCGCCGCCGCGCACATCGCCTGGACGCTCGGCGCAGGCCCCCAGCCCGCCCCGCTCGACCTCGTGCTGCGCGGCGAGCTGCTCACCGGCGCGGCCCCGCACTTCCTGCGCACGCGGATCGCGCGCGGCGGCGAGGAGCACGACCCCGGCCAGGCCTCCCGCGAGCCGCTGTGGTGGCCGCCCGCGAAGATCGCCGCGCGCGAGCTGGGGCCCTACCTCGCAACCCGGCTCGCGCACGCGGCGCCGTAGCCGACGACTCGCCCGGGGATGGCGGCGACGGCGAGCCAACCGCCATCCGGGATCCCGCGCCGTCGCCTCGTGCCGGCGTTGCTGCTGCTCGTGCTGGCGCTGGGCGTGCTGTACGTGGTGGTGCCGCGGATCGCCGGCTTCGACGACACCTGGCGGCGGCTTGCGCGCGGCGACCCGTGGTTGCTGCTGCTCGCGCTCGGCTGCGAGCTGTGCTCGTTCGCCGGCTACGTGGCGCTGTTCCGTCACGTGTTCGGCCGCGAGGCCGCGCAGGTCGGATGGGCGGCGAGCTGGCGGCCCCCGTGCTGGCGGGCATCTGGCTGCGCAGCGGTCTGCTGAACGGTCCGGCGCCGCTCGCGCTGACGCTCACCTGGACGCGGTCGCCCTCGTCGACGACGATCGGGGTCGAGGCGGCGGTGCCGGGGTAGCCCTTGCCGTTGACGGTGTAGGTCCACGCCTCGGTCGGCGCGAGCGCGGCCGAGACCTGCACGACGTGCTGGTCGACGTCGACCGTGAAGCGCTTCACGGCGCCCGCCGGGACGGCCGGCAGCGTCGGATCGACGACGTGGTAGGGCTCGAAGCTGACGCCCTTCGCCTGCGCGATCGTGGGCGCGGGCGCGTCCGCCAGATTGGCCGGCACGGTGGCGGCGGCGGCCGGCGCGGCGGCGGCGCTGGACGAGCTGCCGCTCCCGCTCGCCCGTGTGGCGATCGCAGCAGCCGGCACGGACCCGGCGTCCGTGGGCACTACTGCGTCATCTCCGGCACGGTGGCGAAGCGGAAGCCGACGCCGCGCACTGTGTGGATGAAGCGCGGCTGTGCGGCGTCGTCGCCGAGCTTGCGCCGCAGCTGCCCGATGTGGGTGGAGAGCGTCGTGGAACTGCCGTTGCCGGTGCCGCGGCGCCAGACCTCGCGCATCAGCTGCTCGCGTGTGAGCACCGTGCCGGCGTCGCGCACCAGCCGTTCGAGCAGTTCGAATTCCCTGCGGGTGAGCCGCAGGTCGCGGCCGTCGAGCGACGCTCGTCGCGTGATCGGATTCAGCAGCAGCGGGCCGTGCGCGACGATCGCGTCGCTGCCCGCCGTCTGGCTGCGTCGCAGCACGGCGCGGATGCGCGCGATCGTGATGCGGTCGCTGATCGGTTTGACGACGTAGTCGTCTGCGCCGTCGAGCGCCTCGTCGCGGTCAGCGGTCGCGTCGCTGTCGGCGAGCACGACCACGGCCGCTCCGCAGTCGCGCTTGAGCCGGTGGTAGACGATCCGGCAGTTGGGCTGCGTGTTCTCGATCAGCACGATGTCGGGCGCTATGCGACGGGCGGTCGCGAGCGCCTGCGCGCCGGTCGGGACCGTAATGGTCTCGAAGCCGGCGCGCGTCAGCGCTCGCGCGAGCCCGACGGCGATCGTCGTGTCCTGCTCGACCAACAACACGCGTGTCGGTGATGCACT
>DATNAP010000070.1:0-31874 GCA_035572475.1 Conexibacter sp. | reverse complement strand
CGGCGGCTTCCAGGTCTTCTCGATGGGCCACGGCACAGTCGCCGACGAGATCAAGGGGCGGGCGCCGAGCGGCGCTGACCGCGCGGGCGCGATCCTCGCGATCGAGGAGGAGGGCGTGCGCTTCCGCTCCTACATCGACGGTGGCGAGCGGTTCATGGCGCCGGAGACCTCGATGGAGGTGCAGGCCGCGCTCGGCTCCGACGTCGCGCTCGCGTTCGACGAGTGCACGCCGTTCCACGTCGACCGCGACTACACCGCGCGCTCGACCGAGCGCACGCATCGCTGGCTCGACCGCTGCCTCGCCTGGCAGGCGCGCGAAGGCCGCCCCGCCCAGGCCTTCTACGCGATCGGGCAGGGTGGCGTGCACGAGGACCTGCGCCGCGGCTCGACGCGCCACGTCGGCGCGAGCGCCGCGCCGGGCGTCGCGATCGGCGGCTCGCTCGGAGCCGAGAAGGCGCAGATGTACGAGGTGGTGGAGTGGGCGACGGCGGAGCTGGAGGACGTCGCGCCCGGCAAGCCGCGCCACCTGCTGGGGATCGGCGAGATCGACGATCTCGTGCGCGGCGTCGAGCTGGGGATCGACACGTTCGACTGCGCGATGCCGACGCGCCTGGGCCGCCACGGCATGGCGATCGTGCCGGAACCCGAGCGGCGCTGGCGGGTGGACCTCACGAAGGGGCGCTGGAAGCATGCGCGCGAGCCGATCATGGAGGGCTGCCCGTGCCCGGCATGCGCCGGCGGCTACTCGTGCGCCTATCTCCATTACCTGTTCGGCGCCCGCGAGCTGACGGCGCTGCGGCTCGTCACGCTGCACAACCTCGCCTACGTCGCGCGGCTGATGGCCGACATGCGCGCCGCGATTGCGGCCGGGACGCTGGCCGAGCTTGCGGCGGCCGTACGCGGCGGCGCTGCGCCGGGCGCGCTCGCGTAGCTATCTGGTGTTGTTGTCGACCAGGTCCTGCAACTGCTGGATCGCCTGCTGCGCGTCGCGGGTGACGACCGGCTTGAGGTGCACCGAGCCGCCGCTGTCGCTGCTGGCCGCGACGATCGCCGCGCCGGCGGCGAGTACGGCGAGGACGGCGAGCAGCACGCCGAATCGGCGCAGGCCCCGGCCGCGGGGCGTGGCCTGCACGGGCCGGCGCCCGGGCGGGGGCGGCGGTGGCGTCGGACGCCGCGCCGGCACCTGCTGCGGCGCGCGGCGCGAGGAGGTCGGCGCGCGCGTCTCGCTCGTCGCCGCCGCAGGCGCGATGACGCGGGTCGCGGCCGTGTCGCGCGGCTCGAAGCCGGTCGGCGCGATCCCGTGGGCGCCGTCGCGGATCGCCTGCTCCATCGCCGCCGCGGTCGCGTAGCGGCCCTCTCGTTCCAGCTCCAGCGCGACCGTGACCGCCTGCGCCAGCTCCGGCGGCACAGTGGGGCTCAGCTCGTCGAGCGGCGTCGGCAGCTCGCGCTGCTGCTTCAGCGCCAGCTCCGACAGCGACGCCGCCTCGTAGGGGAGGCGGCCCGACAGCAGCTGGTAGGCGACGACGCCGAGCGAGTAGAGGTCGGACTGCGGCCCGGCCTCCTCGCCGCGCGCCTGCTCGGGCGCGAGGTAGGCGGCGGTGCCGAGCACCGAGCCGACCTGCGTGATCGAGGACTGCTCGGTCGCCTTCGCGATCCCGAAGTCGGCGAGCTTGACGACGCCGTCGTCGGTCACGAGCAGGTTGCCGGGCTTGACGTCGCGGTGCACGACGCCGTTGCGGTGCGCGTAATCGAGCCCGCGGCACGCCTGCGCGACGATCTCGACTGCTTCCTCGACGTCGAGATGGCCGCGCTCGCGCAGCAGCTCGGCGCCCGAGCTGCCGGGCACGTGCTCCATGACGATGAAGTGGTGGTGGGCGGCCTCGTCGAAGCCGAAGTCGAACACCTGCACCACGTTCGGGTGCACGAGCCGCGCCGCGGCGAGCGCCTCGCGGCGGAAGCGCGAGACGAACGCGGGATCGTCGGCGAGGTGCTCGGCCAGCAGCTTGACGGCCACGTTGCGTTCGAGCCGGCGGTCGTGCGCGAGCTGGACGGTCGACATGCCGCCGATGCCGAGGCGGCGGCCGAGCTCGTAGCGGCCGGCGATCATGGTCTCAGTCATTGCCGTCCGCTTGCTTCTTGAGCTGGCCGGGCGCGGCGCCGCCTGGGTTGCCGGGCGTGCCCCCGCTGTTGCCGTTGCCGGTCCCATCGCCGTTCCCGTTGTCGCCGCCGCCGCCGTTGCTGGGCGGCGCCGTCGGCGTGGTCTCCGTCACCGTCGGGGTTGGCGTCGTCGGGGCCGTCGTGGTGGTGGGCGTCGTGGTCGTGGTCGGCGTCGTGGTGGTCGTCGTCGTGACCGTCGGTGTGGTCGTCGTCGCGGTCGTGCCGGTGCATCCCTGCGCGACGAGCGACTCGAGCGTCGAGGCGCCCTGCCGGAGGTTCGCCGCCAGCCTGCCGTCGACCGTGCTGTCGAGCGCGTTCACGCGGTCGGAGAAGCGCTGCGCGCCGCTCGCGGCCCCGGCGGCGTCGCCGTTCGCGCAGGCCGACTGCGCGGCGGAGAGCGCCGCCTGGAGGCCCTGCGCGTCGGAGCCGGACAACAGCCCGTTGCTGTTCCCGCACGCGACGAGCAGTGCGACCGCGAACCCGAGCAGGCCCAGGGGGACGACCTTTGCAGCGAATCGCATGAAGCCCAACAGGCTACTGACCGTGCGCGAGCCGCTCGGCGAGCGAGTCCGGCAGGCGTGCGGCGCGGATCGCCGCCGCGGCTCCGGCGACGTCATATTCCGCGCGGTGGAAGACGGCAGTCCACGCGTCCGTGTCGAGCAGCAGCCAGGCGGCGCGTGGGTCGCCGTCGCGCGGCTGGCCGACGCTGCCGGGGTTCAGCAGCCAGGTCCCCGCCGCGAGGTCGCGCTTGGCGCCCTCGCGGCACGTGTCGCCGGAGGCCGGCGATCCCTCCATGCGGCAGTAGGCCAGCGCCATGTGCGAGTGCCCGACGCACGCGACGCGGTGCTCCATGCGGTCGAAGCAGAGCTCCGCCTGCAATGGCGACAGGACGTACTCCCACACCGGATCGCGCGGCGAGGCGTGGTAGAGGCCGGCTGCCTCGTCGAGCCGCTGCGGCTCCAGCGTCGCGAGCCACGCCAGCAGCTCGGGGTCGATCGCCTCCGCCGTCCAGCGGATCGACAGCTCGGCGCCGCGCACGAACTGGTCGAGCGGCAGCTTCCCGCAGGCGGCCAGATCGTGGTTGCCGGCGAGGCAGACGGCCGCGTGATCGCGGGCGAGGCGAACGCACGCGTCGGGATCGGCGCCGTAGCCGACGAGGTCGCCGAGGCACCACAGCTCCTCCGCGCCGGCGGCCTCGACGGCGTCGAGCACCGCCTCGAACGCCTGGCGGTTCGCGTGGACGTCCGCGACGATCGCGACGCGCATCGCTCGAGCCGGGGCCCTACTGGCGCGGCTCGTCCGGGCCGTCGAACTCGGGGAGGTTCTTGATCCCCTCGCTCGTCTGCCACTTCGAGTAGTTGTCCTGCATCGCGTCGATCAGCTCGCGCATGAAACGCGGCGAGAGGTTGACGCGCGAGACGACGACGCCGGGGATCTCGTCGTCCTCGACCTCGTGGTCCACGCGCGCGAAGGTGATCGTGAACTCGTACTCCGAGTGGCTCACGTTCGCGAAGTTCGCGTAGACCCCGGCCATGATCTCCGGGGAGAAGTGGATGTTGATGTGGCGCTCGCGGTCTTCGTCGTCCATGGGTCTTAGTATCGCAGCCGTGAGGATCGTCGTCCTGGCTGTCGGTCGCCTGCGCCCGCCGTTCGCCGACGACGTTCAGCACTATCAGAAGCTGCTCGCCCGCCATGCCCGCGTGGAGCTGGTGGAGGTCCGCGAGGACGAGCACGTGGTGCGTCGCATCCCCGAGCGCGCGTTCGTGTCGCTGCTGGACGCCGCGGGCGAGCAGTACGACTCGCCGGCATTCGCCCGCTTTCTGGAGGATCGCCGCCAGGCGGGCCGCGACGTCTGCTTCGTCGTCGGCGGACCGTTCGGCCTCGCGCTCGACGCCGTCGACCACCGGCTCTCGCTCGGCCGCCTGACGCTCCCGCACCAGCTCGCCCGCGTCGTCCTGCTCGAGCAGATCTACCGCGGCCACAAGATCCTCGCGAGAGAGCCGTACCACTACTGAGGCGCGGCCGCGTCGCCGACCGTGCGCCGCTACCCTCCGACGCCGTGACCCCCTTGCAGGACCTGCGCGCCGCCGTCGAGGCGGCCTCGGCTGCGCTGCGCGACGGCGACGCCGGCGGCGCTGCGCCCACCGTCGAGCGCCCGAGACACGACGGCTTCGGCGATTACTCGACGAACGCGGCGATGCTGCTCGCGCCGAGCGTCGGAGCGCCGCCGCGAGAGATCGCCGACCGGCTGGGGGCGGACCTGCAAGAGCGCCTGGGCGCGGGCCTCGCGAGATACGAGATCGCCGGCCCGGGCTTCCTCAACCTCTTCCTCGCCGACACCTGGTACGCCAGAGCCCTGGCCCACATCGTCGAACGGAACGACGCGTACGGCGCCGGAGGCGCCGACAGGCCCGAGCGCATCGTCGTCGAGTTCGTCAGCGCGAACCCGACCGGGCCGCTCGTCGCCGCCAGCGGACGCCACGCCGCCTACGGCGACGCGCTCGCGGAGATCCTCGCCTTCCACGGCCACGCGGTGCAGCGCGAGTACTACCTCAACGACGCCGGCGCGCAGGTGCGCAAGTTCGGCGAGTCGGTGCAGGCGCGGGCGCGCGGCGAGGACGTGCCGGAGGGCGGCTACGAGGGCGACTACGTCAGAGAGCTGGCGCAGGAGATCGCCGACGCCGCGACCGCCGACCCGGACCAGCTCGCGCAGGAGGCTGTCGCGAAGATGCTCGGGCGGATCCAGGGGACGCTCGCGCGCTTCGGCGTCCGGCACGACCGGGTCTTCAGCGAGCGCTCGCTGTACGAGGGCGAGCCGAGCGCGATCAGACGAGCGCTCGCGGCGCTGGAGGCGAGCGGGCACACGTACCGCTCCGAGGGCGCCCTGTGGCTGCGCACCACGACCTTCGGCGACGACAAGGACCGCGTGCTCGAACGCGCCAACGGCGAGCCGACGTACTTCGCGTCCGACTGCGCCTACCTGCTCGACAAGCAGGCGCGCGCCTTCGAGCGCCAGATCAACGTCTTCGGCGCCGACCACCACGGCTACGTCGCGCGGCTCAGGGGGGCGTTCCAGGCGCTCGGCGGCGACCCGGACGCGATCGAGATCCTGATCATGCAGTTCGTGCACCTGATCAACGCCGGCGACCGCTCGGCGATGTCGAAGCGCCGCGGCGTCTTCAACACGCTCGATGAGCTGATCGACGACATCGGCGTTGACGCGACGCGCTTCTTCATGCTCCAGCGCTCGCACGAGTCCACCGTCGATCTCGACCTCGACCTCGCGCGCGAGCAGTCGAGCGAGAACCCCGTCTACTACGTGCAGTACGCGCATGCGCGGATCCACTCGATGCTGCAGAAGGCGGGCGAGGAGCGGGTCGCGGCGGCGCTGGCGAGCGCGGGCGCCGGCGGCACGCTGGCCGCACCGCTGGAGCCGGCCGAGCGCGCGCTCGTCAAGAAGCTGCTCGCGTTCCTGGACGAGGTCGCCGAGGCGGCCGAGCGGCGCGCGCCGCACCGCATCGCCGCATACGCGCTCGAGCTGGCGCAGGAGTTCACCGCCTTCTACCGCGACTGCCACGTCGTCGGGGTCGAGCCGGCGGGCGTCGAAGCGTTCCGGATCGCGCTGTCGGTCGCGGCGCAGCGCACGATCGCGCGGGCGCTCGGACTGCTCGGCGTCAGCGCTCCGGACTCGATGTGAGCGGCAGCGGCGCGGCATCGTCGCCGGCCGCGTCCAGCAGGTCGCTGAGGGCGTAGCCCGCCAGCGCCGCGTCGGCGAGCGCCTCGCACTGCTGCGGGTCGCCCTCGCGGTAGGCGGCCGGCAGGTTCACGTACGGCGCGCCGTGGTAGAAGCGCTCGTAGTGCTCGTGGCGGCTCGCGAACTCCGAGCCGACCGCGTCCCACACGAGCTTGTAGAGCTTGATCCGCTCCTCCGCCGTGTGGCCGGGCGAGCGCACGTAGCGCTCGATCAGGGGCCCCGCCTCGGGATGGACGAGGTCGCGATACGAGGCCGGCATCTGTATCAGCGAGCCGCCGGCGAGCCACTTGATCTCTTCGATCAGCTGGACGTAGGCGCTCGGCGCCCACGCGCGCTGCGCGAACGCGACCGAGCGGTTGGGCTGCACGGCGCCGTCGGAGCCCGGCACCGGCTCGCAGTCGTCCTCCATCGCGAGCACGGCCGCCTTCGCCAGGTTGACCGTCGTGAGGACTCTGCCGAGCTGCATCTGCACGAGCGGGACCTTCAGCACGTTGTTGGCCTTCGCGACCTTGATCGCGAGGCCGGCGAGGAACTCCAGCTTCGTCCAGTAGCGGGTGGCGGCCTGGTGGATCCAGTAGGAGAAGGCGGGCGTGTCCCACCACTGCTTGAACGCCAGCTCGACGCTTCTGTAGACGAACACGCGCTCCCACGGGACGAACACGTTCTCGTAGATCATCAGCGCGTCGTTCTCGTCGAAGCGCGAGGAGAGCGGGTTGTCCCACGGGCTGCGCGCTTCGGCCTCGTAGGAGGCGCGCGAGATCACCTTCACGCCCGGCGTGTTGAACGGGATCGAGAACGTCAGCGCGTAGTCGTGGTCCTGCGGGCCGAGCGGTTCGATCGTGCCGACGAAGATCTCGTCGCCGAACAGCGCGGCGGTGCCGACCATCTTCGCCCCGCGCACGACGATCCCGTCGTCGCGCTCTCTGACGACGCCGACGTAGAGGAACGGCTCCTCCTGCTCCGCGGCCGGCTTGGAGCGGTCGATCTGCGGGTTGACGATCGTGTGCGACTGGTAGAGGTCGTCGTCGCGCATGTGCGCGTAGTAGGCGAGGACGTTGTCCGCCCGCTCCTGGCCGCCGCGCGCGAACACGCCGGGCGCGGCCGCGAAGCCGGCCCAGCAGGAGGCCATGTAGTCGGGGCTGCGGCCGAGGTAGCCGAAGGTGGCCTTGGCCCAGGTGCGGGTCGCCTCGCGGCGGGCGACGAGGTCGGCGTGCGAGCGCGGGATCGTGTAGCAGCGGTGGACCGGCTCGCCCGTCGCCGGCGAGGGCGTCGTCAGCACGTCACTGTGGGCGGGGTCGTGCGTCATGTCGTAGAGCTGCGCGATCGAGCGCACGGTGTTGCGGAAGGCCGGGTGCGTCGTGACGTCGGCGACGCGCTCCCCGTCGATCCACACCTCGCGCCCGTCGCGCAGGGCCTCGACGTACTCGGCTCCGGTCCGTGTCATCGGCGCTTCCCCCGTGGCTGCCGTCGGCTCGGGCGCGGCTCGGCGCGCCGCGTCCCCTCGTGTCTGCTCACAGTAATCCGGTGTGACGCGGGGCGTCAACCGGCGAAGCGGCGAGCCCGCGGCGCTCAGTCGTGGCGCGCGAGATCCTCGTCGAGCCGGCGCATGTCCTCGTCGCTGAGGACGGGCGCCATGGCGCCCGGGGCGGCGGCATGCGCGCGCGCGCGTCGGCGCCAGCGCGGCAGCGCGACGGCGAGCACCGCGAGGCCGAAGACGACGAACGCGGCGGGGACGACGTAGACGGCGAGATCGAAGCCGCCGCTCGGCGGCAGCGCGAGCACGCGCGTCCCGTACTGGGCGACGAGCGCGTCCTTGATCTGCTGCTGGCTCATGCCCTGCGCGATCAGCTCGCGGATCTGCTGGCGCTCGGCGTCGGCCTGCGGCCCGTTCGCGACCGCGAGCGGCGTTCTGCAGACGACGCACATCACCTGCTGCTCCATCGCGGGGAGCGTCGTGCGCGGCTGAACGGCGGAGACGGCGGACGGGGAGAGCAGCAGCGCGGCGGCGAGCGTCGCTGCGAGCAGGAGCGTGCAGCGCGTCATTGCCGTCCTCTCGACGCGATCAGCGGGTCGAGGTACGCGCTCACCCAGCGGGAGGTCAGCTCGCTGCGCTCCAGCGCGACGATGTGCCCGTGCGGGTCGAGCAGGAACGACTCGGGCATCGCCTTCACACCGTACGCGCCGGCGAAGCTGCCGTCGACGTCGCGCAGGACCGGGTAGCGGACGTCGTGCTTGCGCACGAATCTGCGCGTGTCCCCGGAGGCGTCGTTCCAGGCGACGCCGACGATCGTGCCGCGGCCGGCGATCCGGCGCTGGATGCGGTCGAGCAGCGGCGCCTCGTCCTCGCAGGGCGGGCACCAGGAGGCGAAGAAGTTCACGAGCACGTACCCGTCGCCGCGGTAGTCGGCGAGCGTCCGCTTCCCGCCGTCGAGCAGCGGCAGCGCGGCGTCGTGCGCGCGCGGGTGCTGGCCCCGCGCCAGCGCCTGGTCGATCGAGCTGTCGTCGCCCGTCTGGAGGACGCCGAACACGAGCAGGCCGACGAGCAGCAGCGCGATGAGGGAGGCGGCGAGGGTCGTGACGATGCGGCGCATGCGCGGAGCTCAAGGGTAGACCGGCGCGTCGCTCGGCTCGCCGCCGCCGCCGTCGTGCGCCGCCGCGTCGGCGGGCGCGTGGATCAGCGCACGCGCCCCGAGCGGGCCGCTGAGCGAGACGGTCGCCTCGTGCTCCTGCGGCGGCGCTTGGGGCTCGCCGGCCGCCGCGCGCGGACGCATCAGCACCGTCACGAACACCTGCGTCGGCGTCTCCTGTGCGTCGGCGCGGTCGAGCTCGAGGTGCGGGTGGACGGCGTAGCGGATGGTCAGCTCGGCACGGTCCTCCGGCGCCGCGACCAGCGTCCACGGGACGCTGACGAAGGGCGAGTCGGGCGGCGCGGCTGCGGCGGGGCTCGCGGCCGGTGGCGGGGACGGGGCGGTCGGGGCGGGGAGCGCCGCGGGCGGTGAGCTGATCGGCGCGCGCCGGGTCGATGCGGGCACCGGCCGCGCGACGGGCGCCGCGCCGAGCGATGGCTGGGCGCCGGCGCGCCGGCGGCGCCACGCGAGCACCGCGGCGGCCACGAGGACGATCGGCGCGATGACCCTGCGGAGGCGCATGCGCCGAAGCCTACGGACCGCGCCGTCGGCGCTTCGCCTCGTGCGCTCGCATCACTAGAATCGGGAAGCGCTGCGGACGTAGCTCAGTTGGTAGAGCGTCGGCTTCCCAAGCCGAAGGTCGCGGGTTCGAGGCCCGTCGTCCGCTTCGCCGGTCGCCGTTCTCCTCGGTCGGATCAGCACACTGCCGGCGCGCTGTGCGCTCAGCGTGCTTCGAAGTGGTTTCGCCCACCCCGCTCAGAGGAGTGATTTCCCTGGAAATCGACGTTTTCCATTACAGGAAACACGGCCGTATACGTGGCCGGGCAAACCTGTTAAGGTCTTACCAGGTTGCGAACGTCGGGGAACCGAGGAGGAACGTCATGAAGAGGCAGTCGCTGCGGCGGGAAAGCTTCGTCGTGATGGCCGCGCTTGCGGCTTTGCTGCTGGCCCTCACGGCCGGGGGCGTCAGCTCGGCCGCACCGTCCGCGCATGCCGCTCGGCGGCTCAACTTGAGCGGCACCGCCTACCTGCACCTGACGCGCAAGTCCGGCAACACGCTCTACGAGAGCGGCACGGCCACGGGCTCGCTGCCCGGGACCGTGCGCGCGCGGCTCGTCACCGGCGTGACCGTGGTGAAGGGAACCGTGACGTTCTACCCGCGTGGCGGCGGATCGCTGACGCTGACCGCGCGCGGCTACCCGCAGTCGGCGGCCACGATCGTGCACTTCACGGGCACCTGCGCGGTCCGCGGCGGCACGGGGCGCTTCCGGCGCGCCGTCGGCAGCGGATCGTTCAGCGGCACCGCCAACCGGCGGACCTGGGCGGTCACGGTCCACGCCCACGCGCAGATCAACTACTAGCCAGGGCGAAGGGCGGCGATGACGCGAACGTCGCGCCGCGCCGCGGCGCTCGGCCTGCTGGCCGCGCTCTGCACACTCGGGGGCGCGGCGAGCGCGTCGGCCGCGCGCGCGACGGGCCCGGTGCGGTTGGCGGCGGCGTTCGACCGCGCTGCGCGGCTGGGCGACCCCACGGCGCTCGCCGTCACGCTGCGGCTCGATCCGCGTCGCTTGACCCTCGCGCCGTTGACCGAGGTCCGGCTCGCCTACCCGGAGGCGCTCGGGCTCGTCTCGAGCGGCCTCGGTCTCGCGACCTGCACGCGACCGGCGAGCGACTTCGCGCAGGTGCTCGTCGAAGGGCCGCTGCTCGGCGGATGCCCGCCGAACGCGGTGATGGGCTACGGCGAGGCACGCGCGATCGTGCGCATGGCGCAGACCGCACAGGCGATCCCCGAGTACGCCACGGTGGCGCTGCTGGCGGGGCCGATCGCGCAGGGCAAGCTCGGGCTCGTCGTCTACGTCGAGGGCCAGCGGCCGTTCGGCGGTCAGCTCGCGTTCGCCGGCGACGTCTCCGACGCCGCGCCGCCATACGGGGGCGTCTTGACCGTGCGCATGCCCGTGATCCCGGGCATCCAGGACGTCGCCACCGTCTCGCTCGTGCAGTTGCGGCTCGTGATCGGCTCGCACGCGATCCGCTACTACAGACGCCAGCACGGCCGGCGCGTCGCCTATCGGCCGGACGGCATCGAGCTGCCCGAGCGCTGCCCGCGTGGCGGCTTCCGCTTCCACGCCGAAGTGCGCTTCGCCGACGGCAGCCGCAGATCGACCGGCTCGGTGACGCGGTGCCCGCGAGCGGTTGCTCCGCCGGCGGGCGGCCGCTAAGGTAATCATCCATAAGTTGGTGCGTCGTTTGGGGGACGGATGCGGCGCGCGCGTCGTCCTGCGCGAATTCAGCACCGAAGCACCAGTACCTTAATGGGTTAAAGGACCGGCCTTAAAAGCCGTTGATGCGGGTTCGAGCCCCGCCTGGTGCATGCATGCTCCATACGGGCTACAGCGATCCGTCGACGAACCTGCTCGACCGGCTCGACGCGTCTCTCGCCGAGCACGCGGCGCGCGAGGCGCTGCTGCCGGTGGTGCCGTTCCGTCCCGCGCAGGTCGACGTGCGGCTCGAGCTGCGCGATCCGGCGTGGCGGGCCACCGTCCGCGGGGCGCGTGCGCTCGCGGCGCTCACGACCAGCACCGAGCCGCTCGGCGTCCGCTTCGCCGACGCCGCGCTCGCCGCGCTCGGCGCCGCGCTCGAGCGTCAGGAGCCCGACGCGCTTGCGACGCGCGCGGTCGCCGCCGGCCGGCGCTGGGTCGTCAACTTCGGCGATCCCAACACGACGAAGGCGCTGCACGTCGGCCACCTGCGCAACGTCGCGATCGGCAACGCGGTCGCGAGCGCGGCCGAGGCGCTCGGCGCCGACGTCGTGCGCCAGAGCCGCGTCGGCGACTTCGGCCGCAGCATGGGCGAGGCGATGGCGGGCTACGTCGCCCACGGCGACGGGCGCACGCCGGAGCGCGACGGCGTCAAGGGCGACCGGCTGATCGGCGCCTGCTACCTGCGCTACGTGGAGCGCCTGCCCCCGCGCGCGCCGGCGACGGCCGAGGACGACGGCGACGCGGCGCTCTCGCGCGAGCGCGTGCTTCACCGCGACGACGCGGAGGAGCTGCTCGCGCGCTGGCGCGCCGGCGAGCCGCAGGCGATCGAGCTGTTCGAGCAGCTGCGCGCATGGGTCGTGGCAGGCCATGACGAGACGTACGCGCGGCTCGGCGTCCGTGTCGACCGCACGCTGTTCGAGTCCGACTACCTCGCCCACGCCGAGGCGCTCGTGCAGGAGGCGCTCGCGACCGGCGTCGTCGAGCGCGGCGCGGAGGCGGCGACGGTCTTCCCGACCGGCGAGGAGGCGTATCCGCGCCTGCTGCTGCATCGCCGCGACGGCTTCCCGACGCAGCACCTGCGCTACGTCGCGACCTACGACGCGACGCGGCCGCTGCTCGCCGGCGCGCGCTCGATCGCGGTCTTCGGCAGCGAGTGGCGGGGGCTGATACGCGCCTGCGAGGCGCTGCTGGAGCGCCTGCGCCCCGGCCAGGAGATCCACCCGACCGACAACCTCATGCACGAGATGGTGCTCGGGGCCGGCGGCGACGCCGTGAAGTCCAGCAGGGGCGGCGCGCTGCTCGCGGACGAGCTGTTCGAGCAGGTCGCGCGCTCGGCGCCGGTCGCCGGGCTCGCGCGGCGCCACGGCGCCTGCGACGCCGACGAGCTGGCGCGGATCGTCGTGCTCGGCTGGTTCATCGGACGGCCGCTCCAGCAGCGCGTCACGCTCGAGCTCGACGAGCTGCTCGACCCGCGCCGCAACGCCGGCTGGTCGCTCGCGCAGGCGTGGGCGCGCGCCTGCGATCCGCGTCACGACGGTGCACCCGACCCGCAGCCGGACGACCCCGGCTATCGCTTCGTGCTCGTGCAGTCGCAGCGTCACCGCCGGTTGCTGGAGAAGTGCGCCGAGGAGCTCGACCTGCTGCCGTTCGTGCGCTTCCATTTCCATCTCTCGCGCTGGTTCGCCGCGGTGCCGGCGACGCCGCGGATCGCGCGGGCTTTGCGCGGCGTGCTCGGGGAGGGCCTTGCCGCGCTCGGGCTCGCGCAGGGGCGACGCGCGCCGGTCGCCGCGCTTGCCGCCGGAGAGGAGGCCCCGTGCCCGTCGTGAGCGAGCTGGCGTGGGTCGACGGCGAGCTGGTGCCGCGCGAGCAGGGCGCTCCGTCGCTCGCCTCCTCGACGTTCCACATGGGCACCGGCGTCTTCGACGGGATCATGGCCTACTGGAACGAGGACCACTACCGCCTCCACCGCGGGCGCGAGCATCTCGAGCGCTTCAAGACCGGCGCCGCGCGGATGGACCTGCCGTTCGCGTGGGAGCCGGAGGACCTGGAGGCGGGGATCTTCGCGCTGCTCGACACGCTGCCGCAACGCACGCACTACATCCGCCCGATCGCCTTCCGCGGCGCGCCGGAGATCATGCTCGTGGCGAGCAGAGAGCTGCCGGTGAACGCCTGCATCTTCGCCGTCGAGGTCGCCCGCGACGTGGCCGATCCGCTGCGCGGGACGATCGTGCCGGTCGAGCGCGTGTCGAGCCGCGCGATCCCCGTCTCGTGGAAGGTCTGCGGCACCTACGCCAACAGCTTCCTCGCGCAGCGGCGGGCGTTCGCGGCCGGTGCCGACGTCGGCGTCCTGCTCGACGGCGCCGGCCGGCTGGCGGAGGCGAGCACCTCGAACCTCTTCCTGATCCGCGGCGAGACGCTCGTGACGCCGTCGATCGACGCCGACGTGTTCCCCGGCATCACACGCCGCAGCGTGCTGGAGATCGCGCGGCGGATCGGCGTCGAGGCGGTCGAGCGCGAGGTCGATCCGGGCGAGCTGAGGCGCTGCGAGGGCGCCTTCCTCGCCTCGACGATGCTGGAGCTGCGGCCGTTCAGCGCGATCGACGAGACCTCGTTCGACGCCGTCCACCCGCTCTATCGCCGCATACGCGCCGAGTTCGACGCGGCGACCCACGCATGAGCCGCGGCGCCCCGCTGCGGCTCAGACGGTGGCGGGCGGAGTGAGCCCTGCCAGCAGCTGCGCGGCCTGCGTCGCGAGCGCCTCGCGGTGCTCGCCGAGCAGCGCGCCGGCATCCGCGATCAGGGTCTCGGCCTGTCGCGGATCCGAAGCGCGCGCGGCGGCGTCGAGCTGCGCGAGCCCGCCGGCGAGCGCGGCGCGCGCGTCGGCGCCGAACGGGTTCGCACGCTGGATGTCGGCGTATGTCTCCGGGCGCCCGGCGTCGATCCGCGCGAGCAGCGCGAGCAGCGCGAGGAACGGTGGCGGCGCGACCGCCAGCAGCACGTCGAGCTCGACGTCGAGCTGCCGCAGCGCGAGCGCGAAGCCGAGCACGCTCGCGTGCGTCGCGACCTGCAGGGCCGCCGACAGGCGATCGTGCGCGGCGGCGTCCGCGACCGTCACCACGGCGCGCGCCCGCTCGCTCAGCAGCGCCAGCAGCGCGGCGGAGCGCGGTCCGGGCGCCGGCTCGACCGCGAGCACCGCGTGCCCCGCGAAGCCGAGCGCGGGCGCGAACATCGGGTTGAGCGAGAGCAGCTCGACGGGCGCGTCCGCCGCGAGCGCCGCGTCGACGAACGGCGTCTTGACCGACAGCGTGTCGACGAGCAGCGCCCCGGCGGGCAGCGCGGCGAGCACGTGGGGGAGCGCGTCGAGCGCCGCCGTCTCGGGCAGCGCGAGCACGGCGCAGTCGGCGCCCGCGAGCGCGTCGCGCAGCGCGGCCGACGGCGCGCGCACGTCGAGCGCGACGCGGGTCGCGTGCGGCGGCGGCGTGGACGCCGGCGCCGCGGCGAGGTCGGCGATCGTCAGCGCGCTCCCGGCCTCCGCGAGCACGCCCGCGAGCAGTCCGCCGACGGCGCCGTTCCCGCCGATCACGGCGCAGCGGGCGAGCGCCGTGGCGCGGATCTGCGGCGAGTCGGCGGCGGGCGAGTCCATCTCGAAACGATGTTCTCAGATGGAAATCCCCGCGAGGACCGCAGACGCGTTAGGCTCCAAGAAAAGGTGTGACAACGCACTGAAACCAGTACGAGGAGGGGGACCTCGACATGGGCCCGAGCACGCAGACGTCCGCTCTCGCGTCGTTGCGCGAGCGCATCGACCGCGTCGACGAGCAGCTGCTGAACGCGCTCGCGGAGCGCGTCGCGATCTGCCGCGAGGTCGCCGACCATAAACGCGAGCAGGGCATCCCGATGATGCAGCCGGAACGGGTCGCCGCGGTCGCGGACCGCTGGGCCGAATTGGGCGCGGAGCGCAAACTCGACGCCGACTTCGCGCGGGCGATGGCACACGCCGTCGTGGCCGAGGGCTGCCGCGTCGAGGACGAGATCATCGGCGGCGCCGACGGTGCGCCGGCCGCGGACGATCGCAGCCTGTTCGCGCGCTCGGCGGTCGGGATCGACCACGTCGCGATCGCCGTACGCGACCTCGACGCCGCGATCGCCTACTACGGCGACGTGCTCGGAATGGAGCTGCAGGAGCGCCGGCAGATCAGCGGGCGCATCAGCGGCATGGACTCGGCCGTGATGACTGCCGGCGGCGTGAAGTTCGTGCTCGTGCAGGGCGACTCGCCGGAGTCGAACGTCTCGCGCTACATCGAGGCGTACGGACCGGGGATCCAGCACGTCGCGATCGAGATCCCCGACGCGCAGGAGGCCTACGACGAGCTCAGAGCGCGCGGCGCCGACCTGCTCACGGGGATCATCAACGGCCCCGGCCTCGACCAGATCTTCACGAAGCGCGAGCCGAACTCCGGCATGCAGCTGGAGATCATCGCCCGCGCCGAGAACGAGGGCTTCGACCCGAGGAACGTGCAGGAGCTGTTCGAGGCGATGGAGCGGGAGAACGTCTTCTAGCGGCCGGCGAGCGACGGCGCGAGGGGAGCAGTGGTGCACGACGCGCGGGTCGGGATCTTCGGCGCCGCCGGGGCCGTCGGCTCGGCGGCGGCGTTCGCGCTGGCGGTCGCCGGCGTCCGGCGGCTCGTGCTCGCCGATGCCTCCACGCCGCGGCTGGCGGCCCAGCGGATCGACCTCGAAGCGCTCGCGGCCACGCTGCCGGGCCTCGACGTGCGCACCGGCGACCTCGACGCGCTCGCCGGCTGCGACGTGATCGTCAGCTGCGCTGCGGTCCCGCACCGCGACGGGGAGCCGCGCGCGGCGTTCCTCGCGGACAACGCCGCGATCCTCGCCCCGCTCGCACAGGCGATCGAGCTGCTGGACGGCGAGCGCGTGCCGACGTTGCTGCTCGTCAGCAACCCGGTCGACGCGCTCGCGACGCTGCTGGCGCGGCGGCTCGGCGAGCGCGCGCACGTCGTCGGCTACACGCTCAACGACACGCTGCGCCTGCGCGTCGCGGTCGCGCACCTGCGCGGCTGCGACCCGGTCGACGTCGAGGCGTGGAGCGTCGGCGAGCACGGCCCGCTCGCGGTGCCGCTGCTGAGCCGCGTGCGCGTCTGCGGGCAGCGCATCGAGCTGACGGCGCGCGAGCGCGAGCGCGTCTGCGCCGAGCTCGGCGGCTGGTATGCGCGCTGGCAGGAGCTGGGCACCGGCCGCACGACGCAGTGGTCGTCGGGCTGGGGCGTCGCGGCGATCGTGCGCGCGCTGTTGCGCGGCGATTCGCGGCCATGGCCCGTGTCGACCGCGCTCGACGGCGCCTGGGGCGTCGAGGGCGTGCACCTGACGGCGCCCGCGCTGCTCGGACCGGGCGAAGCGCCGCGCGTCGTGCCGTGGACGATCGCGCCGGAGGAGCGCGCGGCGATCGCGGCGGCGGCCGGCTCCGTCGCCGGCGCCTGCGACGCGCTCGCAACCGTGCACGGGGGTGCGCGATGAGGTTCGTGCTGGTCGACAACTACGACTCGTTCACGTTCAACCTCTTCCAGATGCTCGCCGACCTCAACGGCGAGGCTCCGCTGCTGCTGCGCAACGACGATCCGGTCGCGTGGCCCGCGCTGCGCACGCAGGGCTACGGAGCGATCGTCGTCTCGCCCGGCCCGGGGCGCCCGGAACGCGAGCGCGACTTCGGCATCAGCGCCTTAGCGATCCGCGAGTCCGGCATGGCGGTGCTCGGCGTCTGCCTCGGGCACCAGGGGATCTGCCAGCTCCACGGCGCGCCGGTGCTGCCGGCGCCGGTCCCGATGCACGGGCGCCTGAGCGCGGTCCACCACGCGCAGATCGACCTGTTCGAGGGGATCCCGTCGCCGTTCGACGTGGTCCGCTACCACTCGCTCGTCGTGGGGGACCTGCCCGCCGGGCTGCACGCGCTCGCGTGGGCCGACGACGGCGTGCTGATGGCCGTGCGCCATCTCGACAAGCCGCTGTGGGGCGTCCAGTTCCATCCCGAGTCGATCTGCTCCGAGCACGGCGCGCGGCTGCTGCGCAACTTCCGCGACCTCGCGCTCGCCGCCTCGACCAGCCCGCCTGCCCGCGCGCGCCTGCGCGGCGACGAGCGGCTCGTGCGCCGCCAGCCGGTCGTGCGCTGGCGCAAGCTCGCGCTGACGCTCGACGCGGAGACCGTCTTCGCGGAGCTGTACGCCGATCGCGAGGTCGCCTTCTGGCTCGACAGCAGCGCTGCCGGCGTCGAGCACTGCGGGCGCTTCTCGTTCATGGGCGACGACGCCGGTCCGCTCGCGGAGGTGCTCACCTACGACGTGACGAGCGGGCGCGCGACGATACGCACGGCGCGCGGCGTCGAACAGGCCGACGGCCCGCTGCTCGCCTATCTCGACGACCAGATCCGCGCGCGCCGCGCGACGACCGGCGCGCTGCCGTTCGACTTCAACGGCGGCTACGTCGGCTACCTCGGCTACGAGCTCAAGGCCGAGTGCGGCGGCGACGCGGCGCACCGGGCGCAGGCGCCCGACGCGGCGCTCATGTTCGCCGACCGCTTCGTCGCGTTCGACCACGAGCGCGGCGAGCAGTGGCTCGTCGCGCTCGAGGCGCACGACGCGCCGGCGGCGCCGTGGCTCGACGCGATGGCGGCGCGCCTGACAGCGCTCGCGAGCAGCGACGGCGTGGCGCGACGCGACGGCGACGGGCACGGGGCCGCGCGCGTCGCGCCGCACGCCGACGGCGGTCGCGCCGTCCACGTGGAAGACGCGTGGCCGGACGGCTGCGCGCCGCGCCACGACGACGACGCCTACCTCGCGCTGGTCGAGCGCTGTCAGCAGGCGATCACCGCGGGGGAGACGTACGAGGTCTGCCTCACGAATCACGTCGAGCTGGCGGCGGCGATCGATCCGTGGACTGCGTACCGGCGCCTGCGCGCGGTCAACCCGGCGCCGTTCGCGGCCTTCCTGCGCTTCGCGGACGTGAGCGTGCTGAGCGCCTCGCCCGAGCGCTTCCTGCGCGTGGGGGCGGACGGCGCGGTCGAGGCGAAGCCGATCAAGGGCACGGCGCCGCGCGGGGCGAGCGTCGAGCAGGACCTCGCGATCCGCGAGCGGCTGCACGCCAGCGAGAAGGACCGCGCCGAGAACCTGATGATCGTCGACCTGCTGCGCAACGACCTCGGCGCGGTCTGCGAGGTCGGCAGCGTGCACGTGCCGGTTCTCTTCGGCGTCGAGTCGTTCGCGACCGTCCACCAGCTCGTCTCGACGATCCGCGGCCGGATCGGGCGCGGCGCCTCCGCGCTCGACGTCGTGCGCGCCGCCTTCCCGGGCGGCTCGATGACCGGCGCGCCGAAGAAGCGCACGATGGAGATCGTCGACGAGCTGGAGGCCGGCCCGCGCGGCGTCTACTCCGGCGCGCTGGGCTGGTTCGCGCTCGGCGGCGCCGCCGACCTGTCGATCGTCATCCGCACGATCGTCGTGACCGAGCGGGGCGCGAGCTTCGGCGCCGGCGGCGCGATCGTCGCGCTGTCGGACGCGCGCGAGGAGCTGCGCGAGGTGCGGCTGAAGGCGCGCGCGCTCGTCGAGACGCTGCTGCTCGCGGCCGACTCGCCCGACGGGGCCGAGACGGCCGCCGCCGGCCTCGCGTCAGACTGACGGCGCCGCGTCGCTCGGGGAGGGGTGCGAGGCGTCGCGGAACTCCTCGAACTGCCCCGTCAGCACGAACCCGAGCTGCTCGCCGACGTCGACCGCGAGGTCGCCCATGCGCTCGACGGCGCGCGCGGCGAGGATCATGTGCATCGCCCACTCGCGCGCGTCGGGGTCGTCGCCGCTCTCCCACGCGAACTGGAAGACGCGGCGGTTGAGCTCGTTGACGTCGCGATCCTGGTGGATCAGGTCGCGCGCGAGCGCGAGGTCGCGTTCGGCGAACGCGCGCTTGGCCTGGTCGATCTCCTGGCCGACGAGGCGGCCCATCACGCCGAGCTCCTCGAGCAGCGTCGGATGCGTCGGCGGGTGGTGGCCGTCGAGCGGGACCAGCTTCGCGACGTTCACGCACTGGTCGCCCATCCGCTCGACCGAGCGGATCACGTGCAGCAGCGCGGCGGCGAGGCGCAGGTCGCCCGCGACCGGCGCCTGCAGCGCAAGCAGCGAGAGGATCCGTTCGTGCAGGTCGCGGTAGAGCTGGTCGAGCGCGTCGTCGCCGCCGACGACCTCGCTGGCGAGCGACACGTCCTGGTGCTCGACCGCCTCCAGCACGCGTCGCAGCTGGTCGCGCACCAGGTCGAGCCCGCCGAGCGCGGACTGCTCGATCTGGCCCAGCTCCTCCTGGAAGCGGACGCGAAGCTCGCCCTCGGATTCGGATGGCGCCATGGAGCGAAGCATCCTCTCACACCGGTTGCGGGGTTGTTACCGACCCGTGAACGCGCAGTGAATCGACGGGAGACGCGGCCGCGTCTGCATCGGCTTCACCGGCTGATAACAGGCGCGCGCGCGCTGTACGGGATCCTCGGCGGCCATGGAGGCCGCACCTCACGACGAGACGATCCGCGCCGGAGGCCTGGAGCTTCGCAGGTCGGACGGGCTGGTGCTCGCGGGCGGTCAGGTCGTGCAGACGTCGGTGCGCGAGCTGCGCCTGCTCGTCGCGCTGGTCGACCGCTGGGGCCGGATCGTCTCGCGCGAGGAGCTCTACCGCCTCGCCTGGGGAGGGACGCTGCGGGCCGGCGACCGCTCCGTCGACGTCTACGTCCACAAGCTGCGCGCCAAGCTCGAACAGGCGCTGCCCGACACCGCCTTCATCCACACGCACCCCGGCTTCGGCTATCGCTTCGACCCCGTTTCACAAGGTTTAAACAGATCAGCCACAGCGCGATAACAGAATCGCGTCCATCCCCTGTGACGCTGCCGAGCACCGTCGCAACGGAGAAAGGATGCAGATGAGGTACTCGAAGCTCCTCGCGCTCGGCTCGGCCGCCGCGATCGCCTTGGGCGTTGCCGCCTGCGGCAGCAGCAAGAGCAGCAACAGTTCGAACGGGGGATCGAGCTCATCGTCGTCGAGCGCGCTGAACGGCGCCGGCTCGACGTTCCAGGCGCCGCTCGTGAGCGAGTGGGCGAACCGCTTCAAGAGCAGCGCCGGCATCACCGTCAACTACCAGCCCGTCGGCTCCGGCGCCGGCATCGCGCAGCTCACCGCCGGAACGGTCGACTTCGCCGGCAGCGACGCGGTCATGAAGCCCGAAGAGGTCGCCGCCGGCAAGAGCAAGGGCACCCCGGTCCACCTGCCGATCGCGCTCGGGGCGGTCACCGTCTCCTACAACCTCAGCGGCGTCAGAAGCGGCCTGAGACTCGACGGCGCGACGATCGCGGACATCTTCCTCGGCAGAGTCACGAAGTGGAATGACGCGTCGATCACGGCGCTCAACCCGGGCGTGTCGCTGCCGTCCACGACGATCACCGTCTGCCACCGCTCGGACGAGTCCGGCACGACGAAGAACTTCACGGAGTTCCTCACCGACCTCTCGCCGGCGTGGGCGAGAGGCCCCGGCTCGGACAAGAGCGTCCAGTGGCCGACGGGCACCGGCGCGAGAGGCAACGACGGCGTCGCCGGCTGCGTCAAGCAGACGCCGGGCGCGGTCGGCTACGTCGAGCAGGCCTACGCCCTGCAGAACAACTTCACGACCGCGGCCGTGAAGAACAAGGCCGGCGCGTGGGTAGAGCCGAGCCTGGCGGCGACCTCGGCCGCCGGCGAGGGCGCGAAGCCGCCCGCGAACCTCGAGTTCTCGACGATCAATGCGCCGGGGGCGAAGAGCTACCCGATCACCGCCGTCACGTTCCAGATCGTGTGGCAGGACGTCTGCAAGGCGGGCATCTCGCAGACGACGGCCGGCGAGCTGAAGTCGTGGCTCACGTACATCCTCGGCGACGGCCAGAGCGTCGCGCCGCAGCTCGAGTACGCGCCGCTGCCGTCGAGCATCCAGCAGATGGCGCAGGCGAGAGCGAACGGGCTCACCTGCAACGGCCAGCCGATCCAGGCGGCCCAGTAGGAGCCTGATGGAGGCCGGGACCCTCGTACCCGCCGGCGAGCGCAGCAGCGCGCTGCACCGCTCGCCGGCGGCCCGGCTTCCCGATCGGCTCCTGAAGTGGGGGCTGACGGCGCTGTCGGTCGGCGTCATCGCGCTGATCGCCTACTTCTTCATCAAGCTGATCCTCGAGTCGCGGCCGGTCTTCAGCCAGGTCGGGCTCGGCAGCTACCTGTTCTCGGCGGACTGGGTCCCGAGCAAGCAGCTCTACGGCGCGCTGCCGCTGCTCGCCGGGACGCTCGTCACCTCGGCGATCGCGCTCGTGCTCGGGATCCCCGTCGCCGTCGCCACGGCGCTCTACATCACCGAGCTGGCGCCGCGGCGCATCCGCGGCCCGCTGACCGTCGTCGTCGACCTGCTGGCGGCGGTGCCCTCCGTCGTCTACGGCCTGTGGGGCTTCTTCTTCCTGATCCCGAAGCTCCAGCCGGCCGAGAGATGGTTCGCGGACGCGTTCTCGTTCCTGCCGTTCATCGGGGGCAACGTGACGGGTCCCAACTACTTCGTGGCGGGCCTGATCCTCGCAATCATGATCCTGCCGATCGCCTCCGCGATCTCGCGCGAGGTGATCCTGACCGTCCCGCGCGAGCACAAGGAGGCGGCGCTCGCGCTCGGCGCGACGCGCTGGGAGATGATCCGCATGGCGGTGCTGCCGTATGCGCGCGGCGGCATCGCGGGCGGCGCGATGCTCGGACTCGGCCGCGCGATCGGCGAGACGATCGCGGTGACGCTCGTGATCGGCAACGCGCCGGTGATCGGCCACACGGTCTTCCAGCAGGGCTACACGCTCGCGGCGGTGATCGCGAACGAGTTCGGCGAGGCGGCGTCCGATCCGCTGCACCGCGCGGCGCTGATCGCCGCCGGGCTCGTGCTGTTCGTGCTGACGCTGGGCGTCAACGCGGTCGCGCGCGCGTTCGTCCTGCGCGCCGAGCGCGCGGTGACGTCGCCCGCAGGCGGCCCGCTTGCGGGCGCCGGAGGGCGAAACGCCGACTCCCGGATGCCGACATGAGCGCGGTCGCGTTCGCGCCGATCAGCGCGCGCCGGCGCCGCGTCGACAAGCTCGCGCGCGGCGGCGTCGCGCTGCTCACGGGCGTCGCGCTCGTGCCGCTCGCGCTGATCCTCTACTACCTGCTCAAGCAGGGGCTCGGCGCGATCTCGCTCAGCTTCTTCACGACCGACCCGACCGGCTCGTTCCTCGGCGACCCGGGCGGCATCAAGAGCGCGATCGTCGGCACGCTGCTGATGGTCGGGCTGGCGACGGCGGTCGCGGTGCCGGTCGGCGTCGGCGTCGCGATCTGGCTCGTCGAGTTCGGGCGCGTGTCGAAGCTCGCCCACGCGGTGCGCTACTTCATCGACGTGATGACGGGCGTGCCGTCGATCGTCTTCGGCCTGTTCGTCTACATCACGCTCGTGCTCGGCGGCGTCGGCGGCTCCTCGTTCGCGGGCTGGAAGGGCTCGACCGCGCTCGCGCTGCTGATGCTGCCGATCGTCACGCGCTCCGCCGAGGTCGTGCTGCAGCTGGTTCCCAACTCCCTGCGGGAGGCGGCGTATGCGCTCGGCGCGCCGCGCTGGAAGACCGTCTTGCGCGTCGTGCTGCCGACCGCGCTGCCCGGGATCGTGACCGGCGTGCTGCTCGCGATCGCCCGCGCTGCGGGGGAGACCGCGCCGCTGCTGTTCACCGCCGCCGTCGTGAACGCGACCGCCTTCAACTACAACGACCGCATGAACTCGCTGCCGGCGCTGATCTTCCAGAACGTCGGACAGGCGCAGGACCGCCTGGTCACGATCGCCTGGGGCGCGGCCTTGACGCTCGTCGCGATGATCCTCATGCTGACCCTGCTCGCACGCCTGATCCAGAGAAGGAGCCGTCTGTCGTGAGCGATCCCGCTCCACACGCCCTGCGCCGCGACGTGTCCCTCGATCACATCCCCTCGTCCGAGCCGCCGCTGACGGCGTCGCGCCCCGTCCCGCGCGGCGGCGGCGCGGTGGCGCCCGAGCGCGTCGCGCGCGCGGTGACGGTCGAGCGGCTGAACGCCTGGTACGGCGATCAGCACTCGATCAAGGACCTTACGCTGTCGTTCGCGCCGAACCGGGCGACCGCGCTGATCGGGCCGTCCGGCTCGGGCAAGTCGACGGTCGTGCGCTGCATCAACCGCATGCACGAGGAGATCCCGGGCGCGAGAGCGGGCGGGCGCGTGCTGCTCGACGACGTCGACGTCTACGACTCCGGCGTCGACGTGGTCGCCGTGCGCCGCTCGATCGGGATGGTCTTCCAGAAGCCGAACCCGTTCCCGACGATGTCGATCTTCGACAACGTCGCCGCCGGCCTGCGGCTGACGTCGCGCAAGGTCGGTCACGACCAGGTCGAGCGCGCGCTGCGCGGCGCGGGCCTGTGGGAGGAGGTCAAGGACCGCCTGGGCAAGCCGGGCGTCGGCCTCTCCGGCGGCCAGCAGCAGCGCCTGTGCATCGCGCGGGCGCTGGCGGTCGAGCCCGACGTGCTGCTGATGGACGAGCCCGCTTCGGCGCTCGACCCGATCTCGACGCTGAAGATCGAGGAGCTCGTCGAAGAGCTCAAGCGCACCGTGACGATCGCGATCGTCACGCACAACATGCAGCAGGCGGCACGCGTCGCCGACGACACGGCGTTCCTGCTCGACGGCGAGCTCGTCGAGGTCGGCCCGACCGAGAAGATCTTCACCAATCCGGACGACTCCCGCACCGAGGAGTACGTCACCGGCAAGTTCGGATAGGCCGGCCGCGCGTCGTCGGGCGCCGTGCCCCAGCGTTCAAGCTTCGGCGTGCGCATGCCGACTCGGAAGAGGATGGCCGAGTCGCGTGCAGGCAACTGGACGGCGGGACGCTCCGCCGCCACGTTCCGTTGGCTCAGCCGTCTCCGCGGGACGGAGCTGCCCGGCGAGGTGGCGGCCGTCGTCGTGATCGCGCTGATCGCGGCGACCGGATGCCTGCTGGTGACGCGCGTGCGCGTCAGCGGCCAGGAGCCGGTGGGGCTGCTGGTCGCGGTCTCGGCGGCGTACGCCGTGCTGGCGGCGACGGTGTTCGCGATCGGCCCGCGGCTCTCCCGCGCCGGCCTCCACGTCGCGATCGTCGCGCTCGTGCTCGGGATCGCCGTGCTCGGCACGCACGCGCGCACCGTGGTGGGTCTGATGACGCTCGCGCGCGCGTTTCAGTGGCTCGCCGTCTACGTCGCGCTGTTCCTGCGCCCGCGCGAGGCGCGCTGGCACGCGCTCGGCATCACCGTCGCATGCGTCGCCACGTTCGCGATCGCCGGCCTGCCGGACACCGCGGTCCAGGCGGTGTTCGTGTGCGCCACGGTGTGGGTCGGGACGCTCATGCTGAGCGCGCTCAGCGAGGGGCTGCGCACGCAGGCCGACACCGACGACCTCACCGGCCTGCTCAACCGCAACGGCTTCACGAAGGCGGCCGTCCGCGAGCACGCGCTCGCCGGCCGCACGGGCGCGCCGCTGTCGCTCGCCGTGCTCGACCTCGACGGCTTCAAGCACGTCAACGACCTGCACGGCCACGTCGCGGGAGACCGCATGCTCGCGGACGTCGCCGCGGCGTGGACGCGCACGCTGCGGCCGGGCGACGTGCTCGCGCGCTACGGCGGCGACGAGTTCATCGTGATGTTCCCGGCGACGTCGCCGGAGGAGGCCCACACGGCGCTCGCGCGCTTGCACGCGGCACACCCGGCGCGCTGGTCCGCCGGCGTCGCGGCGTGGGCGAAGGGGGAGACGCTCGCCGACTGCCTCGCGCGCGCCGACGCCCGCCTCTACGAGGCGAAGGCCGCGCTGCGCGCGCCGCTGGTCGAAGTCACGCCTGCGGCCGCGCGCGCGTGATCTGGGCGAGTCGCTCGATCGACTGGCGCAGCAGCCGCGAGATCTGCATCTGAGAGACGCCGATCTCCGTGGCGATCTCGCTCTGCGTCATGTCCTCGACGAAGCGCAGCCGCAGGATCCGCCGCTCGCGCGCCGGCAGGCAGCGGACTGCTGAGCCGAGCAGCGCGCGCGCCTCCGCGCGGTCGTAGCCGTCGTCCTCGGTCCCGAGCGTGTCGGCGATCGTCGTGTCGGCGCCGCCGTCGTCGCTGCTGCCGGTCGGCGCCGCAAGCGACAGCGCGATGCGGTTCGAGAGCGCGCCGAGCGCCTCCACGACCGCCTCGAGGCTCGCGCCGGTGCGCTCGGCGAGCTGGCGCGGCGTCGGCGCTCTGCCGGTTTCCACTTCGATCGCCTCGGCGGCGGTGCGCACCCTCAGCGCCAGCTCCTGCGTGCCACGCGCGACATGGACGCCCCAGCCGGTGTCGCGGAAGTGACGCAGCAGCTCGCCGACGATCGTCGGCTGGGCGAACGTCGAGAAGCTGTGCCCGCGCTCGGGGTCGAAACGGTCGACGGCCTTGATCAAGCCGAGCGAGGCGACCTGCACGAGGTCGTCGAGCGGCTCGTTGCCGCGGCGATAGCGGCGTGCGAGCGCGCGCGCGAGCGGCAGGTGCTCGGCGATCAGCGCCTCGCGGGCCCGCTGATCCCCCTTGCGCACGCGCATCGCGAGCGCCCGCGTGCGCAGCACGTTCGCCGACGAGCCTCCCCCGCGCAAAAGCTCAAGCTGCGGCGCGCTCCCCGTTCCGTGCCTCATGGGCTCCGCCGTACCCGCTCGCTCGCGCCAGCAATCGCGCGTTTCGGCCCCGCGACCCGGGGCCGCCGGAGTCGCGAAGCGCATACGCCGATTACCCTCGAAACACCAATAAATGGTAAGACTTCTGACGATGGAGGCGAAGACATCTGCGAGAGCGTCAGCCGCGGATCCCGAGCGGCCGCGCCGGCGGCTGCCCGCGGCGCAGCGCCGTGCGCTGATCCTCGAGGCCGCGCTGCGGACGTTCGCCGCGCACGGCTACGACGGCGCGGCGATGGACGAGATCGCAGCCGGAGCCGGCATCTCGAAGGCGGTCGTCTACGACCACGTCGCCTCCAAGCGCGACCTCTACACGCAGCTGTTGCACTCGATCCGCGACGACATCGAGGCTGCCGTCGAGGCGGCGCTGCGCGCGCCGGGGGAGGGCGGCGAGCAGCGCGTGCGCGCCGCTGTCGACGCGATCTACCGCTACGTCGAGGAGCATCCCGAGGCGAGCCGCCTGCTCGTGCTCGAGCTGCAGGGCGCCAACGTCTCGCAGGTCGGCGGCGAGCTCGAGGAACGCATCACGGCGCACCTCGCGCGGACGCTCGGCAGTGCGCCGGGCCTGTTCGGCGCCTCGCAGGAGCGCGTGCGGCAGCTGACGATCCTCGCCGAGCTGCTGAAGTCGGCGGTGCTCGGGCTCATCGGCTGGTGGTACCGCAACCCCGCCACGCCGCGCGACGAGCTCGTCGAACGCACCGTCGAGGTCGTGTGGCCGGCGCTCCAGCGCGCGTTCGCCGGCGTCACGCCGGACGTGTGAGCCGCGGCCGGGCCGCTTACCAGGCCTGCGTGCCGCCGCAGTTCGGGCAGCCGACGGTCGTGGAGACCGGCGCCTCGAACACGAAGCCGCATCCGCAGCAGTAGGCGGCGCGGTCCTCGGGGCCGCCGGCTGCGCGCTCGCGCGCCTGCGGCGGAGACGGCTGGACGGCCTCGCTCGTCGTGTTCGACGGCAGCTCCACCGTCCGGCGCCCGAAGTGCGGACGGGTCCTACGACGCTGCGGGTGGGTGTGCACAGTCATGAGCTTCAACGCAACGATCGGGGAAAGGTTTCGTGGTTGCTCGTCGGATTCCTTGCGGGGGTCGCGCTGATTTGCATCGGCAAGGGCGGTGGTGAGCATGAGCGTCTGCGACAATCGGCGACGGATGAACCCGCCCCGCAAGCGCCGCATCCGCCTCGTCTTCGCGCTCACGGCGGCGCTGCTGGCTGCCGGCGCGCTCGTCTACACGAGCTTCAGCGCGGGCAGCGACGAGCGCACGGCCAGCCAGCTGCTGGCCGGCGCACTGCCCGGCCGGACCTACACGCTTGCCGGCACCGTCAAGGATCGCTCGGTTAGACGCGACGGCGGCGTCCTGTGGTTCAGCGTGCTCGATCCGCACAGGCCGGTCGCCGTCCGCGTGCGCTACACGGGCATCGTTCCCGACCCGTTCCGCGAAGGCCGCGGCGTGATGGTGCAGGTCAGGCGCCAGGGCGACCTGTTCGTCGGCGAAAAGGACTCGATGGTCACGAAGTGCCCGTCGAAGTTCCAGGTCGCGCCGCCGAGATCCGGCTCCAGCCCGGCCGCAGCGATCACCTAGCGCCATGGCGATAGTCGGCCGCGCACTGCTGATCGTCGCGTTCGTCGTCGCGCTGTACGGCATCGGCGCCTCGCTCTACGGCGCGTTCGCCGGCGGCCGCGCCTGGGTCGACTCCGGCCGCCGCGCGGTCTACGCGCTCGCCGGCGTGCTGACGCTCGCCTTCGCGATCATGGAGGCGGCGTTCCTGCGCTCGGACTTCTCGTTCAGCGTCGTCGCGACGCACTCCAGCACCACGACGCCCACGTTCTACAAGGCGACCGCCGCGTGGTCCTCGCAGGAGGGCTCGCTGCTGCTGTGGGTGTGGCTGCTGTCGCTGTGGTCAAGCCTCGCGCTCACGCTCACCCGCCGCCGCGTGCGCGAGGTGG
Source organism: Conexibacter sp. (assembly GCA_035572475.1). Classification (GTDB taxonomy): domain Bacteria; phylum Actinomycetota; class Thermoleophilia; order Solirubrobacterales; family Solirubrobacteraceae; genus Conexibacter. Next base: position 4,356 of record DATNAP010000070.1, on the reverse strand, counting down.
CGCCGGTCGCGACCGCCGTGCTGATGACGTTCGCCGGCTTCTTCCTGATGCTGACGATCTTCTGGGCGAACCCGTTCCAGACGCTCGCCCAGCCGCCGAGTGAGGGCACCGGCCTCAACCCGCTGCTGCGCCACCCGGCGATGATGTTCCACCCCCCGATGCTGTACTCGGGGTACACGCTCTTCTCGATCCCGTTCGCGTTCGGGATCGGGGCGCTGGTGACGCGGCGGCTGAACGCCGAGTGGATCGTCTCGACGCGCCGCTTCGCGCTCGCCGCGTGGCTGTGCCTCGGCGTCGGGATCGTGCTCGGCGCGCGCTGGTCCTACACCGAGCTGGGATGGGGCGGCTACTGGGCCTGGGATCCGGTCGAGAACGCGTCGCTCTTGCCGTGGCTGACCGGCACCGCGTTCATCCACTCGATCATGATCCAGGAGCGGCGCGGGATGCTGAAGGTGTGGAACGCGTCGCTCGTGCTGGCGACCGGCACGCTCGCGATCCTCGGCACCTTCCTCGTCCGCTCGGGGATCCTCGACTCGATCCACGCGTTCGGCGCCTCGACGCTCGGCGTGCCGTTCCTGATCCTGATCGGCACGATGGTGCTCGGCTCGGTCGGGCTGATCGTGTGGCGGCGCACCGACCTCAGATCCGAGCACCAGCTCGACTCGCTGTTCTCGCGCGAGGCCGTCTTCCTGCTGCAGAACGTCGTGCTCGTCGCGCTCGCGTTCGTCGTCTGGTGGGGGACGTTCTTCCCGCTGATCTCGGAGATCTTCACCGGCACCAGAGCGTCCGTGGGGCCGCCGTGGTTCGACAAGTACATCGTGCCGCTCGCGTTCGTCATCGTCGCGCTGGCGGGCATCGGCCCGCTCGTGCCGTGGCGGCGGATGACGTGGGCGAGCGTGCGGCGGGGCTTCGTGATCCCGCTCGCGGCGGCGCTCGCCACGTGGGCTGCGCTGCTGCTCGTACCTGGCGCGTGGGCGCAGCCGAAGCCGGCCGCGTTCGCCGGCGTGGCGGCGTTCGTGATCGCGAGCGTCGTGCAGGAGCTGTGGCGCGGGATGCGGGCGCGGCAGGCGTCCGCGAGCGAGCCGGCGCCGGTCGCGCTCGCCGGCGTCATGCGCCGCAACCGCCGCCGCTACGGCGGCTACGTGATCCACGCCGGCTTCGCGACGCTGCTGCTCGGCGTCGCGATCTCGTCGTCGTTCCAACATGCGAAGGACGTCTCGCTGAAGCCGGGGCAGAGCGCGCGCGTGGACGGCTTCGACATCAAGTACGTGCGCGCGACCGCCCGCGCGACGGCGGAGAAGATCTCGCTCGGCGCAGTCCTCGACGTCTCCAAGCGCGGCCGCCACGTCACGACGCTGCGCACGACGCGCGGCTTCTATCCCTCGCAGGACACCTCGCAGGGAATCGTCGGGCGCTTCTTCGGCGGCGAGTCGGAGAGCCAGGTGGGCTTGCGCGCCGGCCTCGGGCGCGACATCTGGACCGTCATCAACCCGGACCTCACGCCGCTGAGCGGGATCATCGACGAGGGCAACCGCACGTTCAAGACGGCGATGAACGGGATCTTCAGAGACGGCGGCGGACAGAGAGCGCTCGCCGAGCTCTATGCGCTGCGCGACCAGGCGATCGTCGCGGTTGCGCGGCGCTTCGTGAGCGATCCGTGGCCGGCCGACTTCCGCTTCATCGTCTCGCCGCTCGCGACGTGGATCTGGATCGGCGCCATCATCACGTTCCTCGGCGGCCTGCTCGCGCTGTGGCCGGCGCCCGCCGCCGCGCGCCGACGCGTGAGCGCCGGCTACGCGGCGCGCGTGGCGCGCGAACTGGCGCGTACGACGCAATGAGCCCGCGATGGAGCTGCTGATCGTCTTCCTCGTCGTGCTGGCGGTCGTCGCCGTGATCGGTGCGCCGCTGCGCAACCGCGCGCGCGGGCTCGATCCGGATGCCGCCGCGCGCGCCGAGCTGGCCGACCTGGAGGCCGCCAAGGAGGCGAAGTACCACGAGATCCGCGACGCCGAGCTCGACCAGCGCACCGGCAAGCTCTCCGAGCAGGACCACCGGCAGCTCGACGCCGAGCTGCGCGCGGAGGCGATCGTCCTGCTGAAGCGGATCGACGCCGTCAGAGGCCGGCTGGAGCACGCGCCTGCCGCGACGGAGTCCGCCGCCCCGCCGCCCGCCGTCGGCTAAGATCGGCGAGTCATGTACACGTTGCTCGGCGTCCTCCAGGTCATCATCGCGGTCGTCCTGATCCTGCTCATCCTGATGCACTCGGGGAGAGACACGGGACTGTCGGGCGCATTCGGCGTTGGCACCGGCTCCGGGCCGTTCGGCGGCGGCTCGCTCGTCGAGCGGAACTTGAACCGCTGGACCGTGTTCTTCGCGGTCCTGTTTGCGCTGAACACGATCGTCCTCCTGAAGATCTAGTCGCGCCGCCTCCCGCGGTGGTCCGGCTAGGCGAGCGCGACGCGGATCGCGTCGAAGCGGGCGTCGCTGATGTCGTCGAAGGCGGCGGCGACGGTTGGGTCGAACTGGCTGCCGGCTGCGTTTGCGATCACGTGGCGCGCCTCGGTAAAGGATGCCGCGGCTCGGTAGGGGCGGTCGCTGGTGAGCGCGTCGAACGTGTCGGCGACGGCGAAGACGCGGGCGGCGAGTGGGATCCGCTCGCCGGCGAGGCGGTCGGGGTAGCCGGCGCCGTCCCAGCGCTCGTGATGCGAGCGCACGACCTGCCGCGCGCCCGCGAGGAAGTCGATCCCGCGCACGATGTCGTCACCGATCACCGGATGGCGGCGCATCGCGTCGCGCTCCTGGTTCGTGAGGCGGCCGGGCTTGTAGAGGATCGTGTCGGAGATCCCGATCTTGCCGATGTCGTGGAGCAGGAAGCCGAACTCCAGGTCGGCGCTCTCGCTCGTGTCGATGCCGCACGCGCGCGCGATCTCCAGGCCGTAGGCGGCGACCCGCTCGGCGTGGCGCGCGGTGTAGGCGTCGCGGGCTTCGACCGCGTCGGCGAGGGCGCGCACGGTCGCCTCGTAGGAGGCGCGCAACTGCAGCTCGCGCTGCGCCGCCTCGCGGTCGCGGTCGGCGAGCTGCGCGCGCAGCCGCGCCAGCTCCTCGTGCAGCTCCTCGATCTGCGCCGGCTCCGGTGGGGGCGTCGCCAGACGGCGCGTCGCTCTGCGCAGCGGGAGTTGCATGGAGGTGTGGACTTCCACGCCGACGGGGCGGTTCCTGTCGCGCACCGCGATCAAGCGTTGGACGTTCACTCACTCGCCTGAGCGCAAAGATCGTCGCCTGCTCGGCGACGCCGCTTCTAGGCGACGCGCTTTGTGCTCTTGGGCCGCGCGCTTGTCCTCGGCACGGTGACGGCGTCGACCACTTTCCCCATCGTGTTCATGACGCGGATCTCTCCGCCGCCCTCCCGCCGGGCCAGTTCACGAGCGCGGGCGAGAGCCTTCTGCTGGGTCTCGTAGTGGTTTGGCGCCCGGCGATGACCCTCTTTCAGGACCTCCCAGCCGCCGTGTGCGTTCTGTTGTACGTATCGCTTGGTCGCCATGTGCGACGCTCCTCATCGCATCGCGGTACATCCCAAGACTACGCCGAAGCTCGGACGCGCACCGGCGGTGGGGTCGGCCCGTGCGTCAGCGCTCACCCCGCGCTCTGAACGAGCTGCCCCAGCGGATGGGTCGTCGCGTCGAAGAAGAGCAGATGGTTGGTCTCCAAGCGCCCGAAGATGTCGGCCTGACGCCGCGCCAGATCCTTCTTCGGGCCGGGCAGCATGGACATCGCCACGGGGCGATGTGGCTGCTCGTTCAGGACGTCAACCAGATGGTCGTCCTGGGTGCTGAAACTGCACCCGAAGACGACGCGTGGTCGAAGAGGGAGCCGTAGCGAAGTCGGCCCAGATGTTGATGCTGAGACCGTTGCCTACGAGCAACGCAGCCCACGGGTGGCGTCCGGCGACATCCGGCCATGATGGAAGCGAGCCGTCGAGGAGCGGGATCGACACATCCGCTTCCTATCAACGGAGACGGATGCGTTCACAGCCCCGCTTCTGTGAGCTGCAGCGGCGATCATGGACGTTACCGGGCCGGCTTGCGCAACCTCGCCAGCTGGAAATGCGATCGAGTGGACTCGAACCACCACGGGCCATACGGCCCACAAGGCCCTCAACCTTGCGCGTCTACCAATTCCGCCACGATCGCAGGCGTGGCCGCAGTATAGACGGGTCGCTGGTTGCGGGTCCGTCCGGCGGGGCGGTACACTGGTCGAACACACGTTCGTCTTGGAATCCGCCTTAGGAGCGCGTTGCCCGATGGTCGACCTCACGAAGCGCCAGCAGGAGATCTTCGAGTTCATCAAGCGCTACTC
>DATNAP010000069.1:0-23675 GCA_035572475.1 Conexibacter sp. | reverse complement strand
TCGCCGGCGACCCGGCGGCGAGCGCCGCGCACGCCGAGGAACTCGCCGCGGCCTACCTGACGACGTGCACGCTCACGACGCTGCTCGACAGCCTCGTCGACGCGGACGCCGACGCGGCGAGCGGCGGCCACGCGTACCTCTCCTACTACCGCGACGAGGCCGAGGCCGCGGTGCGGCTGCGGGCGCTCGGACGCTCCGCCGTCGCCGCGGTCGCCGAGCTGCCGGGCGCGGCTCATCACTTGATGACGGTCGGTGGCGCGGTCGCGTTCTACCTGTCGGCGCCGACCGCCGGGACGCCGCGCGCGCGGCGTCTGACGGCGCCGCTGGTCGCCGAGCTGCGACCGCTGCTCGCACCGGCGCTGAGGGTCTTCGCGCTGTGGCGCCGCGCTCGCGGACGAGCGCGCGGCCTCGGGAGGGCGCGCACCGAATGTGCGGTGACCTACGGAGGCTTGAACGGGTCGATTGTGGGGAGCATGTCCCCATGTACCCCGCCCCCGCCACCACCGCCCGCCACAGGCCCCGCACGCTCGGCTCACAGCTCGAGCGCGACCGCCTCGAGCAGCGCGCCGCGCGCGTGCGCCAAGTGATCCGCGCCCTGCGCGAGCGCGCCGCCGCGCGCGACACGGCCGGCGGCGCTCCCCGCCCGCTGCGCGCAGCGATCGACGACTTCGGCCGCGAGCTGGCCGAGCTCGAGCGGCGCCTGCGTCACCACGCTCCCCCGGGCCGTTAGCCGACGCCGGCGAGCTTGCGCAGCAGCAGCTCGAACTGTCTGCGCTCAGCGGCGGTGAGCGTGCCGAACAGCTCGTTCCCGATCCGCATCGCGAGCGCGCGGCCGCGTCTGAGCGCCGCCTCGCCCTCGGTGGTGAGGTAAATCGCGCGCTTGCGACGGTCCTCCGGCAGCACGCGCCGCTCGGCGAGGCCGCGGCGCTCGAGCGCGTCGAGCGTGGCGACGAGCGTCGAGGCGTCGATCTCGGAGGCGGCGGCGAGGTCCTGCTGCGTCAGGCCGGGACGGGTCGCGACGATCGTCAGCGCGGCGAACTCGCGCAGGTGGAGGTCCTGCTCGGCGAGCGCCGCCGCGAACCGCATGCGCGCGCGGGCCGCGACCCAGTTGAGCAGGAAGCCCGGGTACTGGGCGAGCTGGGGCGGCGGCCTGTCTCCGTCTACCATGTTCATGCGTAACGCAAATTCTACGTGCCGCGAGTCGTTTGTGGTACAAACGAGTCCATGACCGCTCTCACCCGCTGGGTCCTCGCCCACCGCAAGCTCGTCGTCGCTGTTTGGGTTCTGCTCACGATCGTCGGGATCGCCACCGCCGGCCCTGCGACGAGAGCGATGAACCAGAAGTTCTCCGTGCCCGGCCGCGAGGGCTGGGACACGAACGTCGCGATCCAGCGGCTCTACCACGGCACCGGCGGCAACGCTACGCCGCTGCTGCCGGTCGTGCAGCTTCCGGCTGGCACGAACGCCTCCCAGCCCGCGGTTCGCGCCCAGCTCCGCAGCGTGGAGGACAAGCTGCGCGCGGCGCTCCCGGGCGCGCGTGTGACCGGCTACGGCTCGACCGGCAGCTCGGCGTTCGTCTCCAGAGACGGACGGACCGCGTTCGCGCTCGCGTTCCCGGTGCCCGACCCGGACCAGCCGTTCGGCGACAACCCGAAGGCGGAGAGAGCGGCGCGCGCGGCGCTCGGCGGCATGACGGTCGCCGGGGCGCCCGTGCACCTCACCGGCTATGACGCGCTGCAGGCGCAGAGCGGCAACTCGAACGGCCCGGGCGTGCTCGTCGAGGCGTTGCTCGGTGGGGTCGGCGCGCTCATCGTGCTCGGCTTCGTGTTCGGCTCGCTGCTCGCGTTCGTGCCGATCATGATGGCGATCCCGGCGATCATGACCTCGTTCCTGGCGGTCTACGGGCTCACGAGAATCAGCGGCGTGACGCCGATCGTGCAGTTCCTGATCGCGCTCGTGGGCCTTGGCGTCGCGATCGACTTCTCGCTGCTGATCTGCATGCGCTGGCGCGAGGAGCGCGCGCACGGGCGCGAGGGCGACGAGGCGATCGTGCGCGCGATGGAGACGGCCGGCCGCGCCGTGCTGTTCTCCGGCACGACCGTGGCGATCGGCCTGCTGGCGCTGATCGCGCTGCCGCTGCCGTTCCTGCGCTCGATGGGCTACGGCGGGATGCTGATCCCGATCATGAGCGTCGCCGTGGCGTTGACGCTGCTCCCGGTCGTGCTCCACTCGCTCGGCAGGCGGCTCGACTGGCCGCACATCCGCACCGACGACCAGGCGTCGCCGTTCTGGACGCGCTGGGCCGGCGGCGTCGTGCGCCATCGCGCGCTGGCGGCCGGGACCGCGCTGGTGATCCTCGCGGTGCTCGTCGTCGCCGCGACGAAGATGCATCCGGGGATCTCCGACGTCAACACGGTCGCGAAGGCGGGCGACGCGAAGGCCGGCCTCGTCGCGCTGGAGAAGGCCGGCATCGGCGGCGGCGCGCTGCTGCCGGACGAGGTGCTCGTGCGCGGCGGCGCCGCGCCCGAGGCGGTCGCGGCCGCGCTCGGGCGGATCGACGGGATTCACGGCGCGGTGGCGCCGGCCGACGTGGCATGGCGCCAGCACGGCAGCGCGGTCGTGCTCGCGTTCCCGACGGCGAACGGCTCGACGCAGGCGAGCCGCGATCTCGTGGGAACGGTCCGCTCGGTCGCCCATTCCCAGGGCGACGACGTGCGTGTCGGCGGCCAGCCGTCGCAGAACAGGGACTTCATCGACGCCGTGTACGGCAACTTCCCGTTGATGCTGGCGCTCGTCGGGATCGTGACGTTCCTGCTGCTCGCGCGCGCGTTCCGCTCGGTGCTGCTGCCGATCAAGGCGGTCGTGCTGAACATCCTGAGCGTCGCCGCGGCGTGGGGCGTGCTCGTGCTCATGTGGCAGGAGGGCTACGGCTCGAACGCGATCTGGGGGATCCCGGCGACGGGCGCGATCGACTCGTGGATTCCGCTGATGGTGTTCGCGTTCCTGTTCGGCCTCTCGATGGACTACGAGGTCTTCATCCTCTCCCGCATGCGCGAGGAGTACGACAAGACGGGGAACACGAACGAGTCGGTCGTGCGCGGCATCGGCCGCACCGGCCGGCTCGTGACGAGTGCGGCGCTGATCCTGTTCCTCGCGTTCACCTCGCTCGCCTCGAGCCCGGGGACGCAGGTGAAGGTGATGGCGACCGGCCTCGCCGCCGGGATCCTGCTCGACGCGACGATCATCCGCGCCCTGCTCGTGCCGGCCGTCGTCGCGCTGTTCGACCGCGCGAACTGGTGGCTCCCGAGCGGCGTCGCCCGCGTCCTGCGCGTCGCGCCGTCGCGGGCGCGGGTGGCGGCGGCGGAAGCGGAGTAGCGCTCAGCGCCGTTGCGTGGTCGATGCGGCGAATCGCGCCTCGTCGACCACGAGCCGCCAGTGGCCGCGCGGCGGACGGGTCGCGCGGAAGTGGGCGAAGTCGAACGTGAGGATCGGAAGCTCGCGCTGGTCGGCGAGCGCCATGACCGACGCGTCGGCGAGGCCGAGGTTGAGATCACCGTAGCGGCGGTCGATCTCGATCGAGCGGCGCAGTAGGCCGGGAGAGAGGTAGCCGACCTCGTGCTCGCCGGCGTCGAGCGCGGCCAGGAAGAGCCGCGCGCTGTGCGCTCCGACACGTGAGCGGGCAAGGTGGTCGACCTCGACGATCACCGGCTCGGGAACGACGAGATCGCGGCCGAGCTGCGTGACGAGCACGAGGGCGAGCGCATGCGCGTCGTCGCGCCGGTTGAGGGTCGCCAGCAGCGGCCCCGTGTCCGCGACGACCTTCAGCGCGCCGAAACCGGGTTGCGCAGGTAGCGCTCGGCCTCGCGGCCGAGGTCAGGCGGTCCCTCGCCCGAAGCGGCGTAGCGCGGCGGCTTGGGGCCGCGCTCGCCTCGCGCGGCCTGCACGATGAGTCGCGAAACCGTCGCCGAGAACGACTCGCCACTCTGCGCGGCTTCGCGGGCGATCGTCTCGACGCTGTCCGGCAGGTTGATCGTTCGACGGGCCATCATCGCCTCCGCGGGTATGAACGCGCTCATCATACTGCAAGGGATCCGGTCGGACGATCGAATCCGGGCCGTCGATCGAATATCCGCATATTCGATTATTAGCATGCAGATTGTTCCGAACACCGGTACACTGGCTCGCATGCGCGATGAGCATGCGAGCGAGGCGCCGCTGGCGCGGACGTCGGTGCCGGACCAGGTGTTCGGGCGGTTGTGCGAGGCGATCCTGAGCGGGCGCTACGCGCCGGGGGAGCGGCTGCCCACGCAGCGGGCGCTGGCGGCCGACCTGCAGGTGAACGTCGCGACGGTGCGCGAGGCGGTCAAGCGCCTGGAGCAGCTGCGGCTCGTCGAGGTGCGCCACGGCGACGCGATGCGCGTGCGCGACTGGCGCCAGTCGGGCGGGCTCGACGCGCTCGCGCTGCTGACGAGCGTCGACCGTGACGTCGTCGCCTCGCTGTTCGAGGCGCGCCGGCTGCTGCTGAGCGAGGCCGCGCGGCTCGCCGGGGCGCGGCGCAGCGACGAGCAGGCGGCGGCGATCGAGCAGCTCGCGGACGCGATCGCGATCGCCGCCGACGACCACTCCGCGCTGCTGGCCGACTGGCACTTCATGGCGGCGGTCGTCGAGGCGGCCGGCAACATCGTCTTCCAGCTGATCGTGAACTCGGTGCGCGAGCTGTACCTGCCGCGCATCGGCGCGTTCGGCGGGATCGTCGCGCACCGCGACGCCTGGGCCCCGACGTACCGGCGCGCTGCGGATGCGATCCGCACGGGCGACGGCGACGCGGCCGCGACGGCCGTGGCGGAACTGGCGCTGGCGCAGGAACGGGCGATGATGGGGGAGCCAGCGTGAGCGCGCTCGCCCGCGAGGCGATCGACGCCTTCCTCGCCGCGGCGCCGCAGCCGCAGCGCGCGGGCATGCGGATGCTGATCGCGCTCGAGCGCCGGCCGCTCGGCCGCCGCGCGCTCGGCCGTGCCCACACGCTGGAGCAGCTCGCGAACGGGCTGCTCGCGATGGGCCACTACGACGAGCCGGCGCACGCGGTCGCGCTCGGCTGGGACGCGGACGCCGTCGCCGCACGCGGCCGCGAGCTGCGGCGCACGGAAGGGCGGCCGTGAGCGGGCGTCTTCGCCGGGCGGGCGGGGCTCGCACCATCAGAGCCGACGTCTGCGTGATCGGCGCCGGCGCGGGCGGTGCCGTCGTCGCGGCCGAGCTGGCGGAGGGCGGCGCGTCGGTCGTCGTGCTGGAGCAGGGGCCGCGCCACGACGCCGACCGCTTCAGCGCGCGCCCGCTCGAGATGCTCTCGCGCCTCTACCGCGACGGCGGTCAGACGACGACGCTCGGCATGCCGCCGATCGTGCTGCCGCTCGGCCGCGGGATCGGCGGCACCACCCTCGTGAACTCGGGCACCTGCTTCCGTACCCCGGCGCACGTCCTGGCGCGCTGGCGCGACGAGTTCGGCCTCGACGCGCTCGCGGACGCGGCGACGCTCGACCCCTGCTTCGCACGCGTCGAACAGGCGCTCTCGATCGCCGAGGTGACGCCCGAGCTGGCCGGTCGCAACGCCGCCGTCGCGCAGCGCGGGGCGCAGGCGCTCGGCTGGTCGCACGGCTTCCTCAGACGCAACGCGAGAGGCTGCGTCGGCTCGGGCGTGTGCGCGTTCGGCTGCCCGACGTCGGCCAAGCAGCACGTCGGCATCACCTACGTGCCGCGCGCCGAGGCGGCCGGCGCACAGGTCGTGACCGGCGCCGACGTGCGCCACGTGCTCGTCGAGCGCGGGCGCGCGCGCGGGGTCGAGGCGCGGCTCGCGAGCGGCGGGCGGCTGCGCGTCGAGGCGCCGGACGTGGTCGTCGCGGCGGGCACGATCCATACGCCGCTGTTGCTCGCGCGCAGCGGGCTCGGCCGCGCGTCGGGTCAGCTCGGCCGCAACCTCGCGCTGCATCCCGCGACCGGTGCGTTCGCGCTGATGGACGAGGTCGTCGACATGGCGAAGGGCGTCCCGCAGAGCTTCTACATCGACGAGTTCGCGGCCGAGGGGATCATGTTCGAGGGCGTCGCCGGGCCGCCGTCCTACGTCGCGATGGCGCTGCCGCTCTCCGGCCGCCGCCACGCCGAGGCGATGGCCGAGTACCGCAGACTCGCGCAGTTCGGCCTGATGGTCAGCGACAGCTCGCGCGGGACCGTGCGCTCGCTCGGCGGCCGTCCGCTGATCCGCTACGAGCTGGGCGAGCCGGACGTCGCGCGCTTCCGCGCCGGCCTGCGAAGGATGGAGGAGCTGTTCCGCGCGGCCGGCGCGCGCGACGTCTACCTGCCGCTGCCGCAGGGCGTCGCGCCGGAGCGGGCGCGGGCGCGCGACCTCAAGCTGATGGCGTTCCACCCGCTCGGGACCGCGCGCGCCGACGCGCGCGCCGCGCACGGCGTCGTCGACGGCGACCTGCGGCTGCACGGTGTCCAGGGCGTCCATGTCGCCGACGGCTCCGTCGTCCCCAGCTCGCTCGGCGTCAATCCCCAGCTCACGATCATGGCGCTCGCCACCCGCCTCGCGTTCGGGTTGCTGGGGCGTCCGGTGCCCACGACCCCGCGCGAGGAGAAGGAGGAGGTCCCGTGTCCTTCCTGATCGACCCCGCCCTGCTGTACGCCGGCGGACGCACGTATGCGGCCACGACGCCGCCGGATGAGCGCACGCCTGGCAACGACCTGAAGGTGGCCGCGCAGACCATGGCCTTCTTCTACGCCGTCAGCGTCGGCCTGTACCTCGATCGCGAGTGGACGAAGCCGCTCTGGCGGGCGTGTCGCGCGCGGTCGGGGCGCGACTGGATGATCAACTCCGGGGTGACGAGATTCGACGCCGCGAAGGCCGGTCCGCGCACGCACAAGCTCGCCGCCGCGATCTTCGCGACCTACCCGCTGTGGCTGTGGCTGGGGATGCGCGGCCGCCGCGCGCGCTGACCCCGGGGCGCCCGGGTACGTCGCCTGCGGCGGGCGCGAACTTGGTAGGCTCGCGCTGCCGGGCGGGCCGGGGGAGGTGCGGCCGGCGGAGCGACGGGGATCGCGACCGAGGGGGAGGGACCGGTGAGACGGGCAACCGCATGCGCGCTGCTGCTGATGCTGGGGCTCGCGCTGATCGCGGCCGGCTGCGGCAGCGACGCCGCGAGGAGGCAGCGCGAGCAGGAGCAGCGCGCCGCGGCGCGCGCCCGCGCGCACGCGGCGCTCGTCGCGCGGCAGGTCGCCGCCGGACGCGGCCTGTTCGGCGCGCACTGCGCGAGTTGCCACACGATCGAGGGCCACGTCGCGCACCCGACGTTCATCGAGTCGCCGATCCCCAACCTCGACGAAGTCAAGCCGAGACAGGAGTACGTCCTCGAACGGATCCACATAGGCGGCTACGACATGCCGAGCTTCGACCAGGAAATGACGCCCGCGCAGATCGAAGAGGTCGCTGCGTACGTGGCGAACGTCGCCGGCAGCAGAGTGACGGACACGAGCAGCAGCGAAGCGAGCGCACTGGCGGAGGGCCGGCAGATCTTCGCCGCCAACTGTGCGGGCTGTCACGGGATCGCGGGGAAGCAGCCGACGAACAGGCCCGAACAGGCTTCGCTCGGCATGGACTTCAACCGCGTCAAGCCGAGTCAGCGGCTCGTGATCGCGCGCATCACGAGAGGGATCAACGAAGACATGCCCTCGTTCCGCCGCAGGCTGACCGCGGCGCAGAAGCACGCCGTCGCCGTCTACGTGACCGCGACCCCCGGCAGATGAGCCGGCGCTGCGGGCGCCGCGGCTGACGGCGCCGCCGTGGCCGCCGTGACGCGCGGCTCGGCGTAGAAGGCGAAGCCGTCGCCACCGGCGGCCTTCGCGTCGTACATCGCGAGGTCGGCGGCGGCCAGCGCGCTTTCCGGCGTCGACGCGGGCGCGTCGCCGCCGAACGCGAGCACGCCCACGCTGATCGTGACGGCGCCCGCGGCGGCGGCCGGAACCGCGCCGCGCACGGTCTCGACGAGGCTGCGGGCGACGACCGTCGCGCCGGCGCGGTCGACGCGCGGCAGCAGCACGGCGAACTCGTCGCCGCCGAGGCGGGCGATCAGGTCGGTCGCGCGCAGCCGCTCGCGCAGGACAGCGGCCACGCGCGTGAGCAGGCGGTCGCCGGCGGCGTGGCCGAGGCTGTCGTTGACGGGCTTGAAGCAGTCGAGGTCGAGCACGAGCAGCGCGCCCTCCGGTCCGTAGCGGCGCACGTGCGCGAGCTGCCGCGCGAGCTCCTGCTCGAAGCGGCGGCGGTTGGGGAGCCCGGTGAGCGGGTCGTGGTCGGCGAGGTGGCGCAGCTCGCTGGTGGAGGCGCGCAGCTTGTGGAGGTCGCGCCGTGCGCGGGCTGCGCCTTGGCGCAGCGCGATCAGCGCCAGCAGACAGGTGGCGAGCGCGGCCGTCAGGAGCGCGTTGACGAGGCTCACGGCCAGATGATCGACCGCCGTGCAGCGGACTTGACCGGCTGCATGGCGGCGACCGTCGATCTCGCCGGGCGCGTCTCGATACCCGGCGGGAGGCATCTGGGGGCGAGCTTCCCAGCTGTGCCCGACGTGCCCGTGTCGCGCGTCGTGCTGCGCTTCAACACGGGTGCGCGGGGCGTCGCCGGCCTGGGGCGTGAGCTGTGTTCGGCGAAGGCCGGGCGGGAACGGGCCTCGGCGACGCTGGCCGCGCACAACGGGAGCGTCGTGACCGCGAGGCTCCCGCTCGCGCGGCATGGGTGTGGCTGATCGCGGCGCCTGCGGACGGCCGCCACGGGCGGCCCTCCGATGGATGCGAGTGCCTGCGAGGTGCGATCAGGTCTGGCGGTGACCGAGTCTTCCAGGTTTCTGGCCGTCGTTTCCACGAGCACCGTGTCGCTGAGTTCTCTGCCTCTCTCCCCGGGCGCCGAGAAGAGGACGCGGAACACGCACGTCCTTCTCGCTTCGAGTCTGGCGCCGACGCACCTGTTCGGGTCCGTTATCGCGAAGTAGTTCCCCGCTCTCACGGAGATCCTGTTGACCGTCAGCGCTTCGCTTCCGGCCGTCAGCGTCACGGTTCTGCGCGCGTGCCGGTGAAGCTGCGACAGGGCTTGCGCGACGCTGCGGTTGGCACCAGGCCCCGGGGCCATGAAGCACCGGTATTGCGTTCGCAAATAGACCCGTTTATAGTTCCGTCGACAGCGACGGTGCGCCGTCGCGACCCCGTGGTGGGTCTGTTGGACATACGGCCTCGTCGTAGGCGGGGCCGCAGGCGAGAGGAGAGGCAGTGAGACGCGATTTGACCCGCGCATTGATGTGGGTTCGCTCCGCGGCGCACACCAAGGCGTCCGCGGCCGCCGGTGGCGGCATACGTGGCCTGCGCGCGCGCGCAGCGCTTGTCGCAGCGCTGGCGCTGCTTGGCGCGTTGGCGTTCACGACGCCGGCGTTGGCGGCGTTCACGGAGGTGACGTCGTTCGACGGCTCGCGCACGCCAGCCGGCTCGATGGCGCCGGAGCACGCGGCGGTGGACGAGAGCACCGGCAACATCTACGTGATCGACTCGGCGGGCGACGCCGTCGACATCTTCAACAGATACGGCAAGTATCTCAGTCAGCTGACAGGTCCATCGACCCCTGGCGGAACGTTCGGGTTCGACAACTTCAGCGACGACATCGCCGTTGACAACTCGAGCGCCGGGACGCAGGGCAACGTCTACATCGTCGGAGAGCACTCGGGAGCCAATCCGCCGATCGTCACCGCGTTCAGAAGCGACGGGTCCTTCCTGTGGCAGGTGAACTCGCCGTTTCCCGCGCCCAGCCGCTTCGGCGGTATCGGCGTCGACCCGCTCACCGGCGACGTGTGGGTCGGAGACCGGCGGCGGGGGATGTTCCGGCTCTCGCCTGCGGACGGCACGTCGGTGGGAGACACCCCGATAGGTCTGAACGGCGCTCCGGTCGACTCTGGGAATGAGGGTCCGGTCCATCTCGCGTTCGACTCAGATGGAAACTTGTACGGCGCTCCCATCCCTTCTTCGAACCCGACTGTGAAGTTCGCGCGGGGAGTCAGTGATCCGCCGTTTGCCGACCCCGCTACTGCCACCATTGACCCGATCGGTGCGATGGACCTCGAGGTCGACCAGACGAACGGCGACATCTATGTCGACCATGGCGACAGCATCGCGGTGTACGACAGAACTGGCACGCCGGATCCGAGCGCGCCGTTCGGTTCGTCCATCTCGGGCTCTGGGCTCCATGGCCTCGCCGTCAATGGGCCTGATCAGATCTACGTCGAGAACCAGGACACCAACACCGTCGACATCTGGGCGCACGTCCCGCCGGTGATCGACTCGCTGACGGTGACAGTCGACGGGTCGGGTACCGGCAACGTCGATGCGGACCACGGCGCGATCCTGGGTTGTGGGAGCAACGGTGGGCCGTGCACTGGCGACTACATCGACGGGGACCCGCAGGTCGAGCTCACCGCCACGCCGGACAGCGGCATGAGATTCGCCGGCTGGTCTGGGGTCGACGCCACCGCGTGCGCGGACCCGAGCGCGCCGGTCTGCGACGTGCCGATGGACGCCGCGAAGAACATCACGGCGACGTTCGAAACCAATGCGGTGCCGCAGCACACACTGACCGTCTCGAAGAGCGGTGACGGCACCGGCGGAGTGACAAGCTCGCCCGCCGGGATCGACTGCGGGGCGACCTGCAGCGCGCTGTTCGACGATGGCACGAGCGTCACGCTCACTGCCACTCCCGATGGGAGCGACACGATCAGCGGCTGGACCGGATGTGACAGTGTGGGTGCTGGGAACGCAACGTGCACGGTCAGCATGACGGCGGACCGGGGTGTGACGGTGACGTTCAGAGCGCCGACCAGAATAATCACGCGCACGCTGACCGTGTCCAAGGGCGGCGACGGCACCGGAACGGTGACGAGCTCGCCGGGTGGCATCACCTGCGGGGCGACCTGCAGCGCGCTGTTCAACGACGGAACGAGCGTCACCCTGACGGCTGCGGCCGACGCGGGCTCGACGTTTGCCAGTTGGTCCGGCGGTGGTTGCTCGGGCACGGGGACGTGTGGCGTGACGCTCAGTGGCGACACGACCGTCACGGCCACGTTCTCGAAGATCCCGGTGGTCCTCCAGTGCCCGCAGGACCTGTCGAAGTGTCCGAGACCCGTCATCGGCTTCGCCGGCTTCAGCAGCAAGACCCTGCTGGTGAGACTGACCTGCACGGAGATCGCCGGCGGACCGGCCTGCACCGGGAAGCTGACGTTTAAGGCGGTCATCAAGGTCCGCGTGAAGCACGGCAAGAAGACGAAGCTCGTCAAGAAGACGATCACCGTCGCCACGGCGTCGTACAACGTCGCCGCGGCTGGCTCGGGGAGCGTGAAGCTCAAGCTCACCTCGGCTGCGAAGTCGGCGCTCAAGAGAGGATCGCTGACGGCGAGGTCGACCAACCCGAAGGCCACGATTCACCTGCCGAAGACCAAGGTGAAAAAGAAGAAGAAGCACTGACCCGCGAAGCGGGCCCCGTCCGTGGGGGACACCGGGGGTGGGCGCCTTCCACGGCGCCCACCCCCACCCCGGGGGCCTGACGCGACGCAAAGCCGCGCGCACAGAGCAGGAGGGGGTGTGCGCGGGAGTGGAGAGGGGCCGGCGGCCCGCAGGGAGCGCCGGCCCCTCTTCCGCGTTCTGGCAGCGTCTGGCCGCGGGGATCAGAAGACCGCGTAGCGCTGCGTGATCGGGCCGAGCTCAGTCTCGAACAGCAGCGCGAGCAGGTGCGCTTCGATCGTCGCGCCGAGCTCGGCAACCTCGCGCCAGCACGCGGACGCGTAGGCGGCGGCGCGCGAGTCAAGCGCGCCCAGCTCGGCGCGCATGGTCTCGTCGTCGAGCAGCGCGACGAACGCGTCGTAGGCGGCGAGCGCCTCGGCGCCTTGCGCTTCGGCGCCGTAGCGCAGGAACGCGTCGGCGACGCGATCCGTTGGCGGCATCGCGAACTGCGCGGCGAGAAACGGCGCGATCGCCTCGGCGCGCAGTTCGTGGCAGCGCAGCACGGGCAGCAGGCCGCTGGCGAACAGCAGCTTGCGCGACGTGCGCAGCTTCGCGTTGCGCAGCCCCCAGCCGGCCCCGGCGCGCTCGCGATCCTTGGCGACGAAGTCGACCCCGATCGTGCGCCAGTAGCGCACGAGGTCATTGAGCAGGAAGCGCGGCGGACGATGGTCGCGCAGCGCGTCGCTGACGTAGTCGTAAATCACGTCGAGGCGGACGCCGTCGAGCACGTCGGCGTGGCAAGCCGCGACCGACTCGAGCACGAGCAGCATGCGGCGCGTGAGGTTGGTGTTCGTGTCGTCATCGAGACCGACGCGCATCAGGTCGCCGGAGTACACGACCTCGGCGAAGATCCCCTGCCGTCCGGGCGCACCGAAGCCGCCGGGGTCGCGCGCCAAGCGCTCGGCGATGCGGGCGGCGGTGTCGCGCTCAGCGCCCCAGTCGCTCGCGGGCGAGGGGCCGCGCACGAGCACGACGTAGTCGTCGTCGGAGCCGGCGGTGACCTCGCGCCGCCCCCACGAGCCCATCAGCGCGACGGTGGCATTGCGCTCGATCGCGAGGCCGTCGAGCAGGGCGCCGCGCTCGGCCAGGCGCTGAGCGGTGCGCTCGCGCGCGGCGACGAGCGTCGGAAACGGACGTCCGGACTTGGCTTCGAGGCGCTCGAGCGGCGAGACGGCGGGCGGCATGCGCGGCGATGCTAGTCGGGCGCGGCGCGATGCGCGTGAGCAACTGCAGTCGGACAGGGCAGAACGCGCGCGGCCGCGCCCGCGGCCGGCCGGTCCCAAATGCCGTATCACGGTCGAGATTCGGAGTGATACAGTGATCTCATGCGCAGCCTCCGGCTCGAACCCCGGCTCGACGAGCAGGTCCGCCTCGCGGCGGAGGCCGAGGGAACGTCGGTCTCCGAGTTCCTGCGCCAGGCGGCGGCTGAACGTGCCGAACGAACGCTCGCACAGCGCAACAGCGAGCGGCTTGCCGACCTGATCGGCGTCGTTCGCGGCGGAGGGCGCGGTCGCGCACGCGACAGCGGCGCCGCGTTCGCCGAGCTGCTCGCGGAGCGGCAGGCGAAGCGTTGACGCTCACGGACGCCGGTCCGCTGATCGCGCTCATCGACGCCGACGATCCCGACCACACGCGCTGTCGCGACACGCTCGATCGGCTGCGCCTGCCGCTGCTCACCACGTGGCCCGCGTTCACCGAGGCGATGTACCTGCTGGAACGCGCCGCAGGATCGCCCGGTCAGCGCGCGCTATGGCAATGGCTGCTGCGCGAGCAGCTCGTGGTGACGGCGCCCTCAGAGGCCGGGATCGCCCGCGCAGCGCGCCTGATGGAGGCGTATGCCGACCGCCCGATGGACCTCGCCGACGCCACGTTGGTCGCGCTTGCGGAGGAGCGCGAGATCCTGCGCGTCTTCACGCTCGACAGCGACTTCCACGTCTACCGCTACAAGGGCCGCCGGCGCTTCGACGTTGTGCCGGAGTAGCGGCCGGGCGCCCGATCACGGCCCGAGCAGGGCGGCCGGAACGACGGCGATGCCGTCCGGTCGCCGATATGCGTCGGATCCGCTGGTGATCACGGCGGCGTCGAGCAGATCCTCGCCAAGTCGGTCTCCGAGCCACGTCAGATGCCGCACATCGTCGTCGTTGGGCGCGGCCGTCAGCTTCACCTCGAACGCCACGACGCGTCCGTCACCACGTTCGACGATGAGGTCGACCTCACGGGCTCCGCGATGGGTGCGGAGGTGACCCACGCTCGCCTCTGTCGCCTGTGCGTAGGTGCGCACGGACAGCGTCACGAGCGACTCGAACAGCGCGCCGAGGAGGGTCCCGTCGCGCGGCATGACCGGACCCGGGGCCTCGCCCTTCAGCAATGCGTCCTTCGTGGCGCCGAGCAGCCGTGCCGCGAGCGCCGGGTCTGCAAGGTGATGCTTGGGCGGCAGCGCAAGCTCGGCGATGTGATTGCGCGACGGCTTCCAGCCCGGCACCTCGTCGAGGATGAAGAGTCGCTCGAGCACATCGCGGTAGGGCTGCACGGTCGAACGCGCCGGCTTGGCGTCGTCGCCGCCCGCGGCGGCGTCGCGGACCTTCTCGAACGACGTCGCAGTGGCTGTCGCGGCGGCGTACGCCGTCATCCAGCGTCTCAGGCCCGATGGGTTCCGCACCGGGTGGCCCAGCTCGGGAAAGTCGCGGTCGACGATCCGAGCGAGGTAGCCGTCGAGCTGGAGGCGCAGCGGGCGATCGCGCAGGCCACGGATGCCGGGGAAGCCCGAACGCAGGATCTCGTCCGTGTAATCGGCGAGGACGGCGTCGGTGCGACCGTCGACCTCCGGGCGTGCTCCGCTCAGGAACGCCCCAAGGCTCACGGTCGCGGTCACGGGGAACCGCTCGGCCAGCGACAGCGGGCGCATCCGCAGGCTCACGATCCGACCTCCGCCGGAATGCGTGCCGGAGTCGCGCGGGGAAGCCGATCCGGTGAGGAGGAAGCTGCCCGCCGCCGCGCCGTCGTCGACCGCGCGGCGCACCGTGTCCCACACAGGAGGAACGTACTGCCACTCGTCGACCAGCACCGGCATGGGGGCGGCCAGCAGGCGGGCGAGATCGGCTATTGCGACGGCACGCTCGCGCTCGTCGTCGAGCCGGTGGATCGTCCGCGCGCGCTGCGACGCGGTTGCGGTCTTCCCGACGCCCTTTGCTCCCTCCAGGGCGATGGCCGGCAGCGCCTCGATCAACTCGTCGAGCTCGTCGTCCAGGATGCGATGTGCGTACGCCGTGGGAGCTTCCATCCTTTGGACGCTACCATTTCGTGCACGCTTACGCTACAGATTCGGTCTTCTCTACGCTACAGATCCGGGATAGCGTGGACTACAGTGTCGGGCGAAACCATCTCGCTTGCGCAGGGCGCCACAGCGACGGTCGGCGTGCCGCTCCCCCGGACCGGCCGCGCCGCCGGCGGCTCAGCCGGCCGGTGCCTCGAGCACCCACGGCACGCCGGCGCAGCGCGCGAGCACGGGCAGGAACGTCTCGGCGTCGGCGGCCCGCAGCGGGACGTGCTCGCCGTCGGGCTCGATCGAGGAGACGTGGACCTCGGCGAGACGGTCGGCGAAGGCGTCGAGCAGCTCGTGCGCGAGGCGCATCGACGGGTCGTGCAGCTGCGCGTGGGCGACATCGAAGCAGAAGCGCGCGCCGGGCAGCAGCGCGAAGAAGCGCTCCAGCTCGGCGACGGTGCGCGCGTCGTCCTTGCGCGTGTCCATGTTCTCCAGCCGCAGCCGCGCGCCGAGGTCGGCGAACACGGCGGCGTCGCCGAGCGTCTCCGGGTGCAGCACGATCCCGTCGACCTGCGCCGGGATCGCGGCCAGCGCGGTCGCCAGCGCGGCCGGCGTGCCCTCCCAGCCCTTGGACGGACCGTGCACCGAGACGTGCCTGAACGGCAGCTCGCCCGCGTCGCCGAGGAAGCGCAGCAGCCCGGGCAGCTCGTACGCGGACATCGCCGACAGCTCCACGACGTCCAGCGAGCAGCTCTCCGCCGCCGCCACCAGCCGCGGCCAGTCCCCGCGCGCGCCGACCATGTAGCCGGTCGACGGCCCCACGAGCCCGTCGTTCAATCCCAGCAGCTCACCGACGGCGCTCATCGCAGGGATCGCTTCAACGGTGACGGACACGTAACCGACCCTACCCTGCGGGGCGGATCGACCCGCGACCTTCCCTCAGACCCGCCCACTCCTCACGCCGGCTCGCCCCGCGGCACGATCACGACCGGGCACGGCGCGTCGCGCAGCAGGTGCGTGGACACCGAGCCGACGAGCACGCGGCGGAACGGGCCCTGCGCTCGCGAGCCGGTGAACAGCAGGTCCTCGGTCTTCGCGTCTTCCAGCAGCGAGCTGACGATGTCGCCGTCGAGCACGGCGCCCTCGACCGCGAGGCCGTCGCCGTCGCCGCCGAGCGACGCGATCGCCTCGTCGAGCCGCTCGCGCGCCTGGCCGCGCGCGATCTCGCTGATCTCGTCGTAGGCGGAGACGTCGAGCGGCGGTGGGGGATAGACGGCGGCCGCCGCGCTGTTGACCGCCGTCACGAGCCGCAGCCGCGCACCCGCCCGCCGTGCGTAGCCGGCCGCGATCGTCAGCGCGTGCCGCGCCTCCGGCGAGCCGTCGAACGCGACCGCGACCTGACGCAGCCCGCCTGTGCTCACGTGCGCGTCGCGGAAGCCGTCGGGCGCGACCGCGACCGGGCACGGCGCGTGGTTGAGCACCGCCTCCGGCGTCGACCCGGTCAGCAGCCGCAGCGCGCGCCCGTGGTGCGTGGGGCCGACGACGATCGCCTCCGCGTGCAGCTCCTCCGCGAGCTCGTGCAGCACCTGCGACGGCGACGCGCCCGCGACCGCGCGCAGCTCCACATCGCCCGCTGCGCCGCCCAGCCACTCCCGCGCCCGCGCCAAGCTCTCCTCCGCGTCCGCCCGCAGCCCGCTCGCCGCCTCGTGCGCCGCCGCGCCCTCGCCGAGCGCGTCGTCCGGATACGCGCACGCGACGACCAGCTCCCCCGCGGCGATCCCGGCGAGCAGGCGCCCGAGCGCCAGCGCGTCGTCGCCGTGGTCGGAGCCGTCGTAGCCGACGACGATCGTGCGGGTCATAGGGGGGCCTCCAGGCGGCGGAAACGAGTCGATCCGCAGCCTACTGCACAGGATTTCGTGGCAAATCTCGGTGCATCGCTCAACAAATGCGCAGCATCTGACGATCAGAGGGATACCGTCGTGAATCCGCCCGGCTCGACCGGGGATCCGCTCCTTTGCGCGCGCTCGTCGTCCACCGAGATCCGAAAGCTGCATCCGTGCTGGTCGAGGCGATCGGCACGGCCAACGGCAGGCCGGGCGCCGTTGCCGCCACCGCGCTGCTCGACCCCGCCGCCCTGAGCGGCATGCTCGCGCGCGGCGAGGCCGAGGCGGTCGTCTGCGCGCTGCCGCCCGCCGACACCGCGCTCGAGGCGGTCCGCCGCACCTGCGAGCAGGCCGGCGTCGCGCTCGTGCTGACCGACCCGGCGGCCGGGCCGCTCGCCGCGCACGGGCACGCCGAAGGCGGCTGCACCGCCCACGAGCCGGACCCCGAGCGCCTGCGCGCCACGATCCTGCGCGAGCACGCCTGCGCGCAGGACCGCTCCGCCGCCGCGACCGCACAGCGCCTGCTCTTCGCCCAGCAGACGATCGCCGACCACCTCGTCGCCGACCTGCCGCCGGAGGGCCTCCTCTGCGAGGCGCTCGGCGTGCTCGTCGCGCTGTTCGGCGCCGCCGGCGGCGTCGCGTGGGAGCTGCCCGCCGACCGCGCCGAGCTGATCCCGCGCGCGAGCCGCGGCGACGCCGAGCTGTCCACGAGGATCGCGCTGCCTGCCGCCGACCACCTCGCCGGCCGCGCCGTCGAGGCGCAGGCGACCGTCGCCGACGGCGCGCACGTCGCCGTCCCGCTCGTCGCCGGCGGCGCCTGCGAGGGCGTCGTCGAGCTGCGGCTCGCGCCCGGCGCGCGGCCCGACGAGAGGCTGATGGCCGACGTCGCCGCCCTCGCCACCCAGGTCGCCCTGCATCTGCGCTACCGCCGCGGCGCCGCGATGCTCGACCTGCACGAGCGCGCGCTCGCCGCAACCAACAACGGCATCGTGATCACCGACCACGACCCGGCCACCGGCGGCTGGCCCGTCTCCTACGTCAACGAGGCGTTCGAGCTGCTCACCGGCTACCACGCCGAGGACGTCGTCGGCCGCTCGCTGAGCGTCCTGCAGGGCGAGGAGACCGACCCCGAGCCGGTCGCGGAGATGGCCGCCGCGCTGCGCGCCGGCGAGGAGTGCTGGATCACGCTGCGCAACTACCGCCGCGACGGCTCGCCCTTCTGGAACGAGGTCTTCCTCACCCCGGTCCACGACGACGACGGCGTCGCGCGGCGCTACATCGGCGTGCTGCACGACGTCACGGCGCGCGTCACCTCCGCGGTCGAGCTGGAGGAGGCGGAGGCCCGCTACCGCACGCTGATTGAGACGATCCCCGCCGTCACCTACATCGCCGAGTGGGACGAGCTCGGCTCCTTCCGCTACGTCTCGCCGCAGGTCGGGCAGCTGCTCGGCCACCCGCCCGAGCACTGGCTCGGGAACACCGGCGTGTGGGAGGAGCATTTCCACCCCGACGACCGCGACCGCGTGATCGCCGAGACGCGCTACGCCTACCGGCAGGAGAAGGCGTTCGACTGCGAGTACCGCATGATCGCCGCCGACGGCCGCGTCGTATGGGTGTGGGAGCGCGACACCGTGATCCGCGACGAGCACGGCACGCCGCACATCACCCAGGGCATCATTACCGACGTCACCGCGACGCGGATCGCGGAGGCGGCGCTGGCGGAGAGCGAGGAGCGCAACCGCGGCGTCGTGCACGCCCTGGAGGAGGGCCTGCTGATCTACGGCGCCGACGGGCGCGTGCTGTCGTGCAACGCGGCCGCGACGCGGATCCTCGGCCTGGCGGAGGAGGACCTGCTGTACCGCACCGCCGACGAGTGGCCGTTGCAGACCTTCCAGGAGGACGGCACGCCGATCGAGCGCGGCGGGATGCCCTCGCAGCGCGCCCTGCGCGACGGGCTGCCGCAGCGCGACGTCGTGATGAGGATCGTGCGCCGCGACCGCAGCGAGGTGTGGACCTCGATCGCGAGCCATCCGCTCGTGCGCGAGGGCGAGTCGCGCCCGTACGGCGCGGTGACCGCGTTCAGCGACATCACCGAGCGCCGCCGCGCGCAGGAGCAGATCGCGTTCCTCGCCTACCACGACCCCCTGACCAAGCTCCCGAACCGGGCGCTGCTGGACGAGCACCTCGCTCTGGGATTGGCACGCGCCCGGCGGAGCGGGCACGCGGTCGCGCTGCTGTACGTGGACCTGGACGATTTCAAGGCCGTCAACGACTCGCTCGGGCATGCCGCCGGCGACGAGCTGCTGCGGCGGATCGCGGTGCGCCTGCGCGGCGTCGTGCGCTCGACCGACCTGCTCGCGCGCCAGGGCGGCGACGAGTTCCTGATCCTGCTGAGCGACCTGGCGAGCGATCCGCGGCTGGCGGCGGAGGCGGTCGCCAAGTCGGTCGAGGCCGCGCTGCTGGAGCCGTTCTCGATCGCCGACGCCGAGTTCGAGATCGGCTCCTCGATCGGCATCTCGATCTACCCGCACGACGCGAACGACGCCGACACGCTGCTGCGCCACGCCGACGCCGCGATGTACGAGGTCAAGCACGCCGGCCGCGGCGGGATCGCGTCCTACGGCGGCGACTCGCGCCACACGCTGGCGCGGCTGTCGCTGACCTCGAAGCTGCGGCGCGCCTTGCAGCGCGACGACTTCGTCGTCCACTACCAGCCGCTCGTCGTGCCGGCGACGGGGGACCTGGCGGCGTTCGAGGCGCTGGTGCGCTGGCAGGACGCCGAGCGCGGCATCGTCGGACCGAACGAGTTCATCCCGCTTGCGGAAGACGCCGGGCTGATCGAGGCGATCGGCGGCTGGGTCCTGCACGCCGTCTGCGCGCAGCTGCGCGAGTGGCGCGAGGAGGGCCTCGACGCGCACGTGCACGTGAACGTCTCGCCGCGCCAGCTGCGCCGGCCCGACTTCCCGACGACGGTGCGCGACGCGCTGTCCGCCGAGGGGGTCGCGCCGTCGTGCCTGACGCTGGAGATCACCGAGTCGGCCGCGATGCTCGACGCCGAGCGCGCGAACCCGGTCGTGCGCGCGCTGCACGAGCTCGGGGTGCGGCTCGCGATCGACGACTTCGGCTCGGGTCATTCGTCGCTGTCGCGCCTGCGCGACGTGCCCGTCGAGGTGCTGAAGATCGACCAGTCGTTCCTGAGGGGGATCCCGGACGACCCGCAGGCGGCGGCGATGACGAGAGCGATCATCGAGCTCGGCTCCGCGCTCGGGATGCTGACCGTCGCCGAGGGCGTGACGAGCGAGGCGCAGCGGCGCTTCCTCGTCGAGCACGGCTGCCCGCTCGCGCAGGGCTTCCACTTCGCGCGGCCGCTGGAGGCGGCGGACGCGACGGAGCGGCTGCGGGCGCTGGTGGCGCGGCGGTAGCGGCTCCTGCGAACCTCCTACGCGGCTCTCGGGCTGCACTCAGGCTGCTGGCGCACGATGGTCCGTGTCCGGCCCACCGAGTCAGGAGGTTCGCACCGCGTGATCAATCGCAACTGGATCAAGGCCGCCGGGGTGGCGGGCGTGCTCGCCGTCGGCGGCGCGATCGCCGGCATCGCCGGCGCGGCCGCCGCCCCGAGCGGGTCGAGCGGCACGACCGCGACGCAGCAGCAGACGCAGACGACGCCGGCGCCGCCGCCGCCGCCCGGCGGCATGCCGGGCGCGCCGCGCGCCGGCCATCACTGCCCGCACATGGGCAGAGGCTCGGGCAGATCGGGCTCGGGCTCCGGCAACTCCGGCTCGGGCCTACCAGGGCCCGGGTCAGCCGGGCACTGCCGGCTCATCCGTCTAGGGTCGTCGCTGTAACAAGACGTCCACGGCGCTTGACAGCGCCGTGGACGTCTGGCGCGTTACCGCAGGCTGCGAATTTGACGCATAGCGCGGTCTACGACCATGTTCGACATGCGCAGAGCCAGCTCGAGCTGCTGGCGCCGATGGGCGGTTCGTTCCAGTTCGAGGCGGTTGGCTTCGAGTACCGCAGCGATCTTTGCAGCCCGCTCCTCTCTGCTCATTCGCGTTCTCATGAAGTCAGAGTCTATCGTAATCGTCATCGGAACTGTCCTCGTCGATTATCTCGACCGTCTCGTTGATTCGCCCACGAAGACGCTCAAGGTCGTCTTCAAACGTGCGGGCAGTGGTCTGCCAGAAGTAAACTTGATCTTCGAGCGTCATGGCCGCCGGCTCCGCGACCTCGAACGGCCCCGCGCGCTTGAGCCACTCGCCATTCCGCATCCGTACGAACGTGGATGCCACGATGTAGGCGCCGCCGACGGCGAGCACGAAGGCCGCGGACACGAGCAGCAGTCGAGCCGACCAGAGGACGGGCCGGCTGTCGAAGACGACGTTGATCAGATATGAGCAGTTGGGTCTCATCGTTCGACGAGCCTAGAGCTGAACCACTCTCAACTCAACAGCAACTATGTGGTCATGTTAGACCGTGGATCTTCACATTTATATGTTGCAAGAGCCGGGCCCGCCGCCGCTCAGAATCCGCGCAGCGACCAGGCCGTCTGCCGACCCCGCCGCAGCGCCGGATCCGCGATCGCCGGCGGCATGTAGCCGGCGTCGGCGAAGCTGAAGTTTGTCCCCGGCGGGACGATCGCGTCGATGCGGTCGAGCACCTCGTCGCTCAGCTCGAGCTCCTCGGCGCCGAGCTGGCTCTCCAGCTGCTCCATCGTGCGCGGGCCGACGATCGGCGCCGTCACCGCCGGGTGGTGCAGCGTGAACGCGATCGCCAGCCGGATCAGCGTCACGCCCAGCTCCTCGGCGAGCTGCGCGAGCGCCTCGACCGCGTCGAGCTTGCGCTGGTTCTCCGGCCGCGAGAGGTCGTAGCGGGCGGGGATCCGCTCGGCACGCGTCGACCCGGGCGCCTCGCGCCCCGCCCGCCAGCGCCCGCTCAGCCAACCGCCTGCGAGTGGGCTCCACGGCAGCACGCCCATGCCGTAGCGCTGGCAGGTCGGCAGCACGTCCCGCTCGATCCCGCGCACGAGCATCGAGTACGGCGGCTGCTCGGTCGTGAAGCGGCCGAGCGCGCGCCGCTCCGCCGTCCACTGCGCCTCGACGATCGCCTCGGCCGGGAAGGTGGAGGAGCCGAACGCGCGGATCTTGCCGGCGCGCTGGAGGTCGGTCAGCGCGGCCAGCGTCTCCTCGACGTCGGTCTCGGGTTCAGGGCGATGGATCTGGTAGAGGTCGATCCAGTCGGTCTGGAGCCGTCTGAGGCTGTCCTCGACCTCGCGCACGATCCAGCGGCGCGAGTTGCCGCGCTCGTTCGGGTCCCTGCCCATCGAGCCGTGGACCTTCGTCGCCAGGATCACCTGGTCGCGCCGGCCGCCGGCGAGCGCCTTGCCGACGATCTGCTCCGACTCGCCGCGCGAGTAGACGTCGGCGGTGTCGACGAAGTTGACGCCCGCGTCGAGCGCGGCGTGGATGATGCGGATCGAGTCGTCGTGGTCCGCGTTGCCCCAGGCGCCGAACATCATCGTTCCGAGGCACAGCGGACTGACCTGCATGCCGGTGCGGCCGAGCGTGCGGTAGTCCATGGGACGCCAGCCTACCCGCGCGCCGCCCGCCGAAGCGGCCGTCGCGCGGGGTGGCGGTCTTGGAACCTCAGCCGGGCAGCGGCTCCTGCGCGCGCGGGCCGGCCTGGTACTGCTCGGCCGGCTCGAGCATCTGGCGGACCTGCTCGCGCATCTCGGGCGTGTCCTCGTGCCCATGCACGGAGGCGGCGTGCTCGGCGGCGGCGCGGACGACCTCGTCCTCGTCGCCGATGATCACGAGCGAGCAGTTCGACTCGCTCGGCCAGCGGCGGCAGTCCGCCATCTTGCGGGCCATCGGGCGCTCCTCTCGTCGGGAAGGGCCCATCGTCTCTCGCGCGCGCGGGCGCGTCAACAGTGCCCGCGTGCCAGCGTGCCCGGGTCCCCACGCAACCAACCGACCGGTCGCCTCGCGCTGCGTCACAGGCTAGAGTGCGAAGAGCGAACACGTACTCGTCGCAACAGGGGGAACGATGGAACGGAAGCTGGTCGCAACCGGGACGGCTGCGCTCGCGCTCGCGATGGTCGGCTGCGGCAGCTCGGGGCCGATGACGAGGCCCGACTTCACGAAGCAGGCAAACGCGATCTGCACGCATCGCCGGGCGCTGACGACCGCCGCGACGACCCGTCATCAGGGCAACCGCACAGCGATCGTGTCCGCCGTTTACCCCGCGTTCCAGGACGCGATCAAGAAGCTCGAAGCGCTGCGGCCGCCGGCCGAATGGAAGAGCGACTACGACAGCGTGATGGCATTCGAACGCCTGCAGGTCAGAGCGATGGCGTACTTCAGGAAGACCGGCAGAGTGCTGCCCGGCTCGACCGAGGACGGCCCGCCGCTGCACCGTCACGAAGCGATGCGCGCGCGTATGGGCATGCGGGCCTGCGACTTGTAGTCTGCCGGCGTCGCGTGCGGCGGCAGCCAGCGTGGCCTTTGACGGCATGTTGTGGACGCGCTACGCTCGCTCACGAGGCGTCGTTTCCCGCTCCCCGGTGTTTTCGCCGGATGCGACTGCGCGGGGCTGCGGGCTCTCGTTGGCGAGTGAAAGGAGGGGACGCTCAGGCCACGATGCTTCACAGCCGCGCACGCCCGATGCGCCGTCCAAGGGCACGCAGGGCGTGCGACAAAGAGCGTCACGCCGGATTGAACCGGCTGCCGTTCAACCTGGACATAAGGATAACGTCACCATGCGCTATCGCAGCAAACTCACGCTGGCTGCGCTCACGGCCGCCGCGCTCCTCGCAGTCGCCGTCAGCGGAGCATCCGCAAGGAGCCTCAGGGTCACCGAAAGGAACTTCGAGCTTATATGGAACGAAGCCCTCGGCGCCCCCAAGACCAAGCTCCGGTTCACGGTACCGGGTAGGGCACCCGTCGAATGCCGCGTCA
>DATNAP010000068.1:0-43384 GCA_035572475.1 Conexibacter sp. | reverse complement strand
CCCCGTCCCCGTCCGCTTGCCGCGGCGACCGGCAGACCTGGGGGAGTGGTCTGCCGTGGCACACCCTAAAGGCGGTGTAGTGGATCGCAACCCTTCATGCTGCTGGTTCTGGCACGGTGGCCCAGGCGCCGCAACTAGCAGCATGTAGCCCCTTCACGTAACAAGTGGAGTGAAGGCTTACGACGCGGCCGACGCCGGTCTACTGTGCCCGCCGGGTCAGGACCTCCGGTTCCCTTCTCGGATCCCGGCCCATCCCATCGAGGATGAGAGAGCGGGTCCGCGGGGTGTCGGCGGCGAGCCCCCTCGCGACCCACTTCGCGGCCCGCACTCTCGTCCTCAGCCTGTCTCGGCTCATGCTTGCTCGCCCTTCACCTGACGCCATGCTCGACGCCGAGCTCGCGTTGCGCACGATCAACGCCTACGCGGGCGTTCTGGAAGGTCGCCTCGCCCTCGCACGCCTGCAAGGAACCCGTCGTGAATTCGAGGCGGTGACTGACGGACAGCTTCGCCGTGCGGCCACCGCATGCGCGAGCGCGACCGACATCATGGACACCATTCTCGAAGGCATCGACCCGGCGTTTGCCTCGATGGCAGCGGGGGCGGCGGACCTGGCCTGCCAACGTGATTTCGGCCGCGAGCGACCGACAGGCGGGCGCCGTCTGTATCTCGCCGTCAGCGACGCCGATCCAGCCGCATGACGGACGCCGAGCTGGACGACGAGCGCGACCCCGATGTGGTGCTCGCACGCATCGGAGGGCTTGACGGCCTCGCGGAAATGACTCGCCGCGTGCGCGAGGATCGCGGCCTCACGCGCACGCAGCTCGCCGAGCGGGTCGGCCGCAAGCCGAAGTTCATCGAGCAAATCGAAAACGCGCGCGCGGCGGCGAACGCGCACGTCTTGACCGTGACCCTGCTCGCTCGCGCAGGCGAGGTGAGCGTCGGCCTGTTCGTCGCCAGCTATGCGCGCCCGAGAGAAGATCCGCTTCCGTGGCCGCGCGAGCGTCGGCCGGCATCCGCCGGCGTGACGGCTCCGCATGATCGGAGCTTGGGCGCTGCCGCGCTCGGCGCGACGCTGCGCGAGCTGCGCGTGCAGCAAAAGGGCTGGCCGCAGCGAGAGCTTGCGGAGCGGACGAAGATGAATCAGCGCTACCTCTCGGCGCTCGAGATTGGGCGAGTGCCGAATCCTCTGCTGCTGACTATCACTCGACTTGGGCGAGCGTTCGGGGACACACCCGCGACGCAGATCGCATACGCAACCCGGCTCGCGCAGGCATATGCGGGCGAGATCGACGCCCCGCCGCTTGGACGCCCATATGCCGGCTGGGCAAGACGGCCGACCTCCTGACCTGATGACGGACGAGAGCTTCGACTACACGACGATTCCTGGCGCTCGGGAGGTCAAGATCGGACCTGCTGCCCCGGAGCAGCGCGCCGTCGTCCTGACGCCGCGCCGACTCCTCCGGGTCGTCGCGCTGCTTATGGTCGATGACCGGCGCGACGATGAGGAGCCGCAGTTGATCGGCGTTGCGAACGAAGCTCAGCTTCGAGACCTTGGCGACGGTCTACAGATGGCAGCCGTCGACGGTGGCTCGATGTATCCGATTGGGCCACCCGGACCCCCGCAACAGTTCATCGCCGACTTGAACCTTGACGGCCGCCGAGCGCTCGTCTCGATCTTCGAGGACGCTAAGGACCCGAGAACGATCGCGGACGGGATCACGGAGCAGCAGGCGCGCGAGCTGGGCGAGGCGTGCATCGCCGTCGCGGACTGGCTGCACGAGCATACGGGATGATGGCGGCACGGAACGACCGGCCGACGTGGCGAGGCCAGTTCCGGCCCACGACTGGCTTTTCTGAGCGGCTGCGTCTGCTCGCCGTGTTTGGTCTGAGCGATGGGGACGTGGCGCGAGCCGTCCCGAACGTAGGTGCCCGCACGGTTCGGCGGTGGCGCTCAGGGGGACCGCCGACGACGCGCATCGCGCATCGGTGGGAGCCGGTCGATGATCTTTGGTCGATGGTCGGCTATGTCGTCGGCCTCGCGACCGACGACCCAGACGCGGTGATCGCATGGCTACGGTCGCGCGACGCCGCGCTCGGCTATCGGTCTCCGCTCGAAGCCTTGGGTCAAGGCCGCTACGACGAGGTGAGAGCAGCAGCCGAAGCGTTCGCCGCGCGCGTGACAGCGCGCGCAGAGTAGGCGGGCCTCAGTCGTTGTGGAAGCTCATCGCGGGCGACACGCGGGCAGCCCAATAGCCCGGAAGCGACACGCACAGGAGCGCCAGCAGCGCGACTCCGGCGAAGGTGAATCCAGCCAAGCCAATGGCCGGCGAGAAGATGGCCGGAAAGCCCGTCGTCAAGCTCGTCCAGCGTGTGGCGAGCACTTGTCCACCAAGCCCGAACACGGCGCCGAGTGCGGCGCCCACAGACAGCACGAGCGCGCTTTGAATGAGCAGGACGCGCCACACCTGCCCGGTGCCGAAGCCCTGCATCCGAAGCACGGCCAGCCGCCGCCGCTGCTGCCACACGGCGGCGACGATCGCGGCGGCCATCGCGAGCGCAGCAGCGGCGAGCATGAGCGTCGAAATCTGGCTCAGACGATCGAGCCCTTGTCGAGACAGCCGCTTGAGTCGTGCGAGCCGTTCGGCGGCAGTCTCCACGGTGAGTGCGGATCTCGACCCGAGCGCAGCCGCCACGAGCTGACGCCCGGCCGACGCGCTGGTGCTCGGATTGAGATCGATCTCGACGCCGGTGACGCTGCTAGTCCCCCACAGCCGCGCGTAGTCCCGGCCATTCAAGAGAACCGTTCCGGGCGACCATCCGAGATTCGTCGTGGTCGCGACGAGCCGCAGCGCTCTCGTGCCGGTCGGCGTCGGCAGGTGCAGCAGCTCGCCCACGCGCACGCCGAGAGCGTCGGCCAGCCCGTCCGACACGACGACGGCCCCGCCAGCCCGCAGACGCCGCGTCGCGTTGGTGAGGTTGCCGCTGACCACCTGCTCGGCTGGGACCGGGGCGCGCTCCGCGGGATCGCGCGCGACGAGCCACACGCGCCGCCCGGCTACGTCAAGAAATCCTCCGCGATAGGGCCGCACCGCCGCGACACGCCCACTCGCCGCGAGCGCCTTCAACGCGCGCGGCATGGCGAACGGCGTCGTCGTAAGGCTGTTCTCATCGCCACCAGCACTCACCCACACGTCGGCCGTGCCGACGTAACTCGCCTGATTCGAGTCGAGTCCGCGCAGCAGATCCCGATGCGCGCCCTCAATCGACAGGCTGCCGAAGACGGCGAGCGCGCCGGTAGCGGCGAGCGCGATCGCGCGCGTCATGCTCGCGCTCAGCTCCGAGCCCGCGACCGACACGAGGCCGCCTCCGGTCGGCCCGAGCGACGCACGGTCGGCGAACGCGAGAGCTGCCGACAGGAGACTCGGCAGAACGGCGAGCATGGCCAGCCCAAGCGCCACGATTCCCACGTTCGTTGCCGCTGGCCTCAACACCAGCACCGCAGCAGCGAACGCCACGAGCACCAACGCGGCGGCGAGCAACCGCCGCTGCGTGCGTCCGGGAACACCCGCGCTCGGCTCCTCGCTCGTGCGGTAGGCCGTGTCGAGCGCCTTTCTCGTGAACACGTCGGCAAGTGGCCGAGCCGTCGCGAGCAGCGTCGCGCCCATCCCCGCAGCAAAGGCCACCGCGAGATCGCCGAAGCTCACGATTCGAGCGTGACCGACCGGGAACGCGAACGACAGATAGCCGGGCACCGCGTGGAAGAAGTGTCGCGAGAGCTGATCGCCAAGCAGAAGCCCGATCCCCGAAGCCACGGCGCCCAGGAGCAGGGCCTCGAACAGAAGCACTGTCGTCAACTGGATTCGGCTAAATCCCTGCATCCGCAGCTCGGCGATGATGCGCCGGCGCTCGGGCGCCGTGAGCAACATCGCATTGAACGCGAACAGGATGCCCACGACCATGCTTATCGCAGCGAACATGCCCGTGGACTGCTCGTTGGGAGCAGCAGCCTGCTTGACGAGCCTCGCCTCGTTGTCGCTCGGAACGACATCGAGCCGGTCGGCCGCTATGCGCGTCAGCGCTGTTTTCACCGCCGCGTCACGTCCGGGGCGCGGCGCGACGAGAACGTGTGTCACGCGACCTCTCAGGCCACTAAGCGACTGCACGAAGCGCAACGGCCCGACCACGACGGGACTGTCCGCCAAGGCGCCGATCTGCTGCTTGCCGACGACCGCCGCGACGCGCGCCGTGATCGCTCGCCCGAACAAGTGGAGCTGCACCGGATCGCTTGGGCCGACACCGAGTCTTCTGGCGATCGGCTCCGGCAGGAGCAGCGAGTTTGCGAGTCGGACCCCGTACAGGCCGCCGAAACTTCTGACCAACTTTCCGCTCAGGCTGGCGAAGTCGGCCGTCACGCCGACCAGCTCGACCGTCGAACTGCCGGCTGGGCCGCCGACACTGGCACGCTCGACGACCAGCGGAGCCGCCGCGCGAACGTCTCTGTCCGCCTGGACGACCTGGGCGAATCCTTCCGGGAAGCCCTGCTGATCGCGTGCGACGAGCGCATATTTAGAGTCGCCGGTGATGCCGTGGACCAGTTGCTCCACCGAGCCCGTCACACTCGAATTCGCCACAAGCACCGCGAAGAACAGTGCAACGCCGGTTGCAATCCCGATCCCAGCCAACGCCTCCGAGATCGGCCACTTCCGCAGCCGCAACCAGTAGAGCCAAGGGGCGACAGTCGGGTCCATCGTCGCCTATCCGGCGCTCGTGGGAATTGCTGCTTCGTCCTCGCCCGGTCGGCGACTGAAGGCTGGGAGGAGCTTTCCGTCGCGCAGCGCGTGTGCGCGGTCAGCGAACGCGGCGGCGTCCGGGTCATGCGTGGCGAGAAGGACGCCGACGCCCTCCCGATGACTGATGTCGGCAAGGAGCGCCAAGACCTCCTGCGCGCGTCTCGTGTCGAGACTGCCGGTCGGCTCGTCGGCGAGAATCAGGCCGGGCTTGTTGACAAGCGCCCGCGCGATGGCGACGCGCTGCTGCTCGCCGATGGAAAGCTGCTCGGGGGGATGCTTCACCCGCTCCTTGAGCCCAACGCGGTCGAGCCACGGAGCAGCTTGCTTGCGCGCCGCACGGCGGCTCGCGCCGCCAGCAACGAGCTTGATACCTGCGTTGTCAAGCGCGGACATCACAGGGATGAGCTGGAACTTCTGCCAGATGACGCCGAGCTCGGAGCGGAGATAGCGCGTCGCTTCCTTCGCGTTCATGCCGGCGACCGAGCGGCCCTTGTAGAGCACCGCTCCCTCGTCCGGCTCAGTCATTCCAGCCGCGAGCAGCAGCAGCGTTGTCTTGCCCGACCCGCTCGGGCCGTAGAGCGCGACGACCTCGCCCGGCGCGATCGTCAACGACACGTCCTCGATGGCGTGGACGGTCTCGCCGCCCGCTGTGTATCGCTTGGCGACGTTCCGAAGCTCGAGCATTCACTCGCCGCCCGTGCGCGTCCGGAACGGCACAACGTCGGCGTCAGCCGACTCGATCGGCGTCGGCGGGCGAACCTCGGCCTCTTTCAGCCGGCCGTCCGAGAGCGAGAGCAGGCGGTTGCATCCCTTGGCGCCGTGCCCGTCCGGAGCCGTCATCAACACGCACATGCCGTCGCGCGCGAAGTCCTGCAGGAGGCCCAAAAGCTTCGTACGCTCGATCAGGTCGAGCGTGTCCGTCAGCTCGTCGGCGATGAGAAGTCTTGGCGAGCGAACGCATGCTTGCGCGAGCGCGACGCGCATGCGCTGAGACTGCGAGAGATCGAGAACCTTCGCGTCGGCGTAGTCAGCCGCGCCGACGCGCTCGATCATTGCAGCAGCTCGACGCCGCCGCTCCTTGCGTTCGACGCGCGCGCTCCGCAGCGGCAGCCCCACATGCGCGAGCACGCTTTCGCCGATCACGACCGGGACGGAGCGGTTCCAGACGCAGCCAATCTCCGACCGGAGCAAGCGGGTTCGCGCGCCTTTGCTCATGGTCGCCAGATCGCGTCCTTGGAACATGACCCGACCCTCGTTCGGCGTCCGGATGCCGGCGGCGACCTCCAGGAGCGTTGTCTTTCCCTCGTCCTTGCTGGCGAGCACGCATGCGTAGTCGCCTTCTTTGAGATCGAGCGATATGTCGTGGAGAACCGTGACCTCGCGCACACCGCGCGAGTATCTATGCGTAACCCCGATGAGCGAGAGCAGAGCAGCCATTCGCGGAACCCCCAGCCGGGGTCAAGCCGACGCCTCCACCACCTCCAGCAGCATAGCCCGTGGCATGACTCCCTCTCGTTCGGCCCAGCGGAGGACCGAGAGCGTTCGCTTGATGAAAGCGTGCTCGGCGTTCAGGCGGTCGAGCACTCCGGAGTCGAGCAGGAGCCGTGTCGCCGTGTGCCATGTGACGGGATCGCGCAGCGTGCCGGAGAGATCGGCGGCGGTGCAGACGGCGATGTCGTTCAAGCACTCCTGCTCCAACTGCTCGAATGCGGCTCGCAGCACCGGAACTCGTGGGAGGTCGGTCATAGCGAACCGCAGGAACATTTCTCCGCGCAGCGGCTCACGCGAGAGCGGACCGGACACCCACTCGTCGTAGTGCTCGACGCCTTCGGCGGTAGCTCTGTAGTACACCCGCTGCTGTTTGCCTCGCAGCTCGCGTCTCGTGACCTTGACGTGCCCGTCCAGCTCCATGTTCCGCAGGGAGGCATAGACCGAACCCGGATCGACGGTAAACGCTGGGCCGAGTCGCGCGTCGAGCAGCGCCGCCAGCTTGTGTCCGTACTCCTCACGCTCGACCAGGAGCCCGAGCACCGCATGTTTCAAAGCCACGTACATCCTCCCGCTGCCGTGAGCCGACGTGCGGCGGCTCGCGTCCGCACGTTCGCTCGTCCCTCGCCGTTCCCCCGTTTTCCGGACACGATCCGGCAACCCTAAACCACACGCGACCGTTCACGCGCAAATACTCAGAGGTAGTCCACCAGTGACGGCCGGCATGCGGACTAAGGTTGGCGCAGCGCCATCCCAACCCATCGGAGCCGCCATGCGCAGGACCGCTGCCGCCGGGTGGTTCGGCCCCGGCTCCGCCACCTGGCGCATCAACCGCGAGGCCGCCTTGATTCTCGGAGGCGGTCGTGCGCTGATCCTCCAAGTCGCGCATCCGCTAGTCGGCGCAGGCGTCGAGCACTACTCGCGGTTCAAGACCGACCGCTGGGGCCGCCTGACGCACACGCTGGACACGATGGGCCAGATCATCTTCGGCGACGACGAGCTAGCCGAGCGAGGGGCGGCGCGTATGCGCCGCGCGCACGCGCGGATTCAGGGAACCGTCAGCGCCGGCCACGCAGCCGGTCGCCCATACGACGCGACCGATCCGAGCCTCGTGCTGTGGGTGTGGGCGACGCTCGTGGATACGTCGCTCGTGACCTACCAGCGCTATGTCGGCCAGCTCGCCCGAGCGGAGATCGAGCGCTACTACGAGGAGCAGAAGCGCTTTGCGCATGCGTGCGGCGTGCCGGTCGGCGGGTGCCCGGACACCTTCGGCGACTTCACGGTCTACTTCGCCCAGCAGGTGACCGACACGCTGGAGCCGACGCCGGCCGCGCGTCACGTCGCAGAGATCGCGCTCAACCCGTTTGGGCTTCCGCAGAGCGCGGCGCCCCTGCTCGCCGTGATCGCTGCACCGACCCTCGGTCTGCTTCCGCCGACCCTCCGCGATGATCTCGGGCTTCGCTGGAGCCCAAGTCGCGACCTGCTGTTGCGACTGGCGGCGAGCGCTTCGCGGGTGCTGCTGCCCGCCCTGCCGCCCAGGCTTCGACACGTCCGCTCCGCTCGTGAGGCGATGGAGCGGACTCGTCCCCGCGCGCGCACGCGCGCGGAGGAGCTAGCCGGCGCGCTCGCCGCCGGCCGTGAGCCGCCGCGCGTGCGTGTCTAGCCAGCTCGACGGTCGCTGTCGGCTGGAACGACCGGCACGCCCCAGCCGCGCGTCGGATCGGCTCGCGGCGGCAGTACGCGAAGGAACACGCGGCGCGCGAGCGGCCCCCGATACGCATGGTGCCGGTAGGCGTAGATCCAGTGCCCGGCCAGCCACGCGAGCGCGCCGAGCAGAAGCGTGACGACGGCGACAAGCGGCGCCGTCCCGGTCGCCAGCCCGACGACGCCAGCCAGAATCAGCAGCACGCCCCCGATGCGCAGGACAGCGGAGCCCAGCAGCCACGCGACGACGAGGCCGATGAGAACTACCGCCAGAAGACTTGCGAGCGCGGTCATGCGGGTCGCCTCCTTATTTCGAGCATACCCCCGGTGCGGGTGGCTCAGCGGATGGCCGCCTGGCTGGGGGTGCCGAACGGCGACCGATCCGCTGAGCCGGGAGCCGGCTCCGCCCGCACAGCAGAAGCTAGGTGGAGCGCAGCTCCGCGCCTACCGGTCATACGTCCGTGTTGGGTAGTGGCCACGAACCGGCGCTCCGTGGCCAAAACCCCCGCGTATCCGAGCGTATCCGCACGCATCGCGCGAGCTGCCGGCGCAGCACCGGAGCCTTCCCGCACGGCGTCGAGGCGAGCGTCTACGATCCCCGCTAGCCCCGGTAGCTCAGCGGATTAGAGCGTTCCCCTCCTAAGGGAAAAGTCGCAGGTTCGAGTCCTGCCCGGGGCATCTGGCCCGACTCCTCCTAAGGGAAAGGTCCCTGGTTCGAATCCAGGTCGGGGCACTCGCGAAGCGTGCGCCCGCGACTCAGTAGTAGACGTCGATCGGGTCCCCGAGGTGAAGCCAGGAGTAGATCGCGAAGGCGTCGGGGATCGGCACGCGCAGGCAGCCGTGGCTGGCGGCGTAGGCGGGAACGTCGAAGTAGCCGTGGATCGCGTAGCCGCGGATGAAGTAGGTCGAGTCGACCATCCCGTGGCTGTTCGTCCCCGGCTCTCTCATGTAGAAGCGGAACGTCCCGAGCACCGTCGGCGTCGAGGGCTTGCCGGAGCTGGTCGTGTAGGCGCGCACGACTCTGCCCTTGTCGATCAGCGCGAGCACCTGCCAGTTGAGGTTGGCCTCGACGTGGCGGCCCTGTCGCGGGTAGCGGATCCTGAAGCCGCCGACGCCGCGCAGCAGGCGGTCGACGACCGTCGGCGAGAGCGTCGTCACGCGCGGCATCCCGTTGACCTTGCGGAAGGCGAGCACCGCCAGTCCCGTCAGCAGGTCGTATGCGCCCGACTGCGGCGTCGCGTAGCCGACCGCCGCCAGCCGCTGCTGCAGCAGCCGCACGAACAGCCCGCGCGCGCCCGGCCCGGCGTTCGGCGCGACGACCGACAGCGCGGCGCGCCCGACGGCGGCGCCCTGCTGGTCTGTTCTCGCGTGCACGGCGAAGATCTGCGTGACGCCGCTTCTCCCGGGCACGAAGCGGAGGCTGAACGTCGCCGTGCGCTTCGTGCTCGTCGGCTTCGGCTGCACCGTCGCCTGCTTGATCAGCGTGTGACCGCGCCAGATGCGGAGCTGGATCGGCTGCCCGGGCACGTACGGCGCGATCCGGCCGACGACGCGCAGCGCGCGCCCCGTGACGCCGAGCGGCTTGCGCTGCACGCTCCATGAGCCGACCAGCTGGAGGCTGATGCGATCGGTCGCGCTCGTCGGCGCTCTCGGCGCGGGCGCAGCGGCGACCGCACCGGCCGGCAGGCCGACGAGCGCAGCTATCGCAAGCAGGGAGACGACAGTGGGGCGGAGCATCCCGGCGCGGATCGTAGTCGAGCGTTCGGGCGTCAGACGGCGCGCGCGCGGCCGCTGACGAGCAACTGACACACGAGCATCGTCACGCTCGCCGCCCCGCCCATCAGCAGCAGCGTCTGCCCCGCCGTCCAGCTCTCCGACGAGCCGAACGCGAGTGCGTTGTTGATCGCGTGCAGCGCGATGCAGGGCAGCAGCGAGCCGGTCTGCTCGCGCACGAGGCACAGGGCGAAGCCGAAGATGCCGAGCGGCACGAGGAAGACGTCGGGGGCTGAGCCGTAGTGGATCGCGCCGAACGCGACACCGGTCACGACCGCAGCCGGCCACGGTCCGCGCCAGTTGCGCAGCGCGCCGAAGAAGAAGCCGCGGAAGAACGTCTCCTCCGCAAACGGCGCGATCGTCGTCACGACCACGCAGACCGCCACGAGGGCGGCCGTGCTCTCGTTCACGCCCAGGCTCGTCGGCAGGTTGTCCTGCGTCTTCGCCGTGTTGAAGACCGCCGCCCACAGCGCGCTCAGCACGATGTAGCCGAGGTACGCGAGCGCCATCCAGCCGATCGCCGCCCCGAGCCGCGTGCGGACGAAGCCGAACTGCGCCGGCAGCACCGCGCCGGCGCGACCGGCGAACAGCAGCGCCGCCCCGATGAACGCGCCGTCCTGCACGACCGTCGCGACGATGTTGACGGCCGGCGGCGGACTTCTGAGGCTGGCGCCGAAGACCGCGCCCACGACGCCGACGACGACCGCGCCGAAGATCGCGAACGCGAGCGCCGCGAACAGCGCCAACCACGCACTCGACGGCGCCCAGCGCGGCTCGCCGCCCTCCGCGGGCGGTCGCCCCGGCGGCGCGGGCGGGCCACCGGGCGATCCGGCGACGGGCGGAAGCCAGGGGCCGTACGACGACGCGCTGCTCATGGCGTGAACGATACGGACCGCCGCCGCGCGTCCGGATCGAGCAGCTCGAGCACGGGGCGCAGCGTCGCGATCGTGCGCACGCCGGGCGGCGGCGCGGCGTCCGCCGCCGTCCCGTCGCGCACGAGCAGCAACGGCTCGACGCCGCTCGCGAGCGCGCCCGCGACGTCATGCGCGACGCTGTCGCCGACGTGGATCGCCTCGTGGGCCGCCGCGTCCGCGACCGCCAGCGCGCGCGCGAAGATCGCGGGATCCGGCTTCGAGTGTCCGACCTCGGCCGACGTCACGACGCCGTCGAGCAGCGGCGCCAGGTCGGTCTCCGCCAGCACGTCGTGCAGTGAGACGTCCCAGTTGCTGACGACGACGAGCCGGACGCCGCGTTCGCGCGCGCCCCGCAGCACTGCCGGCACCTCGGGGAACGGACGGAAGCGCAGCGCGGCGAGCAGCGCGTCCGTCAGCGGCTCGAT
Organism: Conexibacter sp.; assembly: GCA_035572475.1. GTDB lineage: Bacteria > Actinomycetota > Thermoleophilia > Solirubrobacterales > Solirubrobacteraceae > Conexibacter. The sequence goes on along the minus strand of DATNAP010000068.1, from coordinate 32,290 downwards.
CGGCAGCGCGCGCGCCACCGGCGGCAGCGCGTCCCGCAGCGCCTCCGCCGAGCGCCGCCGCAGGTCCGCCAGCCGTGCGCGATCGGACGCCTCGTCGTGGTGCGCGCGATAGAAGGCGATCTCCGCCCGCAGCGCCGCGCCCGCCTCCGCCGCGCTCACCTCGACGCCGAAGCGCTCGCGCAGCTCGCGCCGCAGCGGCGCGACCGGCGGCTCCAGCTCGACAAGCGTGCCCAAGGCGTCCAACAGGAGAGCGGCTTTCACCCCACGAAACCCCAGCGCGCGAAGTACGCCGCGAACAGCCCGAGCAGCACGGCGCTCACGCCGATCGCCCGCTCGCTCCCCCCGCGCGCTCCGCTCCAGCGCGCGAGCCACATCTGCAGCGGGAACAGCACGGCGATGTAGCGCGGGAGCGACGCCAGCGGTTGCGCGGAGATCGGGTAGGAGAGCGTCATCACGAGCGCGACGGCCGCGTACGCGCCGTACGCGAGCGGCAGCCGCCGCAGCGCACCCGCGCAGGCGAGCAGCGCGAAGACGGCGAAGCCGAACAGCATCAGGTTGTTGCCGGCGTCGGTGAACGGGTCGCCGCCGCTGTCGGTGAAGTAGCGCGGCGTCGGCGAGCCGTGCGCGAGCTGGCGCAGCCCGAGCCACGCCGCTCTCGCTCCTCGGAACAGGCCGCCGAGCGGCTCGAAGTGCCGCATCCACAGTGCCTGCGCGTGGTAGGGCGCGAGCGCGTCGCCGAGCGCGATCGCCGACCAGCCGAGATAGAGCGCGAGCCCGAGCGGGACGAGCAGGAGCCACAGCAGCTGCGGCGTGAGGCGGTAGCGGGGGCTCCACCACCGGGCACCTGCGGCCACGCGCGCGGCGTCCGCCCGCGGTCCGTAGAGGAACAGCAGCACCAGCGGCAGGAGCAGCACGACGCCGCTGTTGCGGGTCAGCGCGGCGAGGCCGCCGAGCGCGCCCGCCCACGCCCAGCGCTCGCGCCGCGCCGCCAGGAACGCGCCGACCGACAGCAGCAGGAAGAGCGACTCGGAGTAGACGGCAGAGAAGAAGAAGGCGGTCGGGAAGAACGCGACGACCAGCAACGTCGCGCGCGCGTCGCGCGCGCCCAGCTCGAGCGCGACAAGCCGGTGCAGCAACACCAGCGCGACGAGGAAGCAGGCGAGCGAGATCAGGATCCCCGCCAGCAGCGGCGAGCCGACGACCCAGCCGACGGCTCGCATCATCAGCGGGTACAGCGGATAGAACGCGGCCTGCGCGTGCGACGCGGCGTTGCCGTAGCCGTGCTCGGCGATCCGCAGGTACCAGACGGAGTCCCAGCGCGCCGACGGCCCGACGAGCAGGTTGCCGAACCATCCGTACGGCTGCGACAGGTTCTGCGTGTCGTACACCTGCGTGCCCGCCGCGCGCCCGAGCCACAGGATCCCGAGCAGCCCGGCGCCCCATGCGACGAGCCGCGAGGTCCACACGGCGCCCCACGCCTCGCGCACGGCGACGCGCCACTCCGGGTCGCGCAGGCGCGCCGCGAAGCCCGCGCGCGACCGCCCCGCCACGTTCGCGCGAAGGGAGGCGCTGCCGCGGGTGACGGTACGCTCGCGCTCCATGCTCGGTCACGATGTTCCCACGCTTGCGACCACGTTCCTGCAAGCGCACAAGAACGAGCTGACCGCGTTGCTCACCGTCGTCGGCACGATCGTGCTCGCGATCGGCGTCGATCGGGCACTGCTGCACCGCGGCCACCGGCTCGCGACGGCGGTCGTGCGCGACGAGCTGACGCCGGTGCTCGACACCCGCCTGCGCTTCCTGCGGCGGCTCATCACGCTCGCGATCGTGGTCGTCGGGCTGCTGCTCGCGCTGTCGCAGTTCGGCGGCCTCAACCGGCTGGCGGCCGGACTGCTCGCCTCGGGCGCGTTGATCGCGGCGATCCTCGGCTTCGCCGCGCGCCAGACGCTCGCGAACCTGATCGCGGGCGTGATGCTGACGGTCGCGCAGCCGCTGCGGATCGGCGACCGCGTGACGATCGAGGACGCGACCGGGACCGTCGAGGACGTGCGCCTCAACTACACGATCGTGCGCGGCGCCGACGGCGGGCGCATCTTCATCCCGAACGAGCGGCTGGCGGCCGGCATGCTTCGGAACGACACGATCGTCGAACCGCTCGTCGCGGTCGAGGTCGAGCTGTGGCTGCCGGCGGCGGTCGACGCGGACGCGGCGCTCGCCGCGCTCGGCGGGCTCGACGGCGCCCCGACCGCGCGCGTCGCCGACATCGCGGCCGACGGCGTCCACTACACCGTCGCGCGCGGGGCGGTGCCGCCCGCCGAACGCCCGGCGCGCGAGGCCGCGCTGCGCGCCGACGCGCTGCGCGTGCTGCGCGCCGCCGGCCTGCTGCCGGTCAGCGCGACCGCCTGAGGGCTGTCCCGGCAGGCCCTGCGCCGGCCGGCAGGAGCGGCGCTCGGCAAGCCGAAAGACGCTCACAGCTACCCTTTTGCTTCCGTGACCCGCCGAGAGCGACAGAGGCGCCGGCGCCGGCGCGCCCGGCCCGCCCGGCGGGCCGGCATCATCATCGGGACGCTGCTGCTCGTGAGCGCGCTGGCCGGCGGGATCGCGTTCGCCGGCTGGGTCGCCCACGTCGTCAACGACACGCCGGACATCCAGCAGCTCAAGCCCAAGCCACAGGGCGCCGTGTCCGTCGTCTACGCGGCCGACGGCACGCGCCTCGGCTTCATCACCGGCGACACGCTGCGCAGCGCGGTGCCCGGCAGCAAGATCCCGCTCGCGATGAAGCGCGCGACGGTCGCGATCGAGGACAAGCGCTTCTACCAGCACGGCGGCGTCGACTACGTCGGCATCGTCCGCGCCGCGGTCAAGAACGTCACGACGGACCGCACCGCTCAGGGCGGCTCGACGCTGACGATGCAGCTCGTGCGCAACCTCTACATCCCGGAAGACCGCTTCCAGAAGACGCTCACGCGCAAGATCCGCGAGGCGAAGCTCGCCGAACAGCTGGAGTCCGAGCACTCGAAGGAATGGGTGCTCGTCTCCTACCTCAACAACGTGCCGTACGGGACCGTCGGCGGTCAGACGGCGGTCGGCGTCGAGGCGGCGTCGCGCACCTTCTTCGGCACGCCGGCGTCGCAGCTCACGCTGCCGCAGGCCGCGCTGCTCGCGGGCCTGCCGCAGGCGCCGACGCAGTACAACCCGTTCGACCATCCCGACGCCGCTCGGCGGCGCCGCGCCGAGGTGCTGAGAGCGATGGTCGAGACGAGGTACATCACGCAGGCGCAGGCGGACGCGGCGAACGCGGCGCCGCTCGGGGTCAGACGCAGCGACTACTACGGGCTCCGCCGCGAGCAGTTCTTCTTCGACTACGTCAGAAGCGAACTGATCAGACGCTACGGCCGCAAGATCGTGCAGCAGGGCGGCCTGCGGGTCTACACGACGATCAACCTCAGATTCCAGCAGCTCGCGCGCCAGGCAATCCAGAACCACGTCGGCTCCCCGGGCTCGCCGTCGGCGGCGCTCGCGACGGTCGACCCGAGCAACGGCCGCATCCTCGCGATGGCGTCTTCGGCGACGTACGGACCGACGCAGTTCAACTACGCGGCGCAGGCGCACCGGCAGCCCGGCTCCTCGTTCAAGGTGATCGACCTGATGGCCGCGGTGCGGATGGGGATCGACCCGAACACGACCCACTACGTCTCCAGACACCTGACGCCCGGCTGGCTGCCGCAGGCGCCGACCTGGGAAGTGCAGACCGACAGCCACTCCTACGCCGGCTCGATCAGCCTCGCCAACGCGCTGCCGATCTCTGACAACACCGTCTACGCGCAGCTGGGCGCCGACATCGGGCCGGACAAGGTCGACCAGGCGGCGTACGACATGGGCGTCACTTCGCACCTCGACGGCTACTACGCGGAGGCGATCGGCGGCCTCAGATACGGCGTCTCGCCGCTGGAAATGGCCGACGCGTACGCGACCGTGGCCGACGGCGGCTGGCGCAACACGGTAACGGCGATAACGAAGGTCGTCTTCCCGGGCGGGAGAGTCGACGAACCGAGACCCGTGCGCGTCAAGAAGTTCACCGACGGCGAGACCGACGAGATCCTCCCGGCGATGAAGGCGGTGCTCGACCACGGGACGGCGGCCGGCAGAGGCATCGGCTGCCCCAACGCCGGCAAGACCGGCACGACGTCCAACAACACCGACGCCTGGTTCGTCGGCATCACGCCGAGACTGTCGACGGCCGTGTGGGTCGGCTTCCCGAACGAGACGACGACGCTCGGCAGCTCCGTCTTCGGCGGCACGATCGCGGCGCCGATCTGGCACGACTTCATGGTCGTCGCGAAGGGGAGCTACTGCTCGGACTGGCCGCCGCCGACGGAGCCGTTCCACGCGCAGCCGTTCTTCGGCACCTACGCGAGCGCGCGCGGGTCGTCGTCGAGCAGCGACACCACGACGACGCCCGGGACGACCACGACCACCCCGGGCACGACGACCACGCCCGGGACGACGAGAACCGGCGGCGGCTACAACCCGAACGCGTTCGCGCATCCGCCGCAGAGAGCGCCCGCCTCGCCACCGACCGGCGGCGGGAGAGGCGGCGGCGGGGGCAACGGACCGTCCGGCCCGAGCCAGGGCGGCGGCGCCGGGGCGCCGCACTGACGATCCCGTCCGCGCCGATGCGCTGAACGCTGGTACGGTTCCCCGCGTGCCAAAGGAAGAAAAAGTCGAGCTGGAGGGCGAGGTGATCGAGGCCCTCCCGAACGCGATGTTCCGCGTGAGACTCGACAACGACCACGTCGTCCTCGGCCACGTCGCCGGCAAGATGCGCCGCTTCCGCATCCGCATCCTGCCGGGCGACCGCGTGCGCTGCGAGCTGTCGCCGTACGACCTCGATCGCGCGCGCATCGTCTACCGCCACCGCTGACGCCCGTCGGCCGGTCCTGCGGCTCATGCGCGAGCTGGAGCTGATCGACGCGCTGGAGCGGGTCCTGCGCGCCGACGACCCGCGCGTCGTGCGCTGGCTCGGCGACGACGCGGCCGTCGTGCGCGGGCGCCCCTTCGCGGTCACGTCGGTCGACACGATGGTCGAGGGCGTCCACTTCCCCGCGCTCGCGGAGGGGATCGGCACGCTCGGCGACTTCGGCCACCGCGCGCTCGCGGGCGCGCTGTCGGACCTCGCGGCGATGGGCGCCGAGCCGGGCGAGGCGTATCTCGGGCTCGTGCTGCCGCCTGGCCTGGAGCAGGACGGCGTGCTCGAGCTGTTCGGCGCCGCGCAGGAGCTGGCCGCGGCATGCGCGGTGACGATCGCCGGCGGCGACGTCGCCCGCGGGCCTGCGCTCGTGCTCGCGGTGACGGTCGTCGGCTGGGCCGACGACGCCGGCGCGCTCGTCGGACGCGACGGCGCGCGGCCGGGGGACCTCGTCGGCGTGACGGGCACGCTCGGCGACGCGGGCGCCGGGCTCGCGATCCTGCAGGGTCGCGCGCAGGGAATGCCCCAGCTCGTCCAGCGCTATCTGCGTCCGCGCCCGCGGCTTGCGGAGGGCCGTGCGCTCGCGGCGGCCGGTGCGCACGCGATGATCGACATCTCCGACGGGCTCGCGACCGACGCGCGCCACCTCGCGCGCCGCAGCGGCGTCCGGCTCGTCGTCGAGCTGGAGCGCCTGCCGCTCGCGCCCGGCGTCGGCGACGTCGCGCGCGCGCTCGGCGAGGATCCGGCCGCGTTCGCCGCGACCGCCGGCGAGGACTACGAGCTGTGCGTCTGCGTGCCGTCGTCGGCGCGGCGCGCGGCCGAAGCCGCCGCCCCGATCACGTGGGTGGGAACGGTGGCGTCAGGCGAGCCGCAGCTCGACCTCGGGCCGCGCGGCGCCGCGCTGCGCGGCTTCGAGCACGAGCTCTAGGCCGACAGCCGAAGCTCGGCGAGGGCGCTGTCGCCGAGCAGCGCGCGCACGTCGGCGCGGCGCAGCGCCGCGTGCACCGCGATCATGCGGGACACGAACGCCTCCGCGACGGCATCGACGTCCACGTCGTACGCCGCGCGCTCGATCTGCGCTTTGAGCTGGGTGATCTTCATTGTCTGCGTCTGGTCCATGCGATCCCTGCCGAGGCGACTTTCCCGGACGCGCCGGACGGCACGCCACGGACCCGCATCCGTCACGCCGTCGTGCCCGCCGCCGCGATCGGTATCGGGAGTACCCGCATCGCGCGTAAGTAGTCCTCCGCAAGATCAGACGTCCGGCCACCAGGGTGCCCGACGCGGAGCGCCAGGGTAGGCCGGCTGATCCGGGGTCAACCGCGCAGCGCAGCCCCGCGCGCGGACACGTGCCGCAGGCGCGCGAAGACGACGATGCGGTGCGAGGCGCTGTAGAGCGGATGGCACGCCGAGAGCACGAGCCGCTCGTAGCCGAGGTCGCGCTCGATCCACAGCGCATCGGGCGTGACGATCTGCGTGCGCTGCACGGCGTACTCGAAGCGCGCATACGGCATCGTCAACACGATCCGGTCGCCGCGCTTGAGCTCGTTGACGTCGTGGAACGGCGCGAGGTACGTCGTGCGATGGCCGGCGATCGCGACCGTCCCGCCGAGACCCGGGAACGTCGTCTGCGGGTAGTGGCCCGGCCCCTTCCGCAGGGACGAGGTGTCGGTGCCCTGGACGACGACGAAGCTCGCGCCGATCGTCGGGATGTCGATGCGCCCGATCGGGTCGCCGACTCTCGCGCTGCGCCGCGCCTCGCGTGCGAGGAAGGCGATCCGCCGCTCGCGCGTCGCGAGCGCGGCGAGCACGCGCCGCTCGACCGGCGTCGGCGCGGCCCGTTCGATGCGCTTGAGCTGGCCGGACAGCGCGTTCTGCTCGATGCGCGCGATGAACGCGGAGATCGGCTCCTGCCATGCGAGCGTGACGCCGGCGTCGGCGATCATCAGCAGGCCGGCGACGATCAGCACCGTCGAGAGCGCGCGCACCGCGCGCCGCAGCGGCGAGCGAGCATGCAGCGGTCGTGGCGGCTGCCGATCGGGCGGGGCTGCGTCGGTCGCCGTCATCGCCGCAACGCCGACTCCGTGCCGCCGAGCGATCCGGGCCCGGCGTAGCTCTTCGGTCCGCGCATCGTGATCGGCGTCGCCTCCTCGAGCGCGCCGCTCGACGTGCGCAGGACGACCGCCAGCGCACAGCCGGTGCAGGCGAGCGCGACGCTCCACACCACGACCGCGAACGGCGACATTCCGCCGCCCGCGACGAGCAGCGTGCCCATCCACGCGAGCTCGAGCGGGTCGAGCCCGAGCTGACGCGCGTACGCGTAGGCGACGAGCAGCGGGGGCAGCAGCCCGACCGTCCACAGCGCGAGCGCAGCCGGCCGGCGCAGGCGCGTCTCGGGCGCCATCACCAGCAGCCACAGATGCAGCGCGGGGATCAGCAGCAGGCTCGCGTACGGGTTCACGAGCCAGACGAGCAGCGCGACGACGCAGAGGACCACGACGATCGCGGCGGCGCTTCCTCCGGTCGCGCAGTCGCCGCGCGCCCCGGTCAGACGCGCGAGCCACGGCCGCAGCCACGTCCACGCGGCGACCAGCACGAGCAGCACGGTCCCCAGCACGGCCACGTTCGGCGCCGACGCCGCACCCGCGACCGGGGTGCTCGGCGCCGCGTCGACCAGGCCGATTCCATACAGCGCGAGCACGGTCAGCGCCGCGAGCAGGAACGGCGCCGCAGCGGCGGCGACCCAGCGCAGCCACATGCCGACGCGCTCGCGGCGGCGGCGCACGCGCGCGAACGCATCGACGGCGGCCAGCAGCACGGGCAGCATCAGCGCGAGCGCGAGCAGCCGCACCGACCACGCCGGCAGCAGCTGATCCTCCAGCACGATGTACGGCCCGCTGCCGGGCAGGTCGGCGCCGCCGTCGAGCGCGGTGACGCTGCGCAGCGCCGCCCGGCCGAAGGCCGTGAGCTGCGCGCTGGAGACGGGGGCGTCGGCGGCCGGCGCGCGCTCGCCGCTCGCCGACAGCAGCACCGCTCCGATCCCCTGCGCGTCGAACGGTCCCTGCTCGCCGAGCGTCAGCGGGAACGCCAGGCGCGCGAGCTGCACGGCCGGCGTGATACCGCCGGGACGCATGCCGGTCTCGCTCGTCACGGCCCCTTCGACCGTGCGCCGCAGCTGCAGCGGCGCGATCGCCGTCGAGGACGACCACGGCACGACGAACGGCCGGTCCGTGCGCCTACCGGCCAGATCGCCGAGCACGAGCACGGCGTCGACCGGACCTCCATGCCGCGCGGCGAGCTGCGCGGCTGCCGCCAGCCCGGCGGTGCCGCCGCTCGTCGAGGCGAGCACGAGCGTGCGCTGGAGCGTGCGCCCGCCGAGCACGCGCGCGAGCTCCAACAGCGCGGCCGTGCCCGACAGCTCGGCGCGCGCGCCGCGGCCGAGCGCGTCGCGATGGGCGATCACGACGATGCGGTGGTTGGAGAAGCCGGCCCGCTGGCCGACGACCGTCGTCAGGTCGCGGTTCCCGTCGGCCGTCTGCGCGGCGGTCGAGCGCAGGCCGACGCGGAAGCCGTTCGCGCGCAGCGCCTCGCCGACGCGCTGCGCGACGAGCCGGTCGCCCGCGGATCCCGGCCGCCGCGACGGCGCCGCCGTCGCGAGCGCGTCGAGCTGGGCGAAGGCGGCGGCGCCGTCGAACGCGTCGGGCGCGAGCGACGTCGTCAGGGGTCGCGGCGGCTCTCGCAGCGAGAAGCCGGCGAGCACGAGCGCGAACAGGATCGGCAGGAATCCGGCCCGGTAGATCCGCGGATCGAGCACCCACGGAGGTTATCCACGCGGGCCGTCGGGGTCGGGCTGGGGAGCCACCCTGGAATTCAGGTAGTACGTCTGCGTTCAGCGGACTACCCTTCACGCACGCCATGGCGGAGCGATCCACGCGCATCCTGCTCGTCGACGACGAGCAGTCGATCCAGACGCTGCTGTCCTACCCGCTGAGGAGAGACGGCTACGAGGTCGTGCAGGCGGTCGACGGACGCGAGGCGCTCGATCGCTTCGAAGAGCGCCCGTTCGACCTCGTCGTGCTCGACGTGATGCTGCCGAAGCTCGACGGGCTGGAGGTCTGCCGCCGGCTGCGCAGCCGCAGCGCGGTCCCGATCATCATGCTGACGGCGAAGTCGGAGGAGATCGACAAGGTCGTCGGGCTGGAGATCGGCGCCGACGACTACATCACCAAGCCGTTCTCGATGCGCGAGTTCCGCAGCCGGGTCAAGGCGGCCCTGCGGCGCTCGGAGCTGTCGCGCGCGGCCGACGGCGACGGCGGCGTGCTCGAGCAGCTCGAGCTGCGAATCGATCCCGACAAGCGCGCGGTGTGGCTCGCGGGCGAGCCGATCGCGACGACGTTCGTCGAGTTCGAGATCCTGCTGACGCTCGCCCACAGCCCGGGACGCGTGTTCACCCGCGACATGCTGCTCGCGCGCGTGTGGGGCGACTCCGCCTACCGCGACCCGCGCACGATCGACGTCCACATCCGGCACCTGCGCGAGAAGCTCGAGCGCGACCCGAAGGAGCCGCGCTACCTGTTCACGGTGCGCGGCGTCGGCTACCGCTTCCGCGACACGGACGACTAGTAGGCCTCCGACATGCGCTCGCTGCGCAACCGGCTGGCGTTCCTGTTCTTCGCGATCACGCTCGCCGCGATCGGCGTCCTCTACCTCTACGTCGTGCCGCAGTTGCAGTCGCGCCTGCGCGACGAGAAGCTCTCGCAGCTCGAGCTGGCCGCGCAGCAGACGGTGCAGCCGATCCTCAGCACGCTCGGCAAGAACATCTCGAACGCGGAGGTGACGAAGGTCGTGCGCGCGGCGAGCGACACGGCGAACGCGCGCGTCACGCTGCTGCGGATCGGGCGCGTCGGCGGCCTGCCGCTGCCGGGCACGATCACCGACTCGAGCGACCCGGCGCTGCCCGAGCTGGCGTTGCCCACGGCCGACACGGCGGCGCGCAGCGGCCGCATCGCGACCGGCTCGGAGGTGTCCTCCGACGGACCGGTCGCGGAGGTCGCGCTCCCGCTGCGGCTGAACGGACGCGTCGCCGAGGTCGCCGTCTACTCGACGCCGATGGCCGACGTCGAGCGCAACGTCGCGATCGTGCGCGCGCAGATCCTCGTCGCCGGGGCGATCGCGCTCGCGCTCGCGGTGTTCGCCGGCTGGCTGATCGCGCGCGCGCTCGCCCAGCGCGTCAAGCGCCTGGAGAAGGCGGCCGAGCAGGTCGCCGCGGGCGACTTCTCGCGTCCGATCCCGGTCGACTCCGACGACGAGCTCGGCCAGCTCGCGGTCGCCTTCAACGACATGCAGCGCCAGCTCGCGCAGCTCGACCGCGCGCGCAAGCAGTTCATCGCGACCGCCTCGCACGAGCTGCGCACGCCGCTGTTCTCGCTCGGCGGCTTCGTCGAGCTGCTCGAGGACGAGGAGCTGGACGAGGAGACGCGCAAGCGCTTCCTCGCGCAGGTGCGCCAGCAGGTCGACCGGCTCGCCAAGCTGTCCGTCGACCTCCTCGACCTCTCGCGCCTGGAGGCCGGCTCGCTGGAGCTGCGGCCCGAGCCGGTCGACCTCGCCGAGCTCGCGCGCTCGGTCAGCTCGGAGTTCGAGCCGGTGCTCGCCCAGCACGACTCGCATCTGGAGGTGCGCCTCCCGGGCGCACCGGTCGAGGCGCAGTGCGACCCGGTGCGCGTCGCGCAGATCGCGCGCATCCTGATCGACAACGCGGTCACCCATACGACGCCGGGAACGAACATCGTCGTCTCGGCGATCCGCGACAACGGCTCCGCCTGCCTCGCGGTGCGCGACCACGGCAAGGGCATCCCGCGCCAGGCGCTCTCGCAGGTGTTCGAGCCGTTCTACACCTCCGACGACGCCCAGGGCTCCGGCCTCGGGCTGGCGATCGCGAGCGAGCTGGCGGAGCGCATGAACGGCCGCCTCGGCGTCGAGTCGCGGCCGGGCCGCACCGTCTTCACGCTCGAGCTGCCGGCCTGACGGCCGGCGCGCCAGCGCCCGCCCGGCGATTCGGTATCGTCCGCGCGCTCCGGTCCCCGACCCTCGCGCGCTCATGCTTCAACCCATCGCCGTCGGCCACAAGACGCTCGCCGACTACGCAAGCATCGTCGGCCGCTCGCTGGTCGAGGAGATCCTCGAGCTGGCGGAGCCGCTGAGGGGCAAGCGCGTCCTGCATCTGTCGGCGACGGCGTTCGGCGGCGGCGTCTCGGAGATCCTGTACACGCTCGTCCCGCTCATGCGCGACGTCGGCCTCGACGTCGAGTGGCACGTCATCTACGGCCGCGAGGAGTTCTTCAACGCGACGAAGGTGATGCACAACGCGCTGCAGGGCAGCCCGCAGGACCTCAGCGAGGAGCAGTGGGAGGCGTGGCGGCGCTACAACGAGATGAACGCGCGCGAGCTGTCGAGAGGGTGGGACACCTGCATCGTCCACGACCCGCAGCCGGCGGCGCTGCACATGCTCGCGCCCGAGAAGGCGCGCCATTGGATCTGGCGCTGCCACATCGATCTCTCGACGCCGAACGACGCGACGATCGAGCGCCTGCTGCCGTACATCAAGGCGTATCCCGCCTCCGTGTTCCACATGCAGCAGTACGTGCCGGCGGGCATGGACGGGCAGGTCAACATCGTGCCGCCCGCGATCGACCCGCTCGCGCCGAAGAACATGGCCTTCTCGCCCGAGGACTCGGTCTACATCTGCGAGCAGTTCGGGATCGACGTCGACCGGCCGCTGCTGTGCCAGGTCTCGCGCTTCGACCCATGGAAGGACCCGCTCGGGGTAATCGACGCATATCGCATCGTCAAGCAACAGATGCCCGACGTCCAGCTCGCGCTCGTCGGCTCGATGGCGACGGACGACCCGGAAGGCTGGGACTTCTTCAACGCGACGATCGCGCACGCCGACCGCGATCCCGACATCCACATCCTCAACAACTTCAACAACGTCGGCGCGATCGAGGTCAACGCCTTCCAGTCGCACGCCGACGTGCTGATCCAGAAGTCGACGCGCGAGGGCTTCGGGCTGACCGTCTCGGAGGCGATCTGGAAGGCGCGCCCGTTCATCGGCGGCAACGTCGGCGGGATCCCGCTGCAGGTCGAGGACGGCGTGTCGGGCTTCCTCGTGGACAGCGTCGAGAGCTGCGCGCAGCGCGCGCTCGAAGTGCTCGCGGACCCCGCGCTCGGGCAGCGGCTGGGGCGCGCCGGCAAGGAGCACGTGCGCCGCCACTTCCTGATGCCGCGCCTGCTGCGCGACTGGCTGCGGATGATCGCCGCGCTGGAGGGGCAGGCCTCCTGAACGCCGCCGCCCCGCTCGTCCTCGTCTCGAACCGCGGCCCGGTCACGTTCGGGCCGGGCGGCGAGGTGCGGCGCGGCAGCGGCGGCCTCGTGACGGCGCTGACGGGCCTCGCGTCGCACCGCGAGGCGGTCTGGATCGCCTCGGCGATGACGGACGAGGACGTCGAGCATTCGCGGGCGCACGGGGGGCGTCCGTTCGAGGTGGCGCTGCCCGACGGCGGCACGTATCGCGTGCGCCTCGTCGCCTCCGATCCCGACGCGTACGACCGCTTCTACAACGTCTTCGCGAACCCGATGCTGTGGTTCATCCAGCACTACCTGTGGGACCTCTCGAACGCGCCGGACATCCGCCGTGAAGAGGTCGAGGCGTTCGAGTTCGGCTACAACGTCGTCAACGAGGACCTCGCGCGCGCGGTGCTCGACGAGATCGAGGGCGAGGAGGAACCGGTCGTGATGGTCCACGACTACCACCTCTACACGCTGCCGGCGCTCGTGCGGAAGGTGCGGCCGGACGTCTTCCTGCACCACTTCATCCACATCCCGTGGACGCAGTCGGACGCGTGGCGCGTGCTGCCGAGCCAGATCCGCGAGGAGATCTACAACGGCCTGCTCGCGAACGACATCATCGGCTTCCATACGCGCTCCTACCGGCGCAACTTCCTGCAGTGCTGCCGGGATCTGATGGACCTCGAGGTGGACTTCGAGCGCGGCGTCGTGCACTGCGACGGGCGCGAGGTGTGGGTCCGCGCCTACCCGCTGCCGATCGACGCCGCGGCCACGCGCGCGGTCGCGCGGCGCGATCGGACGGCCGAGTTCGAGCGCGAGCTGCTGCGCCGCCGGCGCGAGCACCTGATCCTGCGCGTCGACCGCGCCGACCTGTCGAAGAACGTGCTGCGCGGCTTCACCGCGTTCGACGTCTTCCTCACGCAGCACCCCGAGTTCCACGAGAGAGTCACGTTCATCGCCCAGCTGATGCCGTCGCGGACAGACGTGCCCGAGTACGCGGAGTACCTCGAGCGGATCGAGGCGGTCGTCGCGGTCGTCAACCACCGCCACGGCACGCCGGACTGGATGCCGATCCACCTCAAGCTGCGCGACGACCTCGAGGAGGCGGTGGCCGCCTACAAGCACTACGACGTGCTGCTCGTGAACGCGATGTTCGACGGCATGAACCTGGTCGCGAAGGAGGGGCCGCTCGTCAACGAGCGCGCGGGCGTCTCGATCCTGTCGGAGAACACCGGCGCGCACGAGGAGCTGGGCGAGTTCGCGCTGTCGGTCAACCCGTTCGACATCCAGGAGCTCGCGGACTCGATCCACGCGGCGTTGGCGATGGAACCGGGCGAGCGGCGGCGGCGGATGGAAGGGCTCGAGCGAACCGTCACGCAGCGCGACCCGGGCGACTGGATCGACGAGCAGCTCGCCGACATCCGCACGAAGGCCGCGGCGCGGGGCTGAGGCGCGCCCTTGCGGCCGGCCTACGGCTGCGCGGGCACGACCATGCGCCCTTCCGCGACCGCTGCCGCGGCCAGCTGTTGGTCCCAGGTCGCGACGATGAGGTCGCCCGGGACGTCGATCGCGAGCACCGACGCGAGGTGGACGGCGTCGTAGCCGCGCAGCGCGTGGCGCTCGGCGAGATCGCCGGCGGCGCGCGCAAGCGGGTCGTCGAGGGCGACCACCTGCAGCTCGCGATGCAGTTCCTCGATCCGCGCAACTGTCGCCGGCAGCCTGCGGACGCGCATGCGGCCGGCGCGATGGATCGCAGCCGCCGCCGCACGCACCTCGGGATAGAGGATCCGGGTGGACGTCACCATGTCCGCCCGCGCCCACAGGTCGTGCGCGAGGTCCGACCCGGGCTCCGGGATCAGCAGCTTGATGAACGCGGAGGTGTCGAAGTAGACGGTCAGGGGCCGCCGCGCCGCATCTGGATCACGATGTCCGAGGCCGTGGGGCCGTCGCCCTCGAGCGGAATCATGTCCGCGTCCTCGAATCTCGTCGTTCGCGGTCGCGTCGGCTCTTGGATCAGGCCCCGGGCGCGCAGGGTCGCGAACGGATCGGCGGAGGGCAATGGGGTCAGCCGCGCAACCGGCTTGCCGCGCATCGTCACGATCACCTCGCCGCCGTCGGCGGCGTGTCTGACGTAGCGGCTGAGCTGGTCGTGCAGCTCGCGCACGCCGACCTCGCGTCTCAGCGGCATGTCCTGATGTGGCGTCATCGAAGCCATCGTAAGCGCTACCTCCCCTCTCCACAAGCGTCGTCATCCGATTGCGAACTCCGGGCCACTTCCCCCCGCGGCCGACCTCTCGCCGCCGCCCCTTTGCGGCCCGAGCGCCGTGGCGGGCGGGTCCTGTCGCGGCGCGAGGCGTTTCTCGCGAGCGGGGTCGCGAGAAACGTCCTCCCCCGCGCCACCCGCCCGATCAGCGCTTCCGCCAGCGCTTCCGCCACGCGCCCGGTCGACCTTTCCGCCACCCGCCCGATCGGCGCGGCCGGCACCAGCCCTCTCCGTGTGTCGGCTTGCGTGCCTCGCGGCGCGCCCGTCGCTCGCCGCGCGCTCTGCGCGGGCGGCGTCATCTGTCTGGCCGTCCGGGGCCGTGGCATCCGGCCGCTCACTCACGCGCGCTCGGCCGGCATCGCTGCTCCCCGCTCCCCCTCCCTGCCCACCGTTGGCCGGCGTCGCGGGCGCGGCCGGAGCCGCCAACCCCGCCGGCACCACCGGCGCGGCGGCGCCGGCATGGAGCCAGGCGTAGGCGAGCAGGAGCGCGAGGACGACGGCGGCTGCGGTCGCGGCGGTGCTGCTCCGGCCGCGCGGCGGCGTGGGGAGTTGGGGCATAGGGGCTCCGAGGGCCCGCGCGGCAGATCTCGCCCCCGCTGGTATAGTGCCCCGCCGCAGTTCAACGGCTATGACTCAGCTTCCGCCCATCTACGACCTCATGGTGCTGCTCTCCGCCGCGGCGGAGGACGAGCGTCGCGCGAGAATCCTCGCCGACGTCGAGCAGACGATCGCCGACAACGGCGGCGCAGTCGAGCTGAAGCAGGAGTGGGGCATGCGCAGACTCGCGTTCGAGATCGCGCACACGGCCGACGCGGAGTACCACCTGCTGCAGTTCAGCGGTCCGCCGGCGTTGGTGGAGGCGCTGAGCTACAACCTCAAGATCACGGACGGCGTGCTGCGCCACCGGATCATCAAGGTCACGCCGGGTACGCCCCCGCCGCCCGAGCCGACGCTCCATGCACCGGTTGCCGCCGAGGCCGAGGCTGAGGCCGAGCAGGTCGCCGCCGGCGCCGAGGCGTAACGGTTCTCGCTCGGTTGCGCACGCCTTTCACGGCGCCTGCTGACGTTTCTCCCGAGTTTCCGGTCATCAGCCCAGGGAACGGCCGATCCGTGCGTACACTCGGTCGCCCCTGAAGGATCTGCCGCCGAAAGGAGCCCCCATGGCTGCCACCAACATCAACCGCGTCGTGATGACCGGGAACCTCACTCGCGACCCGGAGTTGCGCTCGCTGCCGAGCGGCATGTCCGTCTGCAGCCTGCGGATCGCGTGCAACACGCGGCGCAAGGGCGCCTCCGGCGAGTGGGAGGACAAGCCGAACTACTTCGACGTGACGGTATGGGGCGCGCAGGGCGAGAACTGCGCCCGCTTCCTCACGAAGGGCCGCCCGGTCGCGATCGACGGACGGCTCGAGTGGCGCGAGTACCAGACGCAGGACGGGCAAAGACGCCAGTCAGTCGATATCATCGCGGATTCCGTGCAGTTCCTGGGTGGGCGCGACGACGCCGGCACCGGGAACGGGTTCTCCGGCGCTCCTGCCGCCACGGCGGGAGGCGGGGACGTCCCGATCGACGACCGGGACTTCCAGTCCGCGCCGGCGGCGCCCGTCTCGACCGCCGAAGACGACATCCCCTTCTAGGGACTGACAGACGACACCGACGAGGTAAGGCTTCAGTGGCAAAGCAGCGCAGGCGCCCCACGCGGCGGCGCGACAAGAAGGGCGGTCCGGGTTCCGGCCGGCGCAAGCCGTGCCCGTACTGCAAGGACAAGATCGAGCAGGTCGACTACAAGGACATCGGCGCCCTCCGGCGGTTCATCTCGGAACGCGGCAAGATCCGCTCGCGCCGGATCACCGGCGCGTGCCGCCGCCACCAGAACCAGGTCGCCCGCGCGGTCAAGCGCGCGCGCGAGCTGGCGCTGCTGCCGTACGTCGCCGAGCCGGCGAACGAGCGCGCGGGCGGCGGCCGTCGCGACCGCGACCGCGATCGCGATCGCGAGGACCGGTAGTCCGATGCCGCAGGCGATCCTCACGCAGGACGTCGAGTCGCTCGGGGAGCGCGGGACGGTCGTCGACGTCTCCGCCGGCTACCTGCGCAACTACCTGATCCCGCGCAAGCTGGCTCAGCCTGCGACGAAGGGCGCGCTCGAAGCGGCGCAGGAGCGCAGAGCGGCCGCCGAGCGGGCGGAGCGCGAAGCGAAGGCGCGGGCGCAGGAGAACGCCGCGCTGCTCGGCAAGACGGTGCTGACGATCGAGCAGCAGGCGGGCGACGACGGCCGCCTCTTCGGCTCCGTCACCGCGCAGGACATCGCCGACGCGATCCGCGAGGCGCGCGACATCAAGATCGACAAGCGCAAGGTCCACCTGGAGGAGCCGATCCGCCACATCGGCACCCACATGGTCGTCGTCGAGATCGACGACGGCGTCATGGCGACCATCAAGACGATGGTCGTCGAGCACAAGTAGCACCGCCTCCAACCGGCCACCGCCGGCCAGCCTCACCTCGTCTCACGCGCCGCGGTCTCCGCGGCGCGTCGTCGTTCTCGGCCCAGCGCTCACAAGCGAAAACCCCGCAATCTGCGGCATCGCGGGCGCCGCCGGCGGAAGCGGCAGGCGCGGGGGCGGGCGTGCGACCTAGACTCGGGCGCTCGTGGCCGCGATCGAGCAGCAGCACAGCCCCGCCCTCCTCCCCCCGCACAACCTCGAGGCCGAGCAGTCGGTGCTCGGCGCGATCCTGCTCGCCGACACGACGCTCTACGGCCTCGTCATCAACGAGGGTCTCAAGCCCGATCAGTTCTATCGCGAGCAGCACGCGACCATCTACCGCGCGATGCTGCGGCTCTACGAGCAGAGCCGCGAGATCGACGTGCTCACCGTCGCCGAGGAGCTGCGGCAGGCGGGCGAGCTGGACCAGGTCGGCGGGCCGGCGATGGTCGACGCGTTGGCGGGCGCGGCGCCTGCCGCCGGCAACGTGCGCGAGTACGCGCGGATCGTGCAGAGCAACGCGCTGCTGCGCCGCCTGCTCACGACCACGCAGCAGATCCAGGCGAACGTCTACAACCACGAGGCGCCGGCGCGCGAGCTGGTCGAGTGGGCCGAGCGCGACATCCTCGAGGTCGGCCACGACGACCGCCAGAAGGACTTCCGCTCGATCGGCGAGGTCCTCCACGACGAGGTCGACAAGCTCCACCGCCTCTCGATCGAGGCCACGGCTCTCACCGGCACCCCATCCGGCTTCAAGGACCTCGACGAGATCACCGGCGGCTTCCAGCCCGGCAACCTGGTGATCCTCGCCGCGCGCCCGTCGATGGGAAAGTCAGCGCTTGTCACCAACATTGCGGAAAACGCAGCGCTGGAGCACGGGAAGCCGGTCGCGCTGTTCAGTCTGGAGATGTCCGAGGCGGAGCTCGCACAGCGCTTCGTCGCCTCGCAGGCGCGCATCCGCGGCGAGGAGCTTCGCAAAGGGCGCGTCGCGGAGAACCGCTGGCCGAAGATCCTCGAGGCGTGCCAGCGGCTGTCGGACGCACCGCTCTACGTCGACGACTCGTCCGACATCGGGATCCTCGAGCTGCGCGCGAAGGCGCGCCGCCTGCATCAGCAGAGCGAGGACGGGCTCGGCCTGATCATCCTCGACTACCTGCAGCTGATGCGCGCCGACAGCCGCGTCGAGAACCGCGTCGAGGCCGTCGGTCAGATGAGCCGCGGCCTGAAGATCCTCGCGCGCGAGCTGGAGGTGCCCGTGATCGCGCTCTCGCAGCTCAGCCGCGCCGTCGAGTCGCGCACCGACAAGAGACCGATCCTGTCCGACCTGCGCGAGTCCGGCAACATCGAGCAGGACGCCGACCTCGTCATGTTCATCTACCGCGACGAGTACTACGACAAAGAGTCCGAGCGCGAGGGCGAGGCCGACATCCTCATCGCCAAGCACCGCAACGGCGCGCTCGGGGACGTCACGCTGACGTTCCAGAAGGAGTACCCCAAGTTCATGAACTTCGCTGGGGATCGGTTCGGGGCCTAGGCGAGCGTTCCAGCGTTGGCGGTACGCCGGGGCGCGGCCGTGCTCCCTCGCGAGAGGCCCGTCGTGAACCGGGCCGCCACCGCCCTCGCTCGAGGGATCCGCAGAAGCCTCTCGCGAGGGACACGCCGCGCCCGGCTACCTGGCACGCCCGGTCGCCAAGCGCCTAAGCCCCGACCTCACTGGCGGGCTTGCCTGGGCATCGGCGGTGTTGAGCCAAAGCCCACACGATGCCGCCAGCCGGTGACTGTGCAAGGAGCCGACGGCGGCGCAGCTCGCCGGGGCCCGGGCGGTGATGGTCCGCCGGGCGCGCAATGTCCTCCGCGAGAGGCTCTCGCTGATCCCACGAACGCGGAGCGGTCCCGCGGCGTTCCATGACAGGCCTCTCGCGGGGGAGCATTGCGCGCCCCGGCGTACCGCAAGCTCCCGAGCCGGGGTGAGCAAGCGGCGGGGCTGTGCGCCCCCCTA
This sequence comes from Conexibacter sp., assembly GCA_035572475.1. GTDB lineage: Bacteria > Actinomycetota > Thermoleophilia > Solirubrobacterales > Solirubrobacteraceae > Conexibacter. The sequence goes on along the minus strand of DATNAP010000068.1, from coordinate 13,235 downwards.
CACTGTCAACCGCCATGCCAGGCATCGTCATCGTGGGCGCCCAGTGGGGGGATGAGGGCAAAGGCAAGATCACCGACCTGCTCGCCGAGCAGGCCGATGCCGTCGTGCGCTTTCAGGGCGGCAACAACGCCGGCCACACGATCGTTCGCAACGGCGAGACGTGGAAGCTGCATTTGATGCCGTCGGGGATCCTCTATCCCGGCAAGCTGTGCGTGATCGGCAACGGCGTCGTGATCGACCCGAAGGTGCTGACCGACGAGCTGGACGAGCTGCGCCGGCGCGGGGTCGACACGAGCGGGCTGCGGATCTCCGCCAACGCGCACATGATCATGCCCTACCACCTGATGCTCGACGACGCCGGCGAGGCGAAGCTGGGCAAGCTGAAGATCGGAACGACGCGGCGCGGGATCGGTCCCTGCTACGCCGACAAGGCCTCGCGCATCGGCATCCGCGTGCAGGACCTGTTGGACGAGAAGATCCTCAAGCAGAAGATCGTCGCGGCGCTCGAGCCCAAACGGCTCGCGCTGCGCCCGTTCGCGCGCGATCCCCGGCTCGACCTGCAGGCGATCACCGAGGAGTACCTCGCGTACGGCGCGCGCCTGACCGACCACATCGCCGACACGACGCGGCTCGTGTGGGACAAGCTCGACGTCGAGGCGACGGTGATCTTCGAGGGCGCGCAGGGCGCGCTGCTCGACATCGACCACGGGACCTATCCGTTCGTCACCTCCTCGAACCCGATCGCCGCCTCCGCCTGCATCGGCAGCGGCGTCGGGCCGAAGGACATCGACGAGGTGTGGGGGATCACGAAGGCCTACAGCACCCGCGTCGGCTCCGGGCCGTTCCCGACCGAGCTCGACGACGAGCTCGGCGAGGCGCTGCGCCAGCGGGGCGGCGAGTTCGGCACGACGACCGGACGCTCGCGCCGGGTCGGCTGGCTCGACCTCGTCGCGCTGCGCTACGCGGCGCGCATCAACTCGCTGACCGCCCTGGTCGTGACGAAGCTCGACGTGCTGACGGGCCTCGACACGCTGAAGGTCTGCACGCGCTACCGCGGCGAGGACGGCGCCGAGTTCGACCACTTCCCCTACCACCAGTCGGTGCTGCACCACACGGCCGGCGAATACGTCGAGCTGCCCGGCTGGAGCGAGGAAATCGGCGAGGTGCGCGGCGTCGAGGAGCTGCCGGAGAACGCCCGGCGCTACCTCACCTTCGTCGAGGAGTTCATCGGCGTGCCGGTCGTGATGATCGGCGTCGGTCCGGGTCGCGAACAGACCGTGTGGACGGATGCCGGCCACGCGACGACGCCCGGCAAGGCCGTCGCGGCGGCTTAGCGCCAGCGCTCGATCAGGTCCTCGTCGGGGACCTCGCGCACGACGCGCGCGGGAACGCCCATGACCACGGCGCGAGGCGGGACGTCGCGCGTGACAACCGCCCCGGCGGCGACGAACGCCTCCTCGCCGACCTCGACGCCGGGCGTCAGCACGGCGCCGCCGCCGACGCGGCAGGCGCGGCGCAGGGTGGCACCGCGCAGCGGCGGGGCGGGCGGGGATGGGTTAAGCCGGCCCATCGCATCGTCGTTCGTCGTCATCGCGCACGGACCGACGAACACGTCGTCCTCGACGACGGAGAAGCCGGTCAGGTAGACGTTCGTCTGCACCTTGACGCGCGCGCCGACTGTCACGTCGTTGTCGACGACGGACCCGCGGCCGATCACGCTGCGCTCGCCGACGACGGAGCGCTCGCGCACGAACGCCTGGTCCCCGACGATCGCGCCGGCGCCGATCGTCGCGCCGGCGAGGACGATCGCGCGGCAGCAGATCGTCGCGCCGTCGCCGATCCGCAGCGGCGGGACCTCGCCCCCTGCGGCCGAGCCGGGCGCCAGTCGCGGACGCTTCCCCAGCACGACCCCGTCCTCGATCGTGACGCCGTCGCCGATCTCGACGTCGTCGTGCACGACGACGTGGGCGCCGAACGTCACGCCCTCGCCGACGCGCGCGGACGGAGACAGGACGAGCCCGGGAGCGTCGAACACGCGCGAAGCCTACGCGCTGCGTCCGCCGGTAACCTGCTGCCCGTGCTGCGCGCAGCCACGCTCGGGCTCGGCATGATGGGCCGCCACCACGCCCGCATCCTCCAGTCGCTGCCCGGCGTGACGTTCGCCGGCGCCGTCGACGCGGCAGGCGACCGCAACGACGCGGTCCGCGACGAGGCGCTCGTGCTCGGCAGCCTTGAAGAGCTGCTGGCGGCCGGACCGCTCGACTTCGCGGTCGTCGCGCTGCCGACGGAGGAGCACCTCCCGACCGCGCTCCAGCTCGCCGACGCCGGCGTGCACATGCTGATCGAGAAGCCGCTGGCCGCTTCGGTCGCCGAGGGCGAGCAGATCGTCGCGGCGTGCGAGCGCGCCGGCGTGCGCGCCGCGGTCGGCCACGTCGAGCGCTTCAACCCGGCGCTGATCGCGCTGCGCGAGCGCGTGCTCGCCGGCCAGCTCGGCGACGTCTTCCTCGTCGCGACCGAGCGGATCGGCCCGTTCCCCGAACGCGTGCGCGACGTCGGCGTCGTCAAGGACCTCGCGACGCACGACCTCGACATCGTCACGTGGGTCGCCGACGCGCCGATCGAGACAATCGCCGCGCAGACGGCGCACCGCACCGGCCGCCCGCACGAGGATCTCGTGCTCGTGACGGGCCGGCTCGCCTCCGACGTGCCGTTCAACTCGATCGTCGACTGGCTCACGCCGACGAAGACGCGCCGCACGCGCGTGCTCGGCGACCGCGGCATGCTCGTCGCCGAGACGGTCACCGCCGACCTCACGTTCTACGAGAACGGCGACGTGACGTCGTCGTGGACGAGCGCGCAGGCGCTGCGCGGCGTCTCGGAGGGCGACGCGACGCGCTACGCGCTCGCGCGCGCGGAGCCGCTGCGCACCGAGCTGGAGGCGTTCCGCGACCTTGTCGCCGGCACGGGCGACGACTCGGGGGTGGTGACGCTCGCGCAGGGGCTCGCCGCGCTGCGGTCCGCGGAGGCGGTGCTGGAGAGCGCTGCGAGCGGAGAGACCGTGCGGCTGGCTGGCGAGGCCGCGGCCTCGTGAGAGTCGTCGTCGTCGCGCTCGGCAAGATCGGCCTGCCGCTCGCCGCCTACGTGGCGAGAGCGGGGCACGCGGTCGTCGGCTGTGACGTCGATCCGGACGTCGTCGCGCTGGTGAACGCCGCGCGCGCGCCGTTCCCCGGCGAGGCCGGGCTGGAGGATGCGCTGGCCGAGGTCGTCGGCGACGGCCGCTTGCGCGCGCAGACGGACACGGCCGGGGCCGTCGCGGAGGGCGTCGATCTCGTGATCGCGGTGCCGCCGCTCGTGGTCGACGCCGACGCGCGCCCGGACTGGCGGATCCTCGACAGCGTGGTGGCCGACGTCGGGCGCGGGCTGGGCGCAGCGGGGCCGGGGCGCGAGACCGTCGTGTGCATCGAGACGACGCTGCCGGTCGGCACGACGCGCACGCGCATCGCGCCCGGGCTCGCGGCCGCGAGCGGCCTGCATCCCGAGCACGACTTCTTCGTCGCGTTCAGTCCCGAGCGCGTCTACAGCGGGCGGATCTTCGCGGACCTGGGCAGATACCCGAAGCTGGTCGGTGGCTGCTCCGAGCGCGGCGAGGAGCTTGCCGTAGAGCGCTACCGGCGGTTCGTCGAGCCCGCTGCGGAGGTCTGGCCGATGGGCTCGGCGGAGGCGGCGGAGCTGGCGAAGCTCGCGGAGACGACCTACCGCGACCTCAACATCGCGTTCGCGAACGAGCTGGCGCGCCATGCGGACGGCGTCGGCGTCGATGTCGACCGCGTGATCGAGGCCGCGAACAGCCAGCCCTTCAGCCACATCCACCGGCCGGGCGTCGCGGTCGGCGGGCACTGCATCCCCGTCTACCCGCACTTCTTCCTGGACGGTGCGCCCGAGGCGCGCCTGCCGGCGCTCGCGCGCGAGGTGAACGGAGCGATGCCGGCGTATGCGGTGGAGCTGCTCGCGCGTGCGCTCGGGGAGCTGGGCGGCGCCCGCGTGCTGATCCTCGGCGTCGCCTATCGCGGGGGGGTGAAGGAAACCGCCTTCTCAGGCGCGTTTCCGCTGCGCGACGCGCTCGCCGCCCGCGGCGCGACGACGGTCGCCGCCGACCCGCTCTACGACGACGCGGAGCTGCGCGCGCTCGGCTTCGAGCCGTGGGACGGCTCCGCGATCGACGGCGCGATCCTGCAGGCCGACCACGACGCCTACCGCGCGCTCACGCCGGCCGACGTCGCCGGCGCGCGCGCGGTGGTCGACGGCCGCGACGTGCTCGATCCCGCGCCGTTCGCCGCGGCCGGCGTCGCGCTGCGGCGCATCGGGCGGCCTGACTAGCCCTACCGGGCTGCCGCCGGCGCGCCCGCCACGAGCGCGCGCACGGCATCGGCCACGCGCTCGCCGGCACGGCCGTCCCCGTAGAGCTGCGGGCGCTCGCCCGGCGCAGGGCGCTCCAGGGCCGCGAGCGCCGCGTCCGCGTCGAGGTCGACGAGCGCGTTCCAGCCGGCATCGACCGTCTCGACCCACTCGGTGCTCGGACGCAGCGTGACGCACGGCACACCGGCCAGGTAGGCCTCCTTCTGCACCCCGCCGGAGTCGGTCACGACCGCGCGCGCGTTGCACAGCAGCGCGGTGAAGTCGAGGTAGCCGAGCGGCGGCGCAAGGCGGACGTGCGGCGCGCCTGTGACCTGCTCCAGCAGCCCGGCCGCCTCCAGCCGCGCGCGGGTGCGAGGATGCAGCGGCAACACGGTCGGGAGCGGCAGCGCGTGCAGCAGCTCGACCAGCAGTTGCAGGCGCTCCGGGTCGTCGACGTTGCCCGCGCGGTGCGCGGTCGCCACCAGGAAGCCACCGGGCTCGACGCCGTACGGCTCCAACGCGCTCAGGCGCGCCCGCGCCGCCGGCTGCAGGAGCTGCGCGACGTCGACCATGACGTCCCCGACCAGCTCGACCGCCCCGGCGACCGACTCGCGCCGCAGGTTGTCGACCGCCGTCTGCGACGGGCACAGCAGCAGCGCGCCGAGATGATCTGTGAGGACGCGGTTGACCTCCTCCGGCATCGCGCGGTCGAACGAGCGCATGCCGGCCTCCACGTGCGCGACCGGGATCCCGGCCTGCACTCCCGCGAGCGCGCCGGCGAGCGTCGAGTTCGTGTCGCCGTAGACGAGCACCGCGTCGGGCGCGACGTCGGCAAGCAGCGGCTCCAGCGCGGCGAGCATCCGCGCCGTCTGCGACGTGTTCGTGCCGCCGCCGACGCCGAGCAGGCGGTCGGGCGGCGGCAGCTCCAGCTCGTCGAAGAAGACCTGTGAGAGCTCCGCGTCGTAGTGCTGGCCGGTGTGGACGGTGATCTCCTCGCCGAGCGCGCGCACGCGCGAGGAGACCGCGGAGGCCTTGATGAACTGCGGGCGGTTCCCGATGACGGTGAGGACGCGCATCAGCCGTCGAGGTCCGCCAGGATGCGCTCGTGCAGGCGCGCGGCGAGGTCGCGTGAGACCGGTCCGGCGGCTTCGCCGATCGCCAGCCCGTCGATGCTCGCGACCGGCTGCAGCTCGCGCGTGGTCGAGACGAGGAATGCCTCATCGGCGTCGCGCAGCTCGGGCACCGTGACCGAGCGCTCCTCGGCGCCCGACAGCTCGACCACCACGGCGCGCGTGATCGACGCGAGGATGCGATCCGAGAGCGGCGGCGTCAACACGGCGCCGTCGCTCACCCAGAAGATCGACGACGTCGGCGCCTCCAGCACGCGGCCGTGCGGCGTGACAAGCAGCGCCTCGTCGGCGCCCTGCTCCTGCGCCAGGCGCGTCGCGAGCATGTTGGCGGCGTAGGAGAGCGACTTCACCCCGTCGAGCAGGCGCACCGGCGCGTACGTGACGGTCGCGAGGCGGATCGCGGGCGCGTGCTCGGGCAGGGTCTCCGTCAGCAGCAGGCGGCGCCGGCCGCGCGTGACCACGATCCGCAGCATGCCGGGGTCGGGCTCCCCGCCGGCCGCGTCGAGCAGGCGCGCGACGTCGGCGCGCACGGCGGCGAGGTCGAGCGGCAGGCGCAGGTTCTCGGCGGAGCGCACGAGGCGCGCGAGGTGCTGATCGAGCGCGTACGGCCGGCCGCCGTAGAGGCGCAGCACCTCAAACGCGCCGTCGCCGCGCAGCAGGCCCTCGTCGGTCGCGGGAACGAGGGCCTCGGCCGCAGGCATCACGGCGCCGTCGAGGCAGGCGAGGTGTGCGTTCGCCATCGGGCGAGATGGTATTCGGCCGGCGGCCCGCTGCGCGCGGCGCGCGTCCCGGCGACGCTTGCGCCGCGCGTCGAATCCCGCAAGACTGGCTATTCAGCCAGTCTGTCCGCCACCAGCCGCCGCCCGAAGGAGAACCCATGGCCAAGCAGCCCCGCTCGCTCACCGGCAAGGTCGTCGCGATCACCGGCGGCGCCCGCGGGATCGGCCGCGCGACCGCGGCGGCGCTCGTGCGCAAGGGCGCGAAGGTCGCGATCGGCGACGTCGACGCGGAGCTCGCGCAGCGGACGGCGTCGGAGCTGGGCGGCGGCACGCTTGCGCTCGCGCTCGACGTGACCGACCGCGACTCGTTCGAGCGCTTCCTCGACGAGGTCGAGCGCCAGCTCGGACCGCTCGACGTGCTTGTCAACAACGCGGGCATCATGCAGCTCGGGCCGCTCGTGGACGAGAGCGACGCGGTCGCGGCGCGCCAGATCGACATCAATCTGCATGGCGTCCTCTATGGCTCGAAGCTTGCGCTCGCGCGCTTCCTGCCGCGCCGCAGCGGGCACCTCGTGAACATCGCCTCGACCGCCGGCAAGGCAGGCGTCCCCGGCGGGGCGACCTATTCGGCGACGAAGCACGCGGTCGTCGGCCTGACGGAGGCGATTCGCGGCGAGGTCCGCGGAAGCGGGGTCGAGACGAGCGTCGTGATGCCCGTGCCGGTCAACACCGAGCTGGCTGCGGGCCTCGTGAGAGGGCGCGGATTGACCGCGACGGTCGAGCCCGAGCAGGTTGCCGACGCGATCGTCGAAGCGCTCGAGCAGCCGCGCCACGACGTGTACGTGCCGAAGGCGATCAACGTCATGGTGCGAATCGGCGCGCTGCTGCCGCGGCGCGTCGCGGAGGCGCTCGGACGCAACGCCAGAACCGATCGCATCCTCGCGGACGCCGACCGGTCCGCCCGCGCCGCCTACGAGGAGCGCGCCGCCGCGAGCACCCCGAACCGCGAGCCCCAGCATGTGGAGGCCGGTTGACGCAGGCTCCGACACGCTGGGCGCCGGGCTGCGAATGGGCCGTGGAGGAATCGAACCTCCAACCTTGGGATTAAGAGTCCCCTGCTCTGCCAGTTGAGCTAACGGCCCGGGGGATCTCGGTCCGATGCGGCGGACCGAGCAGCGGATGGTAGCCGATCCGCCCTAGCCGGCGCCGTTGATGACGCCGCCTCTCGCGCCCGCTCTGGCGGCCTGTTGAACCACCTGTCTGCGGATGCCCGCGAGCTGGGTTCTGACGAGCGTACGCTGAGCGGACGGCGCGAGCGACACCGCCTTGGCGGCGGCGAGGTCGCCCTTGCGGTACTGCTGGGCGAGGTAGGAGTACTCGGCGAACGTCGCGTAGTTCGCCTCGGTCGGCTGGTCGCCGGCGACGATCTCCAACGCCGCGGCGGCGTTCGACGGCTGGTTGAGACCGCCCTGCGAATACGCGTTCGACATCAGCCGTGCGAGCGTCGCGCTCGGATTCCGCTGTTCGAGTCTGAGGTAGTGCTGCCACGCCGTCGAGGCCTCGGTGAGCTTCGACCTTCCCGACGTCTTGAACCCGCCCTGCCCGCCGTTGAGGGTGGCGTCGTACGCAGACGAAGCCGCCTGATAGTGGGCGTACGCCAGCGCGTACCACGCTCTCGGGTCCTGCGGATGCAGTCTCACCCGCCGCGTGGCGCTCTTCTCGGCGCTGTCGGCCTGCGCGCTCTGGCTCGTCGGATTGTTCTTGAAGATGTCGAAGAATCCGCCGGTGCCCGTGCCGGTGCCGATCCCGAACAGCAGCAGGCCGCCGCCCATCAGCAGCGCGAGGCCGAGGTAGATGATCTTGACGGCGGTTCTGCGGCCGCGGCTCTGCAGGTCGAACAGCATGTGTCAGGTTCCCTCTGTCGTGTCGCCGTCATCGTCGTACGACGCGAACGGCGCGATCTCGTCACGGTCCCCCCGTCGCCGATCGGCGATCTCAAGCAGCAGGATACTCAGGCCGTAGAGCAGGAGCAGCGGTACCATCTCGATCGTGGTCGTGACGGGGTCGACGCCCGGCAGCAGCGCTGCGATGACCGCGATCGCGACGACCGCGTAGCGCCAGATCGCGCGCAGCATGCGCGCGTTGACGATGCCGGCGACGTCGAGCGCGAGCAGGCCGACGGGAAGCTGGAAGACGAGCCCCATCGCCAGCAGGACGAGGATCTCGAAGCGGTAATAGTCTCTCGCCTGGATCAGGACGTCGAAGTTCGTGGTGTTGAAGTTCTGCAGGAACGAGATCGCCGGCGGCAGCACGAGGTAGAAGCCGAACGCGACGCCGCCGAGGAACAGGAACGGCACCATCATCATCAGCGGCAGCGCGACGCGACGCTCGCGCGGGCTGAACGCGGGCAGCACGAACGCGTACGCCTGGTAGAGGATCAGCGGCAGCGCGAACAGCAGCGCGAAGTAGGCGGCGACCGTCAGCGTCACCGTGAACGGCTCGCCGACCCCGGTCGTGATCGGCACGCGCGCCGGCGTCGTCTTCGGCAGCGCCTGCGCGGCGGCGGCGACCTCCGCCGCGGCGACGCCGAGCTGTCTCTGCTGGGCGGCGGTGAGGTTGCTGGAGCCGGCAAGCTCGCCGAACGCTCTGGCGGTCGCCGCGAGGCCTCTCTGCACGACGAGCTGCGCGTTCGCGGCCTGCGCGAGGCGGCCGTTGCCCTGCACGTGCTGCGAGGTCGGCGTGCTCTCCTTGAGCGGCTTGTTGAGCACGTTCAGGAGCGTCCCGTTCTGCCAGAAGCAGATGCCGAAGGCGACCGCGAGCACGATCGCGCAGACGATCAGCCGCGAGCGCAGCTCGTCGAGGTGATCGACGATCGTCAGCCGATCCTCGTGGCCGATCGGCTTGAGCGTGGTTGCCATTGATGCTGCGTGCGCCGCGATCAGGCGCGCTGCTCGGGCGACGACTGGCCGCCCTGCGCCACACCCGTGCCGGCGGGCGGCGGAACGTCCGCCTGCGCCTGGCTCAGCGCCGGCCGGTCGCTCGCGTCGGGCTCGCCGCGCTGCTTGTCCTGCCCCGTGACCGAGTCCTTGAACTCGCGCATGCCGCTGCCGAGCGATCTCCCGAGCGAGGGCAGCCGCTTGGGGCCGAAGACGATCAGCAGCACGACGATGACGAGAACGATCTCGAGGGGGCCTATCTGCGAGAACACGTGAAGCCTCCGATGGGGTCCGCACAGCGTAGCGCTCCGCCCCCGCCGGCTCCGGGACTTCCCGCACCGGATCTGCGGACTCACCGCTCAAGTCGCGGCACACGCCGGCCGATCCTGTGGCCAGAGACGCCATGGGCCATCCCGCCGACTCCAGCGCACCGACGACCACGACGACCGAGACGGGGCTGCACGTCTGCCCGGACTGCGCGTCGCGGCTCGTCGCGCCGGTGGCCTGGGAGCAGGCCGGACCGCGCGAGTGGGCGGTCACGGTGCAGTGCCCGAACTGCGAATGGTGGGACGCCGACGTCTTCGACGAGGAGACGGTCGAGCGCTTCGACGAAGAGCTCGACCGCGGCACCGAAGCCCTGGTGCGCGACCTGCTGCGGCTGATCCGCGCCAACATGGAGGAGGATGTCGAGCGTTTCGTCGCGGCCCTCCACGCGGACGCGATCCTGCCCGAGGACTTCTAGCTCCTCAGGCGTAGCGCTCGACCACGCCGTCGGCGACCAGCTCGAGCGCGTCGTGCTGGGCCGGCGGGAGCGGAGGCAGCGCGGCGCGCGCCTCGGCGACGACCGCCAGCGCGCGCTCCTTCGCGGCCGCAAGCGCTCCGGTCGCGGCGATCCGCTCGCAGATGGCCTCGGCCTCGGCCGGCGTGCGCAACGCGCGCAGGTCGACACGCGCCAGGCCGCGATCGCGCTCGCGCGCAAGGATCAGCGGCAGCGTGACGGTGCCGTCGAGCAGATCCGTGCCGCGCGGCTTGCCGGTGCGGGCGACCGGCCCGGAGACGTCGAGCACGTCATCGAGCAGCTGAAAGGCGAGCCCGGTGCGGCGGCCGAAGTGGGCGAGCGCGTCCGTGACGTCGCCCGCAGGCGTCCGCTCGCGGTCGCCGGAGGGCGAAACACCGATCTCGCCAGGCGCCCGCCCGCGGTCGCCGGAGGCCAGTGCGCCGAGCCGGCAGGCCGCCTCGAACAGGCTGCCGGTCTTCAGCTCGCAGCGATGGACATAGCGTTCGAGGGTGATGGCGGTGTTCCAAGCGTCGGCTCGCTGCAGCAGCTCGCCCGCGGCGAGCGCCGACGCGGCCGCCGACAGCGCGCGCACGTCCGCCAGCTCGCCCGCTCCGCCGACGGCCAGCTCCGCGAACGCACGCGAGAACAGCAGGTCCCCGGTGGCCGTGGCCACCGTGCGTCCGGCGGCCGCGACGATCGTCGGAGCGCCGCGGCGCAGCGCGGCAGCGTCGAGCACGTCGTCATGCACGAGGCTCGCGCTGTGAACCAGCTCGACCGCGACGGCCGCCCGCACCAGCCGCGCCTCGGACGCGGCATCGAGCTCGGGGCCCGCGGCGAGGAACACGAGCAGCGGCCGCAGGCGCTTGCCGCCGGCGGAGATCGTCGCGGTCGCGTGCCCCGCGAGCGTCGGACCATGGCCGGTGGCAAGTGCGGCCAGCCGCGCCTCGACACGCGCGAGCAGGCTTGCGAGGCGCGCACCGCCCACGCGTAGGGCGGCGTCGAGCGCTTCGGCGGTCGACCGCGGCGCGTGCCGTTCGGCGGCGCCGTTCACGCGACCTCGCCGACGTGGATCGCGATGATCCCGCCGGCGGTCAGCACGTATCTGATCGCGCGCAGACCGCAGCGGTCCATCGTCGCGGCCAGCTCCTGCGGGCCCGGGAAACGGCGGACGGAGCTGGGCAGGTAGGTGAACGCGTCCGAGTCGCCGGCCAGACGTCCCAGGACCGGCACGACGCGGTCGAACCACACGCGGAAGAACCCGGACAACGGCGGGCGCGTCGGCGTCGTCATCTCGAGCACGACGACGTGGCCGCCGGGCCGCACGACCCGCGCCAGCTCCGACAGTCCGCGTTCGAGGTCGGAGAAGTTGCGTACGCCGAAGCCGACGGTCGCCGCTGCGAACTCGTCGTCCGCGTATGGCAGCTCGAGCGCGTTCGCCCACTCGAAGCGGATCGGCGCGCGCGGCCGCGGATCGCGGGCCTGCAGCTCGGCGACCTTCGCGCGGCCGAGCTCCATCATCTGCTCGGCGAAGTCGCACGCGACGACCTCCCCGCCGGGTCCGACGCGGCCGGCCAGCTCGATCGCCAGGTCGCCGGTGCCGCACGCGACGTCGAGCACGCGCGCGCCCGGCGAGAGCTGGGCGAGGTCGGCCGCGCGCTCGCGCCAGCGGTGGTGGAGCCCCGCCGTCATGATCGTGTTGAGCGGGTCGTAGATGCGCGCGATGCGATCGAACATCGCGCGCACCTGCGGCTCTTCGAGCGTGCCGGTCGCCGGATCCGACTCGCTTGTGCCGCCGTGCGCGGTCATGCGAGCGTTCCCGACGGCGCTACTTGAGCTGGCTGAGGAACGAGACGAGCGCTCTGAACTTCGCGGGCTGCGTCTCGGCGAGGCTCTGGAACGACGGCATCGGCGCGGTCGGGTTGCGCAGCGTCTGCGCGATCGCGGATGCGGCCAGCGTCCCGCCGATCTGCGTCAGGTGCGGCCCGGGCCCGTCGTTGCCGTTCTCGCCGATCTTGTGGCAGGCGAGGCAGCCCGACTGCGCAACGACGAGCTTTCCCTTGGTCCATTCGCTCAGCGCCGCGCCCTTCAGCCCGGAGGGCGGCTTCAGGTCGATCTCGTTCGGCGAGCCGGCCTGCGCGCCCTGGTAGGTCAGGAACGCCATCGCCGCGATCGTGAAGATCCCGGCCGCCGTGGCGACGGGCCGCCGCTCCGGCCGCCGCTCGGGGCTGCGGTCGTAGAACGGCAGCAGGAACAGCAGGATCATGCAGATCGTCGGCACGCCGATCGTGGCGAGCGGGACGAAGTTCGGCGGCTTGATGACGCGCAGCAGCTCGAACAGGAAGAAGAAGTACCACTCGGGCCGCGGCACGTAGGTGGTCGTCGTCGGATCGGCCTTCGGGCCCATCTCGGCGCCGAGCACGATCGACATCGTGATGATCACGGCCATCACGATCACGGCCATCGCCGAGTCCTTCGCGACCGCGTAGGGGAAGAACGGCTTCCCTCTCGCCTTCAGGATCGCGTAGTCGCGGAGGTACCGCTCTTTCTCGCGCTGGTTCATGGGCCGGCGGGGGGTGGGACGGTGGGCATCCTCAGACCTCGGTCTCGACGAGCCGCTCGTCCGGCTCCGCCTTGAGCCACGGGGGAGCGGTCGTGCCGAGCTTGGCGACGAGGTAGAGGTGGGCGCCGATCAGGGCGATGAGCAGCCCGGGCACGAGCATCATGTGGATCGCGTAGAAGCGCGAGAGCGTCGTGGCGCCGAACTCCGGCCCGGCGCGCAGGAAGTCGGACAGGTAGGGGCCGATCAGCGGGCCGGTGCCGTTGATGTTCACGCCGACGATCGTCGCCCAGTAGGAGCGCTGGTCGAACGGCAGCAGGTAGCCGGTGAACGACATCGTCATCGTGAGGATCAGCAGCACGACGCCGATGACCCAGTTCAGCTCGCGCGGGTACTTGTACGCGCCGAAGAAGAACGTGCGGCCCATGTGCAGGAACACGAGGATCACCATCACGCTCGATCCCCACTTGTGCATCCCGCGTACGAACTGGCCGAGGAAGGCTTCGTTCGTCACGTAGCGGATGCTCTCGTACGCGTGCGTCGGCGACGGGTCGTAGTACATCGCGAGGAAGACGCCGGTCACCGCCTGGGACAGGACCGCGAACATCGCCGCCGAGCCGAGCGTGTAGAACCAGTTCGTCCCCTTCGGGACCTTTCGGTATAGGAACCCACGCAGGAACGGGCTGGCGCCGGTTCGCTCGTCGAGCCAGCCGACGGTCG
>DATNAP010000067.1:0-21110 GCA_035572475.1 Conexibacter sp. | reverse complement strand
AAGACCGTCGCGCCGAAGCTGTACCTCGCGGCGGGCATCTCCGGCGCGATCCAGCACAAGGTCGGCATGCAGGCCTCGGAGAACATCGTGGCGATCAACAAGGACGCGAACGCCCCGATCTTCGAGTTCTCCGACCTCGGCGTCGTCGGCGACCTCAACAAGATCCTGCCGAAGCTCACCGAGGCCGTGAAGGCCAAGAAGGGAGCGTAAACGCCATGTCCGCCAGCAACGGCAAGTCGAACGGCAAGGTCGTCCCGGCGGCGTACCCGCCGCCGGTCGACTCGCCGAAGGAGTTCGTCAAGCGCGGCCTCGACGGCGAGGACGAGCTGATCGAGGTCGGCGTCGCGATCGTCGGGGGCGGCACCGCCGGCCTCGCGTGCGCGAACCGCCTGCTCCAGCTGCTGGCGGACGACCCCGACCTGATGGAGCGTCTCGGCGAGGTGCCCGTCGCGGTCATCGAGAAGGCCAAGACCTGCGGCGGCCACAACCTCTCGGGCGCGGTCATGCGCCCGAGAGCGCTGCAGGAGCTGTTCCCCGACATGAGCCGCGAGGACTGGCGCAAGGAGGGCTTCGCCTTCGGCGAGGTCAAGAAGGAGGCCGTCTACCTGACGCCGACCTCGAAGCTCCACGTGCGCATCCCGGTCCCGCCGCCGTTCAAGAACCACGGCAACGAGATCGTCTCCGTCTCCGCGCTGGCGCGCTACCAGCAGCGCCAGGCGGAGGAGGGCGGCGCCTACGTGCTGACCGAGACGTCGGCGACGCAGCTGATCGTCGAGGACGGTCGCGTCGTCGGCGTGCGCTCGGGCGACAAGGGCCGCGGCAAGGACAACGAGCCGCTCGGCAACTTCGAGCCGGGCACCGACATCAAGGCGAAGGCCGTCGTGTTGGCCGAGGGCTGCTGGGGCCACCTCACCGGCGCCGCGATCCGCGAGTTCGACCTCGCCGACGGCCGCGAGCCGCAGGTGTGGGAGCTCGGCGTCAAGGAGGTCTGGAAGGTCCCCAAGCCGCTCGACCGCCTGATCCACACGGCCGGTCCGTGGCCGGCGAAGATCTTCGGCAGATACGGCCAGGTCGCCGGCACGTGGCTCTACCCGATGAAGGACGAGAGAACGGGCGAGCACCTCGTCTCGCTCGGCCTCGTGATCGGGCTCGAGTACGCCGACGCGACGACGTCGGTCCACGACATGCTGCAGGCGTTCAAGCTGCACCCGCTCGTGAGAAAGATCCTCGACGGCGGCGAGCGCGTCGCGTGGGGCGCGAAGGCGCTGCCGGGCGGCGGCTACTGGTCGATGCCGAAGCTGTCGATGCCGGGCGCGGTGATCGTCGGCGACGCCGGCGGCATGGTCGACACGGCTGCGCTGAAGGGCGTCCACCACGCGATCAACTCCGGCAAGCTCGCCGCCGAGGCGATCTACAGAGGGCTGAAGAACGGCGAGAGCGGGTTCGAGTCCTACGAGTACATGCTCGAGGACTCGCTCACCGGCAGAGAGCTCTACGAGGTCCGCAACCTGCGCCAGCCGTTCCAGAAGGGCTTTCTCAAGGGCGGCCCGCTCGTCAACCTCGCGATCGCGACGAGAGGCAAGCTGCCGCCGGGTCGCCTCAAGTGGCACCGCAACGACGAGAAGCCGATGTTCATGGGCAACACGTGGAAGCGCTACCCGAGACCCGACGGCAGATACACGTTCGACAAGCTCTCGTCCGTCTTCATCACCGGCAACGCGACGCGCGACGACGCGCCGAACCACATCCGCGTGCAGAAGCACGTCCCGCGCGAGGTCGCCGAGACGTGGAAGTGGATGTGCCCGGCCGGCGTCTACGAGATCCCCGAGGACGCGCCGGAGCACGGCCCGGTCGACGTGATCGTCAACTACACGAACTGCGTGCAGTGCGGCGCGATCACCGCGAAGGGCGGGCGCCTCACGACGCCCGAGGGCGGCGACGGGCCGCTCTACCAGATCACCTGACGCTCTCGTGTGCGGCCGGCCTTGCCGGCCGCACGCAACTTCGCTCGCGCCGGGCGGTTAACGCGACACGATGGTCGCTCGTCTCGCCACCGCTCTGATCGCCGTCGCGCTCGTCGCGCCGCCGGCGCTCGCTGCCGCATCCGAGCGCGGCGCGAGTGCTGCGTCCAGCGCTCCCGCCGGCGCGCGCCTGCTCTCCTGCAGACGCTCACCGCTGCTCGCCGCGCGCGTCGCCGTCGTCGGCACGTGGATGCGGCCGCTGGCGGCGGGCAGAAGACTGGCCGTGAGGGTGGACCTGTGGCAGCACCTGCCGGGCGGGCGCTGGACGCAGCGCACCGACGTGCCGGGCCTCAGCACGTGGGTCGCCCCGACCGACCCGCTGCTCGGCACGCGTCCCGGCGACATCTTCAAGTACCGCCAGTCGGTCGGCCGCCTCGCCGTGCCCGCCGCATACCGCTTCCGCGTGTCGTTCCGCTGGTCGGACGCAGCGGGCGCGGTCGTACGCCAGACGGCGGCAACGACGGCCGCCTGCCGCGAGCCCGACGTGCGCCCGGACCTCGTCCTCGACAGCGTGGAGGCGACCTCCGCGCCGCGCGGCAACGGGCTCGTCCGCTACGCCGTCACCGTCCGCAACGCCGGCCGCTCGCCGGCGCCGCGCAGCGTGGTGGCGGCGACGCTTCCGGGCGACGCGATCCCGAACGCCCGCCATCGCAGCGTCCCGCGCCTGCGCCCTGCGGAGAGCACGGTCGTCACGTTCACCGGCCCCGGGTGCGCGGCGGGCGCGATGCCGGCCTCGTTCGTCGTCGACCCGGCGAACGCGCTCGAAGAGGCGAGCGAGGTCGACAACGAGGTCGCCGCCACCTGCCCGACGCCGTAGGCGGTCGTTCCGGGCGAGCGCGCGTCGCTACACTGGACCGACGATGAAGACCGAAATCCACCCCACCTATCGCGACGCGCACGTCCGCTGCACCTGCGGCAACGAGTTCACGACGCGCTCCGTCGAAAAAGAGATCCACGTCGAGATCTGCTCGAACTGCCACCCCTTCTACACGGGCAGGCAGAAGCTCGTGGACACCGGTGGACGCGTCGAACGCTTCCAGCGCCGCGCGGCGAAGCGCCGGGCCGGCGCCGGGGCGTAGCGGCGGCCCGGTCTTGACGATGAGCCGCCTTCGGGGGAAGCGGTCGTGAGCGTCGCCGACAAGACGGCCGCGCCGGCCGACGCGCCGGGGGGCGCGTCCCCGCCCGCCCAGCTGCGCGCGGCCCGCGACGCGCCCGTCGGCGGCCAGGCCGTGCTCGAGGGCGTGATGATGCGCGGCATCAGAACCTGGGCCGTCGCCGTCCGCAAGCCCTCCGCGGAGCAGCTCGCGACACACGACGAGGGCCTTGCGCCCGACGAGGCGGCCGAGGGCGAGATCGCGGTCGTCACGAGACCGCTCAACTCGTGGCTGAGACGCCACCGCGCGCTGCGCATGCCCGTGATACGCGGCGTCATCGCGCTGGGCGAGTCGCTCAAGGTCGGCTTCGACGCGCTCGGCATCTCCGCCAACGCGCAGCTCCCGGACGAAGAGCAGCAGATCTCCGGCGGCATGTGGGCCGGCACGATCGTGCTCTCGGTGATCCTGGCGATCGGCCTCTTCTTCCTGATCCCGGTCGGCATCGCCTCGCTGATCAAGGACCAGCTCGGCTCGTCCTTCCTCTTCTGGCTGATCGAGGGCCTGATCCGCACGGCGATCTTCCTCGGCTACCTGCTGGCGCTCAGCCGCCTGCGCGACCTCCGGCGGGTGTTCGAGTACCACGGCGCCGAGCACAAGACGATCTCCTGCTTCGAGTCGGGGATGCCTCTCACGCCGGCGAACGCCGAGCGCTTCTCGCGCCTCCACCCGCGCTGCGGGACGACGTTCCTGCTGCTTGTGATGGTCGTCGCGATCTTCGTCTTCGCCCCGATCGGCCTGCCCGCCTGGTACTGGCTCCTGATCACCCGCGTTTTGGGCG
Organism: Conexibacter sp.; assembly: GCA_035572475.1. Classification (GTDB taxonomy): domain Bacteria; phylum Actinomycetota; class Thermoleophilia; order Solirubrobacterales; family Solirubrobacteraceae; genus Conexibacter. Next base: position 17,157 of record DATNAP010000067.1, on the reverse strand, counting down.
TTCCCCTGATCGCCGGCATCTCGTTCGAGCTGATCAAGCTGAGCGGCAGACAGCGCAGACGCCGCTGGGTCCGAGCCATCATGTGGCCCGGCATCCAACTGCAGTACCTCACCACCCGCGAACCCGACCGCTCGCAGCTCGCCGTCGCCATCGCCGCCCTCGAAGCCGTCCTGAAGGCCGAGCCCGACCTCCTGACCACCGACGCCAGAAGCCTCATCGGCGTCGAGGTCGTCGCCTGACCCGCCGCCCCGCCGCCCCGCGCCACCCGCGCCGGGGGCGAATCCCCCGACCTGTGCCCCTCTGTGTCGGTCATGCCGACACAAAACGGCACAGATCGGATCATCGGGGCGCTGGCGGCGCGGCAGTGGGGGGTGGTGGCCAGGAGGCAGCTCCTCGATGCCCGAGTGACATCGGCGATGATCGGTGAGCGAGTGCGAAGCGGACACCTGCTCCCCCTCCACCCGGGCGTCTACGCCGTCGGTCACACCAGACTCCGCCGGGAGGGGCACTGGCTCGCGGCGGTGCTGGCGGTCGGGCCCGGGGCGGTGCTGAGCCATCGGGACGCGGCGGGGCTGCATGACCTGCGGGCTGCCAACCACGCGCGGATCGACGTCTCGACGGCCGGGAAGGCGGGATCGTCGGCGAAGATCGCCGTCCACCGCACGCGCACCCTCGATGCCCAGGACATCACCACCGTCCGCGGCATCCCGGTCACCACCGTCGCCCGCACGCTCGTGGATCTCGCCGGCACGGTCCCGTACCACCACCTGACACGGGCGATCAAGGAGGCCGAGCGGCAGCGCACGTTCGACCTGCAGAAGGTCCAGGACGCGCTGGCACGCACGAGAGGCCGCCGCGGCCCGGGCCATAGGGCAATGAGGGAGGCGATCGCGGAGTGCGCGGCGCACGAGGGTCACCACACTCGCTCGCCCCTCGAAGATGCCTTTCTGCGCCTGTTGCGCGACCGCGGCCTCCCGAGTCCGGCCACGAACGCCACCATCGAAGGATTCGAAGTCGACGCCGTCTGGCCCGCCGAGCGGATCGCCGTCGAGCTGGACGGCTGGCGCGACCACGGCACCCGCCGCGCCTTCGAGGAAGACCGCAAACGCGACGCCGCGCTCACGGCCGCCGGCTGGCGCGTCGTCCGGTTCACGTACCGCCAGGTGACGCAAGGACCCGACGCGGTCATCGAGACCCTGCGTAGACTCGGACGCTAGATGGTCGACTCCATGATCTCGCGGCGCGAGGGTCACGCTGGGCGGCGCTGGGCGCCACGCGGCGTCTTGCCAATGCCCCCGGCATTGGCTTCGACACCGCGCGTCGCCCAGCATCCGCCCATCGCGTCCCTCGCATCCACGAATCTCATGGAATCGCCCATCCCATGATCGAGCAGCTCGTCGAACAGATCGAAGCGCGCTTCGCGGAGCTGGAGCGCCAGATGGCGGACCCTGAGGTGATCGGGGATCGCGAGCGCTACGCCGCGGTCGGCCGCGAGTACGCGGGCCTGGAGGACGCGGCGAGCCTGGCGCAGGAATGGCGCCGCGCGGTCGACGACGAGGCAGGCGCGCGCGAGCTGCTGGAGGACGGGGACGACCCCGAGCTGCGGGAGATGGCCCAGCAGGCGCGCGAGCGGATCGAGGCGCTCGACGAGGAGATCCGTCTCGCGATGGTCGAGCCCGACCCCAACGACGACAAGAACGTGATCGTCGAGATCCGCGCGGGCGCCGGGGGCGACGAGGCCGGCCTGTTCGCCGGAGATCTGTATCGCATGCTCAACCGCTACGCCGAGCGCAAGGGCTTCGAGACTGAGGCGCTGTCCGAGGGCGAGGGCCAGTACGCGTTCGCGATCAAGGGCGCGGGCGCCTACTCCGTCTTCAAGTACGAGGGCGGCACGCACCGCGTGCAGCGCGTGCCGGAGACGGAGACGCAGGGCCGCATCCACACGTCCACGGCGACGGTCGCGGTGCTGCCGGAGGCCGAAGACGTCGACGTCGAGGTCAACGAGTCCGACCTCCAGATCGACGTCTACAGGAGCAGCGGCCCGGGCGGCCAGTCGGTCAACACGACCGACTCGGCCGTGCGCATCACGCACAGGCCGAGCGGGATCGTCGTCTCGATGCAGGACGAGAAGTCGCAGTTGCAGAACCGCGAGAAGGCGATGCGCGTGCTGCGCGCGCGCCTCTACGAGAGGGCGCTCGCGGAGCAGCAGGCCGCGCTCGCCGCGGACCGCCTCGCGCAGGTCGGCTCCGGCGAGCGGGCCGAGAAGATCCGCACGTACAACTTCCCGCAGGGCCGCGTGACGGACCACCGCATCAAGCTCACCGTCCACAACATCGACGCCGTGCTCGGCGGCGAGCTGGACGAGCTGACGGCTGCGCTCCAGGACGACGAGAAGCGCCGCCGGCTGGAGGCCCAGGCGGTCGCGTGACGACATGGGGGCGCAGGGGGTGGAATTCGCCGAGGGGCCGGCGGTGCGCATGGCGCTCGCGATCGCAACCGCCGAGCTGCGCGACGCCGGCTGCGACACGCCGCGGCTCGACGCCGAGCTGCTGCTCGCCGACGCGATGGAGACCACACGCACGCAGCTGCACCTCGCGCCCGAGCGCGAGCTGACGCGCGCCGAGTCGGACCGCTTCGCCGAGCTGCTGCGGCGCCGCCGCGCGCGCGAGCCGGTCGCCTACGTGCTGAGGAAGCGGGCGTTCCGCTACATCGAGTTGACCGTGGACGAGCGCGTGCTCGTGCCGCGGCCCGAGAGCGAAGGGCTCGTGGAGACGGGGCTCACGCTGCCGCCGGGCGCGCGCGTCGTGGACGTCGGCACCGGCAGCGGCGCGATCGCGCTCGCGCTCAAGCACGAGCGGCCGGACCTGGAGGTGCTCGGCAGCGACGTCAGCGAGGACGCGCTCGCGGTCGCGCGCGCGAACGCGCGCGCGCTCGGGCTCGACGTGCGGTTCGTCTGCGGCGACCTGCTCGACGCGGTCGACGGCGAGCTGGACGCCGTCCTGTCGAATCCGCCGTACGTCGCCAAGCGGGACCTGGAGACGCTCGAGCCCGAGGTCATAGCGGAGCCGGACGTCGCCGTCTTCGGCGGCTTCGACGGCTTCGAGATCGTGCGGCGGCTCGTGCCGGCGGCTGTCGCGCGCGCGCCGCTCGTCGCGATCGAGGTCGGGATGGGGATGGCGGAGATGGTCGACGGGATGCTGCGCGAGGCCGGCGCGGCGTCGATCGAGGTGCACCGCGACCTCGCGGGGATCGAGCGCGTCGTGGTGGGGCGGCGATGAGCCCCGCGCTGACGGCCGCGGACGCCGCGGCGCTCGCGGATTGCATCGAGGGAGGGGGAGTGGCGGTCTTCCCGGCCGACACGGTCTACGGGCTGGCGTGCGACCCGGAGAACTCCGGCGCGGTGCGGCGGCTGTACGAGCTGAAGGGCCGCCCGCCCGACAAGCCGGCGGCGGTGATGTGGTTCCACCGCGAGCGCGCGCTGGAAGCGCTCACGGATCTGCCACCCCAGATCCGCGCCGTCGTCGAGGCGCTCACGCCCGGACCCGTGACCCTGCTGCTGCCCAACCCCGCCGATCGCTTCCCCCTCGCAGCCGGGCCGGCCGGCGCCGGCGCTGCGCTCGGAGTCCGCGTCCCGGACGTGCCGGCGCTGGCGGCCGTGCCGTGTCCGGTCCTCCAGTCGAGCGCGAACCGATCCGGCGGGCCGGACGCCACGCAGCTCGACGACGTCCCCGACGCGATCCGCACCGGCGCCGACCTCGTCCTCGACGCCGGCCCGCTCCCGGGCACGCCCTCGACCGTTGTCGACCTCCAGCGCTTCGCGGACAGCGGCGAATGGCACATCGTGCGCGAGGGCGCGCTGCCGGCCGCGGAGGTCGCCAGAGCCCTTGGTATCGTCGGCCGCCCATGAGGATCGCGCTCGCCTCCGACCACGCCGGCTTCCCGTTGAAGGACCACCTCGCGACCTCGCTCGCCGCCGCCGGCTACGAGGTGCTCGACCTCGGCACCGACAGCGCCGAATCGGTCGACTACCCGCACTACGCCGAACCGGCCGCCCGCGCAGTCGCGAGCGGCGAGGCGCACCGCGGCGTGCTCGTCTGCGGCTCCGGCAACGGCGTCGCGATCGCCGCGAACAAGGTCACGGGCATCCGCGCCGTCAACGCGCACGACGCGGCCGAAGCCGAGATGGCCCGCCGCCACAACGACGCGAACGTCGTCACGCTCTCCGGCGCGCGCCTCGCGCCCGCCGGCGCCGACGCGATCGTCGCGACCTTCCTCACGACCGACTTCGACGGCGGCCGCCACGCCCGCCGCGTGGACCAGATCGCCGCAATCGAGAGCGCCATCGGCGCGACGGAGACGCCCGCATGACCGACCTGCCGCCCGACTACTTCACCCGCCCGCTCGCCGATATCGATCCGGAGATCGCGGATGTCCTGGGCAAGGAGCTGGAGCGCCAGCAGCGCACGCTGGAGATGATCGCCTCCGAGAACTTCGTCCCGCAGGCGGTGCTGGAGTGCCAGGGCAGCGTGCTGACGAACAAGTACGCCGAGGGCTATCCGGGGCGGCGCTACTACGGCGGCTGCGAGTTCGTCGACGTCGCGGAGCAGCTCGCGATCGACCGCGCCAAGGAGCTGTTCGGCGCCGAGCACGCGAACGTCCAGCCGCACTCCGGCGCGCAGGCCAACGCGGCCGTCTACCACGCGCTGCTGACACCGGGCGACACGATCATGGGCCTGGAGCTGGCGCACGGCGGCCACCTCACGCATGGCATGAGAATCAACGTCTCGGGCCGTCTCTACGACATCGCGCCCTACCAGGTCGACCGCGACACGAGCCTGATCGACATGGACGAGGTCGCACGGATCGCGCGCGAGCGCAGGCCGAAGATGCTGCTCGCCGGCTGGTCCGCCTACCCGCGCCAGCTCGACTTCGCGCGCTTCCGCGAGATCGCCGACGAGGTCGGCGCGCTGCTGATGGTCGACATGGCGCACTTCGCCGGGCTCGTCGCCACCGGCCTGCACCCGAGTCCGGTGCCGCATGCGGATGTCGTCACGACCACGACGCACAAGACGATCGGCGGCGGCCGCGGCGGCCTGATCCTCTGCAGAGCGGAGCATCAGAGAAAGATCGACTCCGCCGTCTTCCCCGGCCAGCAGGGCGGCCCGCTCGAGCACGTCATCGCCGGCAAGGCGGTCGCGTTGAAGATCGCGATGAGCGACGCGTTCAAGGAGCGCCAGCAGCGCACGCTCGACGGCGCGCGGGCGCTCGCGGACGAGGTGCTGAACGCCGGGCACGGCGTCTCCGTCCTCACCGGCGGCACCGACGTCCACCTGATCCTGGTCGACCTGCGCGAGTCGGAGTTGGACGGCCAGCAGGGGGAGGATCGCCTGCACGAGATCGGCATCACGGTGAACCGCAACGCCATCCCGTTCGACCCGCGCCCGCCGATGGTCTCCAGCGGCCTGCGGATCGGCACCCCGGCGCTTGCCACGCGCGGTGTCCAGGTGGAGGACTTCAGCGAGATCGGCCGCCTGATCGCCGCCGCGCTCCAGCCCGGCTTCGACGACCGTCGTGACGAGCTGGCCGAGCGCGTGCGCGCCATCGCCGAGCGCTACCCCTTGTATCCGGAACTGTCCGCCGCGGTCGCATAGCAAGGGGCCGCGCCGCGGAGCGTGTCACGATTCGCCCGTGAGCGAGATCGACGCGCTCTGGGGCTTCCTCGTCGCGTTCGCGGTCGCGGCGCTGCTGACCCCGTTCGTCGCGCGGGTCGCGGTGCGCGTGGGGGCGGTCGACGAGCCGCGGGAGCGGGGGCTCGCGGCGCGCCGCACGCCGCTGCTCGGCGGCCTCGCGATCCTCGCGGCGGTGCTCGTCGCGGCGCTGATCTGGCTGCCGATGGATCGCGAGACGAAGGGCATCCTGCTCGGCGCCCTGCTGATCGCGGCCGTCGGCGCGGCCGACGACGTCCGCGAGCTGTCGCCGGCGCTCAAGCTCGCGGGTCAGATCGCGGCCGCGCTGATCCCGGTCGTGGCCGGCGTGCGCGTCGGCCACGTCACGCTGCCGTTCATCGCCCCGCTCAGCTTCAGCCCCGGCGTCGGCGGCGCGCTGACCGTGCTCGGGCTCGTCGGCCTGATGAACGTCGTGAACTTCTCCGACGGCGTCGACGGGCTGGCGGCCGGCGTGTGCGCGATCAGCTCGGTCGCGTTCGCGATCATCGCGTTCGACCTCGGGCGCGAGGCCGCGGGCGTGCTGGCGGCGATCGTCGCGGGTGCGGCGCTCGGATTCCTGATCCACAACTTCCACCCGGCGTCCGTCTTCATGGGGGACTGCGGCGCGCTGCTGCTGGGCTACCTGCTCGGCTGCACCGCGATCCAGGGGACGCTGAAGACGAACGCGTTGATCGCCCTGGTCGGGCCGCTCGCAATCCTTGCGGTCCCCTTCCTGGACACGAGCTTCGTGATCGCGCGGCGCCTGAAGTACAGACGCGCGCCGTGGTCGGCGGACGCCCACCACTTCCACCACCGCCTGGCGCGGATCGGCTTCAGCCAGCGGCGCACCGTCCTCTACCTGTACGCATGGACGCTGCTGCTCGCCGGCCTCGCCGTCGCGATGCGCTTCGTGCCGTACTCCGATCACCACGGGCACTACCGCCTCGGCTGGTCGCTCGTGATCGCCGCCCTCGCGCTGGTCGTGCTGGCGGCGAGCGTCTACCTCGTCGTCGTGCTGGAGATCCTCAAGCTCAAGCGGGTGCGCGGGTGGCAGCTCCGCCACGTGGACCCCGACACGACGGAGCACGAGATCGTGGAGCGGGTCGAGCGCGAGCTGGAAACCGGTGAGTTCCCGGCGCTGGAGCCGCAGCGCAAGCGGCCATAGCGGCCGGCAAAGGGTCGGCGGACAGGCGACGCGCGCGCCGGCCACCGCGCTGCGCGCGTGCCGGCTGTCACAATGTTGTTACAAGCCCGCAATATTCGGTACACTCCGGCCGCCCGCGAACTCATGGAGGACATCTTCAGGTTCGCGGCAGTCCCGCGCCGCCCGGTGCGGGCTTTTTGCATCCGGCGGCAACGCCTTTCATGTATCCCCCGAACCAGTCCGAGCAGCAGCCCGATGACCACCTCGCACGCATTGAGGTTCACTGATCCGATGGCCGTCCTGCGCTATCTGGACCTGGCGCTCGCGGCGATCGCGCTGCCGATCTTCCTGATCGCAGACCTGCCGCTCGGCGGCTGGATCACGGGGGCGGGGCTGTACGCCGCGCAGCGCGCGGTCGGGGAGTGGACGGCACGCCGCGCGGCCGCCAGCGATGACGTCCGCACGACGGTCGGCCTGATGGCCGGCTCGATGATCGGACGCGGATGGCTCGTAGCCCTTACGATCTTCGCCGTCGGAGCCGCCGCGGGCTCCAAGGTCGGGCTCTCCGCCGCCGTCCTCTTCATCGCGCTCTTCACCGTCTACTTCACCATGCAGATGATCCTGCGCCCGTTCGAGAAGGAGAACCCGCGTCCATGAGGTGCAAGGCCCGTGTGCTCGCGGCGCTCTCCCCACTCGTCCTGCTGCTGGCGACCCCCGGCAGCGCGCTCGCGCTCCAGGTCAACGAGAACTACAGACCGCAGAACGAGTTCAAGCTGGAGCCGTGGATCTCGATCCACCTCGGCGGGCTCGACCTCTCGATCAACAAGGCCGTCTTCTACGTGATCGTCGCCAGCGCGCTGACCTGCGCCACGATGGTGTGGATCGCGCGCCGCATGCAGGCGCGGCCGAACCGCGTGCAGACGGCGATCGAGGCCGCGTTCTCGCTCATGCGCGACAACATCACGCGCGGGAACATGAGCGACGCGATGGCGCGCAAGTGGTTCCCGTTCGTGGGCGCGCTGTTCCTCTTCATCTGGTTCTCGAACATGCTCGGGTACCTGCCGCTGCCGACGAACACCGAGCACAAGGTGAACATCTTCGGCGCGCACATCCCGTCGCTCGCGCTCTACGCCGCGACCGCGAACCTGTCGGTGCCGCTGGCGCTGACGCTCGTCGTGTGGGTCAGCTACCACGTCGAGGGCGTGCGCGCGAAGGGCCCGATCAAGTACATGAAGAGCTGGATCCCGGCCGGGGTCGAGGGCGCCGCGCGCATCCCGATCTTCTTCATCGAGGCGATCTCGCACTTCATGCGGCTGATCTCGCTCTCGGTCCGACTGTTCGCGAACATCCTCGCCGGCCACCTGCTGATCCTCTTCATGGGCGGCGGGCTCGTCGTGCTGCTGAACCTCGCCGTCGCCGGCTCGGTGGTGCTCGGCCTGATCACCGGCACGATCGCCGTCGCCTTCTTCGTGCTCGAGGTGGGCCTGATCGCGACGCTGCAGGCCTTCATCTTCGCCACGCTCACTGCCATCTACCTCGGCGGCGCGGTCGCCGAGTCTCACTAACGACACAGGAGATCTGCTGTGGACCTCTCCGTCATCAACACGCTGGCCGCCACGGTCGCCGAGAACGAGGCGATCGGCCGCAAGGCCGGCAAGGCGATCGCGCTCGGCGTCGGCGCCGGTCTCGGCACCGTCGGCCCGGGCGTCGGCGTCGGCTACATCTTCGGCAAGGTGATCGAGTCGGTCACGCGCCAGCCCGAGATGCGCGACGAGATCACGAGCATCCAGTGGCTCGGCTTCGCCCTCACCGAGGCGATCGTCTTCTACGCCTTCATCTTCGGTCTCATCGCGTTCTTCCTCTCCTAGCGCCATGACGCCTGTCATCGCAGCCTCGAGCGACAGCGGCAACTTCCTCGTCTCGCCCTCCGTGGGCCTGATGATCTGGCTGCTGCTCGCGTTCTTCGTGACGTTCCTGATCCTGCGCAAGTACGCGTTCCCGGCGATCGGCGACGCGCTCGACCGCCGCCAGAAGGCGATCGAGGAGTCGATCGACGCGGCCGAGCGCACCCGCGTGGAGGCCGACGAGCTGCTGGCCGACTACCGCCAGCGGCTGACCGACGCGCGCGCCCAGGCCGACGAGATCGTCGCCAGAGCCGAGCGCGCCGGCGAGGTCGCCAAGGACGAGTCGCTGGCGGCCGCGAAGGCGCAGCGCGAGGACCTGCACGAGCAGACGCTGCGCGAGATCGAGGCCGCCAAGCGCGCCGCGATCCAGGACATCCGCCGCGAGGTCGCCGACCTGACCGTGATGGCGACGGAGCGGGTCACGCGCAAGACGCTCGACGACTCCGACCAGCGCCGCCTGGTCGAGGAGGCGCTCGGCGAGCTGGACTTCAGCGGCCTGTCCGGCGGCGAGCGGAACCAGGGGTAGGGAGATGGAGGAGATCGCCCAGGTCTACGCGCGCGCCCTCTTCGAGGTCGCCAAGGAGCAGGGCAAGCTCGACCTCGTGCGCGAGCAGCTCGGGGAGTTCGCGCAGGCGCTGAACGAGAACGGCGACCTGCGCGTGTTCTTCTTCTCGCCCTACTTCTCCACCGAGGAGAAGAAGGACGGGTTGCACAGAGCGCTCGTGGACGCCGACCCGGCGATCGTCAACTTCCTCGAAACGCTGCTCGAGCGCCACCGCATGCCGGTGATCTTCCGCATCCGCGACGCCTACGGGCGGCTGTGGGATGAGGAGAACCGGCTGCTGCCCGTCGAGGTCACCAGCGCGGTCGGCCTCGACGAGGCTACGGTGAAGTCGATCGGCGAGCGGATCGGCGAGCACACCGGCCAGCGCGTGGAGCTCACGAGCAGAGTCGACCCCTCCATCCTCGGCGGGATCGTCCTGCGCGTGGGCAACTCGATCCTCGACGCCTCGATCAAGCACCGCCTCGACCAACTTCGCAAGCACGTCGCGCAGGCGTAGCCGTCGCCGCGCCTGTCCCGTCAAGGAGCCACTGAACCTCTCATGCAGATCAAGCCCGACGAGATCACCTCAATCCTGAAGTCGCGCATCGAGGGCCTCGACACCGGCGGGGCGGACCTGACCGAGGTCGGCACCGTGCTGTCCGTGGGCGACGGCATCGCCCGCATCCACGGCCTCGAGAACTGCATGTCGTTCGAGATGCTCGAGCTGCCGCACGACGTGACCGGCCTTGCGCTCAACCTCGAGTCCGACAACGTCGGCGTCGTGCTGTTCGGCGACTGGCAGAGGGTCGCCGAGGGCGACACGGTCAAGCGCACCGGCCGCCTGCTGGAGATCCCGGTCGGCGAGGCGCTGCTGGGCCGCATCGTCGACCCGCTCGGCAACCCGCTCGACGGCAAGGGCGACATCGCCACGACCGAGTTCCGGCCGGCCGAGTTCAAGGCGCCCGGCGTCGTCCAGCGCCAGCCGGTCGTCGAGCCGCTCCAGACCGGCATCAAGGCGATCGACGCGATGATCCCGATCGGCCGCGGCCAGCGCGAGCTGATCATCGGCGACCGCCAGACCGGCAAGACGGCGATCGCGATCGACACGATCGTCAACAACAAGGACACCGGGGTGATCTCGGTGTACGTCGCGATCGGCCAGCGCATGGCGACCGTCGTGCAGCTCGCCGAGACGCTCGCCGAGAACGGCGCGCTCGACAACACGATCATCGTCGCCGCCCCGGCCGACGAGGCGGCCCCGATCAAGTTCATGGCGCCGTACGCGGGCGCTGCGATGGCCGAGCACTTCCTGTACGGCGGGAAGCACGCTCTGTGCGTCTACGACGACCTGACGAAGCACGCGTACGCATACCGCCAGATGTCGCTGCTGCTGCGCCGCCCGCCAGGCCGCGAGGCGTACCCCGGCGACGTCTTCTACCTGCACTCGCGCCTGCTCGAGCGCGCCGTCAAGCTGAACGACGACCTCGGCGGCGGCTCGATGACGGCTCTGCCCATCATCGAGACGCAGGCGGGCGACGTCTCCGCCTACATCCCGACGAACGTCATCTCGATCACGGACGGCCAGATCTTCCTCGAGCCGAGACTCTTCTACTCGGGCGTGCGACCGGCCATCAACGTCGGCATCTCCGTCTCGCGCGTGGGCGGCAACGCGCAGATCGCGCCGATGAAGAAGGTCGCCGGCAAGATCAAGATCGAGCTCTCGCAGTACCGCGAGCTGGAGGCGTTCGCGCAGTTCGGCTCCGACCTCGACGCCGACACGCAGCGCACGCTCGCGCGCGGCGAGCGCCTGGTGAAGACGCTCAACCAGGGCGAGCGCCAGCCGCTGCCGGTGCAGGATCAGGTGATCCAGATCTACGCCGCCACGAACGGCTACCTCGACCGCATCGACGCCGACAAGGTCGAGCGCTTCCTCGACGGCCTCACGCGCCGCGCGCACGCCGAGGGCGGCGAGGTCCGCGGCAAGATCGCGGGTGGGGACTGGTCGGAGGAGACGCAGCAGGCGGTCGACGCGCTCGTGAAGCGCTTCGCGGAGGACTTCGGCTACGACCTCGACGAGGAGGGCCAGCCGCTGAGCGAGGAGGCCGCCCCGGAGGTTCGTCCTACGCATGCCGAGCCGGCGAGCGCGAACGGCTCCGCGGGCGCGGCCGAGCCGGAGGCGGCGGCGGTCTAATCCACCATGGCCCAGCGAGACGTCAAGAACCGCATCGCGTCGGTCAAGAACATCCAGAAGATCACGCGCGCGATGGAGATGGTCGCCGCGGCGCGCCTGCGCCGCGCCGAGCAGCGGATCGCCGCGCTGCGCCCGTACGCCGGCGCGATCCGGCGGATGACGCGGCAGGCGGCGGAGGCGGCCGGCAACGTGCCGGCGCTGCCGATCCTCTCCGAGCACGAGCGCGAGGAGCGCGTCGCGCTGCTGCTCGTGACCGCCGACCGCGGCCTCGCGGGCGCGTTCAACTCGCAGATCATCCGTGCGGGCGTGCGCACCGCCGCCGACTACCAGGCGGAGGGCAAGCAGATCGTCTACTACGCGACCGGGCGCCGCGGCGTCTCGTCGCTGACGTTCCGCGGCACCGAGCCCGAGCAGGGCTTCACGGGCTTCACCGAGCGCCCGTCGTACGCGAACGCGCGCGAGATCGCATCGTGCCTGACGTCCGCCTACGTCGACGGCAAGGTCGACCGCGTCGAGATCCTCTACAACGGCTACATCTCGCCGATCTCGCAGGAGGTGCGGCGCGAGACGCTGCTGCCGCTCCAGCAGGCGACGATCCTCGAGGCGCAGGAGCCGGAGGAGGCCGACAGACCGACGGGTCACACCGCGCTCGTCGAGTACGAGCCCGAGCCGGAGGAGATCCTCCAGCGGCTCGTCCCGGATTACGTCGAGATCTCGATCTACCGGGCGCTGCTGGAGTCGACCGCGTCGGAGCTGGGCGCGCGCATGACCGCGATGCGCAGCGCCTCCGACAACGCCGGCGACATCATCGGCGACCTCACGTTGCAGATGAACCGCGCCCGTCAGGCGGAGATCACGCAGGAGATCATGGAGGTCGTCGGCGGCGCCGAGGCGCTGGCGTAACGACGCTCACAGGAACCCTCAGGAGAACCCAACACATGTCAGCAACAGCAACGAAGAACGTCGGGCGCATCGAGGAGATCCAGGGCGTCGTGATCGAGGCCGTCTTCCCCGACGAGCTGCCCGAGATCAACTCCGCCGTCACGATCGACCGCGGCGAGGACGGGATCCTCGTCTGCGAGGTGCAGCAGCATCTCGGCGACGACCGCGTCCGCGCGGTCGCGATGGACGCGACCGACGGCCTCGCCCGCGGCACGGAGGTGCTCGACACCGGCGGCCCGATCAGCGTGCCGGTCGGCCGCGCGACGCTCGGCCGCATCTTCAACCTGCTCGGCGAGCCGATCGACCTCGGCGAGCCGGTCGAGGCGGAGGAGCGCTGGCCGATCCACCGCCCGGCGCCGACGGTCGAGAACCTCACCCCGACGACCGAGATGTTCGAGACGGGCATCAAGGTCATCGACCTGCTCGCGCCCTACGCGAAGGGCGGCAAGGTCGGCCTGTTCGGCGGCGCCGGCGTCGGCAAGACGGTCCTGATCCAAGAGCTGATCCACAACCTCGCCAAGGAGCACGGCGGCCTCTCCGCCTTCTGCGGCGTCGGCGAGCGCTCGCGCGAGGGCAACGACCTGTGGCTGGAGATGAAGGAGTCGGGCGTCATCGACAAGACGATGCTCGTCTTCGGCCAGATGAACGAGCCGCCCGGCGCGCGCATGCGCGTCGCGCTGTCCGGCCTGACGATGGCCGAGTACTTTCGCGAGCAGGGCCAGGACGTGCTGCTGTTCATCGACAACATCTTCCGCTTCGTGCAGGCCGGCTCCGAGGTCTCGGCGCTGCTCGGCCGCATGCCCTCGCAGGTCGGCTACCAGCCGACGCTCGAGTCGGAGATGGGCCAGCTGCAGGAGCGCATCACGTCGACGCGCCAAGGATCGGTTACTTCAGTGCAGGCGATCTACGTGCCCGCGGACGACCTCACCGACCCGGCGCCGGCGTCGGTGTTCGCCCACCTCAACGCGACGACGGTGCTCAGCCGCTCGATCTCCGAGAAGGGCATCTACCCGGCCGTCGACCCGCTCGACTCGACCTCGACGATCCTCAAGCCGGACATCCTCGGCGAGGAGCACTACAACGTCGCCAACGAGGTCAAGCAGATCCTTCAGCGCTACAAGGAGCTGCAGGACATCATCGCGATCCTCGGCATCGACGAGCTCTCCGACGAGGACAAGCTCGTCGTGCAGCGCGCGCGCAAGGTCGAGCGCTTCCTCTCGCAGCCGTTCAACGTCGCCGAGCAGTTCACGGGCACGCCGGGCGCCTACGTCCCGATCGCCGAGACGATCCGCGGCTTCAAGGAGATCATCGAGGGCAAGCACGACGAGCTGCCCGAGCGCGTCTTCCTGCTGAAGGGCACGATCGACGACGTCGTCGCGGCGGCCAGAGGGTAAGCGGCCGTGGCGCGCACGAAGTTCCCCGTCGAGGTTCTCACCCCCGAGGGCGAGGTGTTCAACGACGAGGTCGAGATGGTCTCGACGCGCACCGCGACGGGCTCGATCGGCATCCTCGCCAACCACACGCCGCTGCTCGCGATGCTCGACCCGACCGAGCTGCGGCTGTATCGGTCGGAGAACGAGATCGTCCGCTACGCGCAGGGCGAGGGCTACCTGCAGGTGGCGGACGGCCGCGCGCTGATCCTCGTCGAGGACGCCGTGTCGCCCCAGCAGCTCGACACCGCCGACCTCACCGAGAAGCTGCGCGCCGCCGAGGACGCCTACGCTCGGGCGCAGGACGGCACCGAGGAGCAGCGCCTCGCCGCGCGCGACAGACGCCGCTGGGAGGCGTTCCAGCGGATCGCGGCCGGCTGAGGCACACGAGCGCCGCCCGGCCGGGGACGGCTGGGCGGGTCCGTATCCTCTCTCGATCGTGGTCGACGAACGCGCGCTCGCCGAGCGCTTGATCTCCTATGACACCTCGCGGCCGGAGGAGCTGGCGGCGGCGGCCGCCTTCGTGAAGGGCTGGCTGGAGGCGCGCGAGATCGCGGTGCAGGAGCAGGTCCACAACGGGCTGCCGGTGCTCGTCGCCGACGTCGGCGCGACCGACGCAGACGCTCCGACCGTGCTGCTGCACGGCCACCTCGACGTCGTGCCGGGGTATGAGGAGCAGTACGAGCCGCGCGTCGAGGGCGACCGCCTGATCGGGCGCGGCGCCTACGACATGAAGGGCGGCCTCGCGGCGATGATGTGCGCGGCGAAGGACTGCGCCGAGCAGGACGGCGTGCGCGTGCGCTTCCTCTGCGTGCCCGACGAGGAGGCCGAGGACGTCGACGAGCGCGCGACCGACGAGCTGGTCGCGAGCGGCATGCGCGCCGACTTCGCGATCACCGGCGAGCCGACCGACCTGCACATCGGGATCGAGGCGAAGGGCGTGCTGGCGATGCGGATCGAGGTGCGCGGGCGCGCGGCGCACGGCTCGACGCCGTGGCTGGGGGACAGCGCCGTGCTGAAGGCGTTCGACGTCTTCCGCCGCATCGAGGCGATGGACTTCGCGCGCGAGTCCTCCGAGCTGTTCGACCGCCCGTCGATCAACCTCGGGCGGATCGAGGGCGGCGACGTCTTCAACAAGGTGCCCGACCGCTGCGAGATGGTCGTCGACGTGCGCTACCTGCCGGGTCAGGACCCGGGCGCGATCCTCGCGCAGATCCGCGCGCTGCCGGACGTGACCGTGACGAAGACGCTCACGCGCGCGCCCGCGCACGTCGAGCGGGCGAACCCGTACGTGCGCGCGCTGCGTGACGCGGTCGCGCGCACGACCGAGGGCGAGGCGCTGAGCATCGGCCGCGACGGCGCCTCCGACGCGATCTCGTTCCTGGAGGCCGGCATACCGGCGGTCGAGTTCGGACCGGTCGGCGGTGGCCACCACGGCCCTGAGGAGTGGGTCTCGATCGCCTCGCTGCGCCGCTATCGCGAGGCGCTCACCGGCTTCGTGGGTGCGCTGCCGGAGCGGCTCGCGCGCGAGCGCGCGTCCGGTCCGGGCGGCCTGACGGCGATCGAGGGAGGGCTCGCGTGAGCGCCGCGAAGCCAGGCCCGCTGATCCCGCCGCCGCCGCCCGAGTTCCCGCGCCGCGGTGGGATCTGGTGGCGCTTCCTGGTCGCCGGCGTGGTGATCGTGCTGCTGAGCGCGGGCGTGACCGCAACCGTCGGCCTGACGACGGTGCAGAGCTTCGTCAACGACCTCAACCGCGGAGCGACGATCAAGGGGCTCGGCCACGTCATCACCGAGGCGCAGGCGGGCGAACCGCAGACGCTGCTGCTGATCGGCTCCGACCACCGCTTCAGAGACGCCTCCAGCAACGCGCGCTCGGACACGATGATGCTCGTGCGGCTCGACCCGCACGCGAATGCGACGACCGTGCTGTCGATGCCGCGCGACCTGCGCGTCGACTTCCAGACCCCGGGCGGCGCGTGGCGGCGCGGCGCGAAGCTGAACGAAACGTATACGGACGGCGGCGAGGCGCTCACCGCGAGAGTGATCGAGCAGCTCCTGAACGTCCGCATCAACCACATCGTCAACATCAACTTCGGCGGCTTCAGCGCGGCGATCGACGCGATCGGCTGCGTCTACGTCGACGTCGACCAGAACTACAACCACACGAACGTGCCGGGTGGGGATCAGTACTCCGAGATCCACATCAGACCGGGCTATCAGAAGCTGTGCGGGCAGGACGCGCTCTCCTACGTGCGCTATCGCCACACGGACACCGACTTCGTGCGCGCCGCGCGCCAGCAGGCGTTCCTGCGGGACGTCAAGTCGCAGTACGGCGTCGGGAAGTTCGTCTCCGACCCGCATCTGCTCACCCGCATCGTCGGGCGCTACTCCTCGACCGACCCGAACCTCCACTCGGTCGACGCGCTGCTGAAGCTCGCCGACCTCGTGATCTACTCCGCCGGCAAGCCGGTGCGCCAGATTCAGTTCCCGCCCGACTACCTGAACCTGCCGGGCGCGTCCTACGTGATCGCCGGCCCGGACGTGCTCGCGCAGATGCGGCACCAGTTCCTCGAACCGCCGCCGAAGGATGGGGTGGGTGGGTCCGGATCCGGCTCCGGCAAGGCGACGGGCGGCGGCCGTCGCGGCCGTCCGCACGGACCGAGCACCAGCGGGCTCGCCGCCGCGGCGTCGGTCGGCCAGAGCTACGCGATCCAGCTCGGCGGCGGGCTCGGCTTCCCGATCTACTACCCGAAGCTGCTCGCCTCGGGCGGCCAGTACATGTCGCCGATCGCCGGCGCCTATCCGCGCAACTACCGGATCCGCGCGCCCGACGGGACCGTGCACGCGGCGTACCGGATCGTCGTGCGGCTGTCGGGCGACGCCGGCAACTACTACGGGATCGAGGGCACGACGTGGCACGACCCGCCGATCCTGCGCAACCCGTCGGCCGACCGCCGCGTCGTCGACGGCAAGCCGCTGGAGCTGTTTTACGACGGCGTGCATCTGCGGCTCGTCGCATGGCGCACGCCGCAGGCGGTGTACTGGATCTCCAACTCGCTGCAGGAGAAGCTCACGAACGATCAGATGCTCGCGCTCGCCGGCTCGCTCACGCGGCTCGGCACGCGCTGAGCGCGCACGGATCGCGGTCCCGATCGTTAGTAGTCTTCGCCGCCGCATGACTCCCCCGCGCGAACCGATCGCGGTGATCGGCACCGGCTACGTGGGCCTCGTCACGGCGGCGGGCTTCGCGGAGCTGGGCAACGAGGTGTGGTGCGTCGACATCGACGCCGACAAGAT